>JAEUMT010000042.1 GCA_016791365.1 Hyphomonadaceae bacterium | reverse complement strand
TTGCCGACGGCGAGAATCTTCACCGTCTTCCCGGCGGCGAGCAGCTCGTTGATGCGTTCGCGCGCGGCGCGAACGATCTGAGTGTTGAAGCCCCCGCACAGGCCGCGCTCGCTCGTCATCACGACAAGCAGGTGCACATGGTCCTTACCCGTGCCGCGCAACAGCACTGGCGCGCTATCCCCGGAAACGGCCGCCGCCAAGTTCGCGATCACCCGCGCCATTCGCTGCGCGTACGGACGCGCTGCCTCAGCTTGGCTTTGCGCCCGCTTCAGCTTAGCGGCCGCCACCATCTGCATCGCCTTGGTGATCTTCTGCGTGCTCTTCACGCTGGCGATGCGATTGCGGAACTCTTTTAAGCTCGGCATCTCGGTCCCTTAAGCGAACGTCGCGGTGAACTCTTCGAGCGCGGCCTTGATCTTGTCTTCAATGCCGTCCTTGCCGATGTCCTTCTTGTCGACGATCGCCTTCATGAGATCAGCTCTTTTGGCGCGCAGCCACGCAACCAGTTCGCGCTCGAAGCGGCCAACATTGGCGACATCAATCTTGTCGAGGAAACCACGCGTGCCGGCGTAGATCAGCACAACTTGTTCTTCGACCGGCACCGGTGAGAATTGCGGCTGCTTCAGCAGTTCGGTGAGGCGCGCGCCGCGGGCCAGCAAACGTTGCGTGGCGGCGTCGAGGTCCGAACCGAACTTCGCGAACGCGGCCATTTCGCGATACTGCGCGAGCTCGCCCTTCAGCGGGCCGGCGACTTGCTTCATCGCCTTGATCTGGGCGTTGCCGCCGACGCGCGACACCGAGATACCGACGTTGAGCGCCGGACGGATGCCTTGGAAGAACAGATCGGTTTCCAAGAAAATCTGGCCGTCGGTGATCGAGATGACGTTCGTCGGAATGTAGGCCGAAACGTCGTTGGCCTGGGTTTCGATGATCGGCAGCGCCGTCAGCGAGCCCGACTTGTTATCTTCGTTCAGCTTCGCCGCGCGTTCCAGCAAGCGTGAGTGAAGATAAAAGACGTCGCCCGGATACGCTTCACGGCCCGGCGGGCGGCGCAGCAAGAGCGACATTTGGCGATACGCGACGGCCTGCTTCGACAAGTCATCATAGATGATGAGCGCGTGCATGCCGTTGTCGCGGAAATACTCGCCCATGGCGCAGCCCGACATCGGCGCGAGATATTGCAACGGCGCGGGATCGGAGGCGGTGGCCGCGACGATGATTGAATAACCAAGCGCGCCCTTGTCTTCGAGTGTCTTCACGAGTTGCGCGACAGTCGAGCGCTTCTGGCCGATGACGACATACACGCAATAGAGTTTTTCGCTCTCCGGCGCGTTCCGGTCGTGCGCGTCGCGCTGATAGATCATGGTGTCGAGCGCGACGGCGGTCTTGCCGGTTTGGCGGTCGCCGATGATGAGCTCGCGCTGGCCGCGGCCGATCGGGATCAACGCGTCGATCGCCTTGATGCCCGTCTGCATCGGCTCGTGCACCGACTTACGCGGAATGATGCCCGGCGCCTTCACGTCAACGGTCGAGCGCTTTTCAGCTTTGATCGGGCCCTTGCCGTCGATCGGGTTGCCGAGCGCGTCGACCACGCGGCCGAGCAGAGCCTTGCCGACCGGCACGTCGACGATCTCGCCGAGGCGCTTAACAGTGTCGCCTTCCTTGAGGCCGCGGTCGTCGCCGAAGATAACGACGCCGACATTGTCGCGTTCGAGGTTGAGGGCCATGCCCTTTACGCCGCCCGGGAACTCGACCATTTCGCCGGCCTGCACATTCTCGAGGCCATAGACGCGCGCGATGCCGTCGCCGACCGACAGGATGCGGCCAATCTCGGAGACCTTCGCCTCAGAGCCGAAGCCCTTGATCTGCTCTTTGAGGATTGCGGAAATTTCAGCGGCGCGGACGTCCATTACGTACTCCTCAGGCGGATTTCAGGGCGAGACGCAGAGCGTCCAGCTTGGCTTTGACGGAAGCGTCGAATTGGCGGGAGCCGACGCGGGCGACAAACCCGCCGATCAAGCTCTCATCGACGCTGATTTCTGCTTCGACCTTGGCGCCGAGCTTCTCGCCCAGCGCCGCGACCACGGCGTTCTTTTCCTGCTCACCCGGCGGACGGGCGAAAATGACTTCAACCTGGCGGGCGCCCCGCTCCCGGGCCACGAGGCTGCGGTAGGCGGCGGCGATCTGCGGCAGTTCAGCCGCGCGGCGATTCTGGGCCACGGCGCCAATGGTTTTGCGGCCGAGATCGGAAACGCCGAGCTTTTCAGCGACAGCGACCAGCGCCCTGGACTTTTCCACAGGGTCGATCAGGGGCGAGCGCGCCACATCGCGCAGTTCAGCGCTTTCCTTCCAGGCGGCTGCGAACTTCGCGAAGTCCTGCTCCACGACATCTAACTGCTTGGTATCCTTAGCCAAACCAAACACCGCGCGCGCATAGCGGCTGGCTGCCTCGGAAACTTCGCCATCAAATCTATCAGCCACGCCTGTCTCGCTGCTCTCACGGCTGACGATCCGCTGGACCGCCCGCTGTTTGGATGACGCCGCTTGGGGAAAACCCAAACGCCACGAGCCGCTGCGCTTCCGCGCGCGGACCCCCTGACGCGCGCGCGGAGTAACACGGTGCGTTCCGGCTTGACAACCGGGACTAAGAGCGGCGGATCAGCGACAAAAGCGCCTGAATAGGCGGGGGGAAACAAGCCGATGACCGACGCACCTGCGCCCGCGCAGACCAGCCATGAAGTATCGCCCGCAAAGATGCGCCAAGTGGTGCTCGCGAGCGCCGCCGGGACGGTGTTCGAATGGTACGATTTCTTCGTCTATGGCGCGCTCGCCTCGGTCATTTCGCCAGTCTTTTTTGCCGGCCTCCCGGACGCGCAGGCGTTTGTATTCACACTGCTGACTTTCGCGGTGGGCTTCATCGTTCGCCCGATCGGCGCGCTGGTGTTCGGCAAGATCGGCGACTCGACCGGGCGCAAGGGCGCGTTCCTGATCACGATCACGATCATGGGTTTGGCGACGTTTGCGATCGGCCTCTTGCCGACGGCCGAACAGATCGGAATCTGGGCGCCTGTCCTGCTCGTCTCCATGCGCGTGCTGCAGGGCTTTGCGCTGGGCGGCGAATATGGCGGCGCAGCCATCTATGTCGCGGAGCACGCCGCGCACGCCAAACGCGGCGCCTCGACGGGCTGGATACAAATCTCCGCCGCGTTCGGCCTGATCGGCGCGCTTGCAATCGTCTTCGCAACACGCGCGACGATTGGCGAGGACGCGTTCCGCGCCTGGGGCTGGCGCATCCCGTTCCTGCTCTCGATCGGATTGTTGGCGATCTCGGTGTGGATCCGACTCCAGCTTGAGGAAAGCCCGGCCTTCAAACAGCTGCAAGCGGAAGGCCGCGTTTCCACGCGCGCCTATGCGGAGAGCTTCTTCGAATGGCGCAATCTGCGCATCGTGCTGCTGGCGCTGCTCGGAATCATGATGGCGCAGGGCGTCGTCTGGTACACCGGCTTCTTCTATTCGCAATTCTACCTTGAGCGCATTCTCAAGATCGATTCGAAGACCGTGAACTTCGTGATGATGAGCGTCGTGCTCATTTCCGCGCCGCTCTACTGGTTCTTTGGCGCGCTCTCGGATCGGATTGGCCGCAAGCCGGTCATGCTGTTCGGCATGTTGCTGATGCTGGCGCTTTATTTTCCGGGCTTTCAGATGCTGACGCGCGTGGGCAACCCGGCGCTCGCCGAAGCCACCGCAACCTCGCCTGTCGTCGTCGTTGCCGATCCTGCCGATTGCAGCTTCCAGCTTGATCTCACAGGCGGCGCACGCCTCTTCGCCACCTCGTGCGACATCGCCAAGGGCGTACTCGCCAGCGCTGGCGTGAGCTACACGACCCAGGCCGCGCCCGCCGGCGCTCCGGCGCAAATCCGCGTCGGCGCCACTATCGTTGAAAGCGCTGACGCGACGGGCCGGCCCATGGCTGAAATCCGCGCCACCCGCGCCGATGTCGAGACTCGGGTTCGAGCGGCGCTGACGGACGCAGGCTATCCCGCGGCGGCCGATCCGAACCAGACCAATTTGCCCGCCGTGATCGGCGTGCTCCTCCTGATGGCGCTGGCCGCGACCGCGCTCTACGGGCCGCAAGCGGCAGCGTTGGTCGAACTCTTCCCCACACGTATTCGCTACACGGCGATGTCGCTGCCCTATCACATCGGCACCGGTTGGTTCGGCGGGCTGCTGCCGGCCACGGTGTTCGCCATCAACACGGCGACGGGCACGATCTACGCGGGCCTTTGGTTTCCGGTGATCTGCACCGCCGTCGCCGCAACGGTGGCGCTGCTCTTCCTGCCGGAGACGAAGGACCGGGATATCCACGCGTAGGGCAGTGGGCAGTAGAAAGTGCTCTCTGACTACGTCCTACTGCCTTCTTGGTTTTCACGCATTCACCAGACTTCTGAACAGAAGCTTAAACCTGCTCGTGCATAGTCGTAGTCATGACGGCGATCCCCCACGCCGCCTTGGCCCTCACCAGCGCCCTTGACCGCTTTGGGCACGCCAGTGCGCGTGTGCTCGAAGCGGTCACTGGCGCAGATGACGCGGACTTGGGCGCGGCTCTCGTCGAGATGACGCAAGCCAAGACGCAGGCGAAGGCAAGCGTTGCCGTGATCCGCTTTGCCGATGAAATGTACGAAGCGCTACTCGCGATCGGCGAGCAGCCTCATTCGCGATAGGTCGAGTTCGCAACGACGATAACCGCGCGTTGCAATGCGGAAAACAGCGCTTTCGAAGCCGCGTCATAGCGGGGCTTCAGCGCCGGCTCGACGCCAAGATCGTTCCAGCTTCCCATGGCGCCAAACACCCAGCCACGTCCTGCCGCCTTGAGCAGGCGCTCGGCCTCGGGCTTCATGGTGGCGTACTGCAAGAACTCCAACGGATAGGGCTGGGCTGAGACTTTTCCATCGAGTGTCTCGCGGGCGCCCGCCAGCATCTCCGCGAACGGCTTGCCTTCTATTTCACGCGCCACGGCCTCCGCCATCAGCAAGCCGTCACGCAGATCAACCGCGGCGGCGCGAACACCCGTGTCGAACGTCTCGGCGGATGCGGCTTCGCCAATCAACACGTACGCGCTGAGCCAGATTTTCTTCTCCGGGTCGTCCTTGTCGCCGATGCGATCAAAGCCCTCCCACAATTCGGAGTAATCAGAATAGACGGTTTCAATCAGCCAGCGCGGTCCGCCGCCAACCAGACCAACAAGCATACGTTCGTCGACATGGCCAAATTGCTTGTTTTGCTGCATGGGCGCGTGGTGCAGACGCAAACCACGGCACGAACGCTTCTTTAGTTTCCCGAACCAATCCTTCGGCCCGCTCGCGACATGCGCCAGATTTCCCTGCTGACGCGGGGACATGAAATCGAGCGACTTAGTATAACGAAAGATCGGATCGCCAGGATAAAACCCGGCAACGTCGCGGCCAGCGAGCGCCGCATTGCCAACGGCGACCAGGGCGATCGATCTCAGGATCGGCAATTGCACGGCGTTAATCCTTGAAATAGTCCCGCATCAATTCCGTCGCCCATTCAGGCTGGCGCGTCACGCCGATCGGCGCAAACTCATCCATCCAGGGCTTCACGTCCAACACTGGCGTGCCATCGATCGCGTCGAGCCCGCGAACCGTCAACACGCGCCCTACTACCTTCACAATCATCGCGCGCGTCAACCCGATACGGTTCGGCCGCGCCTTGCCGCGTTGCGCGAAGATCCCGACCAACGGCCAATCCTCACGTTCACGCGGATGACGTGCGCCCTTTTCTATCTTGGCCGCGTCAACGCGGTGCATGAGGAACAACACCTCGACGTGCGTGAAATCATCAAGCCCAAAAAACGCGGTTTCGTCGAACGCCTCGTCCAGGACAATATCGGCCTCAACCGCGCCCCAGAAATCGTCGGCCAGGTCTTTGCGCGGCGAGCGGACCGTGGCGATCGCGGCGACTTCGGCTTTCATGAACGGCTCCTGCGCACTTGGTCACTCTTCCCGCCACGGCGGCAATCCCCTACATCCTGCGCGGCACAGAGGGAACTTACGAATGGATTGGGACGTCAGTCATCTCATATCGGATCCGGCTGCCTGGGCGGCTTTGATCACACTGATCGTGATGGAGGTCGTGCTCGGCATCGACAACCTGATTTTCATCTCGATCCTGACCAACAAACTTCCCGAAGCGCAGCGCGCACGAGCCCGCCGGATCGGCATCGGCCTGGCATTGATCATGCGGCTGGCGCTGCTGTCGACGATCGCCATCATCGTGACGCTCGTGCACCCAGTTTTCGACTTTGGCATCACCGGCAGCATTGACGATCATGGCAATCCGTCTTTCGAGACCGCATTCTCGTGGCGTGACATCATCCTGATCGCAGGCGGCCTCTTCCTGGTTTGGAAGGCGACCAAGGAAATCCACCATAGCGTTGATCCAACGCCAACCGACGATGTGCTCGACAAGAAGCAAATCGTGGCGGCCAATTTCGGGGCGACGATCTTCCAGATCATCATGCTCGACATTGTCTTCTCGATCGACTCGATCCTGACAGCCGTCGGCATGACCGATCACGTGCCGATCATGGTCGCCGCCGTCATCGTCGCTGTCACGGTCATGATGCTAGCTGCCGATCCGGTCGCGAATTTCATTCACAAAAACCCGACAGTCGTCATGCTGGCGCTGGGTTTCTTGCTCATGATCGGTATGGTGCTGATCGCGGAAGGCTTCGGCGTTCACGTGCCAAAGGGTTACATCTACGCCGCGATGGCGTTCTCGGCGTTGGTTGAGGGGCTCAACATGTTGTCCCGAAATTCAGCGGCCAAGAAAAAGCCGCCGACCAGCTCTACGCCGCCTGCAGCGCATTAGGAGATTGGGCTCATGAAGAAACTCATCCTCGCCGCGGGCGTGCTGTTGGCGGCATGCGCGTCGCAGCCGGTATCGGAAACGCGCGCTACGCTGACTGCCGCTGACGCATCGACATCGCTCGCTGTCGGTGAGCGCGTCGCCGAAACGCTGACATCGCGCGCGGCCGGCGAAGGCATGGACCCGGTCGTGACGCTCACGCTGCGCCATGCCGATGGCCGCACGCTGAGCTTTCAAGAGGGCAATCACACGAACGACGATCTGGCGGCGCAGGCCGCCGGCGGCCCGCTCGCGCAGATCATGGGTTTGCAGGGTCAGGAGACTACCACGCTCTATCACGCCGTCTCGGGCGAGCGTGGCGGTTCGGAAGCTGCGTTCTTTTGCGGACCGCAAGGTCCGGCCGCGATCGGGCGTTACGACGCGCCGGACGGTTCAACACGATATGTCGGCTTGCGTGAACCCATACAATGGGAAACGCGCCCGGACGGGCAACCGGAGGCCGTGCCCTACTCACCTGACGCCGTGTGCGCCCGTCTGCAGTTCCGCCGGGGCTGATGCATGGCCGTGTACGCTCTTGTGCAGCTCCGGATCCACGATCCGGAGCGCTATGGGCGTTACATGAACAATTTCGTTGCCCGGTTCAGCGACGTGTTCGGCAAGTTTGGCGGCAAACTGCTTGCGGCGGACACTGAGCCTCGCGTGCTTGAAGGCCAATGGTGGGATCGCAACAAGGTCGTGCTGATGGAATTTCCGGACGCCGCCGCGTTCACAGCCTGGGCGACATCGCCGGAATACAATGAAATCGCGGTCGATCGCGTGGCTGGCGCCGAGGCGGTGGTGCTGCTGATCAAGGGACTGAGCAGTGCGTGATCTGACCCAGGGCCACATTTCCGGGCACCTGCTCGGCATGGCCGGATTTATCGGCATCAGTCTCATTTTTCAGACGATGTATTTCATCGTCGATCTCTACTTCGTATCGCGTCTAGGCAGCGCCGCGATCGCGGGCGTGAGCGCGGCAGGCAATGTTTTCTTCCTGGCGCTGGCCGCAAGCCAACTCATCGCGATCGGCGTCATGGCGACCGTCGCGCAAGCCGTTGGAAAAAAGGACGAAGCGGAGGCCAATCTCTTTTCCGATCAGGCAATCTCCATGTCGCTGCTATTCGGCGCCGTGACGCTGGTGCTTGGATATGCGTTTGGCGGACATGGCGTCGAGGCGCTCACGGCGGATGCGGCAAGCGCAACAGCCGGACGCGCTTATCTCTTCGCTTTCCTGCCGTCACTGGCGATGATGTTTCCCGCGTCAGCAATGACGTCAGCTCTCCGCGGCGCTGGCGTGACCATGCCTACCATGGTGCTGCAAACCGCGACGGTGCTTGTGAATGTCGCGCTCGCACCAGTACTGATCGCCGGTTGGGGCACAGGAGTTGCGCTCGGCGCAGCGGGCGCTGGCTGGGCCAGCAGCATTGCGTCCCTCGTTGGCGTGGTTGGCCTCGTCATCATGTTTCCGCGGGTGCAAACGTACCTGCGGCTTCACTTGAACTCCCTGAAACCGAAATTCGACGCCTGGCAGCGCATCATCTTCATCGGGTTTCCGACATCGCTCGAATTCCTGATGATGTTCGTGATCTTCATCGTCATTTATTTCGTCATCCGCGATTTCGGCGCCGACGCGCAGGCGGGCTTCGGCATTGGTGGGCGCATCATGCAATCGATCTTCCTGCCGGCGATGGCGGTCGCATTCGCAGCGGCGCCCATCGCTGGACAGAATTTTGGCGCAAAACGCTACGACCGCGTGCGCGAGACATTCAAGATAACGGCCTTCATCAGCTGCGGCATCATGCTGACACTCAGCCTGCTCTGTCACATCAATCCGGGCATTCTTGCGCGACCCTTTACCGACGACCCTGCCGTTCTCGCAATCAGCAACGATTATTTGCAGATCGTTTCATGGAATTTCGTGTTCAGCGGGCTGGTCATGGCGTCAGGCAGTCTCTTCCAGGGCATGGGAGACACGCGCCCGTCACTGATCTCAAGCGCGACGCGGATGCTGACCTTCGTCGCGCCCATTCTCTGGATGTCGACGCAGCCGTGGTTCACGTTGCACCATGTGTGGCTGCTTTCAGTCGCCTCAGTCATGGCGCAATGCGCATGTGCGCTATGGCTCTTGTTTAGAACATTCAAACGCAAACTCGCACCTGCCTCGCCTATTGTGGCGGCGGCAGGTTGAGCGACGCCTGGCCGAACGCATAGCGCCAGCCTTGCGGTGTCCGCACATAAGTGTCGCTGAACCATAGGCGGCGGTCGAACGGGCCTTGCGGCCCCGTGCCCTTGAGCCAAAGCAAGGCTGTAACGATCGCGGTGTCGCCCCCGTAGAGACGGACTATCTGCGTGCCCTCCTCCTCGACCTGACGCTCGTAGATAAATTCTTCTTCCCGCGCCGAACCCAGCAAATCTTCACGCGTGAACACAGCCCCGCGGCCCACGACGAGGATCATGTCGGGGTGAAGAATACGCGCCATGGTATCGGCATCATTGCGTTCCACGGCGGCCTGATACTCCGTATCGAGCGCTGCGACCGCGGCGCGATCCTGTTCGGGCGAAGCATGGGCAGTTGCGGACATACGTAAGGCTCCAAGCGCCACAGCCACACTGCGCGCCTTCTGGATGACGGACATCTTGGATGTCTCCAGGGATTGGATCGACGCGGAGGAGACTGCCTGAATCGAAGCCGAGACGCTGGCCGTTTCCGGACTTCACTGGCGCCGTTCGTCGAACGGATTGAACGTCAAATCAGCTTCGTTGTGGCAGCGCCGTCCGGCGCGCGAACTTTCCGGCGTGCAGATGATCTTAAGCGTGAGCAGTCCGGTCTCGCGGCCAGGCGATGTGATCACGTATTCGGAATAGCTCTCGTAATCGGCCTGGAATGAGACATTTGCGCCTGCGTCGCGGAGCGCATCGAGCAGATCGAGATTGGTGAATTCATAGTACTCAAACGAGAGCGACGTGACCGCGCTGTCGTTTCCGAACACCGAAACGCCGATCATCCGTCCCGGCGCTTCGATCCAACCATTACGGCGTGCGATCGCATCTGCTGGGCGATCGCGGGGATCGGGCTCGTAAATGTGCCAATGCACGAAGCACGAAGCGCGAAACGCGGATGCTGGTCGCGTCCCAGCGATAGCCCCAGTTGCGATATTGAGTCTCGGGTAGAGACTGGACGATGACGTTTGCGGTCGCGCGTACGATCGGCGTTTCACTGCGATCTACCCATCCTTCCTGCGCATGCGCGCAAGCCGGCAGCAAGACGAACGCCAGGGCGGCAAAAACTTCACGCATCAGAATTTAGAATAGCCGCCGTCGATGAGGATCGAATCGCCGTTGTGGAAGCTTGATGCGTCACTGGCGAGATAGACGGCGATGCCGCCGAATTCTTCCGGCTTGCCCCAGCGCCGCGATGGCACGCGTGATATGACGTTGCGCGTGAAGACCTCGTTTTCCTGCGCAGCGCCCGTCATGTTCGTCGCGATCCAGCCTGGTAGGATGGCGTTGGCGCGAATGCCGTGGCGCGCGAACTCGATGGCGATGCCATTGGTGACGGCGATGATGCCGGCTTTCGTCGCCGTGTAGTCCTGGTTGCGCGCGGCGCCGAAGAGCGCGCCGAGGCTCGCCACCGCCGCGATCGAGCCGCCCGGATCGCCCGCTTCCGCACGCGCCTTCATGTGGCGGCAGGCTTCGCGCATGGTCCAGATCATGCCGTCGAGATTGATCGCCATCACGCGGCGATAATCGTCGCCGCCAATGTCGAGAAAGGATTTCCAGCGATTGGAGACGCCGGCATTGGCGAAGCAGGAATCGACACGACCGAACTCCTCCAGCGTTGCGTTGAAACCGGCGACGACGTTGGCTTCCGTCGAAACATCGACAATGCGCGCGTTGACTCTTGTGCCGTGCGCTTTGAGTTGCTCCAAGGCCCGCGCGTTCTTCTCCGCGTTCGTGCCCCAAATCTCAACGCTCGCGCCCGCCTGCGCCAGCGCGTCCGCCATGCCAAGGCCAATGCCGCCATTGCCGCCCGTGACAAGCGCGACGCGGCCAGTGAGATCGAAGGGTTTATAGGTCATGGAACAGCTTAACCTCGCTTCTGTATTGGTCGCCAGCACCTTCAAATGTGCCGTCTTGTGTGAGACAATAGGAATATGGATCGCGCCGACCTCCTTCAGCGCCTGAGCGCGCTTCGACCTTGGCTGACCGCCCAGGGCGTCGACCGCATTGCGCTGTTCGGCAGCTATGCGCGAGGCGAAGCGACCGAGAAGAGTGACATCGATCTCGTCGTTGAGTTCGCATCGGGCCGCACGCCGGACCTGTTCGCATTTGCTGGGCTCAAGCTAGAACTGGAACGGCATCTCGGCGCGCGGGTCGATTTATTCACGCCCCAGTCTCTACATCCCGGCCTCCGCGAACGGATCGAGGCCGATTTGATCAATGCCTAACAAGGATTGGCGCATTCTGGTCAGCGACATGATCGAGCACGCTCGACATGCGCGCGCCCACGCGGCGGGAATGGATGCAACGGCCTTCGCGAGCGACCTCAAGACCATTCACGTGACGCGGTGCATCGAGATCATCGGTGAGGCAGCTCGTTCAGTGCCAGACGATGTTCGGGCCCGCGCGCCGGGCGTGCCATGGGCGCAAATCGTCGGCACACGTCATATCTTGGCTCACGCATACGGCCGCGTTGATCCGGCAATCTTGTGGGCGCTTGTCGATCAAGGTTTGGTGAAGTTGGAAGCTGACCTAGCGCCGCTTCTTGAGCCCTAAAGACTCACTCGCCCGTCTGCGCCAACCCGTCCGCCATACCAAGGCCGATTGGCAAGCGCGACGCGGCCAGTGAGATCGAAGGGTTTGTAGGTCATTGTGAAACTGTGAGGGCGAGCAGCGCGCACCGCAACGGTTCTACGGTGCGGCGGCGGCTCTCATTGGCCCAATCACGAGTTCAGAAATGGACTTCGCCCGGAAGCCTAAGATCAGCAGATAGATCGCCAAGAACAGCATGCCGCCAAAGAACGCTACGGGCGCCAAGACGAGCCCTTGCATCGAAAAATTGTTGCGCCAAGCGGTCCAGAGCGCGGAGAGCAGGAGAAAGCTCATGAAGTCGGCATTGAACTGTCCCGCCCATTCCATCGCTGCAAGGTCGCCGAAAAACACGGGCAACAAATTCCAGCCGTGGTTGGCAATCGTCACCGCCGTGTAGGCTCCGAGTGCGATCAGCATCGCAACCAAAAGGATCCTGAACGCCGCCATCTTTCTTACCCCGCTCGGCTATGAGCCGCCGCCCCCTTTCGGCGCAATTGCCACAGAGGTAGCCGTCAGAGGAAACTATACGGGTCCACGTCGATCTGCACGCGAACGGCGCTGTGCAGTTTCACGCGGGCCGACCATGCGGCCAGGAATGCGCTGACATCGACGCCGCGATTGGCTCGGACGAGGAAGCGGTGACGGTGCATGCCGCGGATGACACTGAGCGGCGCGGGCGCTGGCCCCCAGAGATCCAGCCCTTCAACGTGCGGGGCTTTTTCGCCGAGCGCTTTCGCGGCGTCGGCGGCGAGCTTTTCGTTTGGCGCGGAGACGATGACCGCAGCCAGCCGCCCATAAGGCGGCATGCCGGCGGCTTCGCGTTCGGCGACTTCGGCGGCGAAGAAGGCGTCGCGATCCTGCGCGGCGAGCGCTTGCATCACTGGCTCGTGCGGCGCGTAGGTTTGGATGAGCGCCCTACCCGGCTTTTCGTGACGGCCGGCGCGGCCGGCGACCTGGCTGACGAGCTGGAATGTGCGCTCGCCGGCGCGCAAGTCGCCGCCTTTCAAGCCGAGGTCAGCATCGACAACGCCCACGAAGGTGAGGTTCGGAAAGTTGTGGCCTTTGGCGACGATCTGCGTGCCGATCAGAATATCGATCTCGTTGTTCTCCATCCGCGCCACCAGATCGCGCACGGCTTCGCCGTTGGGCGTGGTGTCGGAGGAGAAGATTTCGACGCGCGCGTTCGGAAAGCTATCGCGCACTTCTTCTTCGATACGCTCAACGCCAGGGCCGATCGATGTGAACGCATCAACAGCTTTGCACTCCGGGCACTCTTTGGGCTTCGGGATCGAAAACCCGGTCAAGTGGCACACGAGGCGCCCCGAGTAACGATGCTCGACCAGCCATGAATCGCTATCAGGCGAGCGCATGCGATGGCCGCAGGCGCGGCAGAGCGTCAGCGGCGCGTAGCCGCGGCGGTTCATATAGAAGAGCGATTGTTCGCCGCGCATGAGAGCCTGGGCGGCGCCGGTGATGAGTTTTGGCGATAGCCAGCGGCCTTTTTCCGGCGGATCGAGTTTGAGATCGACGAGTTCGACGTCCGGCAATTCGGCCGCGCCGAAGCGGGATGGCAGCTGCACGTGGGCGTAGCGTCCAGCCTGTGCGTTGACCAAGGTCTCGAGCGATGGAGTGCCGCTGGCCAGCACGACCATGCAGTCACCGAGCTTCGCGCGAGCAACGGCCATGTCGCGCGCCTGATAGATCACGCCCTCTTCCTGTTTGTAGGAAGGATCATGCTCTTCGTCGATCACGATGAGGCGCAGGTTCGGATACGGCAAGAAGAGCGCGGATCGCGCGCCAACGATCAAGCGGGCGCGGCCCGCGGCGATCTCCCTCCAGGCGCGGCGTCTCGCCTTTTGCTGGATCGCCGAATGCCATTCCACCGGCTTGACGCCGAAGCGCGCTTCGAAGCGGCTCATTGCAGCTTGCGTCAGCGCGATTTCCGGCAAGAGCACGAGCACCTGTGCGTCGGGGGCGCCCTTGAGAGTCTCCGCGGCGGCCTCGAGATAGACTTCGGTTTTTCCCGAGCCGGTGACGCCATCAAGCAGCGCGACATGGAATTTGCCATCACGCACCGATGCGCAAAGATGCTCGGCCGCCGCTTGCTGGATGTCAGACAGCGCCTTGCCGCTACGCGACAAATCCGGCTCTGGAAACGGCGGGTCCTCGCTGAGTTCGACTTTCATCAGCGCGCCGCAATCGACCAGGCCCTTGACGACTGCTGACGATGTATCCGCGCGCCGGGAGAGCTCAGCAGCGCTAACCTGCTCCTTCGCCGCTTCCTCCATCACGCGCCGGCGCGCCTCGGTAAGTTTCGGCGGCTGCTGGCCCGTTGGCGTCAGCACTGTGCTGGTCGGCGGCGGAAAAAGCGCTTCGGGCGAGCGCACCACCATGCGCGAAAGGTCACCGGGAGGACGCACGACGTACTTCGCCGCCCAATCGACAAACAAGCGGCTGATCTCGGGCACCGGCGTGCCGGGAAGCACTTCCTCGATCGCCTTCAAGTTCGCGGCTCCGGGGTGATTCTTCTCAACTCCCCATACGACTCCCCGCACAAGTCGGGGGCCGATGGGCGCGATAACGTGCTGGCCCGGCACGATGTTGAGGGAAGACGCGGCGCGATAGTCAAACGGTTCCGGCAACGGCAGCGGAAACAGCACCGACACCTTATCGACGGTATCTGAGACGAATTCCTCGCCCTCTTCCGCAACCGAGAATAGCGGCCCCAACGAGGGCGCTGTCCGATTGCGCTTCAACGCTTCCATGGCGCGGCGGCGTGCGGTCGAGTTCATTGTTACCGAATCTAGGGGGTCAGGAGAGTCGGTGGAAGCGCTCGAATGTGGCCGAGCTGTTACTGAATTCGTTTTTACCTTCCTTACTGACCGGTTCTTAGCCACGGACGCGCGACTTTGCTCGTCGTCATGTTCGCAAAGCTCATGTCCCGGCTCGTGCCGCTGCCAGCCAGTGCGCACGACCACTTGTTCACGACCTTCGCACCCGAGGGCGCTCCGCCTCAGGTGTTGAACACGATCTATCATCAGTATCGCGGCGCGATGCCTGACGAACCCGTGCCGCCGCAGCATGCGCACTTTCGGCTCATGGTCGACCGGATCATCGGCGCCAATTGGCGGCGGCTGGACGGCATCGAGTTGCGGCGTGTGAGTTCAGCGTATGTCTGCTGCTTCGAGCGCGCCGAGGCCTTTGAGTTTCAACTCGCGCTTTGGCGCGTCGATCCGGATTTTCGCCGCTTGCTGATTGAGACACGCGAACGGCTCATCGCGGAGCTTATCCCATTGGCGGCGGCGGAGAGCGCGCGGCGGTTCCATTTTTCCAGGTGGCAGGAATGCCGCGCCGCGCCGCTCGATATCACAGCGCCCACCCTTTCAGCTTTGATCCAGAAAATGGATCCGGACGATTGGCATGAGATCGTGCTGCACTGGGATTGGAGCCCAGGCGTCGACGAACTGGAGTGGATTACGGCGCAACGGACCTGCGATCGCGCCACAGCGCTGTTTGCGCTGTGCTCAGGCGCGCCCGGTGAAGTCGCCACGCGCCATGAGCGACGCGGCGGCGACCACGCCGGATTCGTCCGCGACCTGGCGGCCCGCATCGAGGGCGGCTTCTATCCGGTCGCGGACCTCGGTCTCAGCCTCTCCATGCGCCAGCTCGATGCCTTCGAAGCAGAGCTTGGCGCCGCGCGCGCGACCGGCATGAGCCCGTGGCGTATCCCGGCCGATCTCCTTGGACATCAGGGCAAGCGCGCTCACGCACCAAAGTACGCAGTCACCAACCGGCGCGCGCACTACCAATACGAGTGGTGGCTGAAGCACATGGCCCCGCCACCGGCGAAGAAGTTTAATCGAACTTAATCCCGACCCGCACACACTCGCGCACATGACAGCCGCAACGGCATTACTCAGCAATTGGACCGCGCATTTGCGCGATGAACGCCGTTTCTCGGACAATTCCATTGCCGCGTACGAGCGCGACGTTTCAGCGTTTCTTGGCTTTTTGAGCCAGCATTTAGGCGGGGCGCCCGCCGCAAACGATCTTGCCGAGTTGGAGCCGCGCGATCTGCGCGCCTATCTCGCACATCGCCGCCAGGGGCCCGATGCACTCGCGGATCGCTCAATCTCGCGTGCGCTTGCCGCCATCCGCAGCTTCTATCGCTATCTTGAACGCCGCCACGGCGTGAAGAATGCGCGGCTCGCCTTGGTGCGCGGGCCAAAGCTAAAACGCGCGCTTCCCCGCCCTGTCTCCGAGAGCGCGGCGCGAACCCTGATCACCGAAGCTCAAGCGTCAGGCGCCGACGATTGGCAGGGCGCTCGTGACGCCGCGCTGCTGACCCTGCTCTACGCCGCCGGACTTCGCATCAGCGAAGCATTGGCTCTCACAGGCCATGATCTGCCTTTGCCCGAAGTGCTGCGCGTGGCTGGAAAAGGCGGCAAAGAGCGCGTTGTGCCCCTGCTCGCGGCGGCGCGCGACGCCGTCCAACGCTATGTCGAGCTTTGCCCCTACACGATCGATGAGGACGCGCCGCTGTTTCGTGCCAGCCGGGGCGGAGCGTTCTCTCCACGCATGGCTCAAGCGCTGATGGAGCGTTTGCGCATGAGTCTGGGGCTGCCTTCGAGCGCGACACCGCACGCCTTGCGGCATGCATTCGCCACGCACCTGCTCGCAAACGGCGCCGACTTGCGCGCGATCCAGGACCTGCTCGGACACGAATCGCTCTCGACGACTCAGACGTACACAAGCGTCGAAGCACAAAAAATTTTGCAGTCGTATCGGCGCGCGCATCCACGCGCGTGATGCGCTTTGTGCGCGCGCGGGACGCTACGCGCCTTTGTTTTCAAGGCTCGCAGAGTTTTCGAACAGTCATCGCAAAGAGAAAAAACGCGTGCGTGGAAAAATTCGCGCGAGGACTTGCGGAAACGACTTGCAAACCAAATTGCTGCAAAAAAATCTTCGGAGAGTCAAACAACTCCCGTCCAACCGCGTACCAACGCACAAGTAAAGATGAGGAAATAAAAATGGCTAAAAAGGTAAAGAAGGCCGCTGCTAAGAAGCCGGCAAAGAAGGTCGCGAAGAAGTCGGTCCGCAAGGCCGCCGCCCGCAAGACCACGAAGAAGACCGCCAAGAAGCCGGCGAAGAAGGCCGCGAAGAAGACGGTCCGCAAGGCCGCGAAGCGCAAGACCGCGAAGAAGGTGGTCGTCCCGGCCGCCATGTAAAGTTCGAAAAGGGGGACGCGAAAGCGTCCCCCTTTTTCATTGCCTATCCTGAATCCAAGGATCTTGATGCGCTCTCCGGTCATTCGTTGCCCCCGCAATCGATACGAACGCCGCCGCCTCTCGCGCTATCAATTCAAACGCTGATCCTTCCGCGCCAACGCGCGCTTCTCCCCTCCCGACATCGCCAACGCTCAGAGCGCTTGACGTCAGTGATTTATCGATCTACTTTGTATTTCAAAGTTGATGAACTCACGATGCCTGGAGGCGACAATGACACGCGATGAGATGCTCGCGGATATCGCGTACGCGCGCACGCTGGCGGAGGAAGGACGGCATGCGCCGCTGCTGGGCGGTGCGCACCTGTTATTTTGGGGCGTCGTGAACGCGATCGCGTTCGCCGCGCAATACGCGATCCTTGAAGGCCTGGTTCCGTATATGGACGGCTTGGCGTTTGCGGTGCTTTGGATCGGCTACGGCGCCGTCGCTGCGATCGGCATGATGGTTTTGCGGCTGCGGACGCAGAAAAAGCCCGGGCTTACGACTATCGGCGCACGCGCCGAGCGGGCGCTCTGGACCGGCGCCGCGGTCGCGGTGTTAGCGGTGGTGATTGGTTCGATCGCGCGCATGTTTTCGAGTGGCGACACCAGCGCGCCTAACGCGATCCTTGGCGCGGCGTTCGCCCTGTACGGCGCCGCGTTGTTCGGCACGGCGTCGCTTTCTGAACAGACATGGTTGCGCCGCTTTGGGTGGCTCGCGGTTGGCGTTGCGCTCAACGCGTGCATGTTCGCGGCGTTCAATTGGGTCTATGTGATTGCCTCCGTCGGCAGCTTGTTGGCGTTGGCGTGGCCCGGGATCATCCTGTTGAAGCGCGAGCCATCGGCGATCGTGTGAGCAAGTTCGACCACACCGAGATCGACGACGCGATCCACGGCCGCTTGCGGCTCGGGATCATGGCGTATCTTTCGACCGTCTCCCCCGCTCCGTTCGTTGAGCTGAAAGCGAAGGTCAATGCGACCGACGGCAATCTCTCCACGCATCTGAGCAAGCTCGAAGAAGCGAACTACGTAAGGATCGAGAAGACGTCTTCCGGGAAGAAACCTCTGACGCTGGTGCACCTAACGAAACAGGGGCGCGCGGCGTGGATCACTTACCTAAATCGCATTCAAAAGCTGCTCAGCGCGGCCGAGTAGAGCGCGACTACGCTTTCTCGATTTTGCGCGCGGTTTCATCGAGCATTTCGGAGATCGCATCGAGTTGCGCATCTGTGAGCGCGCCGCTCGAGAGCTTCAAGCGCAGCGCGACTTTCAGGTTTTGCATCGCGCGCAGGATTTGCGGGCGATCCTGGCGCGCGCCGGCGACCTCGCCCATGCGCGCAAGCAATGCATCGAGTGATGGGCGATTGGCGTCGAGAAACGCGCGGCCCTGATCGGTGATCTCGAAGAGCTTCTTTGCGCCTTCGCTTGATGCGCTAACGGCGACATAGTTCAGGTCTTCGAGCAAAGTGAGCGTCGGATAGATGACGCCTGGGCTGGGGCTGTAGGCGCCGCCGGCCATTTCTTCGACGGCTTTGATGATGTCGTAGCCGTGACGCGGCTTCTCACCGATGAGATGGAGGATGACGAGCCGCAGGTCGCCGTGAGCAAAGAAGCGGCCGAAGCCACGTCCCCTGCCGCCGCCGTGCCAGCCACGATGGCCGAAGCCAGCATGCATGCCGTGCTCGCGACGAGCAAAGCGGTCGCCGCGATGCTTGTGGAAGGAGTGATGAGGGTGCATTTAGAGTACCTTTCGATATAACGAAAATAAAGATATATCGAAATGCGCTCGAAACAAGAGCCGCTCGCAGAAAAAAAGCGCGAGACGTTGCCGCCCCGCGCCCTATGCACGCTTGGATTGAATTAGGCCGTGGCGCTGAGCGCCCAGCGCGCCACACCCGGATACGGAGGCTCACGCGTATCGGTGAAGCCCTGCTTCGCCAACGTATGAGCGGCGTTCAAATCTTCCGCATCGAGGTGCGCGATCACGCGTTTGGCGCCGTTGGCGAAGCTCCAGCCTGCCAGCGCGCGGATGGTCTCGCCGCCATAACCGCGGCCGCGGAACTCCGGCAGCAAGCCAAAGGCAAGTTCGACGTCACCATCCTCATCCGGGCGGCCGATAAGGGCCGCGATGCCAACCAAACGCGGCGGCGAGCGTTCGCCTTCGTTGGCGAGCAGCGCCCAACCATACCAGCCTTGGCCCTCGGGATCATGCGCTAGGTTCTGTTCCGCCCATGCGAAAGCCCCGGTCTCGAACGGCGCCGGCGGCCATATTGGTTCGTGCGTGACAGCGATGGCGTTGAAAAAGGCGGTGCGGCTTGAAGCCTGCAGCGCAGCCAAGTCGCGATCAAGTGCGAGGAGCGCAATGCGCTCCGCTGTCAGTATCAACACGACCCGTCTCCCTCATTCGCCTGGAACTGAGCAGAACTCACAGGAGCGCGAATGCAAAGTTAGCGTTCGGCAATTTTCACAGCAGGATTCAGGAGCGGTGCGTGGCGCCGTGCTTCGACAAGCTCAGCATGACGCCATTGCTGACACCGGCGTCCGCCTGAGCTTATCGAAGGCGGACTAGGCAGGCTCGGGTTCCTTCGGCCGGCTCTCGTGCAGCGCCAGCATGAAACCCAGTGAGATGATCGCCGGTATGATCGCGGCGATCGCCCAACCAGACACAGCAAGGCCAGTCGCGCCGACCCAGCCGAGCGCGACGAAGCTGCGGCCGAAATTGAGCATCAAGCTGCCGCGCGTGCGGCGGCGGAATTCTTTGCGCGTGCCAGGCGTTTGGTGCCAAATCGCAATCAAGCAGGTCGACAAGATCGCAGCGGCGCCGCCAACCAACATCCAAAATCCGGCTATCGGCGTGACAATGATGCTCAAGCCGATCACGGGCGGTGTCAAAAGAAACGCCGATGGGACGGCGGCGGCGATCGCCTTGGCGTTGTCCACCTGATCACGCGACACCGGTGCGCTGGCGATGAGATCGGGCGCGTCTTCCGCTGACACAGTCAGCCACGCCAACCCGGCGGCGAACGAGGTTATCAATAATACGAACGCCGACGCAAAGCCGGCGGCGGAAACGGGGCTTAAGCCTTCCTCTGTGATGCGCGTGCCGAAAACGGCGAACAGTGGCGCGAAGTAAAGCAAGGGCAACAAGATTTGCGACAGCAAGAGCGGGTCGCGAACAAGCAGGCGCCATTCCTTGAAGATCAGGGTCACGGCAGAACCGCTGCGCATGGCGCGCGCCGCACGTGTGTTACGGCGTTTGCGCGCGCCCAAGCCGGTGATCGCCGCCGCGTCATTCGCAAATCGCGACGCATACCACCACACGGCCGAGAGAAACGAGGCGAGCGCAACGAGCGCCCAGAGCGCAAGATCAGCGTTCAACCCGAACGCGGCGCGCGCCGGCAGCGAGATGGGACTGGCGGCATCGCCGAGCACGGGGATTAGCGCGTTGAACACATCGCGCATCGCTTGAGCTCGGTTCTCATCCTCGGTGAACCGCGGGATTTGCGAGGCGATGAAGAACGATGCGCCGATAATGCTGCCGAGGATCTGCGCGAATATGCGCGTGTTCTTGGGCCCGATCAGCGCGAACATCGCACTCGCTAGAACCAGCGCCACCGCCGTGGCGAACAGCGACAGCAACAAAATGCTGGGCGCAAAGCTCAGCCATGCCCAACCGCCGAAAAACGGCAGCCATACGCATATTGCGGCGACGAGGATGAGATAGAACAATGCGACATTGATCGCGATCGCGCTCATGCGGACGATGACGACACGCCAAAGCGGCGCCGGCGATGACAGCAAGAGATCGAGATCGCCGCGCTGATACAGCGACTCCGTAATCAACATCAGCGCTTGCGAAAGCATCAGCGAAAACAAGATTGCGAACGCACTGCCGACAATACCGAGCGTCAACACATCAGGCTGCGGCGTAATTTCCGAAAGAAACTTCGCCGCCCAATAGCCGCCAAAGCCGAGCAGCGCCGTCATCACCGAATAGAAGATGATGCGGCGAACGTGGCGGCCCTTGCCGCTGGCGCGGAAGGCGCGCCAGGTCAGCAGCATTTCGTGGCTGAGCAGAAAGAGGACACCGCCTGGCCCAAACATCAGGCCGCGCCCGCGCCGACAAGTTGCAGATAAACGTCTTCGAGCGTGGCGTTGTCGCCGCCTGCCCTGCCGCGCAATTCGGCGAGCGTGCCTTCCGCCAGAAGTTTGCCGCCCTGGATGATGCCGATGCGGTCGGCGACGCGTTCGGCAACATCGAGGATGTGCGTTGTGAGAATGACCGAGCCACCGCTCTTGGCGCGCTGCGTGAGCAAATCCTTCACTTGCCGCGCCACCGCCGCATCGAGGCCAGTGAGCGGCTCGTCGAGCATAAGCAATTTCGGATCGTGGATGAGCGCGCCAGCAAGCGCCGTTTTCTGCTTCATGCCGCGCGAAAAGCCTTCCGTGCGCTCGTCGCGGTTGTCCCAGAGACCCAGGAGCTTCAACAATTCCTCCGCGCGAGGCGCGGCTTCCTTGGCGCCGACGCCCCAAAGGCCGGCGATGAATTCGAGATATTCCCAGGCGGTGAGCTTGTCGTAGAGCGCGGGTTCGTCCGGCAGCCAGGCGAGCATGCGCTTGGCGGCGATGGGATCGGCGATCGCGTCGGCGCCGAAGACATGGATGGAGCCGGAATCAGGTTTCAGCAGGCCAGTGACCATGCGCAGCGTCGTCGTCTTGCCGGCGCCGTTGGGGCCGAGCAGCGCGTAAAGCTCGCCGGCGCGAATATCGAGATCGAGCGCGTCAACGGCGGTTTTTTCACCGAATTTTTTGGTGAGAGCGCGGACTGAGAGTGCGTTGGTCATCTACCCATCCCCGGATTGCGCGCAGCGCAAGTCCGGGGCCCATAACCCCGACTGTTCAACGCGTATGTCTCATCGGTAGAAACTGCGGCGCTTCCACGGCTGGCCGAGGTGTTTATGGGTCCCGGGCTCTTCGCTGCGCGAAGCCCCGGGAATAGGTGGGTCGCTTCGTTCAAGACTGCATGACCCAGCCGTCGACGCCCTTCGCCGCCTCGCGGATGGCTTCGGACATTGTCGGGTGCGCGTGGCAGGTGCGCGCGATGTCTTCGGCGCTGGCGCCGAATTCCATGGCGACGCAAATTTCGCCGATCATCTCACCGACTCCGGCGCCGACCATGTGCACGCCGACGACTTTCTTGGTCGCAACTTCTTCGAGCACTTTCACGAGGCCGTCGGTTTCGTGATTGGTGCGCGCGCGCGAGTTCGCCATGAATTGGAATTTTCCGACTTTATATTCGATTCCAGCGGCTTTCAGTTCTTCTTCCGATTTTCCAACGCAGGCGACTTCCGGGTACGTGTAGATGACGTTCGGGATGACGTCGTAATTCACGTGGCCCCATTGGCCGGCGACGATTTGGGCGATGGCGATGCCCTCCTCTTCCGCTTTGTGCGCGAGCATGGCGCCGGTGGTGACGTCGCCCAGGACGTAGATTCCGTCAGCGGCTTTGAGGTGGCCGTCATGCGGGATGAAGCCGCGTTGATCGGTTTTGATGCCGACCGTTTCGAGGCCGAGGTCCTTCGTAAACGGGCGCCGGCCGATGGCGACGAGAACGACATCGGCATCGAGGGTGCGCGCCGCGCCGCCTTTGGCGGGCTCGATCGAAACTTGCAGGCTGTCACGCAGCTTTTCGATGCCGGTGACTTTGTGGCCGAGTTCGAACTTCACGCCCTGCTTCTTCAGGATCTTCTGGAACGCGGTCGAGATTTCGGCATCCACGGTTGGCGTGATCTTATCGAGGAATTCGACGACGGTGACTTCCGCGCCGACACGGCGCCAGACGGAGCCCAGTTCGAGGCCGATGACGCCGGCGCCAACGACGATAAGTTTGCCCGGCACTTTGCTGAGCGAAAGCGCGCCGGTGGAGCTGACGATGCGCTCTTCGTCGATGTCGATGTTCGGGAGTGGCGTGGGCTCCGAGCCGGTGGCGATGACGATGTTCTTGGTTTCGAGCGTTTGCTTCGCGCCGTCCGGGCCGGTCACTTCAACGCGGCCTTTGCCGGCGATGCGGCCGAAGCCTTTGACATAATCGACTTTGTTTTTGCGCATCAGGAATTCAACGCCCTTGGTGAGGCCGTCGACGGCATCTTCCTTCTGTTTCAGCATTTGCGGCAGATCGAGTTCGACGCCCGATACCTTCACGCCCATTGATGGGAACGTCTTGGTCGCCGCTTCGAAATATTCGCTGGCGTGCAGCAACGCTTTCGATGGGATACAGCCAACGTTCAGGCAGGTGCCGCCGAGTTTGCCGCGGCTTTCGATGATCGCGGTCTTGAGGCCGAGCTGGCCGGCGCGGATGGCGCAATTGTAGCCGCCGGGGCCGCCGCCAATGATAACGAGATCGTACGACATGAAAGCTCCGGAGATGTCTGGTGGCGCGCTTCGGCGCGGGTGTGATTTGAGCGGAACATAGTCAGCGTTGAGGCGCGATCAATGCGCGATTGTGGATGCCTGCCGACGCTTCGCTTCTTCACGCCCCCTCTTCACGCTTCCCGGCCGCAGCGAAGCAGAGAGCCGAGACCCGGGGGCTGTTCAAGCGCCAGCGCCTGCAGCCCCCAGGATCCCGGATCGCACCCCGGCTTTCGCCGGGGCTGGGTCCGGGAAGCGTGTGAGGACTAGTCTGCGTTACCGACGCGGCGACGGCGCAGGATTGTCCAGCCGATCAGGAGGGCGGCAAGCGCGAGCATCGACCACCCGAAGGCGTCGCCGATGCGCGAATAGAGCGTCGGTAGCGGAGCGCTATGACGCGCTTCGACGTCATAGGCGGTTTGAGGGCCGCTGGGCACATCATATGTCACGTCGCCATAGCGGTCGCTGACGGTCAGCGCGCCGTTGCGGGCGCTGCGGACAATTGCGTAACCATTCTCGACGCCGCGCAGCATCGCCATGCGGCCGTGTAACCAAGCATCGGTGGTGAAGTCCCACGCGGGGACCAGCATGATGGCGACGCCAGCGTATTCGCGGCCAAGCGCCGGGAAGTCCATGTCCTTGCAGATCGCGACGCCGTAGCGGACGCCGTCAAACTCGAACATGTAGGGGCCATCGCCGAGCACGAACGCGGATTCGAGCCCCGGTATCATGTGGCGCTTGTCGTAACTCTCCCAGCCATCGGGGGTGAAGACGAACGCACGGTTGAACCGATGTTCCTCGGACTCATCATCGGCGCCCGCGATGAGGAGAATGTTGCGCCGGCGCGCGATCTCCGCGAGCTGTTCGATCGCAGCGGCGCGATCACCTGGCGCGAGATGCGCAATTTTCTCCGGCAGCAGCACGACGCGACGTTGCCGATCGGCGGCGCGCTCAATCTGTGGCGTGTAGGCGTTCCACACGGCGCGCCAATCGTCAGGAACGCCTTCGAACTGATCTCCGGCGATGAGGGTGATTGGAATGACGCTATCGCTTGATACGCCCGCGCCCTCCAGTATGGGGCGCGTAACGCCGTAGCCAAGCGCGGCGGCGACGAGGATGCCGCCAGCGGCGGTGGCGAAAAGCGCGCGCCTGGCGACAAGAAGCGCGATCATGGACGCAAACAAGGTCACGATGAAGGTAATCGCCGGCGCGCCGCCGAGAGCTGCGACCTGGATCGCGGGCAAAAAATCCATCTGGCTGTAAGCAAGTGCGCCAGCGCTGCCGTGCGGCGATGTGGCGGCAATCAGCGTGTCGACACCCGCCATCAGTGATGGAAACACAAACACGGCTGCCCAGTTCGGCAGAAGGCGCGCGGCGCCCCGGACGGCGTAGGCCATCGCACCCCAGATGATCGCCTTGGTGAGTGTAATGATGAGCACTGGGACGAGACCGCCCAGTTCCATGAAGTAGCCGACCATCAGCGCCGTCGAGATCGTGCCGGCGATGGCGCCGTAGGCAAGCGCGCCAAGGCGCGAGGCGCCGATCGCTGCGATCAGCAACGGAATCGGCGCAATCCAGGCGAGCGGCCAAAATGGATGGAGACTGTAAGCTTGCGCGAGCAGTGCGCCCGAGATCAGCGCGGCGAAGACGCGTCCAAGCAGCAGCACCCTCGCCCTCCGCGCGTTAGGCGCCTTGCTTGTCCCAGTACGCGCGATCAGCGGCGTCAACGACGAAGATCAGCAGGCCGACAATGAGCACGATGCCGAGGATGCCGACTTGTGCTTCGGTACCGCCAGCATTGGCGGCGAGTTCAGCAGGCGCAGTGTAGGCGTTGACATCAATCGCTTGCACATTTGCGACGAGCCCGCCGCCTTCGTTCTGTTGCGCAACAGCCCAGCGTGCGCCGTAAAGCGCAAATCCGAGCAGCCACATCCAGAAGCCTTGCGTGCGGCGGATGAGACGCACTGCGGAGATCAGGAAGAAGAGGCCAGCGCCTGCCCAAAGGCCGACTTCGATCCAGGTCAGCGAATTGATCGTCGCTTCCTGATCGGCAGTCATCGGCAGTGAAATCGGCAATTGCGCGAGATGCACCGTGCCTGCGAAGGCCGCGCCAAGGCTCACGAAGACCAAAAGCAGCAGCACCAGAATGGCCGGCCAGCGCAGAATAAATGTCATTGGGGCGTCCCCTCCCGCACCGCTCCCCCGAGCGACGCCGCGATCCTATCGGGCTCATTGCGGAACGCCAATGGGTTGCGGGAAAACGTTTGAATTCAAACCTCTTCTGCCAGGAGAGTAGGCGCGCTAGCCTGCGCGAACGGAGGGAATGGCATGACTTGGTTCGGACCGGCGAGCGCCTGGGCGGCGCTCCTCATGGCGGCGATGTTCGCTGTGAACGCCTATTTCCAGTTCGCGACCGGTGTTGCGAGCTGGGTTTATGTTGGCGTCGCGGCGCTGCTGTTTCTCGGCGGCTTTCGAACGCTGCGGAAAATGTCAGGCGGCTTGCGCCTGCTGGCAGGCGCATGGGGGGTGGCGGCGGGCCTGCTGCTCATGCCGCTCACCGTCGCGCAGGGTTCACCATCGCTGTTGGCGCGCTTGAGTTTCGGCGAAATCGGCTTTCTGGTGGTCGCGCTGGCCGGCGTGGCGATGACAGTGCTCCACAAGGAAACAAAATAGTTTTCCACAACGATCCGCGTGCGGAACGCGAACAAGGCCGCGTTAACGACCGTTCTATTCGCGGGCGGGCGATCAGGAGATTGCCCTATGCAAGTCACGAAACTTCGCGGCGCGGCCGATGCGAATGGCCTGGTCCCCGCGGGACAATTTTTCGCGCAACTCGCGGCGAAACTTGAAGACGCGAACTTCGAAACCGTGCTGCGCGAAGCAGAGTTGGAAGAAGAAGACCGCGCGCTGGAAGCGACGTACCGCAAGCGCTCGGCGTCGCGTGTTGGCTATGCCCAACGCGAGCAGCACACAATCATGTGATTTCGAGCGCCCCTGCCCTGGCGTTCGTGCGGCGTGCGATCATCTGATCGCCGCCGCATAAGCCGGATTAAAGATCGAGCAGCATGCGCTCGGGATCTTCCAGGCCTTCCTTCACACGCACGAGGAAGGTGACGGCTTCCTTGCCGTCGACGATGCGGTGATCATAGCTCAAGGCCAGATACATCATCGGACGAACGACGACCTGTTTGTCGACCACGACCGGACGCTCCTGGATTTTGTGCATGCCAAGGATGCCGGACTGCGGTGCGTTCAGGATCGGCGTCGACATGAGCGAGCCGTAAACGCCGCCATTGCTGATCGTGAACGTCGCGCCTTGCAGGTCTTCGATCTTCAAATGACCGTCGCGGGCCTTGATACCGAGTTCGCCGATTTCCTTTTCGATTTCGGCCATCGATTTGTGATCGGCGTCGCGCACGACGGGAACGACAAGGCCGCGATCGGTGCCGACGGCGATGCCAATGTCGTAGAAGTTCTTGTAGATGATATCGTCGCCATCGATCTCGGCGTTGACGTTCGGGATTTCCTTCAAAGCGGCGATGCACGCCTTCACGAAGAAGGACATGAAACCAAGCTTCACGCCATGCTTGCGCTCGAAATTGTCCTTGTACTTGTTGCGCGCCGCCATGATGGCCGACATGTCAGCCTCATTGAACGTGGTCAGCATCGCGGCGGTGTTTTGCGCTTCCTTGAGGCGGCGCGCGACCGTGCGGCGCAGGCGCGTCATCGGCACGCGCTCTTCGCGGTCGCTGACAATGCGGGCGGCGAGCGGCGGATGCGCGGCGGGCGCTTGTTGTTGCTGCGCGCCACGGTTCTCGATGATGGCGAGTGCGTCGGCCTTGGTCACGCGGCCGTCGCGGCCTGAGCCACTGACGCCGGAGAGATCGGTGTTGCTCTCCGCAGCGATGCGCTGAACCGATGGCGGCGCTTGCTTGGTTGCCGCCGCCGGTTGCGGCGCTGGCGGCGGTGATGCGGGCTTCGGGGCTTCGGCTTTGGGCGCGGACGGCGCCGGTTGCGCCCCTGCTCCGCCCATGCGGCCAAGAATGGCGCCGATGGTTACGGTCGCGCCTTGTTGCGCGACGATTTCGCTCAACACGCCAGCTTCCGGCGCGGAGACCTCGACGGAGACCTTGTCCGTCTCCAGTTCGACGAGCGTCTCGTCCTTGCGGACGGTGTCGCCGGCCTTCTTCATCCACTTCGCGACAGTGGCTTCGCTGACGCTTTCGCCGAGGGTCGGCACTACGATATCGGTCATCTCAATTCACTTCGCTGGAGGTGGTTCATCGTGACTGGGCAGGACGGGTGACTCGGTGTGCGTCCAGAACACCATGTCATTGCCGTTGTTTTTCTGAACAAGCCGTGTGCGTTTGGGATCAATGCCGCGCAGAAGCCGCGCGTTGACGGCCATTTTCTCTGCGTCATCGGTGCCGACAATCGTCATGTGCGTGGAACACCCGCAGGTGCGGCAGGTGTGAAACTCCAACATGCGATCACCCCAGATGTAGGTGAACGTGTCGGGCCTGCTGACAAAACGGACTTCGCGCTGCGGATAATACGCCCAGAGACCGCCGGTTAGGCGGCACTTCGAGCAATTGCAGTCCATCACCCATTCGGGCTCTTCCACTTGGAAGCGGACCGCGCCGCAGTGACAGGAGCCATCCATAGCGCTCATCCCAATGCTTGCTCCAAGAAGGCTTCAAGCTCTTTCAAGTGCTTCGACATTTGGCCGGCTGCGGTGGAAGCTGTCGCGGGGCGGCCCGCGTAACGTGCGCGCTTGGCGCTGATGTGCGTCTTTTCGAGCGTCAGCTCGATCCATGGTTCGGCGAAAGTGTAGCCGCCCATGTTCTTCGGCTCTTCCTGGCACCAAACCAGTTCGGCGTTCGGGAAGCGCGCAAGCTCGTGGATCAGCGACTTCATCGGCCACGGATAGAGTTGCTCGACGCGCAGGATGTAGATGTCGTTGAGGCCGCGCTTTTCGCGCTCGTCGAGCAGATCGTAATAGACCTTGCCCGAGCAGAGGATGACGCGGCGGATTTCGCTGTCGCCCTTCAGCTGAATCGTCGTGTTGCCGTTGTTGAGCTGAGCGTCGTCCCAAAGCACGCGGTGGAACGAGGTGCCTTCAGCCATATCGCCGAGCGCCGAGACCGCCTTCTTATGACGAAGCAGCGATTTTGGCGTGAACACGATCAGAGGCTTGCGGAAGTCGCGATGTTGCTGACGGCGGAGCGCGTGGAAGTAATTCGCCGGCGTCGTGCAATTGACGACCTGCATGTTGTCTTCCGCGCATTGCTGCAGGAAGCGCTCCATGCGGGCGGATGAGTGTTCCGGCCCCTGCCCTTCATAGCCGTGCGGCAGCAGCATCACGAGTCCGGACATACGCAGCCATTTGCGTTCGCCGGACGAGATGAACTGGTCGATCACGACCTGGGCGCCGTTCACGAAGTCACCGAACTGGGCTTCCCAGAGCGTGAGCGTCTTAGGATCGGCGAGCGTGTGGCCGTATTCGAAGCCGAGCACCGCTTCTTCGGAAAGCAGCGAATCAATAACTTCGTAATGCGCCTGGCCGGCGCGCATGTGATTTAGCGGCGTGTAACGATCTTCGGTTTGTTGATCGATGAAGTGCGAGTGACGCTGGCTGAAGGTGCCGCGACATGAATCTTGGCCGCTGAGGCGGACGTTGAAGCCTTCGTCGAGCAAGGTCGCGAACGCGAGGTGTTCGCCGAGCGCCCAGTCGACGCCTTGGCCTTCATCAATGGCCTTGCGGCGCGCTTCGACGACGCGTTGCACGGTTTTGTGCATGTCGAAATCGCGCGGCAATTCAGTGATGCGGCGGCCGAGATCGCGGAGCTTCGCGAGCGGGAATTCGGTTTTGCCCCGGCGGTCATCATCTTCCGGCAGCGCGAAACCAGCCCAATCGCCATCCAGCCAATCAGCTTTATTGGCGCGATAATTCTTGCCGGCGTCAAATTCCTTATCGAGGAAAGCGCCGAAATCGTTTTGCCATTCTTCGAACTCGGCCTGGCTGATGACGCCTTCCTTGACGAGGCGGTCGCCGTAAATCTGCACGGTCGTCGGTTGGTCCTTGACGCGGCGATACATGATCGGCTGCGTCATCGTCGGATCGTCGCCTTCGTTGTGGCCGAAGCGGCGATAGCAGAACATGTCGATAACGACGTCCTTGCCGAAGATTTGGCGGTATTCGGTCGCGACCTTTGCCGCGAACACCACAGCTTCCGGATCGTCGCCGTTCACGTGGAAGATCGGCGCTTGCACCATCAAGGCAACGTCAGACGGATATGGCGACGAACGCGAGAAGCGCGGCGCCGTCGTAAAGCCAATCTGGTTGTTGATGATGAAGTGCATCGTGCCGCCGGTCTTGTAACCCCGGAGGCCCGAGAGCGCGAAACATTCGGCGACAACACCCTGCCCCGCGAAGGCGGCATCGCCGTGGATGAGCAGCGGCATGACGCGAGCGCGTAGCTCGGCGAGCGCAATGCCCTCTTCGGTCCACGTCGCGCGCTTGGCTTGCTTGGCGCGGGCTTTGCCGAGAACAACAGGGTTCACGATTTCGAGGTGCGATGGATTCGCGGTGAGCGAGAGGTGGACGTTGTTGCCGTCGAAGGCGCGATCCGATGAGGCGCCTAAGTGATACTTCACGTCGCCGGAGCCGAGCACGTCGTCCGGCGTTGATGAACCGCCCTGGAATTCATGGAAAATCGCCTGGTACGGCTTGCCCATCACAGCGGCGAGCATGTTGAGGCGGCCGCGGTGCGCCATACCGAGCACGATCTCTTCGACGCCGAGCGCGCCGCCGCGCTTGATGATCTGCTCCATCGCCGGGATCATCGCTTCGCCGCCGTCGAGGCCGAAGCGTTTGGTGCCGGGATGGCGCTTGTGCACGAACTTCTCGAAACCCTCGCCTTCGATGAGCTTCTTCAGAATCGAGCGCTTGCCCTCAGGCGTGAACGCGACACCCTTATCCGGGCCTTCGATGCGCTCCTGGATCCACGACTTCTCGCCGGGATCGGAGATGTGCATGAACTCAACGCCAATCGTCTCGCAATAGGTACGCTTGAGAATCGCCAGCATCTCGTTGACGCTGGCTGTCTGCATGCCGAGCACGCCGTCGATAAAGATCGGACGATCAAGATCGTTGGGGCCGAAGCCGTGCGTTGAGGGATCAAGTTCCGGCGCGGGCGGCCGCGTTTCGATGCCGAGCGGATCGAGTTTGGCTGCGAGGTGACCGCGCGTGCGATAGGCGCGGATCATCATCAGCGCGCGCACGCTGTCACGCGCTGCCGATTGCACGTCTTGCGTCGAGGCGCCCGGCAGGCGCGCGGCGACTTGTCGTTCGAGCTTGGTGGCGAGAGCGCCCCAATTGCCGTCGAGCAAAGCGGTGGTTTCGGTGGTCTGCGGACGGGCGATTTCCGGGCGATACCAGGACGGACCTTTGACAGCGGCGTTTACGGCTGCGGGATCGTCGCGGACCTGGTCAAAGAAATTGCGCCAGGAGGCGTCGACCGAGTTCGGATCGCGCGCATAACGAGCGGCCATCTCTTCCACGAACGTCGCATTGGCGCCGTAGAGAAAGCTCGTTTCGAGCAAGGCAGTATTGGAGAGGCTGCGGGCGTCATCCGCCATGGAACGCTGACCTTTCGGAAACCGGGCAGAACCCATGGAAAATATAGGGCGCACCGTCAGACGGCGCCCCTTCTAAAGTGCGTCGGTTAAGGATTGAAGGGCTGCTTTGGCGCAGGGCTGCCTTAAGTCGGTCTGTCCTGACGACCGTGCCAGACACGAAGGATGACGATCTGGTCGGGTTCGATCCGGTAGTCCACCAGATATGAGATGCGGTTGATGCGAAAGCTGTAGCGACGCGTCTCTCGGTCGTTCAGCAACCTGTAGGTCCGCGGTCGAGCCTCAATTCGAACCTCGGCCTGGGTCAGTCGCGCCATGAAGGTAGTCGCGGCGATTGCGCTTAGTGTGACAAAACGTTGATGCAGGCGCTCGACATCGCGTTCAGCGTCGGGCGCATAGATAATCACCGCTTTTCGCGCATCCGCTTGAGACGCTCGTGCAGTTCGGCGGCGCTGATTCCTCTCGGATTTGCGCGCCAAGCCGCCACACGTTCCGCCAACTCTTCGTCTGAACCATTAGGGCCCAAATCATCCGGAGGCGCCGGCGCATCGAGCCAATCTTGCATTTCGTCGGCGAGCGCGTCCTGGTCTTCTTTGGGCAAGGCGCGGGCGCGTTCAATCAGAGCATCAAGCTTAGACATGCCTCAGCCTACCACGGCAGAGGCCAAAAATCAGCCCCTGAGCAGTTCCGCCATCGTCCGGCCAAGCGCGGCCGGGTGGGGCGCGACCTTGATGCCGGCGGCTTCTAGCGCGGCGATCTTTGATGGCGCGTCGCCTTTGCCGCCCGAAATGATCGCACCAGCGTGGCCCATGCGGCGGCCCGGAGGCGCCGTGGCGCCGGCGATGAACCCCACGACAGGTTTCGAGCGGCCCTTTTTGCGTTCGTCAGCAAGGAATTGCGCGGCGTCTTCTTCAGCGCTGCCGCCGATTTCGCCGATCATGATGATGGCTTGGGTTTCGGGATCGCCGAGGAAAAGCTCAAGCACGTCGATGAATTCGGTGCCCTTCACGGGATCGCCGCCGATGCCAACGGCGGTGGTTTGGCCGAGACCTTCGTTGGTGGTTTGAAAGACGGCTTCGTAGGTCAGCGTACCAGAGCGCGAGACGATTCCGACTTTGCCCTTCTGGAAAATTTGGCCGGGCATGATGCCGATCTTGCATTCGTTCGGCGTCAGGATGCCGGGGCAATTCGGGCCAAGCAGCTTTGACTTCGACCCTTCGAGCTTTGCTTTCACGCGCACCATGTCGAGCACCGGAATGCCCTCGGTGATGCAGACGATGTACGGAATCTCAGCGTCGATGGCTTCTTCGATCGCCGCCGCCGCGCCTGGCGGCGGCACGTAGATCACAGTCGCGTCGGCGCCGGCTTTTTCCTTTGCTTCAGCGACAGTGTTGAACACCGGTAAGCCGAGATGCGTTTGGCCGCCCTTCCCGGGGCTGACACCGCCGGTCATCTTAGTGCCGTAGGCGATGGCTTGTTCAGAATGGAACGTGCCGTTCTTGCCGGTGAAGCCCTGGCAGATGACCCGCGTCGAGGCATTGACGAGAATGGACAAAAGACGGCCCCCAAGGCGCGAACAGGAATTGCGGTGCGTCCTAACCTCACCACTGACGACATGCAAATTCATGACTGGACTCTGCATGACGCGGCGATAGGGTTCGGGGGAACCGGTCTCCATGGGGCCGGCGCTCCAGGGGGGACTTCCATGAGAAAATGGCTCGCTTTGGCGGCGCTCATTGTGTTGAGCGCATGCGTCACGTCACAACGCACCTTCACCGGTCAATTCGAACCGCCGCCGGCAAATTCGCGGATCGTCGTGATGACGCCCGACGTGCAGCTTTCGATCCTGAACGCAACCGGCATGCAGGAGCCGCGCGAAGATTGGTCGCGCTCCGCCCGTGAAGGCGTCGCCAGCGCAGTGGCGGCCCATGTTGTGGCCGAGGGCCACCAGCAAAGCTCGCTCGATCCCGCTACCGCCATGGAAGGACGAACCGGCCAGGTGATCCGGCTCCATGAAGTCGTCGGGGCGTCGATCCTGATGGTCAATTATTTCGGCATGAACTTGCCGACGCGGAAAGACAATTTCGAGTGGACACTTGGCGAGGGCGCGCAGGAAATCCGCACCACGTACAACGCCGATTACGCCCTCTTCATCACTGGCCGCGGCTCCTACGCCAGCGCCGGACGCGTCGCAGCGATGGTGGGGATGGCCATTCTTGGCGTCGGCATCCCGTTGGGCGGTCAACAAGCGTACGCTTCGCTCGTCGATCTGCGCACCGGCAACGTGATTTGGTTCAACGTCGTCACCGCCGCGCCGAACGAAGACATGCGTGAGGCGGAGGGCTCAAGCCAATTGGTGCGCAGGCTCATGGAAGGTGCGCCGCTGTGAGAGCGCGGCTGCTCGCCGGGGCAGCGCTCGCTTTAGCGCTGGGCGTCAGCACGGCTTACGCACAGGACGCGCAGGCGCCTGCCTCGACAGCGGTAGTTGTGGGCGAGCCGGCGCAGGCGCCTCCTGAGGCTGCGCCGGTTGCGGCGACACCTGACGGCGTCAGTCCAGACGCCGCGGCGCCTCCGGTCGTGGCGGCGCCGCCCCCTGCTCCACCACCGCGATCACGCCCCCGGCCTGCGGAAAACACAGACGAAGGCGGCCTTTGGGGCGTCTCCGACCGGGCCGAACAAGACGCGCAGCAATCGGGTCAACTCGAACGCGACCCGGTGTTGAACGCCTATATTCGTGACATCGCGTGCCGCGTTTCAGGTCCGTATTGCGGCGACATCCGCCTCTATGTGATGAACCGGCCCTTCTTCAACGCTTCCATGGCGCCCAATGGCTACATGGAAGTGTGGTCTGGCCTGCTTCTGCGTGTTGAAGACGAAGCGCAGCTGGCCTTTGTGCTCGGGCACGAGACCGGTCACTACGCAGAGAACCATTCGATCGAGACCATGCGTACGGCGCGGGCGCGCGCCAATGCGGCATTAATTCTCTCGATTGGGCTCGGCGCCGTTGGCGGCGGCATTATCGGCGACCTCATCTATCTCGGCACCATCGCCTCGGTGTTTGGCTTCTCGCGCGAGAAGGAAATGGAAGCGGACATGATCGGTTACGATCACGCCGTGCGCGCAGGTTACGACCCCACCGCGGGGACGAAACTCTGGAACAATTTGATCACCGAGGGCAGAGCGTCGGAGAATCCCGACGTGCGCCGCCGCGAAGCGCGCGCCAGCGTGTTTGCCTCGCACCCGCTCTCCGCCGATCGCGTCGAGGCCCTGCGCGATCGCGCGGCGACCGCAACGGGCGGCGGCGAAACCAATCGCGAGCGCTATCGCGCGGCGATCAGGCCATTCCTTGATCCATGGCTGCGTGCGGAACTGCGCCGCCGGGACTATGGACAAACCGTGATCGTGTTGGAGCGGCTCGCCGCGCACAACGAAGATCTCGGCGTGATCGAATACTATCGCGGCGAGATTAATCGCATCCGCCGCGGCGAAGGCGACCGCGAGCGCGCGATTCAGCACTACACCAACGCAATCGCACAGCCTGATGCGCCAGCCGCAAGCTGGCGCGAACTGGGCGAGTATGCAGCGCGCGACAACCGCAATGCCGAAGCGGCGGCGTATTTCACAACCTATCTTGAGCGCGCACCTGGGGCGACCGATCGCACTTTGGTGGAGGCTCGCATCGCGCAATTGACCGGAGGGGGGCAATGAACATCACGAGACGTGGGCTGCTTGGTGCAGCCGCAGGCGGCGCTGCGCTGGCAACGGCAGGCTGCGCCGCAATCAAATTGGCGCCGGCGGGAACGTATCGCGCGGCAAGCGCATTCGAAGTAACGCTCGCGCGGCCATGGTCCGACATGACCGGCATGCTGATGCCAAAGGTGAAGGGCCTGCACTTCCTCACCATGGATGGACCGGCGCTCAACCAACTTTATCTCGCGCAAATCGAGCCCGGCGCGTCACTCTTCAAGGATACCGATCGCGACACGCCGGACGTCGTCTATCGCGCCGACATGGGCGACACCGAGATGGTCGAGTTCGTCATCGATAGCCTGGCGATGAAGTACCAGGAGCCAACATCCGCCAACCTGCGCCCGCAAGCGTTTGCAGGCGCGGCCGGCGTTCGCTTCGATGTCACGATGCGCACGTCGACAGGACTCGACATGAGCGGCTCCGGTCTTGTTGCGAAAGCGCGCGACAACCTCAACGTCATGCTCTTCCTGGCGCCGACCGAGCACTATTACGGCGCGTTCGCGTCGGAAGTAGAATCCATCTTCGCGAGCGCGCGGCCAACTTAACGGCCGCGCGACACGCTCACCCCATGATGAAGGCGTTGAGCTTGTTGCCGTCCGGATCCCGGAAGTACGCGGCGTAGAATCCGCCGTCGCCGCGTGCGCCGGGAGGTCCTTCGCACTTCGCGCCCATCGACATGGCCAAATCGTAGAGACGCTGGACTTGCGCCTGGTCCTTGCACTCAAGCGCGACCATCGTGCCGTTGCCGACCGTCGCCGCCTCGCCGTTGAACGGCTTGGTAAGACCGATGCCGGCGCCGCCGCCTGGCGTGCCCCACGCAATAGCGCCGGGCCATTCCATCATGCGCTTGGTGCCGAGCTCCGCGGCGATGGCATCATAGAACTTCGCCGCGCGATCCAGGTCATTAGTGCCGAGTGTGACGTAGCCGATCATTGTGTCCTCCCTTATTCGACATATAGCAGCGTCCAGGGCTTTGGGCGCTCCAATTGAATGAGGCGCAACTCTGGCGCCTCGGCATCGGCGGGCCGCCAGACATGCCAAGTGATGTGGTCCGGCCCATTTCCAGCTTCAGACATTTCGTAACGCGTTAATCCCTCGCCTTCCGCGAGCCGGGCAAGGCGCTCAACGATGGCGTCATCAGGCCGTCGCCAATAGCGGATCGCGCAATGCCAGCCATCGCCGCGTTCACGCGAAAGCATGTGGGCGTCGCTTTGCATGCTCACATGGAGTTCTTTCGCGTCGACAGGCCGCCAGCTGTACGCACCTCGCGCGTCACGTTCGCAATCATCGTCACCAAGGCAGAGCCAGCCGCGTGACTCTTCCGCGATTTGTCGCTCAAGCGACACTCGTTCCTCAACGCACTCGCGCGCGAACACCGCGACAAGCCTCTCTGATGAGTAGCCGGCGCTGGTATCCGGCGGCGCATAGTTTGGGCTGCACGCCGCGGCGCCCAAAGCAAGGAGCAGAAATGCGAACGTCCGGATCAAAGGGCGCCCCTCGCCAACCCAGCAGTGTCACTTCGATCGAAGCGCTTGCGCGGCGAACATGCGCATCGTCTAGCCCTTCACGGCCGCCACGATCTTCCGCGCCGCATCCTCCAAATCATCCGCGGCAATCACATTCAGGCCACTGCTGCGGATGATGGCTTTGCCTTCGTCGACGTTGGTGCCTTCGAGGCGCACTACGAGCGGCACTTCCAGGCCGACGCTCTTCACCGCCGCGATCACGCCTTCGGCGATGACGTCGCAACGCGCGATGCCGCCGAAAATATTGACCAGAATGCCCTTCACCTTCGGGTCAGCGAGGATGATCTTGAAGGCGGCTTCCACTTTGTTTTTGTCGGCGCCGCCGCCGACGTCGAGGAAGTTGGCGGGCTCGGCGCCGAAGAGCTTGATGATGTCCATCGTCGCCATGGCGAGGCCGGCGCCGTTGACGAGGCAGCCGATTTCACCGTCGAGGGCGATGTAGGAAAGATCGTACTTCGAGGCTTCGATCTCGCGTTCGTCTTCTTCACCGATGTCGCGCAGATCGGCCCATTCCTTGTGGCGGAACGCGGCGTTGGAATCGAAGCTCACTTTCGCGTCGCCGCAGAGGAGCTTGTTCTCGTCAGTGACGATGAGCGGGTTGATTTCGAGCAAGCTCATGTCGCTCTTGGTGAAGGCGTCGTAGAGCTGCTTGATCAAAGTATCGCATTGCGCGGCGAGATCGCCGCTGATGCCGAAGGCCGCTGCGATCTTGGCGGTGTCGGCGCCCGTCGGGCCGGTGAGCGGATCGATGCCGACAGTGGTGATTTTTTCCGGCGTGTCGTGCGCGACTTCTTCGATGTTCATGCCGCCGGCTTCCGACGCGACGAACGCGACACGGCCTTGTTCGCGGTCCACGAGAGCGGAGAGATAGAATTCCTTGGCGATCTTCACGCCTTCTTCGATGTAGATGCGCTTGACGACACGGCCGGCGGCGCCGGTTTGCAGCGTCACCAAAGTGGCGCCGAGCATTTGCGATGCGAACAGGCCGACATCTTCCGGCTTGAAGGCGATGCGGACACCGCCCTTCTCGCCTGCCGACGCTTCCTTGAACTTGCCCTTGCCACGGCCGCCGGCGTGAATCTGGCTCTTCACGGCCCAGACCGAACCGCCGAGCTTCGCGGCGGCGTCGATCGCTTCTTCGGTGGTGAAGGCGGGAAAGCCGCGCGGGACCGGCGCGCCGAAGCTCTTGAGGACGGCTTTGCCTTGGTATTCGTGGATGTTCATTGAGGCCCCGGTCGGAAAGTGCGGATTCGGGTCGCTTTATAGGCCCGATGCGTGCGCCGCCAAGCCCGCCAGGGCGCAAGCGGCCAGAACCAGCAGCAAATTCGCCTTGAAACGGATCAGCGCGACACCCGCCGCGAGCGCCAAGGCGATCATCCACCAAATGCCGGAGGCCGGGTCAGGCAGCTCGGCGGGGCCGAGTTGAATCTGGCGCGCGAAGAGCGCGTGGGTCGCAAAGAAAAGCGCGAGCTTGGCGATGACGCCGAGAACCGCGGCTGTGATCGCGGCAAGCGCGCCGGTCGCGCGGGGGTTGCGTTGAAGGCGCTCGGCATAAGGAGCACCCGCGAATATCCAGACGAAACTTGGTGCGAACGTGCACCAAAGCGCGATGGCGGCGCCGGCGAGCGCGAGGCCGCCCGCGTTGTGACCGGCGAGATAGCCGACGAATTCGTTCACGAGAATGAGCGGGCCTGGCGTTGTTTCGGCGAGGCCGAGGCCGTCGATCATTTGCTCTGTCGTGAGCCAGCCGCGCGAGGCGGCTTCCGTGGTGAGATACGCAAGCAATGCGTAGGCGCCGCCGAAGGTGACGCAGGCGAGGATCGAGAAGACGAGCGCGATCTGGAAGAGCACATGGTCCGTGCCGAGTGTGAGCGCGATGAGAGCAGGCGGCGCCAGCCATAGGATGAGCCAGAGCGCGGCTTGGCTAGAAGCTCCCCTTCTCCCTTGCGGAGAAGGGGGTGGGGGATGAGGGGCGATCAAACGCTCAGGCGCCTGCTCGTCGGGACGCCCCCCCTCCCTGCCCTCCCCCGCAAGGGGGGAGGGTCCGAGCGCGCCAATCAGCGCCGCCGTGATAATCACCAACGGAAACGGTGCGCCAAATAGGAGTGCAGCGAACGCAGCGATCGCGATCCAAAGTGCGGTGTTTGTTTTCAGCGCGCGCTTGCCGACTTTGATTAGCGCTTCAGCAACGAGCGCGACGACGGCGCATTTGATGCCGTCGAATGCCGCGGCGACGAGTGGGACTTCGCCGTAGTTCACGTAGAGCCATGAGAGCGCCAGCACGATCAGCGCGCCGGGAAGCACGAACATCCAGCCGGCGATCAGCGCACCGGCCCAACCGCGCAGGCGCCATCCGATATAGGTCGCGAGTTGTTGCGCTTCCGGCCCCGGCAACAGCATGCAGAACGCAAGCATGTGTTGGAAACGATCGTCATCGATCCACTTGCGTTCATCGACGAAGACGCGGTGCATCAGCGCGATTTGTCCGGCAGGGCCGCCAAAGCCGAGGCAGCCGACTTTCAGCGATTCCGCGAACAGCGTGGAAAGTGAAGGGCTCACCCCGCCGCGCTAGCGTGGATTTTGCGACGCTGCAATCGCGCCAGCGTCATGTTCGGCATCTTCTTCGCCATAAGCGATTTCGCCGGCGGCGACACTGGTCCCGAGTTGCGGCGCATACTCTTCCTTGGTGACCGGTCCACGGCGCGTCGAGCGACGCCAGAACATGGCGAGGCACACGAAAAGCGCGGCCGCGCCTGAGAACCAGAACATGCCGGCGACGTCGAACCAATCGACCAGCGGCCCCATGATGAGCGGACCGATGACAGAGCCCGCCGCCCACACAAAGAGCAGGCCAGCTGCGGATTGCGCCAGTTTTCCGGGCTCGGCGCGATCAGCCATGTGCGCGACGGCGATGCCGTAAAAGCTGAGTGCGCCTGCGCCCCATAGGAAGAACAACAGCACAGCCGACCAGTTCAGCAATTGTCCACTCCACATCGCGAGCGCGAAAGATGAGGCCGCAGCGAGCGCCGCAAGGCCGGCGATAACGAGCCGGCGATCGATGCGATCCGATAGACGTCCCGCGGGCCATTGCAACAGCAGCGAGCCTGTGAACGCGGCTGAATAAAACTCGGCAGCGGCGTTCGCGCCGTAATGATCAGAAGCATAGAGCGGCGCGAGCGCGAGAACGCCGCCATTCACCAGCCCTGCTCCGAAACAACCGATGACAGCGGCAGGCGCGATGGCGAATTGTTCGACCAGCGCAAGCGGTTGCGCCTTTGGTGGATCGGGTTGCTCGGCCGCGGTGAAGCAGAGCGGCACCATCGAAAGCGCGGCAAGCGCCGCCGCGATCATCCACGGCTCTGCTTCCGGCGCGGAATAACCGAACGCAAGAAACGGCCCCAACGCCAGCGCGCCCTTGGTCAGCACCATATAGACGCTCATGACTTCGCCGCGCGCGTGCTTGCCGATTGAAAAGCTGATCCAACTTTCGACAGCCGCGAACATGAGCGCGACCGCGACGCCGGCAATCATGCGCGCAACGCCCCACCACCAGATGTCATTGCTAAAATGAAGCGCGAGTGTTGTGGCGCAGAAAATGGCGGCGCAGCCAGCGTACACGCGAATGTGGCCGACGCGCGCGAACAGGACCGTCGCGATCATCGCGCCCATCATGAATCCGGCCGAGTATGACGCGGCGACCAAACCGAGCGCGGTGCGCGAATGCTCTTCCGTGAACGCAAGCGGAATGCGGACGCCAAGCAAGCCGCCCGCAAGTTGCAGGATCGTCACGGCTGCGATCAGTGCAGCGACGTTGCGCAGCAGGCTCGGCATGAGAACGAGCGCTGTGTAGGCGTGTTCTGCGCGAATGGGAATTCCGTTTCGCGCAGAACAGCCAAGGCGTTTTAGCGCAGGGTAAGCACCGTTTGTGACGGCGCGCTCACATCAAGCGCGGCATCGGCAAAGCGCGGCGGGCCGAAATTCATCGGCGCGTCATTTGAGAACGCGGTGGGTTCCGACGGAATGCCCACGAGGTTTCGATTGAGACGTCCGTCACTATTGGTGTCCTGATACGCGGCGAGCCCGTAGCGCCCAACTGCCGGCGCTTGAATGCGCAGCGTCACCGACGAGCCGCTCGCAGCGATCTGCTGGCCGACGACCGGCTCGCCGAGCCACGAATTTTCATCGTAAAGCGCGACGCGCACCGCGCCTTGATCGGGCCGGACATTGTCCACGCGCACATCGAGGCTGACTTGGTCGGCGTAGGCGTGACCGTTGGGGAGACCGGCAAGCGCGAGGATGCACGCCGCCGTGGCGGTGATGAGTTTCATAGGTCGTCTCCTTTGGGAAAATCAGCCGAAGAATGTTTCAAACATGATGCGGCCCGGGATGAAGGTGAGCGCGCCGGCGACGAGGAGCCCGCCGACGAACATGCCGGTCATGGCGCGGCGGTGGATTTCGACCTTGCGGTTGCGGATCGCCCAGACGGCCATCGGCAGCGAGATGATGGTCCAGCCGCTCAGAAGGTGGATGATCGACCAGAAGTTGCCGTTAAGGCCGGTGATCCACAGGCTGGAAATGGCCGTCGCCGCCATGGCGATGACCCAGGACCAGCCAAGCGTCTTGTGGAGGCCGCTCCCCTTCTTCTGCAGCAGGATCATCGTGCCGATGACCAACGCCGCGACCGCCGCGGCGACGTGAAGCTTCACGATCCAGGACACCCGGTCCCACAGCGCCCAATTCGGCGCATGAACCGAGATATCCCCAAGCCGGCGGAAGATGCCCGGCCAATACGGCCAGAGCGCCACGACGAGAATGCCGATGCCGATCGTCGAGCCGATCAAGCGGAAGGTGGCGGCGCGGGTTGCTGGCATCGGTTCTGGTCTCCGTTCGAAGTCTGGTAGAGACGCTGACCGATGGAGGGCTCGCGTGCAGCCGGAACTACGTGAAAGCACCGGCGCTGAGCGCGAACGGCAGGCGTCTGCCGTTCGCGAAGCGCCATTTGCGGGCGATTCGCCGCGCACCTGGCGCGAATGGGTGCGGAACCTGGCGATCGCCACCGGAGTCGGTGTGGTTTTGGCTTTTGTCGGCGCGATGGAATCGGGAAGCGTGCCGCTGGTGAAGCGGCTGCTCTATTGGGTGCCGCTGATGCTTGGCGGCGGCTTTCTGGGTCACGCCATGTCGCTGATCGTGGCGAAGATACCGAAAGCGATTGTGAACCCGTGGCTGTTCGGCGCCATCCTCTCGATTGCACTCACGCTGCCGGCGACGCTTGCGGTGTGGGGCTACACAAATCTGATGTTCGGCGCGCGGATATCGCTGGCGGCGTTGCCAGGGCTTTTTGGCAGCGTGTTCTTTCTGAGCGCCGCGATGACGGCGCTGATGATCGTCGTGAACTGGCCGGGACGCGTGACCCACGCACCGGCGCCGGGCGCCCCGGTCCCGGCGGTGCGGTTTGCCGAGCGCTTGCCCGCGAAACTCAAGGGCGCTGTGATCTATGCGGTGTCAGCCGAGGATCACTACTTGCGGCTGCATACGTCAAAGGGATCGGATCTGATCCTGATGCGCCTGAGCGACGCCATCTCGGAGCTTGAGGGCGTCGAGGGCGCGCAAACGCACCGCTCTTGGTGGGTCGCGCGGGATGCGGTCGAGAGCACACGCCGCGACGGCGACAAGATCGTGCTCGTGCTCAAAGGCGGCGCCGAAGCGCCGGTGAGCCGTCCGAACGTGCGTGCGCTGCGTGAAGCGCGCTGGTTCTAGAGCGGCGCGCGCTGAAAACGGAGAATTTCGCTGGTGACGGTCTCGCCCTGGCGCATGCGAATCGTCATGACGAGGCGATCTTCGCCTTCGCGGCGGATTTCGAGCCCGTTGAAGATCAGCGCGTCGGGCGACGCGGAAACCGGCTCAAATGTGTGCCACTCGCTGCGATCTTCCCAGCCGGTAAAATCCGGATTGAAGTGCTTCACGCGCATGCGGACGCCGCCATCGGCGACATCCATCATCATGATCTCGTAGAATTGCGGTTCGCCATTCCGCCAATAGCGGAAATGGCCAACCATCTGCCCGCCGACGGGCGGCGACCAGACTTCTTCCATTTGCCCGTCAAAGCCCTCACCCACCCAACGGCCGGCGATCCAGGCGGCGTCATTGATGGTGATCGCGGGCGGCGTTTGCGCTTGCGCCGCGCAGGCAGCGACGAGCAATGCGGCGGCGAGCGCGAACAATCTGGCGAGCTTCAACATCCTTCAAGCCTCCTGACGCGAAGCTTACGCCGATTTCGACATCAAGGCGCCGGCGGCGCGCGGAAACTCCAATCGCTATCGGCGGCAAGATACACAAACGTGGCCCAGGCGGCGACGTTCTGGCGGAGGTCGCCGCGGTCGATCGCATAGAGCGTATCGTTCGGCGTGTGATGATAGTCGAAATAGTTCGTGCCATCCTGGCTGAGATCGACGACCGGCACGCCAAGAGCTCTCATGGCGGACACATCGGCGCCGCCATCGGCTTGGTTCGGCCCGGGCAGAACGCCAAGCGGCAACAGAGCGCGCTGGAAGGCGCGTGCATACGGAAGCGCCGGCTCGGCGAATTGCGTGTCAAAGCGCCAAACCCGGCCGGCGCCAAAATCGCTTTCGAGCGCCACGACGTGGTTGGCCGCTTCGTTAGCATGCGCGCGACCGTACGCCGCGCCACCGTGAACGCCGTTCTCTTCGGCGCCCGCAAGCAAGATGCGGATCGTGCGGCGCGGACGGCGTGGCATTTCGCGGATCAATCGCGCCGCCGCGGTGATGATCGCCACGCCCGCGCCGTCATCGACGGCGCCCTGGCCCATGTCCCACGAATCCAAATGCGCGGCGAGCAACACGATTTCATCCGGACGTTCACGCCCGCGGATTTCCGCGATGACATTGCCGGACTGCGCGGTTTCGCGAATGTCAGCCCGGATATCGAGACGCACGCGGACGGCGCGGCCGCTCGCCACGAGATTTGCGAGCACGTCCGCGTCGGCGGGCGAGACCGACATCGCGGGGAGCGATGCGCCTTGCGCTTGGCGCGAGCTGCCGCCCTGGTGAGCGAAGCGATGCGTGTCGGTGCCGACGGCGCGAATGAGGCACGCGGCCGCCCCCTTCGCTTGCGCGACCGGGGCGCAGAGCCCGCGCTTGCGCACAGCAACGCCGTATCCCGAGCCATCTTGGGCAGCGCTCATGTGCTCATCAATGAACACAATGCGGCCCGCGACGGCGCTGTTCGGTGCGGCTTCAAGCGCGGCCATATCGGCAAAGCGCACGATTTGAGCGGTGAGCCCGCCTTCCGGCGTTGACGGCGAGCCGCCGAGCGCCGCGGCGACCATCGGACGCTCTATGCCAGGCGACACAATGCGCGCTTCTTCGCGCGTCGCATCCCAATAGGGCAGCGTGAACGGCTCAATCCGCACGTTGGTGAAGCCATTGGCGCGCAGCATCGCCGCGGCCCAATCGCGGGCGCGCGCTTCGGCTTCCGAACCGGCAAGACGCGCGCCAACTTCGGTGACGAGACTTTCGACGATTTCGTAAGCGTGGTCGCTTTCGAGCGCAGCGGCTTGCAGCCGTTCAACGGTGCGCTGTTGGGCTACGGAGATCGGCGCGACTTGCGGCTGCGTTGCTGGCGGATTGCTCGCTTGAACAAAACCGGGGACCGGTTGTTGCTGTTGTTGCGCACTCGCCGGAAAGGCGAATGCAGCCGCACCCAGAAGCGCCAGGGCAAAGTTCCGCATGTGATGTCGTCCCCCAAACTCGTGCGCTCAAAGTGGCGGCGGACGCGCGGGATGCAAGACCTTAGCGACGATCAGGCGAGCTTAGGCGCGGCGGCGGGTTTTCCATGCCGCTTTCGATTGGCCGTAGAGATCGACTTTGTGCATCTCGAACGGCGGCGCGAGTTGCACATCCTCGGTTTCGAGCTGCGATCCCAGGCGCTCGGCGAGCTTGATTGAGGGAGTGTTGCGCTTGTCGATGCAATGGATGACGTGATCCCAGCCAAGAGTGTCGAACGCCCAATCGATGGCGGCGATCGCGCCCTCTTGCGCAAAGCCCTGGCCCATCGCCGTGGCCTTCACGCCCCAGCCAACTTCATCACCCGGCCAATTGCCTTCCTTGCCGCCCGGCCGCCACGGCCCGAGACGGCCGATCCATTCGTTGGTGTCGCGGCGGATGACGGAGAACATGCCGTGGCCGAGCAGCGCCCACGAGCCCGCGAGCGAAGCCATGCCGCGCCACGCCGCATCACGCGGGGCGAGACCGCCGATATAGCGCATGGTCTCTTCTTCCTGCGCCATGGCGGCGAAGCCGTCGAAGTCTTCGTGCTGCGGTGGACGCAAGATGAGACGTGCGGTGGTGAGGGTTGGGCCGATGCTCATGACATTTCCTGCTCGTTTCGATAGTTTGCCGCCCATGACATTGCCCAGAAGATATGTCGTGCGGCGACGTGCTTGAGCAAGCCCAACAATGGCTCATAGCGCTCGTAGCGATGGCCGCCCTCATTTGGCTGTTGCAGGCGGGACCCGTCCGCCCTCAACTCGCATATACGGCCCCCTTTGCGGTGTTGTTTCAGCTACTTCTGGCCATCGCCTTTGGATTGGGCTTCGTCGGAAACCTCGCCTACGAAGAGTTCCACTGGGGTGTAACGCTGTTGTTCTTGGTTGGCGCCGTTGGAATGGGCTACTGCGCCGCCGAGGGCTTCTACTTTCGGCTGCGTTGGGACGACAACGGCTTTCAGGTTCGACGCCTTGTCGGCAAGTCGTTTTCCGCGACATGGGCACAGGTACGCGGCGCAGGCGTACTCAATGATCTAGAGTACCGCGTCGTCCTCTCCCATCCGAGCGTATCGGCGGTCGGAATATCCAGGTTCCTGGTCGGCGCGAAAGAGTTCATTCGCGCATTGCGACGACACACCGGGCGCGAAAACTAGACGACTGACGGATCGATGCCCTTGCACGCATCGACCAAGCCCTTCACGGCGCCAACGGAGTGGTCGAACATGGCGCGTTCGTTGGCGCTGAGTTCGATCTCGATGACCTTCTCAACGCCGCCCGCGCCGATGATGCACGGCACGCCGACATACATGTCGTTCAAGCCGTATTGGCCGGTGAGGTTGGCGGCGCATGGCAGAACGCGCTTCTTGTCGCGCAGATAGCTCTTCGCCATCACGATCGCGCTTTCAGCTGGCGCGTAGAAGGCGGAGCCCGTTTTCAGCAGGCCGACGATTTCGGCGCCGCCGTCGCGCGTGCGCTGGATGATCTGGTCGAGCTTTTCTTGGCTGGTCCAGCCCATCTTCACGAGGTCGGGCAGCGGAATGCCGGCGACAGTAGAGTAACGCGCGAGCGGCACCATGGTGTCGCCGTGACCGCCGAGCACGAAGGCTGAGACGTCTTCGACCGAGACCTTGAATTCTTCGGCGAGGAAATAGCGGAAGCGTGCGCTATCCAACACGCCGGCCATACCGACAACCTTGTTGTGTGGCAGCTTCGAGAACTGGCGCAGCGCCCACACCATTGCGTCGAGCGGATTGGTGACGACAATGACGAACGCGTTCGGCGCGTGCGCGGCGATGCCCTCGCCCACCGCCTTCATGACTTTCAGATTGATGCCGAGAAGATCGTCGCGGCTCATGCCCGGCTTGCGCGGCACGCCAGCGGTGACGATGCAGACATCGGCGCCTGCGATGCCGGCGTAGTCATTCGCGCCCTTCAGCGCGCTGTCCTTGCCGAACACCGGCGAGGCTTCGGCGATATCGAGGCCCTTGCCCTGCGGGACACCTTCGACAACGTCGAACAGGATTACATCGCCCAATTCTTCGCGGGCCGCGATGTGGGCGAGCGTGCCGCCGATCATGCCAGAACCGATAAGGGCGATTTTTGCGCGGGCCATGGGGCTGCTCCGGAAGGGATTCGGAAAAGAAGGCGCCGGGAATAGACCTGTGCGCCGCAGGTGGCAACGCGACGGAAACGCTTCCCGGACGCAGCCCCGGCCCTGAGCCGGGGTGCGAGCCGGGACCCAGGGGCTGCCAATTGTGTGTTTGCCTCTGGGTCCCGGCTCTCGCCCCGCTTGCGCGGGGCATTCGGCCGGGAAACGTGCGCCGTTATTTCTTCACACAGATCAGCAGGCCATCGCCGATATTGGTCATGGCGGCGTGGACGCGCGTGTCGGACTTGGCCTTCTGCGCGAACGCGCGGAGCGCCGAGGTATCGGCTGACGTATCAGCCGGATCAGCGACGCGGCCCGACCAAAGCACGTTGTCGAACAGCATCACGCCGCCTTTGCGCAGAAGCCGCAGGCCGCGCTCGTAGTAGGAATCGTAGCCCGTCTTGTCGGCATCGATGAAGCCGAGATCGTATTGACCCGCCTCGCCTGCCGCGATCCGCGCATCGAGCGTTTCGGCAGCGGGCGCGAGTTTGAGTTCGATGATGTCGTCGACCTGCGCATCGCGCCAATAGCTGCGCGCCTTCGTCGTCCATTCCTCGGAGATGTCGCACGCGAGCAATCGCGCGCCGACGGGATTGAGCTCCTTCATCGTCAACGCGACGGCGGTCGAGGAATAGCCGGTGAACACGCCGATCTCGAACACGCGCTTAGCGCTCAACATGCGCGTGATCACTTGCATGAACGCGCCCTGCTCGGCGCTGATCTGCATGCCCGCATTCGACATGGCTTGCGTTTCCTCGCGGCAACGCGCGAGGGCGGGATGTTCAGGCGGATTTACGTGCGCGAGATAGCGGACGATTTCAGGCGTGAGACCAAGTGAAGAGGACATCGCGAGAGCTTAGCGCCTCTTGGACCGCGCGTCTTCAGACGCGCAGGCCACCGAAAGATGCGGGGGCCTGGCCCGCGATCCAAGTGAACTAAGCCAAGCCCTTCAGCTCGGCTACCAAATCATCGCGCTCCCAGGTGAAGCCACCTTCATTGTCCGGCTGACGACCAAAGTGCCCGTACGCGGCGGTGCGCGCGTAGATCGGACGATTGAGCTTCAAATGGTTGCGGATCGAACGCGGCGTCGCGCCGCCGATCAGCTCTGGCAGCTTCGCTTCGAGGATCGCTGGATCGATCGTGTCGGCGCCGTGGAGATCGACGTAGAAGCTTGTCGGCACGGCAACGCCGATGGCGTAGCTGATCTGGATGGTGCAGCGATCAGCGAGGCCCGCCGCGACGACGTTTTTCGCGAGATAGCGGCACGCATACGCGGCTGAACGGTCAACCTTCGTCGGATCCTTCCCTGAGAACGCGCCGCCGCCGTGCGGGGCCGCGCCACCGTAGGTGTCGACGATGATCTTGCGGCCAGTGAGACCGCTATCGCCGTCCGGGCCGCCGATTTCGAACTTTCCGGTGGGGTTGATGTGCCACTTGGTTCTCTTAGTGATCAGGCCTTCGGGGAAAACCGAAGCCGCGATCGGCTTCACGATCTCGGCGAAGCGCGCTTGGCTGTAATTCTTGTCGCCAATCTTTTTGCCGTGCTGGTGGCTGACGACGACGGCGACAACTTCAACCGGCTTGCCGTTTTCGTAGCGCAGCGTGACTTGGCTCTTCGCGTCCGGCTCAAGCTCTGGGCGCTCACCACTGTGACGCACTTCAGCGAGACGCTTTAGGATGTTGTGCGAGTATTGCAGCGTCGCCGGCATTTGCTCGGGCGTTTCGTTGCAAGCGTAGCCGAACATGATGCCTTGGTCGCCGGCGCCTTCGTCTTTCTTCGCGGACGAGTCGACGCCCTGGGCGATATGAGCGGATTGGCCGTGGAGATAGCAGGCGTACTTCGCCTTCTCCCAGTGGAAGCCCTTCTGCTCGTAGCCGATGTCCTTCACCGCGGCGCGGACCTTCGGCTGCAGCGAAGCGATGATGTCTTTGGTGAAGGCCTTGTTCTGCGCCTTGTCGTTGCCCGGCTTTCCGGCGCGGACTTCGCCCGCGAGAATGATGCGGTTGGTTGTCACCATGGTTTCGCAGGCGACGCGGGCTTCGGGGTCGGCAGCGATGAACGCATCCACCACCGTGTCAGAGATGCGATCGGCGACCTTGTCCGGGTGGCCCTCTGACACGCTTTCGCTGGTGAAGACGTAATTGCTACGAGCCACGGGATTCTCCGGGGAAACGGTAAAAATGAAGCGGCTCTCTTAGGGAGAACCGCCGGGGGACGCAATTTCACAATCGTCGCGGGCGTTTAGCGTTTGCCGCTATCTTCCTCTGTGAGGGTGCGGACCAGATCCAGCACCCGGCGTCGCACCTTGGCGCTCTTGATGGTCGCGAAGACCGCCATGAGTTGCGCGCCCTCAGGGGTGGCGAGCGCGTCGTCCACGTATTCCTGGCGGGACTCGGCGACCCCCAGCGTGGCTAACCCCTCAAAGAAGCGCGCTACGGGCAGCTCCAGCGCCAGGGAAATCTGCCAGAGACGGCTCACCGCGATGCGGTTCACCCCCTTTTCGTACTTCTGAACCTGTTGAAATGTAACGCCAAGCAACTCGGCCAGCCGTTCCTGGCTCATGCCGATCTCAAGACGTCTCGTTCGCACGCGTTGACCGACTTTCTTGTCGATCGCGTTGGCGGCGCGCTCGTCATTCATTCTAGGACCCTCCCGGCCCTTTACGTCCGGAAGGGATGAACCGGAGCCCTATGATCAATACAAATAATACCGCCATCAATATACTGCCCCACTGCGCCCAAACGGTTTCTGGCAGCGCAGGGGGGAGTTGCGCTTCCGCATATTCGGTGCGCGCCGTAGTCGCCGCAACCTGCCGGCCATAACTATCGACGATGGCGGAAATTCCGCCCGAGGCCGCCCGCGCGACCGGGAGCCCCTCCTCGATCGCCCGATATCTGGCCATGGCGTAGTGCTGGTACGGCCCCGACCCGCCGCCGAACCAGGCATCATTCGTGACCATCACGATCCAGCCCGGGCGCGCGTCCCCGTGAGGGATCATGCCGGGGAAAATCGCCTCGTAGCAGATGAGGACAACCGCTGTGGGCGCGCCGGGCACAACCAGTCGCGTCGGCGGCGCGCCGGCCTCAAAGCCGGATCCGATCCGTTGCAACGGCGCGATATTGAAGGCGCTGACGAGCGACCAGAACGGGATGTATTCGCCAAAGGGAACCAGGTGGTTCTTGTCATACATCTGGCTGAGGCGCGCTTCACCGTTCACGCCGTCGATGACGGCCGCGGAGTTGAAGTATGCGACCCCGCCGGCGCGGGCCTCGCGGCGCGTGAGCCCCGTGATCAGCACGCGATCACCAAGTCCCCTGCCCAACGCGGACAGAAAGTCTGGATTTTCCAGGGTGAAGAAGTTGATCGCCGGGATGGCGCCTTCCGGCCAGATCACCACCGAATCGGCATTGTCGTCGCTTGGTTCGCCGCTCGCTTCCAGATAACGGTCAAGCACGCGCCATTCTTGATCGGGACGGTTCTGCCATTTCTCCGCTTGGCCGAGACCCGAATCCGCCACGCGAATAAGTGGTTGCGCGCCAGGCGGTTCGGCAGGCGCCGACGCGATGTGCTGCGCGCCCCAGCCCCACGCCATACCAATCGCCAAAGTCGCCGCCAAGATTGGCGCGAACCGCCGGAACGAACTGCCGCCGCGATCGGCCAACGTCGCCGGCGTTGCCGCCACCAACAGCGTAATCAGCGTCAATCCGTAAGCGCCGATGATCGAAGCGAGCTGCGAAATCGGCTCGCCTGGCGTCCAGACATAAGCCGGCAGCAACCACGGAAAGCCGGTGAGGATATGGCCACGCAAATATTCCGAGGCGAACAATGCGGCCGCAAACACCGCGATCCGGCGCGCGTCCTTCGTCCAAAGCAACATCGCGAGCATGGCGCCTAAGCCGAAGAACAGCGCCAGACCGCCCGCAAGCGCCAGTGTTGCCGGAATGCCCCAGATCGGACCCCACGCGTCGCTATCGACATTGAAGGCAGCGGCCACCCAATAAAGACCGGTGCAAAAGTAACCCAAACCGAAAAACCAGCCGATGCTGAACGCCGACCGTACGCGCCGCTCTGTCGTCGCCGACACGTCGAGCAGCCAAATCAGCAGCACGATTGCCGCAACAAATAAGAGCGTCAGCTGGAACGGCGCATGGCCCAAAGTCGCCATCGCGCCAGCCGCGATAGCCATGCCGCGCCGCTGCCACGGCGTGCGCGCGGCAAACCAAGCCTGAACGCGCGATTGCGCGGCGTTTGCTGGTTCAGCGTTCAACGGGGACACTCCACTCTTCACCGCGCGGCGGGTTTTGGAGCGCGATCAGACGCCCAGGTCAACACTTCAAGGTGTGCGTTGTGTCGCGTTTCCTAGAGGTGTGACAACACGAAGCGTAGCGGCTGCCTCGGTGCTTGGTTTGATCCTGATGCGTTTCACGCGACGCGGATCAGAATCCACGATTTCGACATCGAAGCCCGCCGGGTGACGCAATATCTCGCCGCGCTGCGGAAGCCGCGACGCGAGCGCGACGGCCAGACCCGCCGCCGTATCAAACTCGTCCTCATGGTCCGGCAACGCCAGACTTTTTCCGAGTTTTTCTTCCAGCTCAGCGATCGATGCGCGGCCGTCGGCTTCGAACGCCCCGTTGGCGCGGTCCAACACCAAGGCGGAGTCCACGTCATGCTCATCGTCGATAGCGCCGACGATCTGCTCAACAAGGTCTTCCATCGAGACAAGACCGTCAGTGCCGCCATACTCGTCAACGACGAGAGCCAAATGGATGCGGCTCGATTGCATCCGCAGAAAGAGACGCGCGAGCGTCATCGATTGCGGCACAAACAAAATCTCGCGGCGGATACGAGGCAAAGAGCGATCGGCGAATTGCGCGTCGGCAATCCCCTGTTCATTGGGGGCGAGAAGCGCGAGCACATCACGCACGTGGACAAAACCCTGCGGATCGTCGAGCGTTTCACCATAAATCGGCAAACGCGAATGTTGGCTTTCGGAAAAAACGCGGGACGCCTCGCCCAGTGTTGAGGACGCTTCAATGGCGACGATCTCCGCGCGCGCGCGCATCACGTCGGCGACTTTGAGCTGATCGAAATGCGCGGCGCGCAGGATCAGATCCTTGTGCGCCATTTCGATTTGACCGCCGTTTTCCTCGCGCTCGCGGAGCGCTTCTTCAACCGCTTCCGCGGACCCTAGCTTGCCGCGCGCGAAGATGCGCGCCCATCGTTGCAGCAGGCCCGCGCGTCTTCGCGAGGAAAGATCAGTCGCGTCGTTGGTTGTCTCAACCATAATGGTGTGTGTCGCACTCCGTTGCGGCGCTCACGCGTAGGGATCTTCTATCCCAAGCGAGGTGAGGATTTCGCGCTCGCGCGCTTCCATCACCTCGGCGTCGGCCGGTTTCTCGTGATCATAGCCTATCAGGTGCAAAAAACCGTGCACGACAAGATGAGCGGCATGATGCTCGAACCGTTTACCCTGAAATTGTGCTTGTTCGACAATGGTTTCCGCCGCAAGCGCGATGTCGCCAAGGAAGCCGGGTTCAGCGCCAGAAGCCGGCGGGAACGAAAGGACATTGGTCGGACCAGCTTTGTTGCGGAACTGCTGATTAAGTTCAGCGATCGCGGCATCGTCGCCAAGCAGAAGCGAAACGCTGCCCGATTTGCCCATCTTCTGCGCCGCCGCCGCCAGCGCCTTGGAGAGCAAGTCTTCCTGTCCGCGCCAGAGCGGTGAGTTCACCAGGATGTCGACTTCAAAACTAGCTTCCACCGCGCGCTCCCTCATCGCGGTGATAAGCTTCGACGATGTGCGCGACGAGCCTATGACGGACGACGTCCTGCGTGGCGAAGCGGATGACTTCAACGCCAGGCACATCTTCGAGAATCGAGATCGCGTGCGCGAGGCCGGATTGATCCGCGCGCACGAGATCGATCTGCGACGGGTCGCCGGTCACGACCATGCGGGAGCCTTCACCGAGACGGGTCAGCGTCATCTTCATTTGCAGCACGGTGGCGTTCTGCGCTTCATCTACGATCACAAACGCGTTCGAGAGCGTGCGGCCGCGCATGAAAGCAAGCGGCGCCACTTCAATGACGCGGCGTTCGCGGCGGGCTTTGAGATCGTTCTCGCTCATCTGTGAGCGAAACGCGTCCCAAATTGGCATCAGATAAGGATCGACCTTTTCCGAAAGATCGCCCGGGAGATAACCGAGCTTCTCGCCCGCTTCGACAGCGGGTCGCGTGACGATGATCTTATCGACACGCTCTTGCTTCAGCGCCTCGACGGCGGCGGCGACGGCAAGAAATGTCTTGCCGGTGCCGGCCGGGCCGACACCAAAAATCAAATCGATGTTCTCATCGCGCAGCGCTTCGACGTAGTGCACTTGGCGCGGCGTGCGCAGAGTGAGGCCGCCAAGCTGCGGCAGCTGCATGGGCGTGTTGGATTCGCTCTCACCCTCGGAGAACGCGATCGCGGCGAGCACTTCGCCTTCGCGCACGCGGCCTTTGCGGCGCGCCTGATCGATCAGCGCGTCTATTATGCGTTGCGCGCGCACGAAATCAGCGTCGGTCACACCGGGGCCGGCGCGCGCGATGATCTTGTCGCCCTGCGCGTCGAACGTCAGACGGTATGCCGGCGCACCACGCGGAGCGCTCGGATCGCGGAAGGCTTCCTGAATTTGCGCAACATGACGATGCAGCGGGCCAAACACCGCCTGCGCCGCTTCACCAAGGGGGAAAGTGCGAGAGGTTTCGCTCATGCGGGCACGAGCGCGGGCAACGCGCCGGTCAGCGAGTTTTGCGACGAGCCGGTGATTCGGACATCGACGATGTCGCCATTCTGCGCGTGGGTGTCCTGGAAGTGCACGGACTGGAGATATGGCGAGCGGCCATGCTTTTGACCAGGCATGCGGCCGTTGCCGGTCACGAGCACCGGCAGCGTGCGCCCAACTTGGGCGGCGTTGAAGGCGGTCTGCTGGCTGAACAGCAAGGCTTGCAGCGCCTGCAGGCGCTGGGATTGTTCATCCTCATCCACCTGCCCCACCATACCGGCGGCAGGCGTTCCAGGACGCGGCGAGTATTTGAATGAGAAAGCGGAAGCGAATGTCACATCGCGGACGAGTTGCATGGTCGCTTCGAATTCCTTCTCCGTCTCGCCCGGAAAGCCAACGATGAAGTCGGTCGAGAGGGCCAGATCGGGCCGCACCGCGCGGACGCGCGCGATGATGTCGCGATAGAACGCGCCATCGTGCTTTCGGTTCATGGCTTTTAGGATGCGATCTGAGCCCGATTGCACCGGAAGATGCAGGAACGGCATCAGCTTGGCCTCGGCGCCGTGCAGCGCAATGAGATCGTCCGTCATCTCGATCGGATGCGAAGTCATGTAGCGGATGCGGGCGATCCCGTTAATGGCGGCAATCTCACTCAGCAAGTCCGTGAATACGGCGCCGCCGTGATAGGCGTTAACGTTCTGACCAAGCAAAGTGACTTCGCGCACGCCTTTGTCCGCAAGTGAGCGCGCTTCGGCGAGTACATCAGCGATCGGCCGCGAGAATTCGGCGCCTCGCGTGTAAGGCACAACGCAGAAGGTGCAAAACTTGTCGCAACCTTCCTGAACCGACAGAAACGCCGTTACGCCATCCGGCGCGCGCGCCGGCAACGCGTCGAACTTTTCCTGCGCCGTGAAATCGGTCTCCAGCCGCTCGCCCGCCTTGCGCGCGGCGCGCGCGATCAGCTCCGGCAGCTTGTGATACGCCTGCGGGCCGACAACGAGATCCACTTCGGGCGCGCGCCGGATGATCTCCTCACCTTCCGCCTGCGCGACACAGCCCGCGATGGTGATCGTCATCCCCTTCCCTTCGGCGGCGCGGCGTTCCTTATGCGCGCGCAGACGGCCGATCTCGGAATAGACCTTTTCGGTCGCTTTCTCGCGGATGTGGCATGTGTTGAGGATGACGAGGTCGGCGTCGTCGGGCCTTTCGGTGACGGCGTAGCCCAAAGGCGTGAGCACGTCGCGCATGCGCTCCGAGTCATAGACGTTCATCTGGCAACCGTACGTCTCGATGAAGAGACGCTTCGGCGCGCGCGCGTCGGTCATGCTATTTCTTGACCGCCTTGGACTTATCGTCGAGCGGCACGCCATAGAGCTCAAGGCGGTGATCGACGAGCTTGAAGCCGAGGCGCCGCGCGATCTCGTGCTGCAGCCGCTCGATCTCTTCATCGACGAACTCGATGACCTTGCCTGACTTCATGTCAATCAGGTGATCGTGGTGCTGGTCGGGCACTTCTTCGTAGCGCGAGCGGCCATCGCGGAAATCGTGGCGCTCGAGAATGCCGGAATCTTCGAACAGACGAACCGTGCGATAGACGGTGGCGATGGAGATGCCGGAATCGATTGCCGCCGCACGGCGGTGCAGCTCTTCGACATCCGGATGGTCATGACTGGTCGAGATCACGCGCGCGATGACGCGGCGCTGCTCAGTCATGCGCATACCCTTCTCGACGCAGAGTTTTTCGATGCGATCCATGGGCGTCAGATACCCCTTCCGCAGGGGCGATGTCCACCTTTTGGCGCGTTAAACCACGGGCCGCGGGAGCGCGCGGCGCATGACGATAGCGTCAACCGGGCCACCCTCGCCCGCGTAATAGGCATGGCGGCGGCCCGCCTCTTCATAACCCAGCTTTCGATAGAGGGCGCGCGCGCCTTCGTTATCTTCGGCGACCTCAAGATGCATCGAGGCGGCGCCGCGCACGAGTGCGGCGACACCTGCGGACGTGACCAACGCGGCGCCGACACCCTTCCGGCGCGCCTCCGGAACAACAGCGACTGTCAGCAACTCGGAATCGCCGGCCGCCGCCCACGCCATGACGAAACCATTGGGCTCGGCGCCATTGCCGTGCATCAGAGCGAAGACGGCCTGGTTTTCCATGAGCTTCGCAATCTCGGTGGCGCTCCACGGCTTCTTGGGAAACGCGCGCGCATGGAGCGATGCAAGAAGTTCAGAGGCCGTCGCGGGCGCAGATTCAATCATGACCCGCCCGGCAAGGTAACGTGCGGGGCGCGAAGGTAAGTCGGATCGCTCGGATAGCGCGCCGGATCGAGGCGCGCGGCGCGGATCGCCAGGGCAGCGGCGTTGACCGTGACGCCAGGACCTTTGAGGCGGGCGCTCCCAAGCAACGCCTCGTGCCCGCCGCGTTCGATATTGCGCGGCGCGACCTCCGCGATGCCGTCCCGGTAGAGCGCGAAGTACGCGGCGCCCGGGGTTTCGATGAGGGCGGCGCGATTGCCCTCCTCGCCGTCTTCCAACGCCAGCGCTTCGAGGGTCGAGACGCCAATACAGGGCTTTCCGATCGCAAGCGCCAATGCGCGCGCAAACGAGAGGCCAACGCGGACGCCGGTGAAGGAGCCAGGCCCGGTCGTCACCGCAATCCGATCCAGGCCGGCAAACGCGACGCCCGCCCGCTCCGCCGCCTCACGTGTCATCGGCGCAAGCCGTTCGGCCTGACCGCGTGTCATCGTTTCATGGAGGTGAGCGAGCGTTTCGCCGTCGCGCGCAATGGCGACAGAACACGCATCCAACGATGTATCGATGCCGAGCACTAACATGCGCTCTGGCTCACACCACTTGCTCGACTGACGTTACTTCCGGAACGTAGTGGCGGAGCATGTTTTCGATGCCCTGCTTCAGCGTCAACGTCGAAGACGGACAGCCGGCGCAGGCGCCGCGCATATTGAGCCGCACAATGCCGCGCTCGTGATCCCAGGAATGGAACGTGATGTCACCGCCATCGCGCGCCACAGCCGGGCGCACACGCGCGTCGATGATCTCCTTCAACTCCTTCACGATGTCGGCGGCTTCGCCTTCATAGGCGATGTCCGCTTCGTCGGTCTCATCCGCCGGAGCGCCTCCCTCACCCAACACCGGCCGGCCGGAGGTGAAGTGGTCCATGATCGCCGCGAGCACGTGCGGTTTCAGATGCGGCCATTCGATCGCGTCGGACTTGGTGACGGTGATGAAATCGCCGCCTAGATAGACCCGCTCAACGCCATCCACATCGAACAGCGCCGTCGCCAGCGGCGCGCCAAGGGCGGCGTCCGCGTCGGCATATTCGCGGCTGCCCTGCCCCAACACGTCGCGGCCAGGAAGAAACTTAAGCGTGCGCGGGTTCGGCGTGGCTTCGGTTTGAATGAACATGTCGCTCAGGTGGGCCTTTGGGCAGAACCGGTCAAGCAGCCGGGGGCTGCGGCGCGGGCGGCTCTTCTTCGCTTTCGACAGAGACAGCCGCCGCCATCGGCAACGCAATCGCACGAATTTCGTCACGCGAGAGCGCGCCGGGCACCACAACCACCGGCACCGGCCGCGGCGAGAGGCCGCCGGTGCGGCCAAGCTGCGCGATGAGCGCACCCGGGCTGCTCGGCGGCGTCGCGGCGGCGAGCACCACAAGCTTGATCGTCGTATCTTCCTGCAGGAGCCTACGCAGCTCCGGCTTCAAATCGCCTTCGCGCAACACCGGCTCGGCGGTGACGCCACACTCGGCCCAAGCTTCAGCAGCGAAACGCTGTGTCATCGACTCGGCCGCGTCGCGCGCCTGGCGGCGCATCTCTTCTGTGATCGACGCCCAGGGCGCGGGATCGGACGGCTCGATGACCCGCAGCATCAGCAAGCGCCAACCGGTGTAGCGGCAGAGCAAGCCGGCATAGATCAATGCGTCCGGGAACTCCTCGCTCTCGTCCGCAATGACCAGGCAGCTGAACGCTTGCAGATCTTTCGTCATGGCGCGCGACCGTCGCTCAAACGCCGCGCCACATCAAGCGCGCCAAAGGCCGACAATGTCGCGAACTTCGGCCATGATCGGTTGCGCGACAGCGCGGGCTTTCTCGGCGCCGTCTTTCAGGATGGCGTCGAGAGCCGCGGTATCGGCGTTGAGGCGGCGCATTTCGGCGGCGATGGGGCTCAGTTTTGAAGCGAGTGTTTCAGCCAGCGCGGGTTTGAACACGCCAAAACCTTTGCCGCCAAACTCGGACAGAACGTCTTCAACGCTGCGGTCTGTGACTGCCGCGAATATGCCGACCAAGTTTTCGACTTCCGCCCTGCCGGCGAGACCCTCCTTCGCCTCCGGCACCGGATGCGCGTCCGTCGTCGCCTTCTTGATCTTTTGCAGGATCGTATCGGCGTCGTCAGTCATGTTGATGCGCGACATGTCCGAGGGGTCGGACTTCGACATTTTCTTCGAGCCCTCACGCAGGCTCATGATCCGCGCGCCCGGGCCTTGGATCAAAGGCTCAGGCAGCGGGAAGAAGTTCGGCGCGTTGTGGTCGTTGTTGAACTTCTGGGCGATGTCGCGCGACAGCTCCAGATGTTGCTTCTGATCTTCGCCGACGGGAACGTGCGTCGCCTTGTAGAGCAGGATGTCCGCGGCTTGCAGGACCGGGTAGTCGAACAAGCCGACGGAAGAACGCTGCGCATCCTTACCGGCTTTGTCCTTGAACTGCGTCATGCGCTCGACCCAGCCCATGCGGGCGACGCAATTAAAGATCCACGCAAGTTCGGTGTGCTCGCGCACAGCTGACTGCACGAAGATGATCGAGCGTTTGGGATCGACGCCGGCAGCCACGTACGCGGCGGCGACTTCGCGGCAGCGGCTCGCAAGGTTTTCCGGATCGGGGCCCGTGGTGATCGCGTGCAGGTCGACGACGCAATAGATGCACTCGAAGCTATCCTGCAGCTTCACCCACTTTTGCAGCGCGCCGAGATAATTGCCGAGATGCAGGCCGTTGGTCGGCTGCATGCCTGAAAACACGCGTTGCGGGCCCTGGTATTGGGGCTGAGCGGCGTCGGTCATTGAAAACTCCGGAACATGAGAACAGGCGCGCCAATTCGGGCGCGGAGAAGCGGCGTCAGGTCAGGCCCGCCATCGCCAGAGGTGCGTTCTCGTGCTCATGCGGCGGCTTCTATCAGCCGTCCAAGCCCGGCGGCAAGCCGCCTCCCCCGCCCGCGGGTCCAGGTTGGCGCCTAAGAGCGGCGCGGACTTCCGAGATCGTCACCGCGCGCACCAGGAAGGCCACGATGAAGTAAAACGTGCCGCCGCCGAGGATGAGGAGCGCAATGGACGCTTCTTTTGAACCGAGCGTCGCCTCAAGCCACTCACGATTAGCGTAGCCAAGCCACATGACAGCAAACAGAATCGCCGACGCGAGGCAAATGCGGAGCAGGCGCCCAAAAGCAGCGGGCGTTGGCCGATAGGCGCCCCGCGCCATGAGCGACCGGATCATCAGCAGCGCATTTACCCACGCGGCCGTCGACGTGGCGACGGCAAGGCCTTGAAAGCCCGGCAATCCCATAGACCGCAAACCAAAGAAAAGCGCCGCGCCAAGGACGACGTTTATCGCCATCGACGTGATCGCGTAGCGCATCGGCGCCTTGGTATCTTCGCGCGCGAAGAAGGCGGGCGCATAGATTTTCGCCAACACGAACGCCGGCACGCCCCAACCATAGTGGATGAGTGCGAGCGCCGCGTTGTGTGCGTCAGCCGCGTCGAAAGCGCCGCGCGAATAAAGGCCATCAATCAGATAAAACGGGATCGCCAGCATCGCCGCGGCGGCGGGAAGCGTGAACGCCATCGACAACGCCACGGCTTCATCGAGCGCGCCGCGCGCACCGGCCTCATCACCTTCCTGAACAAGCCGCGATAGGCGCGGCAGCATCGCGACGCCAACGGCAATGCCGATGAGACCGAGCGGCAGCTGATAGAGCCGGTCCGCGACATTGAGATAGGTGATCGCGCCTCGCTCAAACGACGCCAGCGCTTGGCTGATCATGACGTTGATCTGCAACGCGCCGCCAGCGATCGCGGCAGGCGCGGCGAGGATAAAGAGCCGCTTAACGCCCGCGGTCAGACGCGGAAACGGCAAACCGAGCTTCGTTCCCGAACGCGCCGCGCCCCACCAAACCCACAGCGCCTGCAACACGCCTGAGATGGAAACCGCGCTGATTGCGGCGACGGCGGAGTATTCTGGATTGTCATGCACCAACCAAAGCGCCGCGAGCTGACAGAGGTTGAACAGGATCGGCGCAGCCGCGGCGGCGAAGAAACGGCCATGCGCATTGAGCACGCCGGAGAACAAGGTCGCCGCCGACATCGCGACGAGATACGGCATCGAAAGCTGGGTTAGCAGCGTCGCCAACTGGAACGTGTGCGGGTCATCGGCGTAGCCGGCGAACAGCACGCGATTGATCCAACTCATGCCGGCAATCGCGAGCGCACTGAGCAGACCCGTCATCAGTAGGAGAACCGAAAGCGCTTCCGACGCCAGCCTATTGGCGGCCTCTTCGCCTTCGGCCGCGAGCGTCTTTGAATAGACCGGCACGAACGCTTGACTGAACGCGCCTTCAGCGAACAAACGACGGAAGAGATTTGGAAAACGCAGCGCCGCGAAGAACGCATCCGCCACCGGCCCTGCGCCAAGGGCCGCCGCCAATGCCAGATCCCGCGCGAAACCAAAAAGGCGCGAGATCAAAGTCAAGCCGCCGATGACGGCGGTATTGCGGGCAAGGCTCATGCGGGCGGACGACTCAATTTGAGATGTTACGGGCGTAGCGCGCCGCTAACGCGCCGTCGAGGCGCGCGCCACAGCCAGTGGCGCCTTGGCCGGATCTGCGGGCGCGGAGGGTTCGGCGGCGCGGAGCACGTCTTCCAATTTGGCGCGCACGGCGGCTATGCGGCGTGGATTGGAGACTTGTCCACCGCCCTCTTCTTCCTGAACGTAAAAGACGTCAGACGCTCGTTCGCCATACGTATCGATGTGAGCGCTGCCGATGGAGACTTTTGCCTCGGCGCAGACGTGCGCGAGGTCGGCCAGAAGGCCTAAGCGGTCGCGGCCAGACGCTTCAATGACCGTCGCGTGCGGGGTGATATCGTTGTCGATGCGCACCCAAGGTTCGATTGCAAACGCCGCATTGCGACGCGAAGGCGCGGCCGGCGGCGGCGCGGCGTGATCATTGAGCGCAGCCAGCGTGAGCTTTTGCTTGAGCGCTTCAAGCACACGTGGGTCGTTCAGACCGAACGGCTTGTGACCGGTGGTTTGAATCGAGAACACGTCGAACGCCGCGCCATCCTTTGACGTATGTACACGCGCGCCGACAATGTCAGCGCCGCTGGCGGAGATCGCCGAAGCCAGACTAGCGAACAGACCGGCGCGATCGCCTGCATAAACGAGCATTTCCGTAACGCCCTGGGTTTCGCGTATGCGCGCCGCGACGTGCGGGATTGCACGCTCGGTGCGCGCGCGCATGACTTCAAGCGCGTGCCACTTTAACGCGTCGGCGTCATGATTGAGCCAATACCCATCATCGAGCGCGTCGAGCCATGCCTGCAACACATCCGCGCGTGCGCCGCCGATGTCTTTCAGCAATTGCTCTTTCGCCGCGCCTGCAATCTCAGCCAGATGCGCGCGCACGCCCTCTTCATCCGAGCGTCCGCCATGGAGTGCGGCCTCAGTGAGACGATAGAGATCGCGCAGAAGCTGACCCTTCCAGTCATTCCAGACATTTCCGACCGCGCGGATGTCAGCAACCGTGAGCACCAGGAGCAGACGCAGCCGCTCAACTGTGCCCACGACCTTTGAAAACTGCGCCACTGTGCGCGGATCGCCAATGTCACGCTTCTGAGCGACGTCGCTCATCACCAGGTGATTGCCCACGAGCCAGCCGACAAGATCAACTTCCTCTTGCGGCAATCCCAGCCGTTCGCATGCGGCGCGCGCGGACTTTTCGCCTTCGATTTGTTGATCGCCGTCACCTTTGCCTGTGTCGTGCAAGAGCATCGCCAGATAGAGCGCGCGGCGGTTGATGATCTTCGGAAAGATGTCGCTGGCGAGCGGGTGTTGATCTTTGTGTCGCCCGTGCTCGATCTCGGAGATCGCGTCGATCGCACGCAACGTATGCTCATCCACCGTATAGTGATGATACATATTGAACTGCATTTGCGCGACGATGCGGCCAAATTCCGGGACGAATTTCCCGAGCACGCCTGCTTCATTCATCAGCCGCAGCGCCGCGCCAGGATGGCGCTTCGACGTAGCAACATCAAGAAACGCGGCGCGCGTTTCGGGCTGTTTACGCCAAGCCGGGTCGAAGGAGCGCACATGGCGCGAGGCTCGGCCAAACGCATCCGGATGAATGTCGAGATCAAGCTTCTCGGCCAGCGCAAAGAGTCGCAGCACGCTTATAGGGTTCTCGAGGACATCCTCATTCTCGACATTGAGTCGTCCGGCGTCGACGCAAAATCCTTCTTCGATCGGCGCACTGCGCTTGCGGCCGGTTGAGAGAAAGCGCTGCAGGCCCTTCGGCGTTTGCTTAGCGTGATCGGCCTCAAGCCGCGCGCACAAGGTGCGCGTCAGGGCGCCGACTTCCTTCGCGACCAGAAAATAGCGTTTCATGAAGCGCTCAACGGCGCTGTGATTTGCGCGCGCGCCATAACCCAGGCGCTTGGCGAGCTCCGGCTGAAGATCGAACGTCAGGCGCTCCTCGGCGCGGCCGGTTATGAAATGAAGGTGACAGCGCACTGTCCACAAGAACTCGAGGGCGCGCCGGAACGCATTGCGTTCTTCTGTGGTGAACACGCCCGCCTCGACATAATCGCGAGGCTGGGAAAAACCGTAGCGGCGGCGCGCGAGCCAGAAGAGCGTGTGCAGGTCCCGCAGGCCACCCTTCCCCTCCTTTATGTTGGGCTCGACCATGTAGCGCGAGGCGCCGGCGCGAGCGTGGCGCTCGTCGCGCTCGGTCAGCTTAGCCGTGATGAACGCCGCGTGGTCGCGATCGGCGACTTCCTTGCGAAACCGCGTGAACAGCTCTTGCGCGAGCGATTCATCGCCGGCGATACGCCGCGCTTCGAGGATCGCGGTTTGAATTGTGTGATCTTCGCGTGCGAGCTTCAAACACTCATCGACATTGCGGGACGAGTGACCGACTTTGAGGCCCATGTCCCACAACATATAGAGCATGTATTCAGTGACGCTCTCGTCGAAGGCGGTCTGTTTGTAGGCGCGCAAGAACAGCAGATCGAGATCGGATGACGGCGCAAGCTCGCCGCGGCCGTATCCACCGACGGCGACGATGGCGAAGCGTTCGCCTTCGGTGGGGTTGCGCGCCCGGAATATATGCGTCGTCGTATAGTCATAGAGCGCGGCGACGACTTCGTCGACGACTTGCGCCAGCAAGCGCGCCACCGCGAGACCATTCTCGCCGGCTTCAAGCCGCTCCTTCGCAACCATCCGCCCCCGAAACAATGCGCCATGCAGAAGGTTGCGCACCGACCCGCGCGCGTTCTCACCTTCGGCCGCGTACGCCGCGCTCAATTGCGCGCGCAGCCGGATGCCGTCGACGACGTGCTCGATACGTGCAGGTTTCAGCCGTGGCGCGACCATTGGATTGCTATTTCGTCATATAGGGGCGCCGGCGCCACTGTTTCGGCTTCTATTGTCTGACTTCTTGGTTATCAGCACGTCGAAACCTTGCCTCATTTCGCGGGCACAGCCACAAGTGTAGCGGGAACGTTTGTTTCCTGGGAGAGCCTCCGTATGCGTAAAAGCGGCAAGACCATCCGCCTCAACCCCGTGGACGATGATCACGTTACCGATCACCCCGCCCGCGCCGGCCTTGAAGCGATCATGGATCAGAAGCTGTTTGCGCAACGGATCAAGAGCGAACGTTCGGCTGCGTATTGGTTTGCCGCATCGCTTTGGGGCGTCACCGGCCTCGCGCTCGGCGCCTTCATGGGCGTGTTTCTCACCATCCTGGTTCAGACCGGCTCGGTGCCGCTGATTCGCGACAACATCATTGCCGGTGCGGCGATGGATCAGGCGCGCGACAGCGTGAACAACCGCGATCCGATCCTCAGGGATCCTGCTGAGCAGCAGCCTTAAGTTTGTAAAGAAGCTCCAGGGCTTCTTTCGGCGACAAATGATCTGGATTGACGTCGGCCAACGCGGCTTCCAGCGCTGACGGCGCATGTTCTTCCAACACCTGCGCGAACAACGGCAAGTCTTCCGCGATCTCCATGCGCGTCGCGCCGCCACTCGTCTCAAGCCGCTGCAAGACAGCCTTTGCGCGCTCGACCGCGCTCTTCGGCAGGCCGGCAAGCTTGGCGACTTGAATACCGTAAGAGCGATCCGCCGCCCCGGGCGCGACTTCGTGCAAAAACACAAGATCGCCCTTCCATTCCTTAGCCCGCAAATGCGCGTTAGCGCCGCCCTCAAGCTTATCCGCCAGGCGGGTGAGCTCGTGGTAGTGCGTCGCGAAAACCGCTCGGCACTTGTTGGCTTCGTGCAAATGCTCCGCCACGGCCCAGGCAATCGCCAAGCCATCGAAGGTCGCGGTGCCGCGGCCAATCTCGTCGAGCACCACCAGCGCGCGCGATCCCGCTTGATTGAGGATCGCCGCGGTCTCGACCATCTCCGTCATGAATGTCGAACGACCGCGCGCCAGGTCGTCTGACGCCCCGACACGCGCGAACACCCGATCGACAATGCCAAGCCGTAGCTTGCGCGCCGGCGCATAGGCGCCCGATTGCGCGAGCACGGCGAGCAACGCGATCTGGCGCAGATACGTGCTCTTGCCCGCCATGTTCGGACCAGTGACGACCATCAGCCTCGGGCCAGACTTGGCTTCGGCGTCGAGGCGCGCATCGTTCGGCGTGAATCCCTGGCCGTCGCGGCGCACCGCCTCCTCCACCACGGGATGTCGCGCGCCATCCGCGAGAAGCGCCGAACTCTCGTCAATCTCCGGCCGCACTGCCTGCGTTTCCTCTGCCCACTCAGCCAGGCCAGCCGCAACATCGAGCGCCGCGAGCGCTTCCGCCGCGGCGCGGATCGGCGCTTCGGCAGCAGCGGCGCGCGCGGCAAACTCCTTGAACAGGGTCAGCTCGCGCGCGAGCGTCGCTTCGCCAGCGCGCGAAATCTTCGCGTCGAGTTCAGCCAGTTCAGTCGTTGTGAAGCGGATCGAGCCCGCATTGGTCTGCCGGTGAATAAAGCGTGCATTGAGCGGCGGCGACATCAGCGCTTCGGCCTGCTTTGTCGTGGCGTCGATGTGATAGCCGAGCACGTTGTTGTGCTTGAGCTTTAGGCCCGCGATGCCTGTCTCCTCGGAATAGCTTGCCTGCAACGCGGCGATGACCTTGCGGCTGTCGTCGCGAAGCGCGCGTGTTTCATCCAATGTGGCGTCATAGCCAGAGGCAATGAAGCCGCCGTCGCGGGTGAGCAGCGGAAGCTCCGGCGCCAATGCGCGAGCCAAAGTCTGCGCAAGCGCGGCGCTCTCCGCATGAGCACCCAGGGAAAGTGCTTCGCAGCTGCGTGAGATTTCAGAAGGCGCATCGCCTGTCACGCCCAGGCAACGCGCGGCGGCGCGATCGCCCGCAATCAAGCCATCGCGCAAATTCGCCAGATCGCGCGGTCCGCCGCGGCCCAGGGCCAGGCGCGTCAATGCACGGGCCAAATCGCCGGCGGCGCGCAACTCTTCACGCACAGCCGCGCGGCGATCGCGCGCATCCAGGAAGAACTGCACCGAATCGAGCCGCGCATTGATCGCGGCTACATCTGTCAGCGGGCGTGACAGACGCTCCGCCAGCATGCGCCCTCCCGCCGCCGTTACGGTGCGGTCAACACACGCGAGTAACGACCCTTCGCGGCCGCCCCGAACTGATCGATCTATCTCGAGCGCGGCGCGCGTTGCGGCGTCGATCGCCATAAATGCCCGCTCGGCATTGCGGCGCGGCGGCATCAAACGCGGCGCGGCGCCCGCTTGCGTGAGCTCGATGTAATCGAGCAGCAGGCCCATGGCCGAAAGCTCGACGTTGGTGAAATCACCGAAGGCGTCTAGCGCCGCCACTTCGAAGGCTGCCTTGATGCGGCGCGCCGCGGCCTTCGCATCGGCCTTTACAGCAGGACGAATAGTAAGCGACGCGCCGGTGATGCGGGCAGCTTCATTCACGTGCTGCACGTCGGCATCGACGACCAAAAGCTCAGCCGGTGAAAGCGCGGCTATTTCTTCTTCGGCGTCGCTGCGCTTCAGTGACCGCGTTTCAAATGCGCCGGTCGAGACGTCCGCCCAAGCAATCGCCGCGCCGTCACCGGAAAAGGCGATCGCCGCGAGGCGGTTGGCGGAGCGTGCATCCAGCAGCCCCTCCTCCGTCAGCGTGCCAGGCGTAACGACCCGGACGACACCGCGGTTCACGATGGCCTTGGCGCCGCGCTTCTTGGCTTCTGCCGGATCCTCCAGCTGTTCACAGACGGCGACTTTGAAACCAGAGCGGATCAGCTTCGAGAGGTAGTTCTCGGCCTGATGCCACGGCACGCCCGCCATCGGGATCGGGTCGCCGCCATGCTGCCCGCGCTTCGTCAGCGTGATGCCGATCGCGACAGACGCCTTCTCGGCGTCCTCAAAAAACATTTCGTAGAAATCGCCCATGCGAAAGAACAGCAGCGCATCGGGATGCTCTGCTTTGGCGGCGAGATACTGCGCCATGAACGGCGTCACTTTCGGTGACGGGTGTGAGGAATCAGCCACCAGGCAGCTTTAGCGACTAACCGGCCGGACTTCCATTGACGGACTGAGGACCAAAGCTAGGGTGCGACACAGATTTCCCGACATTTCCGAGACCCATGCCCGACTCAAGAAAAACGTTCACCGACGCCGAAGCGCTGGATTTTCACCGGCTGCCGACGCCGGGAAAAATTTCGATCACGCCCACCAAGCCGATGGCGACGCAGCGCGATCTATCGCTCGCTTACTCACCTGGCGTCGCGGTTCCGGTAAAGGCGATCGCCGAAAATCCGGACCTCGCCTACGATTACACCTCCAAGGGCAATTTGGTCGCCGTGATCTCCAATGGCACCGCGATTTTGGGTTTGGGCAACCTGGGCGCCATGGCGTCGAAGCCGGTGATGGAAGGCAAGAGCGTCCTTTTCAAACGCTTCGCCGACGTGGATTCCATCGACATTGAAGTCACGACGCAGGACGTCGAAGAATTCATTACGACAGTCCGCAACATCGGACCGACGTTCGGGGGCATCAACCTCGAAGACATCAAGAGCCCGGAGTGCTTCGTCATCGAGAGCCGGTTGCGCGACGAACTCGACATTCCGGTTTTCCACGACGACCAGCACGGCACCGCGATCATCGCCGCGGCCGGTTTGCTGAATGCGTGCGAGCTGACTGGACGGAGCCTCAAGGACATCAAAGTTGTCTGCAACGGCGCCGGCGCTGCCGGTTTGTCTTGCATAGCGCTGATCAAGCAACTTGGCGTGCCGCATGAGAACGTCATCGCGCTCGATCGCGAGGGCGTCGTCTATCGCGGGCGCGAGAAGGGCATGGATCAGTTCAAGTCCGTGCATGCGGTGGACACAAAGGCGCGCACGCTTGCCGACGCCATGAAAGGCGCGGACGTGTTCATGGGTCTCTCGGTCGCCGGCGCGGTGACGCAAGAGATGGTGAAGTCGATGGCGAAAAAGCCAATCATCTTCGCCATGGCCAATCCTGATCCAGAGATCACGCCCGAGGCGGTGCACGAAGTGCGCAAAGACGCCATCGTCGCGACCGGCCGTTCGGACTATCCAAACCAGGTCAACAACGTCCTCGGTTTTCCTTACATCTTCCGTGGCGCGCTCGACGTGCGTGCGCGCACCATCAATGAAGAGATGAAGGTCGCCGCCGCGCGTGCTTTGGCTGAACTCGCAAAGCAGGACGTGCCGGATGAAGTCGCCGCCGCCTATCACGGCCGCCGCCCGAAGTTCGGCCCAAATTACATCATCCCTGCCCCGTTCGATCCGCGCCTAATCTCTGAAATCCCGCCTTTCGTGGCTCAGGCCGCAATGGACACAGGCGTCGCGCGCACGCCGATCACGGATATGCAGGCCTACAAGCACAGCCTTGCGCAACGGCTCGATCCAACCGCCGCGATGATGCAACGCGTGCAAACCGTCGTGCGGCGCAAGCCCAAGTGCATTGTCTTCGCCGAAGGCGAAGAGCCATCGGTGATCCGCGCGGCTTATGCGTTTCGCGAACTAGGCCTGGGCAATCCGGTCCTCGTCGGCCGCGAGGAAACGGTGCGCGCGAACATGGCGCAGGTCGGCGTTCCCGAGAGCGCCGCGCTCAAGATCGTCAACGCCCGGCTTTCCGAGAACAACGCGCTCTACGCCGAGTTCCTCTATAAGCGCCTTCAACGCTTCGGCTTCCTGCACCGCGACGCGCAGCGGCTGGTGAATCTCGACCGCAATGTATTCGGCGCCTGTATGGTGGCACATGGCCATGCGGACGGCATGGTGACCGGCGTGACGCGCAACTACGCGACAGCGCTCGATGACATCGTAAAGGTCATTGACCCCGCGCCGCGCGAGCGCGTCATGGGCATGTCGGTGATCCTGATGAAAGGCCGCACGCTTTTCATCAGCGACACCGCGGTGGCGGAATTCCCGGACCCGCCGGAGCTTGCGCAGATCACAATTCAGTCCGCGGCGATGGCAAAGCAGTTTGGCGTTACGCCACGCGTGGCGCTGATTTCGCACTCGACGTTCGGCAACCCAAAAATGGAGCGCTCGGAAAAAATTCGCGACGCCGTCACCCTGCTCGACCGCCGCGAAGACATCGACTTCGAATACGAAGGCGAGATGAACGTTGACGTGGCGCTCAATCCCAACATGCGCGAGCTCTATCCGTTCTCGCGGCTCACCGATGTTGCGAACGTGCTGGTGATGCCGGCGCTACATTCGGCATCAATCGCCACGAGCCTGCTGACGACGGCGGGCGGCGCGACCGTCATCGGCCCTGTACTGACGGGGCTTTCAAAAGCCATCCAGATTGCCCCGCTTGGCGGCGCGGTCTCCGATATTGTGAGCTACGCAACCTTGGCCGCATTCCAGGCCTCAGAGCTCGGCGGCGAAACCAAGGTCTAAGCGGGCGCTGGCTTCGCGGGCTCTGCCGCCGGCGGTTGTTTGCGCATGACGCTCAGCGCGAAAATGAACGCCAGCACGCCTATGACGCCCGAATAGATGAAGAACGTCATATAGCCGACAGCGTAGGCCTCCGCAGGCTTGCCGTACTCCTGCACAGCGTGCGCGAATGCGTCCGGCGCTATGTTTCCGAACCACCCGCGCAACCAATTGCTCTCTCCCGCTGCCGCGGCGGCGACCGCGCCCTCGACTATGCGTCCAGAGATCGCCGCGAGAATTTTTCCGGGCAGCGCATAGAGCGACGAGAACAGCGCATATTGCGTCGCGGTGAATCCCAGGCTCGTGAGGCTCGACATGTAGGCAATAAGCGCCGTGCCGGCGATGCCCGCGGAGATGTTGTCGATAGCAATGCAAGCGTAGAGTCCGGGCAACCACGGGCCCGTGAAGATCAATCCGCTAAACGCCAGATTCGAAAGCGGTTGCACCACCGCGCCAACCAGCAGCGCGCGCATGAGTCCGAACCGGGCAACCAACCACCCGCCAAATCCAATGCCAATCATTGACATGATGACGCCGAACAATTTTCGCGCGCCGGCGATCTCGTCGAGCGAAAAGCCCACGTCGACGTAGAACGCTGTCATCAGATTCAGCACAAAATCGGCGATACGATAGACACAGATCATCGCCAGAATGAGCGCGCCGACATTGCCGTAGCGTTTGAAGAAATCCTCCAGCGGCTCCTTCAAGGTGCCGGCGAAGTAAGCGCTCGGACGCGACTTGAACATCGGATAGGTCGCGAACGCGACGATGGCGAGGCCGACCGCAACGGCCAGGACCTGCCAAACAGCGCCCCACGGCTTCGCCACCCAGGCTTCACCGAAACTCACCGCCGCGCCTTCAAGACCAACGAAGGGAAACATGAACGACAATGGCTCGGGCTTCCCCGAAAGACCCGCGCCGATGAAGCATGCGCCGAAGGCCATCAATGCGATGCGCGCGATCCATTCGAGCGCCTCGGCCCAAGCGGGCGTCGTCTGCGGCGGCAGCGGCTTTGGCTCTATGCTCTTTTCGCGCGGCGCCAGCAGCACGCCGATCACACCCACAGCCATGACGAAGGCCATGGCGGAATACGCGGCGGTCCAGCCAACGCGCGAAGCGAGCAACAATGGCGCAGCACCCGAGACGACAACCGCGAGGCGATAGCCCCATTGATACGCCGCCGCCATCGCGCCTTGCCGCTCGACGGCGGCAACTTCGATACGCCAGGCATCGATCGCAATGTCTTGCGTGGCGCCGAACATCGCCGTCATCACCGCAAGTATCGCGACGACGCCGATGAGATTCATGTTGGGCTCGGGCTGCACGGCGCCCTCGACACCGCCGGCAACAGCGGCGGAGACAGCGGGCATGTTGCCGGCGATCAGCCAAATGCCGAAGACAATGCCGATCTGCGCAAACAGCATCCATGAGCGGCGCTTGCCGAAGAGCTGATAGAGGCCGGGAATTTTCACGCGGTCGACGATTGGCGCCCAAAGAAATTTGATCGCGTAGGTGATCGTCACCAAGCTAAAGAGCGTGATCACATCGAGCGGCAACTTTGCCTGCCGCATCCAGGCCGAGATCGTGTCGTAGAGCAGCAGGTTAGGCAGGCCCGCCGAAAACCCGAGCGCGAGCATGACAAGACTGCGCCGTTCCAGAAAGACGGCAAGCGCCTCCCAGGTGGATCGCTTCGGCGCCGGTGCTGCGTTGGAATCTGACATGCGCGGGTCTCCGCCGCCTTTATTTACCGGCGAACGTGGCGGGGTTCGGGCGCTCGGTAAAGCGCGCCGCGACTTGTAGCAGTCGGTTCGCGTCGATTGGTTTGGTGATGAAATCGTCCATGCCGGCTTTGGCGGCGTGGGCGCGCTCCGCCTCGCCAGCATCAGCGGTCAGCGCAACGATCGGCGCCGCGGCCGAGGGGCCTCCTCCAGCACGGATCATCCGCGCCGCCGCGAAGCCGTCGAGCCGCGGCATGCGGATATCGAGTAGAATGAGATCAAAAGCGCCCGTGGACGCTGCCGATACCGCCTCCTCTCCGTCCTGCGCGCCAGTGACAACGCAACCGGCGCGCGTCAGCAGCGTGCGCGCCAGCAGCGCGTTGATCGGATTGTCTTCCGCAAGCAACACACGCAGACCCTGCAACGGTTTTTGTTGAGGCGCGTCGTCTGCCGAGACTGAGACGGGCCGCGACCTTTCCTCGCCCAAGTCTTCGCCCAAGGCCGCGCGCACACGTTGAACCAGCGAGCCGCGTCGCACGGGCTTCAGTGTGTAATGCTCAATGCCAACCGCACGGCAGGCATCGATAATCTGACGGTGTTCTTGCGGCGCAAGGGCGATGATCGCGCGCGAGCCACGGCGCAATGCATCGATCTCCTCGCCGTCGACGCCCTCGTGCCAGTCGAGCAGCACCACGTCTGACGCGTCGCCGCGTTCGACAGGAATGGCGCCGAGCGATATCGCCACCGCGCGCAATGTCTGCGTAAGCAAAAGCGAGGGGCTGACGATACAAATGCGGACGCCGTGAAGCGTCGGCGGGGGCTCTTCGCTCGGCGTCGAAGGCAGCGGCAACTCAACCCAAAAGCTCGCGCCGAAGCCGGGGCGGGACACAAGCCCGACCTCCCCGCCCATCGCGAGCGCCAGCTTTTTGACGATCGCCAACCCCAGTCCGGCGCCGCCATGACGGCGTGCGACGCCGGCATCCGCCTGGGTGAATTCTTCGAAGATCAGCGCTTGCTTTTCCGGCGCGACACCAGGGCCGGTATCGCGGACGTTGAAACGCACACGCCCGTTTGGACGCGGCGCCATTTCGATGACCACGCCTCCGGTTTCGGTGAACTTCACGGCGTTGCCGGCGAGATTAAACAAGATTTGCCGCAGCCTGCCGTCGTCGCCCGTCACGCATCGGGGTGCGTCGCTGCGCACCGAGACTGCAATCTCAAGACCCTTGTCGCGCGCGCGCGGCGACAACAGTTCGGCGACGCTCTGCATGGTCGCTTCCGGATCAAACGGCATCGATTCAAGTTCGACACGGCCGGCCTCAAGCCGGGAATAGTCCAAGATCTCGGTGATGAGTTCGAGGAGCAATTCTCCAGATTGCTTGATAGCGCCTACATAGCTGCGGGCGTTCGGCTCAAGCTTACCGAGCGCAAGCAAACCAGCCATGCCCAGGATGCCATTGAGAGGCGTGCGCAATTCGTGCGTAAGCGTCGCGAACAATGTTGTCTTTGCGCGCAGCGCGTCCTCGGCCGCGCGCACGTGCCGCGTGATGTCGCGCGCCGTTACAAGTCGCGCGCCATCCGGCAACAAGCGCTCAATCCATTCAAATTGACGGCCATCCGGCGCCGGCGCGTCGAAGCGCCGCTCGCCGCCTGTAAACTCCGGCGGCTGCGTTCTGCCCCATGGCGGCCGCTGTGGCCCAATCCAGTGTCGAAAAGCAGCGCGAAAGGCCGGATTGGCGCGCAACAACGCCCCATCGGGCGCGAGAATCGCGACCGGGTCGGGCAATGCATCGAAGGCATCAAAAACGTGCGTCGCCGCCGGTAAGGCCATGACGCGATCAAGCGCTGCGGCGGTTAAGAAACTCTGGCGAAATTGCCTTGATCGGCGCCGGCCCACTGTCGTTTAAGGCTAAGGGCCCCTGCGATATGAATACGCCGCACCGCGTCGGACCCATCCAGATCAGCGATCGTGCGCGCGACTTTCAAGGTCCGGTGATAGGCGCGCGCCGATAGCGACAACGTTTCCGCGGCCTTGGCCAACAATGCAGCGCCCGCGGCATCGGGCGCCGCGAACTTCTCAAGATTCGGCAAATCCAACGCCGCGTTCACGCCAGCCGCACGCCCCGCCTGGGCGCCGCGCGCCCGCTCGACGCGCGCCGCAGCCTCAGCTGTCCCCTCGATCGGCGGCGGCAATGCCAGATCGGCTGCCGTCACCGGCGGGACATCGAGTTGAATATCGATACGGTCCAAAAGCGGACCTGATAGGCGAGCCTGATAATCAATCGCGCAGCGCGGCCCGCGCCGACACATGCCAGCGCCCGGCCCGCCTCCGCAGCGACACGGATTCATCGCGGCGGCGAGCAAAATGCGCGCGGGATAAGTGACGTGATGGTTGGCGCGCGCGATCAACACGTTGCCGGTCTCAAGCGGCTGACGCAGCGCATCGAGAGCTTGCGAAGAAAACTCAGGCAGCTCATCCAGGAACAGGACCCCTTGATGCGCCAAACTGATTTCACCTGGCTTGGCGCGCAGACCGCCGCCAACGAGCGCCGCCATCGAAGCTGAGTGGTGCGGCGCACGGAATGGTCGCGTACGTGTCAGACGTCCGCGTTCGAGCAAGCCCGCCACTGAGTGGAGCATCGAAACTTCGAGCAATTCCTCCGGCAGCAACGGCGGCAACAAACCCGGCAAACGCTGCGCGAGCATTGACTTTCCTGCTCCGGGCGGACCGACGAAAAGAATGTTGTGCGCGCCGGCCGCTGCAATTTCCAAAGCGCGCTTCGCTTGCTCCTGCCCGCGCACATCGCGCAAATCCGGCACATCAGCGCCAGCAACGAGATCGCCGCGCTCCGCGGTTCGCAACGCGGCGCCGCCGCGAAAATGATTTACAAGCGCCAGCAAAGATGGCGCGGCCATCACCTCGCCTCCGGCCCAGGCCGCCTCCGCACCGCACACCTCGGGACAGATAAACGCGGCATCCATGGAATGCGCCGCCATAGCTGCCGGCAACGCGCCCGGTGCGGAAGCAAGCGAGCCATCAAGCCCGACTTCGCCAAAGCACACGACGCCATCGAGAGCATCGTGCGGCAGCGCGCCGATCGCCGCCATCATCGCCAGCGCAATTGGCAAATCGTAGTGCGTGCCCTCTTTCGGCAAATCGGCGGGAGCGAGATTGACGACCAAGCGACCGGCCGGGATCGCAAGACCGATTGAGGCAAATGCAGCACGCACACGCTCGCGCGCTTCTGAAACCGCCTTATCGCCTAATCCGACGATGACGATGCCGTGCGTGCCGCCGGTCTGCTGTACCTGAACCTCGACGCGGCGCGCTTCGAGGCCGGCAAAAGCGACAGTGATCGCGGTGGCGCACGTTTGCATATTGGCCCGCCTTTTATCCACAAGCGCGGCCGCTATTCGTACATATAAAGAACGAATAGACAACATAAAATGAACGGCTACGCGGAACACGCGAAGCGATCCGCGAACTTACTCCCAGCCGCGTGCGTTCGGCAAGGAAGTCCCGGCTTTTTAAGAGAAAATTAGTTACGCGCGTCGCCGCCGGGCACGCCGTCCGGACCGCGATATTCGGGGCCGGCCTGGGCAGCTTGCGCATAATAAGGTTGATCCGGCGACCGCACCTGCATGAACGAGACGACGCGGCGGACGCCGCCGACGACGCTGGCGATCTCCGCCGCACGTTCAAGCTCGTGCTGCGATCGCGCCGTACCCATCAGGTACACATTGCCGTGGAAGGTCTCGATATTGATGTTGATGGCGCGCACCGCGGGGCTCGCGGTCAAGCGCGTGCGGATCTGCGCCGTGATCAATTCATCCTGCGCGCCGCGCACGAGAGTCGACGGCTCGCCGACAACCACTTCGTTATAGACGTGATCAACCGTGCGCACGCTGCGCGCGATTGTTTCCGCCGCTTGGCGATGCTGTTCCGTCGGCGCCGATCCTGACAACAGCAAATTGCGGTTGGCGACTTCGACATCGACTTCCTGGAAAGCAGCGCTATCGGCGGCCATCAGGCGCATTTTCACTTGCTGCGAAGCGGACGCATCGTCGATGCCCTCGCCTATCGTGCGATCCTGCGCGGCATAAATGCCGACGCTGGCGGCGGTGCCGATGGCGGCCGTCATACAACCGCTCGCGCCCACGGAGGCGGCAAACACAACGAGGAGAGCAACATATCTACGCATGCGCGCGAGCATGCACGTGGATCGTTTCGGCACACTTAAGATCGCTAGCGCGCGCGCTCGTCGTACCATGCAGCGCGTTCATGTCTCGGCAATAGACCTGAACCAACCACTACCAAATCAAACCGAATGGGCGCGTGAGTAAGGCGCCAACGACCCGCCAGCGCCTGCGCGGCGCGCGCAATGCGTGTTTGCGCCGTCGATGTCACCGCATATGCGCCAGCGTCATAAGAATCGCGGGCCTTCACTTCCACGACGACGAGAACGTCGTTCTTCCAGGCCGCGACATCGACTTCGCCGTACGGCGTGCGCAAACGATGACCAAGGATGCGATAGCCCTTGCACATCAGGAACAGCATCGCGATCCATTCCGCCGTACGGCCACGCCGCTCGGCTTGCCGGCGACTCACGCGCGGTCTTTCAGTTCAAGCGCACGCGAATATGCGCGCTTGCGCGGCACGCCAAGATCACGCGCCGCTTCACTCGCCGCCTCTTTCACGCCGCGCGACAACGCCCGAAGCAAAAATGCATCAAGCACGTCGGCGCTCACCTCACCTTTGTCTTGAGGCGGCCCAACGATGACGACGATCTCGCCTTTCGGCTGCTCTGCCTTGGCATAGTGTGCGGTGAGTTCCGCGAGCGTGCCGCGCCGCGTCTCTTCAAACATCTTGGTCAACTCGCGCGCGACCGCGGCCTGGCGTGCGCCCAGAACGTCCGACATGTCGGCAAGCGAATCGGCAAGGCGGGGCCCTGCCTCGTAGAAGATCAAGGTCGCGTGCGGCTCGGCGACCTCAAGCAGCGCTGCGCGACGCGCGCCCTGCTTCGGCGGCAAGAAGCCGGCGAACAGGAACCGATCCGTCGGCAGCCCGGAAACCACCAGCCCGGCAAGCAAAGCAGAGGCGCCCGGTATCGGAAAAACGCGAAAACCCGCTTCCACCACATCACGTGCAAGCTTGAATCCGGGATCAGACACCAAGGGCGTGCCTGCATCCGAGATCAGCGCGATGCTCTCACCCTTACCCAATGCGTCCAGGATCACCTCGCGCATCGCTTCGGCATTGTGCTCATGATAGGCGGCGAGCCTGGGTTTAAGGCCGTAAGCGTCCATGAGCTTCATCGCAACGCGCGTGTCTTCGGCATAGACGCGGCTCGCGCCGCCCAAAATATCGAGCGCCCTCAAGGTGATGTCGCGCAAGTTCCCAATCGGCGTGGCGACCACATAAAGGCCCGCTTCCAGCGGTGGACTGGATTCGCGGGCGCCCGTACGGTCGCGCGCATTATTTCCGGGGTTCGACGAAGGGTTATTCATGGCTTCCGCCAAATCATCGGCGCGTCCGCCGGCCGCGCCAAGTGTGAAGACGACGGTTGCGATCAGCTTTGCCGCTTTAATGGCCGCATGCGCCACCGCGCCCGGTCCGGGCCCCACGACAACGCCCCCGGATGGCTTGCCGACGACGACCACCCCCCCGCCTGACCAACAAGTGCAAACGGCCGAAGGACTGACCCCGCCCTTTATGCGCGGCCGCGACATCGTCCGCGTTGGCTTGCTTCTGCCCTTTTCGCTGCGTCCCCAGGACGCCGCGGCGCTCTATAACGCAGCCGAGTTGGCGATGTTCGAACTGGGCAATGAGAATACGCTGCTGATCCCGCGCGACGCCGGATCGAACGAAGCGTCCGCCAACGCCGCCGCACGCGCGCTGATGACCGACGGCGCCGACATCATCATCGGGCCGGTCCTGCGCGAAGGCGTCTCCGGCGCGGCCACTGCCGCGGCGCCGCGCAACGTGCCCGTGATCGGCTTCTCGTCGGATCGCACCGTCGGAGGCAACGGCGTCTATCTGCTGAGCTTTCAGCTTGAGGATGAAGTCACACGTCTCGTCTCATACGCAGCCGCGCAGAACGTCCGCACGATCGCCCTGCTTGCGCCGTCGAATGAATACGGCCGCCGCATCGAGGCGGCGCTGCGCGCCGAAGCACAAGCGCGCGGCGTCACCATCACCGCCGCACAGCTTTACAATCGCACCGACGCCGATGCCGCCGCCGCCGCGCGCCTCATAGCATCTGGCGCCCGCCCTCAAGGCATCATCATTGCCGAGAGCGGTGCGCCATTGCGCGCGATCGGCACGGCATTGGTGCAAGCAGGCGTCGATACCCGTCAGGTGCGCCTCATGGGCACGAGCGTTTGGTCGGGCGAAGCCGAGCGCGAACCGTCACTCGCAGGCGGCTGGTACGTGGCGCCGGATCCTTCGGCCCGCGTCGAGTTCGAAAACCGCTATCGCGCGGCCTACGGCGAGGCGCCGACGCGGCTTGCGAGCCTGGGCTATGACGCGGTCGCGCTCGCCACATTGCTTTCGCGCGATCGCGGCGCCGACGGCATTTCGCGCGGCGCCATCGAAAACCGCGAAGGCTTTGCGGGCTCCGACGGGCTTTTCCGATTCAGCTCGAACGGCGCGATCGAGCGCGGCCTGGCGATCATGGAAGTTCGGCAAAACAGCAATGCCGTGCTGGAAGCGGCGCCACGCCGCTTCCGTAACAGCGGCGCCTAAGAGACAAGTTCCGCGACAATCCTGTTTGAGAGTAAGCGGCCGCTCCGTGTCAAACAGATGCGGCCGTTTTCTTGCGAAACCAGCCCCTGCCCCATCAACCACTTCAACTTTTCACGATTGAGCGATGCGCCGCGTAGTGTCTCGACACGATGAAGTTCGACGCCTTCTTCGATGCGCAGGCCCATCAGCAGCACTTCGTCAGCGATTTCTTCGCCGGTGAGCACGGTTGCGCTTTGCCAACCAACACCTGTTGCCCGTACCGAATTGATGTAGTCCACGGGACGACGCTCGGCTTCCGTCGCAAAGCGCGCGCCATCCTGTGTCACCCTGCCGTGCGCACCGGGACCGACACCGATCCAATCATCACTGCGCCAGTAGATCGCGTTATGGCGTGAACGCGCTTCGCGTGAGCGCGCGTGGTTGGAAATCTCATATGCGGCAAAGCCTGCGGCATCACAGACATCTTGCGTCGCCTCGTAAAGCTCCGCCGAAAGTTCATCGCCCGGGGGATGTAATTGGTCGCGATCAACACGCCGCGCGAACGCTGTTCCAGGTTCAATTGTCAACTGATAGAGCGAGAAGTGTTCAACAGGGAGCGTCATTGCAAAGGCCAACTCACGCCGCCACGCGTCCACGCTCTGCCCTTCTCTTGCATATATGAGATCAAGCGAAACACGTCTGCCCGTTGCGGCCGCGGCGTGCACCGCCCGAAGCGACGTGTCCGCATCGTGCAATCGCCCCAGCGCTTTCAGATCGACATCGTTGAACGCCTGCGCGCCGATCGAGAACCGGTTTATGCCCGCCGAAGCTTGCTCCGCGAACAAAGCGGCGTCTTCGGGATTGGATTCCAGCGTGATCTCGCAGTCGGTGGCGAGATCATAATTGCGCTGAACCGCGGCGATGAGATTTTCAATTTCGGCGCCGCTCAGCAAAGATGGCGTGCCGCCGCCGAAGAACACGCTGACAAGCTCCCGGCGTCCGTAGCGCCGCGCATGCTCGGTCAGATCATGGGTGATCGCTTCAATGAGCGGCGCATTGTCAGCGCGACGGGCGCGGTAAACGTTGAAGTCGCAATATGGGCAAATGGCGCTGCAATAGGGCCAATGAACGTAGATGCCTGTTTCGCTCATTTCAGCGACGCGACGAGCTTTTCAAAAGCACGCGCACGATGCGTTAGCGGCAGTTTTTCTTCGTGAGTCATCTCGCCGAACGTTCTTGTGAAGCCCGTCGGTTGAAAGATCGGGTCGTAGCCAAAGCCCTTCTCGCCGCGCGGCGGCCAGACAATCGCGCCACGCACCTCGCCTTCAAACGTCTCGACGCTTCCATCGGGTTGCGCGAGCGCAAGGGCGCAGACGAAACGCGCACTGCGATCGTCACCCGTCGCGCTCAACTTTTCCCAGACCCGACGCATTGCCACGGAGAAGTCTTTCTCAGGGCCCGCCCAACGCGCGGAGTACACGCCCGGGTCTCCGCCAATCGCAAAAACCTCGAGCCCGGAATCGTCGGCAAGCGCGGAAAGCCCGGAGGCCAGCGCGGCGGCGCGCGCCTTCAACGCCGCGTTGCCTATAAAGGTCGTCTCCGTCTCTTCCGGCTCCGGCAGCCCAAGCGCGTCGGCCGACACAGGCTCAAGGCCCAACGGGCCAAGCAACGCGGCAATTTCCCGGACTTTTCCGGAATTATGGGAAGCAACGACCAGGCGGCCGGTCAATCTGGGCATGTACGACACTTGTTTGACTGTGAGCGTCCCGGTCTATATCGTTTATCAATAAACCCTGGCTAGGCTCAGCCGGGAAAGAGGTTCGTCCGCCATGAAGGCCCTCGGCAAAGGCTCCATCGCATCGATCGTCAGGGTTGGCCTGACCATCGCTTGGTACGTGCTGTGGGTCGCAGCGGTTTGCGTCTTAGTGGGCGCGATCAGCTATGGCGTTGTCCTGACGCTGATCGCCAACGGCTCGATCGACCCCGCGCTGCTTCAGGGCGGCGCCGGCAACGCCGACCTCGGGGAGCAAGGCGGCGGCAACTTCCACGTCACATACGATCAACCCGGCGGCGGCACATGGCCGGTGGTTGTGCCGGCGTTGTTGATCGCCGGCGTCGTGGTTGCCGGCTCGCTCATCATCGTCTGGCGGCTGCGCAAGCTCTTCGACAGCTTCTCATCCGGCGAGCCCTTCCAGCGCGAGAACGCAACGCACCTGCGGGTCATCTGGATCACGATGCTGGCGATCGAAGTCTCGCGCTACGTTTTGCTGGCGCTGACGGGCATTCTGCTCGCGCGCTTCGGCGGCCCCGATGTTGATGCGAACTATCAGCTCGCCATCGATTTTTCGACCTGGGGCTCAATCCTCATTCTGATCGTGTTGGCTGAAGTCTTCCGCGAGGGCGCGCGCCTCAAGGAAGAACAGGAGCTGACGATCTGATGGCGATCCGCGTCACCCTCGACCGCATCCTGCTCGATCGACGCATGTCGCTGACTGACCTCAGCGAAAAAGTCGGCGTGACGCTTGCCAACCTCTCAATTCTGAAAACCGGCAAAGCCAAGGCGATCCGGTTCTCGACACTGAACGCGCTTTGCCGCGTGCTTGACTGCCAGCCCGGCGAAATTTTGAGCTTCGAACCAAGTGAAGACGACGCGCTCGACGAAGCCGCGGATCAGGCTGCCGAGTAAAGCGCGCCGATCTCAAGGCCGAGGTCCGCATTGACCTCATCGCTCAATTCGTTTGCCGTGATATAGTCCGCTTCGCCGTAAAGCGCGAAGGCGCGGCCATTCACATCAAAAACGAATCCAACATCCACGCGATATGGGTTCGTCATCGCCAACCGGCGCGGGTTCGCAAGCGTCGCGCCGATCAGCCACGGCAGATCAATGTCTTCGCTCGACCAATCGCGCTCGATCGCGGTGAACGCGCCCGGCTCTTCGATGCGCAAGTGGCCGTACGCCGTCTCCAACAGCGTCCCCTCGCGCACAACGATATCCGTCGCGCCTTCAAAGCCGATGTCGATATTGAACACCTTGCCATTCGCAAAGGTGATTTCGATCGGGTCGTCGCCCCCGAACGGCGCGTAGCCCACGCGTGCGATGCGCGCGATCGGGCCGGCCGCCAACAGATCAGCAATCATGGGAGCACCGCTATGACATAAGGCGCAAACGTGATGGCGCCGAGCAATGTTGATGCAACGACGCAAACAAGAACCGCCGCCGCGGCGATGTCCTTCGAGCGCTTCACTGAGGTGCTGAACTCAGGTTGCACCACGTCGCATAAGTGCTCGAACGCCGTGTTCACCGCTTCCGCCACCCAGACCAAAGCCAGCGCCACAATGAGCCAGCGCCATGCGTCAGCGCTCACGTTCAGCAGGAAACCCAGCGCCACCACCAGCACCGTAGCCGCCAAATGCACCCACGCATTGTGCTGCGTACGGAGCATATGAGCGAAGCCCTCGAATGCGAAGGTGAAGCTCTTTAGCCGCGCTTTGACACTGAAACCCATGGCTCAGCCAACGGCCGCGCGCTGCTTTTCGAACAATTGCCCGCAGCCCAATTTCGCGAGCCGCATCAGCTCGGCAAATTCTTCATCGCTGAACGGCCGCTTCTCACCTGTCGCCTGCAACTCGATCATGCGGCCATCGCCGGAAAGGATGAAATTCGCATCGACTTCGGCGCTTGAATCTTCCGCGTAGTCGATATCCAGGATCGGCGTGCCGCTGAAGACGCCGCACGAGATCGCCGCGACCTGGCCGGTGACCGGATTTTCTTTGATCACCTTCTCATCGAGCAAGTACTTGCACGCGCGCGCCATCGCGACCCATGCGCCCGTGATCGCCGCCGTGCGCGTACCGCCGTCGGCTTGGATAACATCGCAATCGAGCGTGATGGTGCGGTCGCCCAGCAATTTCATATCGACGACAGATCGCAGCGAGCGGCCAATCAAACGCTGAATCTCTTGCGTGCGTCCCGATTGCTTGCCCTGCGCGGCTTCGCGGCGGCCCCGCGTATGCGTCGCGCGCGGCAGCATGCCGTATTCGCCGGTCACCCAGCCTTTGCCCTGGCCTTTCAGCCAGCCTGGCACACCCTGCTCGACGCTCGCCGTGCACAGCACGTGCGTTTGGCCGAAGCGGGCAAGGCACGAGCCTTCCGCGTAACGCGAAACACCGATTTCGAGGATGACGTCGCGCAATTGGTCGGGCGCGCGGCCGGAGGGACGCATGGGAACTCCTGGAAGCAATAGCTTTGTTTGGCGTTGTTAGGCCGGTGCGGCCTAAATTTCCTATGGAAACGGGTGGGTGTGGAGGGGAATTGGCCGAAACCGCCGGCGAAGTCGACCCAGCCGCCGGCCTCAGCGCGAATAGAAAAGTTCGGGCGAGTTCGGACGACTCGTCCTAACAAATCACAATACCACATTATAGATTTGTTTGGCCTACATGGCCTAACTGGACCAAACTTACCTATGAAGGCTACCCACAACCCCTATAACCCTGGCGCCGGGGTCCCTCCCCGCGATCTGGCCGGCCGCGACCAGCTGATCGAAACCGCCCGGGTCGCCATCGTTCGCGCCAAGGGTGGCCGCGCCGCGAAGAGCGCGATCATGCTGGGCCTGCGCGGGGTCGGCAAAACCGTGCTGCTGAACGCCTTCGAGGCCATCGCCGAAGATGAAGGCTGTCAAACGGCTCTGATCGAGATCGATCCGGCAACGCCTCTGGCCCAGCAGCTCGCACCGCAACTCCAGCACATTCTCCACCGCCTCGACAGGATGAAGAAGGCCGGCGCGGAATTGCAAAAAGCCTTCGGCGCCCTCCGCTCCTTTGCGAGCATGTTCAAGGCCACCGTGGGCGACGTCGACTTCGGCTTTGCCGTTACGCCAGCAACCGGCGATCTCTCCATAGACCTCACCGACTTGCTCGTCGCCATCGCAGACGCCGCCCGCAAACGCGACACAGCCGTCATCCTACTGATCGACGAAATCCAGTATCTGCAGAAGGCCGATCTCAGCGCTTTGATCATGGCGATGCACAAAGTCGCGCAACGCCAACTGCCGCTGCTATTGTTCGGCGGCGGCCTGCCGCAACTCGCCAAGCTCGCGGGCGACGCAAAATCCTATGCCGAGCGTTTGTTCGACTACCCGCCGATCGGCCCGCTCGACGAAGCCGGCGCGCGCCTCGCCCTCACCGCCCCGGCCGAACGCGAAGGCGCAAAGTACGCCAAGGACGCGCTCGACTATGTTATCGATCAAACAGGCCGCTACCCCTTCTTCCTGCAAGTCTGGGGCTCGCATTGCTGGGACGTCGCGCAGAAATCCCCGATCACGTTGGCTGACGCAAAGCGCGCCAGCGAAACGGCTATCGCCGCCTTGGACGAAGGCATTTTCAAAGTGAGGCTCGCGCGCCTCACCGATCGCCAAAAAACCTACGCCCGCGCCATGGCCGATTTTGGCCCCGAGCCGGTGAATTCATCCGATGTCGCCAATGCACTGGGCTTGAGCCTCAGCCAGGCAGCGCCGATCCGCGACGAACTCATCAAGAAAGGCATGGCCTATTCGCCGGAACGCGGCCTCATCGGCTTCACCGTGCCGAAGTTCGACGAATACATGCGTCGCGCCATGCCCGCGACCGGGAAAAAGAAGAGCGCGAAATCCTAAGCGGCGCACCGCAACGTGAGCTGACGCGTACGACGGTTCACGCTGATCGACGTGCAGCCCGCTTCAAGCAACGCGCGACGGCCCAACGTGAGAGTCGGCGGCGTCTCACTCGACTCGCCTTCAGCAACGATCGCATCTTCTTCCAGCGCGCCAAGCAATGGCGCGATCGTCCGCGCGAACGTGGGTCCTAGCGAAAGCCCGTGCACGGTGAGGTCCGTGGTGACGGGCTGCATCTGCGTCGACAAGCCAAGAATGAGCGGCCGCTCGGCAAGCTCACCCGCCGCAGGAATAAGCCCAGCGCTATCGAAGAGCCGCACCGCGGGACGATTGAAGATGCTACTTTCGTTCGTCACATCGAACATCAGCCGCAGATTTTGGCCGCCAACTTCAGCTTGCATCGCCCAGATGTCTGCATCGGCCAACGGCATGACGATGTCGCGCGGGTTTGCCGGATCAGCGCCAAGCCGTAGCGTGACGATATCGTACGGCAACGATCCCGGCCCGATCACGCCATCTGCACGCGTACTCACAGGCACCGGAAACACACCGGCAAAGTTACGCGCCGTCCGCTCACCAAAGCGAATGTTTGGCCGCGCAAGCCGCCCGCGCATGCTGCCGCCGCCTTCAATGCCGACCTGCACCGCCGCAAACGGCAAGCGGCGTACGCCCAGCCGTTCCGACGCGGTCGTCGAAAGCGCCAGCATATCCGGCATGCGCGGATCGACTTCGAGGCGCACAGGACGCCGGTTGATCTCGGCATCGATGATCGCCACTGGGGCGACATCGAGTGTGATTGATGTCTGCGCCATAGCCGGCGCGGCGAGGCAGAGAGCTGCCAGAAAAGCTGTGAATCCCCAACGCATGCGTCGCTTGCTCCGGCTGCATCGCGGCATTTTCAAGTCCAGCGCCACAGTTGCACATGCGCGCGCGTTCGCTACCTAGGGCCCTTCATGGTGCTGTCGCCCTCCTCTGACCTGTCCTCGCTCGATGCGCGGGCGCGGGACATCTTCCGCGAAATCGTCGAATCCTATTTGACGACGGGTGAACCTGTGGGCTCGCGGACGCTCTCGAAATTGGCCGGGGTGGGTCTATCGGCGGCTTCGATCCGAAACACGATGGCGGACCTGGCGAGCCTCGGGCTGCTGGAAGCCCCCCACGCCATGGCTGGCCGCCGCCCGACGCAGCAGGGCCTCCGTTTCTTCGTCGACAGCTTACTGCAGCTCGGCGACGTGCCGCAGGATGAGAAGCGCGAGATCGATGCGCGGATCGCCGCCGCCGGTTCCAACCCGCAAGACGTCATGGGCGCCGCCTCGGATTTGTTGTCCGGCCTTGCCGGCGGGGCCGGCCTCGTCGTGACGCCAGAACGAGACGCGCCGGTGCGTCACGCGGAAATCGTCGGCATCGGGCCGGGCCAAGCGTTGCTCGTGCTGGTGTTCGAAGACAACCAAGTCGAAAACCGCATCATCAATGTGCCTGCCGACCTGCCGGCAGGCGCGCTGACGGAAGCGGCCAACTATCTCAACGCCCGGTTCAAAGGCCGGACCTTGTCGGACGCACGCGCCGCCGCGAGTGACGCGTTGGCGCATGATCGCGCCGCCCTCGACCAAGCCGCCGCCGAGCTGGTTGAAAAAGGCCTCGTCGAGTGGTCCGGGGAAGACCCCACCCTGGGCCGCGCGCTGATTGTGCGTGGACGGGGGAACCTCCTCCAGGATCAGCAAGCCATCGCGGACCTCGAACGGGCCCGGAAGTTATTCGATGACCTGGAAAAGACCCGCGAACTCATCCAGGTGCTTGATCTGGCCAAGGCCGGGGATGCGGTGCGCGTCTATATCGGCTCGGAAAACCCGCTTTTTTCACTGTCGGGGTCGAGTCTGATCGTCGCGCCCTATATGAACGCGGAACGGAAAGTGGTCGGAGCTCTGGGCGTAATTGGCCCTACCCGGCTGAACTATGCGCGGGTAATCCCCGTGGTTGATTATACGGCGCGTGTTGTCGGCCGGGTGCTCGACGGACGCGGCGAACGGTGAGGAATGGAATGACGGACGAAGCGAACCCACAGCCGGAAATGCCGGAAGACGCCGCCAATGATTCCGGCGGCGTCGACATCGAAGCGCTGCAGGCGGAGGTCGCAAGAGCACGCGACGAAAAACTGCGCGCGCTCGCCGATGCCGAAAACACGCGCCGCCGCGCTGAGCGTCAGGCCGCGGAAGCGCGCACCTACGCAATTGATCGCTTCGCCACGGACCTGCTGCCGATCGCGGACACGCTGGGCCGCGCGCTGCAGGCGGCGCCAAACGACACGACCGACGAGGCTTTCGCCAATCTCATCCATGGGCTTGAGCTTACCGAGCGTCAGCTTATCGACGCGTTCGCCCGCCATGGCCTGAAGCGTGTCGGCGAAAAGGGCGAGGCGTTTGATCCGAAAATCCACCAGGCCGTCGCCCAGGCGCCGGGCGACCAACCGGCCGGCGCCATCCAAGAGGTGATGCAGGTGGGGTACGTCCTCGGCGATCGCACCGTCCGCGCCGCCATGGTGCTGGTTTCGGCCGGCCCCGCGGGCGGCGCCCCTACGGCGCACGTGGACATCAAGGTCTAAAACCTCGCCCTTCGAGGCGTTGCCAGCTATGCCAAACGCCTTCATCGCTCTGCGGCGATGAGGGACGAAAGCTGAATTCCGCCCGAATTCTGCTTTGCGTCTGACATGACGGATCGTTAACCATGTCCGTCAGCGATTTGAGGGGAGACCACAATGAGACGGAAGCTTTGGTTTGGCGCGGCCGCAGCTGCGCTGATGTCGATTGGCTTGGCTCCTGGCGCCTCTGCGCAATCCGCGGATCAGCCCGGTGACGCATCGACACAAGCGCGGCTCAACGGCACGACCGATGGTCAAATCTCCCCTGCCGGCGACACCGATTGGTATCGCCTCTCGGTGGAGACCGGTCAGCGCTACAATTTCGCGCTTGTCGGCCTCGAAAGCGAAGGCCAAACGCTCGATCCGATGCTCAGCGTCTATGACGCGCAGGGCAACCAGCTTGCGTCCAACGACGACGCCAATGGTTCGCTGAACTCCGCGCTCCGCTTCGTGCCGCAAGCCAGCGGCGAAGTGTTCGTCGAAGCGCGCGCATTCAGCGCCGAAGCTACGGGCGCCTATCGGCTTGGCGTCTCGGCCGAACCTGTCCCCGCTGACGATGCCGGCGGCGACGCCAGCACCCGCGCGCGCGCCAACGCCGGCCGCACCACCAACGGCAACATCGAATACGAAGGCGACGTTGATTGGTATCGTTTCGCGGCGCGCACCGGCAACCGGTATCAAATCACGCTCGCGGGCGCCGGCGGCGACAGCGGCTTGGGCGATCCGATGCTCCGCGTCGTCGATGCCGAAGGCAACGAGCTTGCGATGAGCGATGACTCAGAGGGTTCGCTGAACTCGGCGCTGGAATTCATTCCGCGCGGCAACGGCGACGTCTTCATTGAAGCCAGCGGTTATGGCGGCGCCTACACCGGCGCCTACGCCCTCAACATCACGGCCGAGCGCCTGCCCCGCGACGCCGTCGGCAACTCGCGCACGACCGGCGGCCGCATCAATTTCGGCCAAACCCTCAACGGCACGCTCGATTTCCCGAGTGACAGCGATTGGTTCCGCGTTCGCCTCGAGGAAGGTCAGTCGTATCGCTTCACGCTGGACTCCAGCGGCGACAATCCAGTCGGCGACCCGCTGATCCGCCTGCACGACGCGTCCGGCAATGAAGTCGGCGTCGATGATGACGGCGGCGAAGGTCTGAACTCGTATCTCGAGTTCACCGCGCCCAGCACCGGCAATTACTTCGTTGAAGCCAGCTCGTTCACCGGCGACGCCACCGGCGGCTACACGCTTTCCGCACGCACTGGCGACATCCCGGCCGACAACACAACGGACGCAAGCCTCAGCGCCGACGGCGACTATCGTGAGGGCGTGCTCTCACCCGCCGGTGATCGCGATTGGTACCGCCTCCAACTCACCGAAGGCCAGGCGGCGCGCGTCGGCATGCAAGTCACCGGCACGCCGGACAGCATCGGCGACCCCTACCTCGTCGTCTATGGCCCGGACGGCGCGGAGATCACCCGTGACGACGACGGCGGCGACAACCTCAACTCGTATCTCGAAGTGCAAGCCACAAGCGCCGGAACGTATTACGTTGAAGCGCGCGGTTTCGCGGAAGACGCTGTTGGCCGCTATGCCATCAATGTTGTCGGCGGTGAAATCGGCGCAGGCCCGGATAGCGCGGAAGCGCTGATCGGCAACGCCGATCCGCGCACAAGCCTCATTGGCACGGCCGGAGACGTGGACTGGTTCGCGATCGAGCTCATCGAGGGCCGGCCGTATCGCTTCATGGTCGACGGCTTGGAGCCGGACGCCCTCGCGGATCCGATGCTGACGCTTTACGATGCAACCGGCGCGCAAGTCGGCGCTGATGACGATGGCGGTCGTGGCTTGAGCCCGTACCTCTACTTCGCGTCACCAACGGGCGGCACGTATTTCGCGGCCGTTTCGGCCTATGACGGCCAAAGCACCGGCCGCTATCAAATTCGCGCCGTCGACACCGACGTCCCGGGCCATGCCTACACGGACGAATATCTCGACGCGAACGACGATAGCCGGATCAGCCGCATCGAAATGGCCGGCGACATCGACGCATATCGCGTCACGCTGGAAGCCGGCGTCGCCTACGAAATCGACGTCACGCGCAACGGACCGAACAATTCCGTCGATCCGTTTGTGGCCGTCGTGCAAGAAGGCGCGGGACTGGAAGACGCAAACGCCGACGCCGCGATCGTTCGCGACGGCGGACGCCGCGTCGCATCCGACAACAATGGCGGCGGCGGGTCGAACGCCCGCATCCGCTTCACACCCGAAGCCGCGGGTGACTACCTCATTCAAGTCAGCGGGTTCAGAGACACGACTGGCAATTACGAGGTCAAGATCGTGCGCCGGTGAGCGGAAACGCTTAAGGGGACGCATGCAAGGGCGGCGGCGCTGGACAAGAGCGCCGCCGCTTTTCTTTTGCGCTGCTTTCAAGCAAAGCGCAGGATTGGATACGAGCGTGTCGCGTCGCCCTTCGACAAGCTCAGCGTGACGCCATTTCCAACGTCACGCTTTCCGAGGTAGCGTCAGCCTGAGCCTGTCGAAGGCGGTGCATGCAGAACGCGCCGCGCCTGTGCGCGCTAGCTGAGCCCCGACGTCCGCTCGCCGCCTTGGCGCTCCAGCATCCAGCCTGGATATTCCGGGCTCGGTTTAGAAACGTCGTCGAGCCTTTTCAGGTCATCGCTCGAAAGCTCAACGCTCGTCGCTTCGAGATTGTCGTTGAGCTGCGCTTCCGTCTTCGCGCCGATGATGACGCTGGTGACGTGCTTTTGATGCAGGAGCCACGAGAGCGCGATCTGCGCAACGGAAACGCCGCGCGCATCACCGATCTCCTTCATCACGTCGATGATGTCGTAGGCCTTCTCTTTGTCGACCGGCGGGAAGTCGAACGCGAGCCGGCGTGACCCGTCCGCAGGCGCCCCTGCCCGCGTATATTTGCCCGACAGAAAACCGCCTGCGAGCGGGCTCCACGGCAGAATAGCAAGATCCTGATCCTTCGCCAGCGGCACAACTTCACGCTCAAGATCGCGGCCGGCGATCGAATAATACATCTGCAGCGATTCATAGCGCGCCAGGCCATTGCGCTCGGAAATGCCAACCGCTTTCATGATCTGCCAAGCCGCGTGATTGCACAGGCCGATATAGCGCGCCCGGCCTGATTTCACGACTTCATCGAGCGCTTCCAGCGTCTCTTCGAGCGGCACGGCCGGATCGAACGAATGCACCTGGTAGAGATCAACATAATCGAGATCGAGGCGCTTCAAACTCGCGTCGATCGCGTCAAACACGTGCTTGCGCGAAAGGCCCCAGAGATTCGAGTTGGCGTACCGACGTTGCGCTTCCGGCGTCTGCGCGCCGCCATACGCACCCATGCGACCGAACACCTTTGTCGCGATCACAAGCTCGTCGCGCGGCAGATCTTTGATCGCCTGCCCCGTCACCTGTTCCGACAGTCCGTTTGAATAGACATCTGCCGAATCCAGAAACGTGACACCTTTATCGAAAGCGCCGCGCACCAGCTTCGTCACGGTCTCCTGCTCAAGCGCGCCGACCACCTTCCAGAAGCCGTCACCGCCGAACGTCATTGTTCCGAGGCAAATTTCAGAAACGACAAGGCCGGTGCGGCCGAGTTTGCGATAGCGCATGAGAGGATCCTTTACGCGACGCCATTGGCGCGGAACCAGGCGAGACAGCGCGCCCAGCCGTCAGCGGCGGCTTCCGCATTGTAGCTCTGGCGATAATCCGCATGGAAGCCGTGCTGGACACCCGGAAAAACAATGATCTCCGAGTGAGAAGGATTGCCATTGGCGTTGAGCGCCGCGCGGAAGCGTTCGACGCCCTCAAGCGGAATGCCGTTGTCGTTCTGCGCATAAAGGCCAAGCACCGGCGCCGACATAGCTGCCGCGGAATCCAGCGGCCACGGACGTTGCTCTTCAGAGCCCCAACTTCCTGGCGCCGGACGCACAACGCGGCCGTACCATGCAACGCCAGCCTTAATGTGCGTTAGATGTGCCGCCGCCATCCACACAACTGTGCCGCCCCAGCAGAAGCCGGTGACGCCAATGTCGCCATTTGTGAAGCGTTGGGCGCGCAACCAATCGATCGCGCCGCTCGTGTCGCCCATCACCTGGTCGTAATTCGCGGTAGCAACGATTTCGCGTATCTGAGCAAAATCCGTCATTGGCGCGGGATCACCCGCGCGATCGAAATAATCCGGCGCGATCGCGACATAGCCTTCGCGTGCGAAGCGGCGGCAGACATCCTTGATGTAGTCGTGGATGCCGAAAATCTCACTCACGACGATCACGCAGGAATGCCGGCCGCGGCCGGCCGGCCGCGCAACATAAGCCGGCAGCGAGTAACCGCCCGCGCCATTGATATGAACGTCCTCGGTGATGAGTTCATCGCTCGGTGTGGTCACAGGGCTTGCACAGGAGGACAAAGCTGCCGTCGCGTAGCCTGCAAAGAACAATGAGGCGGCCATCGTGCGGCGCGTGGGCGGGAAGTTGCCTTCGGGCGTGTCGAGCTTCATCCGTTCGTCTCCTCAATAAACGCGTCGGGCGCGCGTCCCCTTGCGCGTGATCTGGCGCGGGCGCAGGCTTTCGGCCAGTCACATTCGACAATCTTCGGGGGAAGGCTCGATGCGTATTCTGAGTTTAGCGGCGTTTGCCGCGGCGTTCGCAACTGCGGGACCGGCGTTTGCCGCGGCCCTGCCCTTCAATCCCGAGGAAGCCACCCAGGCATGGCTCGCGACCATGGGTGCGGAAGCGACCGCGCGGTCAAACTCGTACTTCGAGGGCGGCTACATCATCGACTTCGCCGGCACAGCTCTCTCAATTCTCGTCGCGGGCCTCATGTTAATCCTCGGCTGGGCGCGCGGCGTTCGCAGCTGGATCGAGAAAACGCTGAAGTGGTTTCCGCTCGTCGCGTTCGGGACCTCTTTCTTCTACATCCTCGTTTCGAGCGTGCTGACGTTCCCGTTCTCCTATTATGTCGGCTTCGTTCGCCAGCACCGCTACAATCTTTCCACACAGACTTTTCCTGAATGGTTCAACGAACAGCTGATCGGGTTCGCGCTGGCGCTGGTGATCGGTTCGATCTTCCTGACCGTGCTTTACGTGATTATTCGCGCAGCCCGGAATACGTGGTGGATCTGGGGATCGGTCGTCACTATCGCGTTCGCCGGCGTGATGAGCATGCTCTTTCCGGTTTACATCGCGCCGCTGTTCAACACCGCGACTCCGATGGAGCAAGGCGAACTTCGTGACAGCATTCTCGCGCTGGCGCAGGCCAATGGCGTGCCGGCCGACAACGTCTATGTCTATGACCGCTCGCGCCAAACCAATAGCATTAGCGCCAACGTCTCCGGCTTCGGCCCAACGACACGCATCTCACTCGCCGACACCTTGCTTGAGCGCACGAGTCCCGAAGCGGTTCGCGCCGTCATGGCGCACGAAATCGGCCACTACGTGCTGAGGCACAACGTCTCCGGCATGATTTTCAGTTCGATCTTCATCTTGTTCAGCTTCGCGTTCGTGCATTTCACATTCCGCTGGGCCGCGAAGAATGAGCGATGGGGCATCCGCGATATCTCGGATCCGGCGGGCCTGCCGCTGGTGATGGTGCTGCTCGCGGTCGTCGGCCTGATCACCGCGCCGCTTCAACGCAACCTCGTCTATTTCAACGAACAACAGGCGGACATGTTCGGATTGAACGCCGCGCGTGAGCCTGACGGCTTCGCCGAAGCGTCGGTGCTGCTCAGCGAGTATCGCAAGATGGAGCCGAGCGCCTTTGAGGAATGGTTCTTCTATGACCATCCCTCAGGCTGGAACCGCGTGCATAACGCGATGGTCTGGAAGGCGCATGAGATCGCCGCCGGCCGCTTGCCCAACACCCCAGGCGGCCCGCCCGCGGGCTGGGTCCCTGACTTTGTGCGCAATCATGGCGCAGCGGCCGAGCCTAGTCCGACGCCAGCGGCGGCTGAGTCGTCGGCGACGGCGACGGAACCGTCACCCGCCGCACCGTCAAATTAAGGCGCCCGCCTTTTGGCAATAAGCGCGACGTGCCGTGCATGATGCGATCAACGCCATGGTACGCACGTCGCGCAGCGCCGCCGAGCATGCACACGTCGCCTGACGCCAAGCGCACACTGCGCGTCGCGTCGGAGCGCAGACTGCCGCCGATGCGAAACAGGGCTGTGTCGCCAAGCGAAATCGACAACACCGGCGCATCCCACGCGTCTTCATCGCTGTCGACATGCAAGCCCATGCGCGCATCGCTCTCGTACAAGTTCACGAGACACGCCTCGGGCGGCGCGTCGTAACCGCTCAGAGCATTCCAAAGCTCGAGCACCTTCGGCGGCATCTCCGGCCATGGTTTGCCTGTCTCGGGATGGGTGGCCTGGTAGCGATACCCCTGCTCCTTGTCCGTCACCCAGCCGAGGGGTCCAAAGTTCGTCATTCGCACGCTCATTGGCGCGCCGGATTTCGGCATGCGGGGAATGTAGAACGGCCCCTCCCGCATGCGCGCGAACACCTCATCGCGCAGCGCCTCCTGGGCGGCGCGATCAAGAAGGCCCGGCCAAAGCCGGAAGCCGTCGAGGTCTGAGGCGGGACGGGTCATCTCCTGGGCGCCTATGCAGGTGTTCGGTTTCTTTTTTGTTCCGCGAAGAAACTTGAGCGAGATCAAAGCCTCAGAGCCTCTGCACTATTTCCCTGCGGCGAATGAGGATAGCAGCTCCCAAAGGCTTGCACCTTGTGGTCGATACACCACATGAACCCGGAACGAAGCGGCTTGGAGCTTGGGACGGGGCGCTAAGTCGTTTAACCGCTTGTTTGAAGGTACAGGACGCGCGCTTCGCGGACGCCAGGATATGGGTCCACAAGACGAAACCGCGCCGCTGAGAAAGGAACGAGGACTAAGCAATGGGCAAAGTTATTGGCATCGACCTCGGCACGACCAACTCGTGCGTCGCCGTTATGGAAGGCGGACAGCCGAAGGTCATCGTCAACGCGGAAGGTTCGAACACCACACCGTCAGTGGTCGCCTTCGCGGAGAACGGCGAACGCCTGATCGGCATTCAAGCCGCACGCCAGGCCATTACCAACCCGACCCACACCTATTACGCCGTGAAGCGCCTCATCGGCCGCTCCGCTGACGACCCGATCTCCAAGAAAGACGCCGACCTTGTCCCCTACAAGATCGTCAAGGGCCCAAACGGCGACGCTTGGATTCAAGGCCGCGAAAAATCATACGCGCCTTCGGAAATCTCCGCCTTCGTCCTGCAGAAGATGAAGCAGACCGCCGAAGATTATCTCGGCGAATCCGTCACCCAGGCCGTCATCACGGTTCCGGCGTACTTCAACGACGCGCAGCGCCAAGCCACCAAGGACGCCGGCAAGATCGCCGGGCTCGAAGTGCTGCGCATCATCAACGAACCAACCGCAGCTGCCCTCGCCTACGGTCTCGACAAGTCGAAAGACGCCGGCACCAAGACCATCGCCGTCTATGACCTCGGCGGCGGCACGTTCGACGTTTCGATCCTCGAAATCGGCGACGGCGTCTTCGAAGTCCGTTCCACCAACGGCGACACGTTCCTCGGCGGCGAAGACTTCGACGTCCGCATCCTCAATTACATCGCCGACGAGTTCAAAAAGGCCAACGGCATCGACCTTCGCCAGGACAAGCTCGCGCTGCAGCGCCTGAAAGAAGTCTCTGAGCAAGCCAAGAAAGAGCTTTCGTCGCGCTCGGAATTCGACATCAGCGTGCCGTTCATCACCGCCAACGCGAGCGGTCCGGTCCACCTCAACATGAAGATCACGCGCGCCAAGTACGAAGCGCTCGTCGACGATCTCGTGCAAAAGACCATCGGCCCGTGCAAGGCCGCGTTGAAAGACGCCGGCCTTTCCGCTTCCGACATCAAGGAAGTGGTTCTCGTCGGCGGAATGACGCGCATGCCGAAGATCCAGCAGGTCGTGAAGGAATTCTTCGGCCGCGAGCCGCACAAGGGCGTCAACCCGGATGAAGTCGTCGCCGTCGGCGCCGCTATTCAAGCTGGCGTTCTGCAAGGCGACGTCAAAGACGTCGTTCTGTTGGACGTCACGCCGCTCTCACTCGGCATCGAAACCAAAGGCGGCGTCTTCACCCGTCTGATCGAACGCAACACGACGATCCCGACCAAGAAGAGCCAAATCTTCTCGACCGCCGAAAACAACCAAACGGCGGTCACCATCAGCGTTTCGCAAGGCGAGCGTGAAATGGCCGCCGACAACCGTTCGCTCGGCAAATTCGACCTTGTCGGCATCCCGCCCTCACCGGCTGGCTTGCCGCAGATCGAAGTGACGTTCGACATCGACGCCAACGGCATCGTCTCCGTCTCCGCGACGGATAAGGCGACGAACAAGGTTCAGTCGATGCAGATTCAGCCGTCGGGCGGTCTCTCGGAATCCGACATCCAACGCATGGTGCGCGAAGCGGAAGAGCATGCGGGCGACGACAAAGAGCGCCGCACCCTCGCCGAAGCCCGCAACCACGCGGAATCGGCGATCAACACGGTTGAAGGCCAGCTTCGCGAAAACGGCGACAAGCTCTCGGCGCCGGACAAGCAAGCCATTGAAGCGGCAATCGCCGACCTCAAGGAAGTGCTCGATGATGGCGACACCGCCACGATCGCATCGAAGACTCAAACGCTCGTCACGGCCTCCATGAAAATCGGCGAGGCGCTTTACGGCGCGGCCGGCAATGCCGGCGGTCAGGGCCAGGAAGGTGTTGTCGACGCCGACTTCGAGGAAGTCGACGGCAACAGCAAGAAGAGCGCATAAGCCTGCAACGGCATTGAGGTCGATTAATGCTGCGGCGCTATTCGCAAACTGAAATCGGGCGGCTCTCCTCCTTGCGAGGGGGCCGCCTCTTTCTCATGTGGGTTGCACGATGAGTGCGGACCGCGATTATTACGAAGTGCTTGGCGTTGCCCGCAACGCTGACGCCGCCACGATCAAGTCGGCATTCCGCAAGCTCGCGATGAAGCTGCACCCGGATCAAAACCCGGGCTGCAAAGTCTCCGAGGAAAAATTCAAAGAGCTGGGCGAAGCGTACGCGGTGCTTTCCGACCCGGAAAAGCGCGCCGCTTATGATCGTTACGGCAAGGCCGCATTCCAAGGCGGCGGCCCGGGCGGCGGCGGCTTTCATGGTGCGGGAGCGGCCGACTTCTCCGATCTCTTCAACGAAATCTTCGGCGGCGGCTTCGAGGAAATGTTCGCACGTGGCGGCGGACGTGGCGGCGCCCGCAACGGCCCTGCGCGCGGCGCGGACCTTCGCTACGACGTCGAGATTACGCTTGAACAGGCTTTCCGCGGTAATGAGCGCGAGATCCTCGTCCCGCGCGCGCAAACCTGCGAACCGTGCAAAGGCTCGGGTTCCGAAGGCAACGCGCCGCTCGATACGTGCTCAACCTGCCAAGGCGCCGGACAAGTGCGTACGCAGCAGGGCATGTTCCGCATGGTGCGCACCTGCCCCGCCTGCAACGGCCGAGGACAATCGATCAAGACGCCGTGCCGCTCCTGCGGTGGTCACGGACTGACCCGCGTTGAAGAAAAGCTCGAGGTGAAGATACCCGCGGGTGTCGAGGACGGCACCCGCGTGCGCCTTGGCGGCAAAGGCGATAGCGGGGTACGCGGCGGCCCTCCCGGCGACCTCTATCTTTTCCTGTCGGTCAAACCACACGCATTATTCGAACGCGACGGCCCCGATCTTTACTGCCGCGCGCCCGCGCCAATGTGTAAGGCGGCCCTCGGCGGCGAGATGGAAATCCCCACCATCGACGGCGAACGCGCCAAGATCACCATCCCCGCCGGCGCACAAACCGGTCGCCGCTTCCGCGTCAAAGGCAAAGGCATGACGCATCTGCGCGGCAAGGATCGCGGCGACCTACACGTTGAGTTGCTGGTTGAGACGCCGGTGAATCTCACCGCGAAGCAAAAGAAGCTGCTCGAAGAGTTCGCCAAGGATTGCGGCGAGGAAGCTCACCCGCAAACACAGAGCTTCTTCGACAACGTGAAGAGCTTCTTCGACACCAACAGCGAACCGCCGACGCGCTAACAAAGCCGGGCATCCTCACGCAAACGCGCCTCCTCGAGCTTGCCGCCGAAGCGGCGAAAGTCCATGAGGAAACCCATGACACTTTCCATCGCTATCGCAGGCGCGGGCGGCCGCATGGGTCGCGCGCTGGTTCGCGCCGCATCGCGCGATCCGCGCTTTTCAATCTGCGGCGGCACCGAGCGCAGCGACGGCCAATTCCTTGGCATCGATCTGGGCGCACTGGCCGGCGTCGCGCCTTTGATGATGAACACTTCCGAGACCGCGAACCTCGCCGCCGACAAAGCCGAAGTCTGGATCGATTTCACCTCGCCCGAAGGCACGGTAGCAGCGCTCGACGCGCTCGTCGGCACCCCCGTCAAGGCCGCCATCGTCGGCACAACCGGCCTCACCCCGGATCAGGAAACGAGAATCGCCGAACACGCCAAACGTATCGCCATCGTCCGCGCCGGCAATTTCAGCCTGGGCGTGACTCTCCTGGCCGCGCTCGTCGAACAAGCCGCGCAACGCCTCGGCCCCGAATGGGACATCGAGATCACCGAAGCGCATCATCGCCGCAAGGTCGACGCGCCCTCAGGCACCGCTCTCCTTCTTGGCGAGGCCGCAGCTCACGGCCGCAACGTGAAACTCTCCGACACCCGCCTCAAGCCGCACGACGGCATCACCGGCGAGCGCAAAGAAGGCGGCATCGGCTTTTCCGCCATTCGCGGCGGCGGCATAGTGGGCGATCACGACGTCCGCTTCATCGCAGAACGTGAAACCGTGACTCTCTCGCATCGCGCGTCAGATCGTGCGGTTTTCGCTGACGGCGCGCTCGCTGCCGCGCTCTGGGTCGCGAAGAAACCGCCGGGCCTCTACTCGATGCGCGACGTGCTCGGATTGTAACCGCGTTTCGCCTTGCTCAGCGCCAAGCTCAACGCCTGCGCAAACCCCTCGCACTCCTTCGGCGACAGGAACGCACCGAGCCGCATCTGCCCCTCACGTTCGCGAATGAGCACGCCGCGCCCATCACGGATCACCCGCGCCCAAATCGGATTGAGCACCCAATGTATCGTGACGCCGTTCCGGTCAACGGCCGCCACATGGACCTGTCCTGGCGCAATCCGGACGTACTCGGCCGCCTGCCCCGTCCGATAATTCAACCGAAACGCCAGCCATAGCGCCAGAACGTCGAGCCCCAGGAAGCCCGCTACCGGAAACGCGCCCTGGACCCAGAAGAAGATCGCCACCGCGGCATTCACCGCGATCACCGCAAGCAACATGAACTTGAACGCCTTGAGGCTGAGGCTGCGATGTGGACGCAGCACAGCGTCCATCAAAAGCGGCTCTTCCAGAGCCGGAGCGTCGGGCGAGCGTTCCCAGTGCGGCGTCACACGCTAAGCTTAGACCCGCCGCTTCGGCTGCCAAGGGGACGACAACACGTGGCTAAGCGCCTGACCAAAGCCAAAGCGGAAGAACTTTATTCCCGCCTCGCCCACGTCCGCCCCGATCCGAAGACGGAACTGGAGTACACGAACCCATACACTCTGCTGGTGGCCGTCGTTCTCTCGGCCCAAGCGACAGACAAAGGCGTCAACCGCGCCACAGGGCCGCTGTTTCAACTCGCCGACACGCCGAAGAAAATGCTGAAGCTGGGCGAAGAAAAAGTCGCGGACCACATCAAGACCATCGGACTTTGGCGCAACAAAGCCAAAAACGTCATCGCGCTTTCACAAGCACTGATCGACGAGCACCACGGCGAGGTCCCGCGCGATCGCGAGGCGCTCGAAGCTCTTCCCGGCGTCGGCCGCAAAACCGCGAACGTCGTTCTGATGGAAATTTTCGGCGAAGGCACCATCGCCGTCGACACACACGTCTTTCGCGTCGCCAACCGCACCGGACTCGCCGATGGCAAAACGCCCGCCGAAGTCGAGAGCCAGCTTATGCGCATCACGCCGGAGAAGTATCTCCACGGCGCGCATCATTGGCTGATCCTGCACGGCCGCTACACGTGCCTCGCGCGCAAACCCGAATGCCCGCGCTGCGTGATCGCCGATATTTGCCTCTACACGCCCAAGACGCGCGCGATAGCGCCGACGAAAACGTCAGCGCCCTCGGGTGCAAAATCCAAAAAGAGATAAGGCTCGATCGCCTCGATCTCGATGACGCGCCACGCACCGTCGTCGCCAAGCACCAGATCAATCCGGACATAGAGCAAGTCCTTTGGCGCTCTCGCGCGCGCCGCCTCAGCCGCTTCAATCGCGGCCGCGGGCGGCGCCTCCGCCACGAACCGCGCACCGGAAACATTTGCCAGCCAATCACCAGCGGCGGGCACCTTGCGCACCGCATGAGAATACGCGCCGCCAAACCAGAAGAGCGAACGCTCCCCTTCCGTCTCAATCGCCCGCAGATACGGCTGGATCATCGCCGGCCCAGTCGGACCATCGATCAAGTCCGCCGCGCTCCACGCATTGCGCTTCAACCGCACGGTCCGCACCGAACCGGCGCCTACTTGCGGCTTCAGCACCACTTCCGATGCATCCAGCGCATCAAAAGCCTGCGAGACCGCATGCGCATCCGGCCTGTCGGTCCAAACCGTTTCGATAGCCGACGGCCCGAGCTCTTGCAGATACGTCTTGCGCATATTCCAGCGCACGACCTGCGAAGGATTGCAGACGCGCAGCCCGTTGCTCTCATGCAATTCAAGCACCGACAGGAATTGCTCCGCGCGCTCGGTATAATCCCAAGTCGTGCGGATCACCGCGAGATCGAACCCGCGTTGGGGCAGATCCATCTCGTCCCAATACACCACTTCAAACTCAATGCCGCGCCTCTTGCCCGCGGCAAGGATGAGATCACGACTCTTTTCTTCAAGCTGCGGGACCACACCAGGCCCTAAAGGCCTACCGCGATATGAGCGGCCCGTAAGATACGCGACGCGAGCCATCAGCGACGCGCTGTTGCGGCTTCGCCCGCGCATTGATCGAGCGAAGGCGTGGTCGCGCCGGCGCGTCGCGCGCTTGGATGCGCCTCGCTCAGGCGCATCGTGTTGCGTCCATCCGCGGCAAACAAGAGCAGCAGCGCGCAGTTGGAAAAACGATACGTCAGCGCCGCGCCCGCTCCCTCCTGGCGCGTAATATCAGCGGCGCCAAATAGACGCTCGACCTCTTGTTGGGTTGGCGCATCGGCACCGCCGGCCGCACGCAGAAGCTGCGCTTGACGAGTGGAAGTCGCAGCCGCAGCGCTCGGCGCGCTTGAAGTTGCTGCGGATGACGGAGACGAAGGCGGCGCGGTGGCGCAGGCGCTGAGCAGCAGTAAAGCCGCAAGAGAGGCTATGAATCGCATGCGCGCGAATGTGCCGCCGCCAGCGCTTCGCCGCAATGCTTGCCACGCGGACTGCGCGCGCTTAAACGCCACAATTCCAAGGATTACATTATGACAACCTCGACCTACGACGTCGTTGCGGTCGGCAACGCCATCATCGACGTCTTGAAGCCTGTCTCGGACGCCTTTCTGGCCGAAGAAGGCATCACCAAGGGCGCGATGACGCTGATCGACGAAGCGCGCGCCGAACACCTGACGTCGCGCCTCACCGATCCGGTCGTGGCGGCGGGCGGTTCAGCCGCCAACACCGTCACCGGGATCGCAAGTTTCGGCGGCAAGACCGGCTACATCGGCAAAGTGTCAGACGACGCGCTTGGCGCGCAGTTCACGAAAGAATTTCGCGCCGCCGGCGTCACCTTCGATACTACCCCGCGGTCTGGCCCGCCCGGCACGGCCCGCAGCCTGATCGTCGTCACCGAGGACGGTCAGCGTTCCATGAACACCTATCTTGGCGCGTCCACCCTCCTCGGCGCCGCAGACCTCGACGCCAAGCTCATCGAAGCCGGCGAAACGCTCTTTCTGGAAGGCTATCTCTTCGATCGCGATGAGGCGAAGGCCGCTTTCGTCCGCGCCGCGGAAATCGCGCGCGCCGCGGGCCGCAAGGTTTCGCTCACGCTTTCGGACACGTTCTGCGTTGATCGCCACCGCGACAGCTTCCGTCACCTCGTAAGTGGTCACGTCAACATTCTGTTCTGCAATGAGCAAGAAATTCTCTCTCTCTTCGAGAGCAAAGATCTCGGCGATGCGCTTGCCGCCGCGCGCAAAGCCTGCCCGCTTGTCGCGGTAACGCGCTCCGAACACGGCTCACTGATTGCGACCGACAGTGAAACGGTCGAAGTCAAAGCGTTTCCCGTTTCAAAAGTCGTCGATACAACGGGCGCCGGCGATCAATACGCCGCCGGCTTCTTGTACGGCCACGCCCGCAAACTATCCCTCGCGGAATGCGGCGCGCTGGCGTCTCTCGCGGCCGCCGAAGTGATCTCGCACATGGGCCCACGTCCGGAGACCAACCTCCGCGAGTTGGCACAACAGCGCGGCCTCAAAGTCTAGAGGATGAAGCGGCTCAGATCGGCGTTCTTGGCGAGATTGCCGACATGCGTCCGCACGTACTCGGCGTCGATTTTCACGGTTTCTCCGTTTCGATCCGGCGCGGAATAACTGATCTCATCGAGCATCCGCTCCATCACCGTGTGTAAACGGCGTGCGCCGATGTTTTCGACCGTGCTGTTCACATCCGCGGCAATGCCGGCAATCGCCTCCACGGCCTCGTCGGTAATGTCGAGCGTTACGCCTTCGGTTTTCATCAGCGCCTTGTACTGGGTGACGAGACTGGCTTCGGGCTCGGTAAGAATGCGCCGGAAATCATCACGGGTCAGCGCCTGCAGTTCGACGCGGATCGGCAGGCGACCCTGTAATTCCGGCAGCAGATCGGAGGGCTTCGAAACGTGAAATGCGCCTGACGCAATGAAGAGGATGTGATCCGTTTTCACCGGCCCATGCTTGGTCGTGACGATTGTGCCTTCGATCAGGGGCAACAAATCCCGCTGCACGCCTTCGCGGCTCACATCGCCGCCGCCCACGCGCTCGGATCGCGACGCGATTTTGTCGATCTCATCCAGAAAGACGATTCCATCTTCGGCCGTAAGCGCGAGCGCTTCCTTCGTCAGCGTGTCCTGATCGATGAGCTTGTCGCTCTCTTCCCGGATCAAGGGCTCATATGCTTCATCCACGGTCATACGCACACGCTTTGTGCGCTTCCCGAATGCCTTGCCGAAAATCTCGCCGATATTGACGACGCCGACGCCCGGTTGGCCGGGAATATCGAGGCCGCCCATAGGGCCTGCATTATCTTCAACATCTATTTCGACGGCGGAGGATCCGAGCTCGCTATTGCGAAGTTTCTTGCGGAAGGACTCTCTCGTCGCCGCGCTTGAACCCTGCCCCACTAGCGCGTCGAGCACGCGTTCTTCCGCGGCGGACTCGGCGCGGGCGCGGACTTCACGGCGGCGCCGCTCACGCGCCATGTTCAGCGCCACTTCGGCTAGATCACGAATGATCTGCTCAACGTCGCGCCCGACATAGCCAACCTCCGTGAATTTCGTCGCCTCGACTTTGAGGAACGGCGCGCCCGCAAGCTTCGCCAGCCGCCGCGCGATCTCGGTTTTGCCAACGCCCGTTGGACCGATCATCAGAATGTTCTTCGGCGTCACCTCCTCGCGGAGATTTTCAGGCAATTGCTTGCGCCGCCAACGATTGCGCAGCGCGATCGCCACCGCCCGCTTGGCGTCGTTTTGACCTACGATGAAGCGATCAAGCTCTGAGACGATTTCGCGAGGAGAAAAATGGGTCATGCACGCCTGATCTAGGCGCGACGAGCCCGAACGTGAAGTGCGGCGTCTCGTCGATCAACGCACTTCGTCGGAGCGCTCGCCGACTGCGATCAGACCGCTGCGGACGGCGCCTCGGGTGGAAAAATTCGCGCCCAAACGCCATCCGGCTTCACCCAAGCCAACAGGCCACGCCGAACACGATGCCAGCTCGCACCCAAAATCAGCACAAAGGCGCCGAGCGCGATCAATGTCGAAGCGGCGAGCGCGCCCGCCCCAAGGCCAACCGCATTCATCAGGATGCCGATCGCGACGCCGGTGGTTATCAGTGTGGACACGATAAGCACCCGCCGATTGATCAGCAGCGAGACAATGCCAAGCACGACGACGACACCGAGCGTGACTGCTGCGTGCAGCGGTGCGTTGCCCCCATCTCCCGAGGCGGACATGACCAACGCACCGGTCGACCCCGCGCCCGCAGGCGTGCCGAACAACGCGCCAATCAACCCAAACGCACCGTTGAGGATGAGCGGCGCCGCCGCGAAATGGAGCCAAAAGCCGTTATCTGAGTAACGTGTCGTCCGCGCGGGGTCGCGTGCATCGAACGCAACACCCGCAAGAAACAGCAACAGACCAAGCCCAAGCATCAGCGGCGCCAAATACTGCATCGTGAGCTCGAAGTTCGCCGTCATTGCCGCGACCAGAACAAATCCGGCCACGCCGGCGCCGGCCAAGCCGAGCGAAAACGGCAGCCGAAAACGCGCATAAAACGCAAGCGGCGCAATGAAACCAAAGGCGCTGGCGATCAAAATCCCAACGCGCACTTCGGGCGGCATCGTCGAAAAATCCAAGCCATTGCCGTCAAAACCACGGCCGACAAGCACCCCGACATAAAGCAGCGCGGCCGCGATCACAGCGAACACTGTCATCGTCAGCACGATCGCAATTGCTGGCAGAAAGAGACGGCGGCGGCGCGCGAAGATTTCACCGAGCAGCCACATGATCACAGCGCAACCGCCAAACAGCGCACCGGTCGTTATCGCACTGGCGGCGCCATCGCCAATGCCAGCTGTCGCGACATAAACGCTAACGCCCGTCCCGAGACCCACAGCCAACAGCACGATGCCAATGGCGAGAAAGACGTCGTGGAAGTTTCGGATGAAGCGAAGATCCTCTTCCCCGCTCGGCGCGGTCGTTACGCCTGCCGCGCTCGACGACAAAAAGTCATACAACGGCGCAACCTGCGCAGCATTTATGACGCCAGCGGCGGCAGCCGCCTCCAATGCGCCGCGATCAGCCATCCAGCTTCTCCACCGTCAAATTGCCATTCGTATAGACGCATATCTGCGCCGCGATCTCCATCGCCTTGCGCGCGATACTCTCGGGATCATCGACATGGTCGTACAGGGCGCGCGCCGCCGCGAAGGCGAAATTGCCGCCCGAGCCGACAGCGATCACTTGATGCTCAGGCTCCAATACGTCGCCCGCGCCAGTAAGCAGCAACGTCTCGTCTTTGTCCGCCACGATCAGCATCGCGTCGAGCCGGCGAAGTGCGCGGTCGGTGCGCCAATCCTTGGCCAGTTCAACGCACGCGCGCGCAAGTTGGCTCGGAAAGCGTTCCAGCTTTTGCTCAAGCCGCTCGAACAACGCGAACGCGTCCGCCGTGGCGCCAGCGAAGCCAACAATCACCGCGCCGTTCGCGAGCTGGCGCACCTTTCGTGCATTGCCCTTAAGAATCGTGGGCCCGGCCGAGACCTGCCCGTCCCCGGCAATCACAACCGTCTTGCCTTTGCGCACACACACAATGGTGGTGCCGTGCCACCCTGGCTGATCACTCATGGCTCTGATGTGGCGGAGCTTAAGCCGCCGATCAAGCCGCGTCTTCGGCGCTGACGTCGGCGCCGGATTGGCGGCGCAGCAATTCGGCGAATTCGGGCGCTGAAACCGCCGCGCCGAATAGGAAACCCTGGATCCAATGGCACCCACGCGCCGCCATGAATTCCATATCTTCACGCCGCTCGACGCCTTCGGCGACAATTTCCATATTGAGCGTCCGCGCAAGCGCCAGAATCATTTCAATGATCGCCGCGGATTGATTGTCGCCCCGCTCGAGCGCGCGGATGAACTGCTGGTCGATCTTGATGACATCAAACGGCAGTTTTGAAAGCGCCGCGAGACTGGAATGGCCGCAGCCAAAGTCGTCGATCGCCAAGCGAACGCCCGCATCGCGCAGCGGCTTAATTATTCGCAGCGCCCGATCCGGATCCGCCATCACTACGGATTCGGTGATCTCGAGCTCCAGATTCTGCGGTGCAAGCCCGGCGTGCGCCACGACCCGCAACACGTTCTCCGAAAACCGGTCGCTCTTAAACTGCAAGGCCGAGACGTTTACGGCGACCTTAACCGGCTGCCCTGCCCGCGCCCAAGACGCCGCTTTCCAGCACGCCTCACGCATAATGGCGTCAGACAGCGCGCCAATCAGCCCGCTCTCTTCGGCGACAGGTATAAAACGGCCGGGGCTAATGATCGTGCGGTCGGGACGGATCCACCGCGCCAGCGCTTCGCACGCTTCGATGCGGCCGGTATGGAGATTGATCTTCGGTTGGAAATAGGCACGAAACTCGTTGCGCTCCAACGCACCGCGCATTTCACGCTCCAGCGTTAGACGCGCCACCGCTTCGCGGTCCAGCGACTGAGTATAGACCTTGACCCGCGCCGGCGCCGAATGCGCCGCAACCGTCGCCATGCGCGCATGACGGATGGCGGCATCAGCGTCATTCCCATCGCGCGGCGCCAGGGCAACGCCGCAGCACGCGCCAAGCGTCAGCTTATGACCGCGCCAGTCGAACGGCTGATCCAGGGCAGCGTTCAAATGTTGAGCGAATCGCGCGGCATCGGATGCAGAGGCCAGATCCGGCGCAAGCACGCCGAATTCCGATGGACCAAGGCGCGCGGGGATCGCCTGGCGCTCACCCTGCCCGCGAACGCGCACCACGCGATCGACCGTCCGAACCGCCGAAACGAAACGATCGGCCACAGCACGCAAGAACTCGCGCGCCGCATCCGGGTCCAGCGTCTGCAACAGGCGCGGCAAGCGGGTCAGGTCGATAACGATGACGGCCGCCGTTTCCTTCGCCGCCGCACTTTGCAGAATGAAGTAGTCGACTTCGCGGATGAAACGGTCCTGGTTCGGCAACCGCGTCACCGGATCGACGAACGCGATTTCCTGAACCTGTCGCATCGACGCATCGAGGCGTCCGGTCATCGCGTTGAACGCATTCGCGAGGGTCTCGAACTCATCGCCGGTGCGGATGGTGATGGGCGCCGCCTGCCCTTGCTCGCCGACCCTTTGCGCATAGCGCGCCAGTTCATCCAACGGCGCAATCGCGCGGCGAACGGCGTGCGAGGTGAGCGGTATCGCCGCCAACGCCAGGCACGCAACGATCAGGAGGAACGGCGCCAGCGAGGGCACGGCGTCGAATTTGTAGGCGTCACGCTCCCACATACGGATCGCAACGCCAATCAGTTGGCCTTCGCGGATAACAGGCGCAGCGACTGTAACAACGCCGTCCACGTTGCGCGCATGCACCGTTGTGCGGCCCGCGATAGCGCGCTCAGTCAGCGCCGCCATCATGGCGTTGTCAGCGTCGCTTCCGCCCGCCTGCGCCAATACGCGCCCTGCCCCGTCACGGATCGAGATGCTGCGAACATTGCGCTGCTGGGTCGAGCCCTGAATCATCATCTCAAGAACGCGCGTATTTCCCCGCGCCATCACATCGCCAGCTCGCGAGGCCAAATGCTCCGTTAGGTCATTGGCGATGCTGATTTGCTGGCGTTCGCCTTCGGTTTGGGCGCCAAAGATAACGATGGCCGCGGAAACCGCCGCCGTCAGCGCCATCAACGCGGCCGTGAACGCGACCGCGCGCGCGCGCAGCCCGCGTGGGCCGTGGAGGCTCGCAATCTTTGGCAAGCGCAAATTCATCGCCGCTCCAGACGTGCAAACCGCACGCGCGCGAGAGAGCCTTGCGGATGTTTGGTTAGCGCGAACTAAAAATGCTCATAATTACACGCGCTTATGCGTGTTTTTCGTCAACACGCCGGTGATCTTGCTTAAGCAGAGGTTTCAGTGCGCGCGCTTTAGAAACACGTAGAAGGCTCCCGCGCCGCCATGCGCGCGATGCGCCGGCGCGAACCCGGAAACGAACGCCCTCATGTCACGCTCGGCGACCCATTCAGGGAAACGGCGCTTCAGGACCCCCTCGCCGCCGCGCCCCACGCCGGTGATCACGATGACCGTCCGGTCTCCGCGCGCCTGCGCCAAGCGCAGAAAACGCAAAAGCGCCCCGCGCCCGCTTTCCTGGGTATGACCATGCAGATCAAGGCTGCCGCCAATGTCGAGCTTGCCGCGGCGAACACGCTTCTCGTTGCCACGATCTTGCGGCGGCGGTGCGGACTTCGCCCGAGCTGGCGCCGGCACAGCAATCTTCGGGCCGATGCGAGCCGCAACACGTTTCACTGGCGGCGGCTCTTCCGCGTCGTCCGTGTCGACCGACAACGGCCTGCGCGCCTTCACACTCGCGGCGACACGTCGCCAGAGCTTTTTCTCGTCCGTAGTGAGGTCACGCTGCTTCTTCGTCACGCCGCCTGTACGCGTGACAGCAACCAATTAGGATCGGATGAGCGCACGTTACGCTCAAACGTCCAGCGCTCTTTCGCGTCGCGCACTCCATATGCGCCTTCGGCCAGCTCGGCTTCGAACTTAACGATCACACGCGCCGTATCGCCAACCAGTTCAGCGTCCGCAATCTCCGCTGACTTTAAGCGCACGATTTCCGGGCCTGCCCCACCCTGCGCTTCACGCGCATCAATGGAAGCCACATATGAATCGTAAACTCGCGGCGTCAGCAATCCGCGCAGCGTTTCACGGTCACCCTTGGCGAAGGCGCCGACGATCAGCTCGTACGCTGAGCGCGCGCCCTGGAGAAAATAACTCGCTTCAAAATTGGGGTCCGCCCGTTCGATCGCAGCGACACCCTCACCTGCCACACCAACCGAAAGCGGCGCCGCAACCGGCGCGTCCACCGGGGCGCGCGTAAGCTCGCCCTGCGCGGGCGCCGGGGCCGGCTCGACCCGTTCTTCGCCCGTGCGCTTGCCGAGCGTGGTGTAGAGGCGGAACAGCACGAAGCCGGCGATGAACGCCAAGACCGTGAATTCGATCATATTTTGGTCCAAAGGTCGCCGCTCCAACAGTGCGAGATGGTATGCGCTGATTTAAGATAATGCCAACAGGCGGGTTCTGCCAGCGCGGTTGCCTTAGCTCCCTTGCCGCAGCATGTTGACCGCCGTTTTTCGCCCCCCACGCATGAGCTTTTGGCGCATGAACACGCAAAATGATGGCGCCCCGCCAGCCGATTCCCCCCACCTGCGCGTCTTGGCGCAGTACGTGAAGGAGCTGTCATTCCACAACGCGCTTGGGGGAATGGTTTCGGCATACGAGGCGCAGCCGACCATCGATATGGGCGTGGACGTGAAATCGCGGCCGGTCGGACAAGGAGAAGCCACCGAGGTCGATCTTTGCATCAACGTGCAGGCCAAGCGCGGCGACCAGCCGATGTTCGCGGCGAACCTCGTTTATTCCGGCGTATTCCAGTTCGTGAGCGTACTGCCCGAGGATGTCGAACCGCTGATCTGGATCGAATGTCCACGCCTGCTGTTTCCGTTCAGCCGACAAATCTTAGCTGAGACCACACGCGAAGGGGGCTATCCGCCCCTCCTCATCAATCCGATCGACTTCACGCCGCTCTACTATCAGGAATTGCGCGAGCGCGACAAACGCAGCGATGTGCCGCTCGCAGCCGCAAGCGGCGGCTAACCCGCCTTAAGCCAGAGCGCGTTTGGACCAAGCTTCTGGATGAACGCCGCGTGCTCGTCCGCTTCTTCTGCGGTGACCAGCGGCGCCAATGGAACAGCGCGCGGCGCGCGGCGCACGAACTCAACCGCACGCGGCGCCGAAGCGTCTGTCGTCACGACATCGCCAGCATCAAACGAGAGTTTTTGTTCGCGCCCGCCCCGAAGCTGCAGATAAACTTCCGCCAGAATGCGAGAGTCGACCAACGCCCCGTGGCCGCCCGCGCCCTTACGAGATGCCAGATCGAATCCGTAGCGATCGAGCTGAAAGCGCTTTGCCAGGGAGTCCAAAGAGCACGAAGCGCCCGGAAAGCGCTTTCGCGCGATCGCCAGCGTATCGACGAAACGCTCGTTGCCGAGCGGCGCCATGCCGATGCGGCGAAGTTCGGCGTTCAAGAATCCTTGGTCAAAGGATGCATTGTGGGCGACCAACGGCGCATCGCCGATGAACTCCATCAGTTCCCCGACTGTTTCCCCAAAGCGCTTGTGCCCGCGCAAAAACTCAAGCCGCAGACCATGCACGCGCACAACTTCTTCCGGCACATCGCGATCAGGGTTGAAATAGGCGTGATATTCACGGCCGGTGCGCTCAAGATTGAACACCTCCACGCAGCCGATTTCGACGATGCGATCACGCAGCTTTTCATCCTGGTGATCAGGAAAAACGCCCGTCGTTTCCGTGTCGAACAAGATCTCGCGCATTGAATCCGGCTAATCTTGTTCGCGGAGCGCGTCCAGCACCGCCCGCACTTGAGCACGCGTCTGATCCAGCGACTGGCCGGTATCGATAACGAAATCCGCCCTCGCCCGCTTTTCCGCGTCCGGCATTTGACGCGCCAGGATGGCCTCGAACTTGGCTGCTGTCATCCCTGGGCGCGCGAGCACCCGTGCGCGTTGAAGCTCGGCAGGCGCGGAAACCACCACCGTCTTGTCAACGAACGTCGCGCCGGCGCCCTCGAAGAGCAGCGGGATGTCCAGCAGCACAATAGGCGCGCCGGCGGCAATGTGCTGCCGCAGAAACTCGGCCTGCGCTTGGCGGACCAGCGGATGCACGATGCCTTCCAAACGTTTGATCGCCTCGGCATTGCCCACGACAAGCGCTGACAGCGCCGTGCGATCTATGGCGCCATCCTTTGTGACGCCCGGAAATGCTGCTTCAACAGGGCCAACCGCAATTCCGCCGGGCGCATAAAGCGCATGCACCGTCGCGTCGGAATCGAGCACTGGCACGCCCTCTTCCGCAAACATCAACGCCACTGTCGACTTGCCCATGCCAATTGAGCCGGTGAGACCGATGATAATCATGCCAGCGCCGCGATGAGACGCTGACGCGCCTTGCTGACGTCGGGTTTGATGCCGAACCAAATCTCGAATGACCGCGCACCCTGATGGATGAGCATGCCCAGGCCATCAATCGCGGTGAGTCCGCGCTCGCGTGCGGCAAGCAATAACGGCGTCTCGAGCGGCCTATAGACAATGTCGCTCACTATGGCGTTCGGCCGGCAAAACGACACTGGCCATGACATCTCAGGCTGATCAGCCATCCCGAGCGTCGTCGTTTGGACAATGAGATCCGCGTGACCAAAAGCGCGTTCAAGGTCATCCCATCGCGTCGTGCGGCCGTTTGGAATGGCCTGCGCCGTCTGTTCGCCGCGCTCCGCCGTACGATTGGCGAAGTGGATCGTGTCAACGTACGGCGAAAGCGCTTGCCCGATGCCAAGCGCGCCGCCGCCCGCGCCAACAATCAACGCGCGCCGCACACGCGACCGCCAATCCGGCGCACACTCACTCAAAGAATCCAGGAAACCCAGGCCGTCGGTATTGAAGCCACTGAACGATCCGTCATCCTCTCTGCGCAACACATTCGCCACTCGTCCTTCGGTTCGCAGTGCCGCCTTTGCGGCGGCTTCCTTGTGCGGCACGGTCACGTTGAGGCCGGCAAACCCTTTGAGGGCGCCGATCGCTGTTACGGGATCGTTGGTCCGGAGCGACAGCGCGACATACACGGCGTCCAAGCCATGATCGGCCATCCAGCCATTCTGCATCACTGGCGAAAGCGAATGCTCCACCGGATCGCCGATAACTGCGTAGAGTTTTGTCGCGGCCGTGATGTTCATACCCGAACAAGTCCGTGTTCGCGCAAGAACGCCAGAAGCGGCAGCAATTGCAGCCCGAGCACCGAGAAATAGTCGCCCTCCACGCGTTCGAACAACTGGGCGCCCATCCCCTCCAATTGGTATGCGCCAACAGAGAGCAACACCTTTCCCCCTGCCCGCTCCAGATAGTCGTCCAGAAATGCGTCGCTAAACGCTCGCATTTTTAGCTTTGGCGTATCGATATGCCGCCAAATGATGGCCCCATCACGCGCCACGACCGCGGCGGTAATCAGCTCGTGCGTCTGGCCGCGAAGTCGCCGCAAATGTTGCTTAGCCTCATTCGTATCTTTCGGCTTATCGAACACCTCAGCGCCAAGCGCCAACATCTGATCAGCGCCAATCACAAAACCGGAGCGCGTCCGTGAAATACTGAGCGCCTTGAGCTCCGCCAGCGCATCTGCCTGATCACGCGGCCGCAGACCGCCCGCTCGCAGGCTTGCCTTCGCGGCCTCTTCATCGACACGTGGCGGATCAACTTCAAATACAAGGCCCGCAGCCTCCAACAATTGACGGCGCGCGGCGCTCCCGGAAGCAAGAATGAGACTCACGCTTCGCGATGCTCCGCCAATAAATTCAGCACTGCCGCCGCGGTTTCTTCGATAGAGCGTCGTGAAACATCAATCGTCGGCCACCCTTCCCGCTCAAACAATTTCTGCGCATCCATAACTTCACGGCGCACAGCATCCTCATCAGTATAGCTGCCGGCGCGCGTTTCTTTCATTGACGCCAAGCGATTGCGCCTGATGTGAATGAGGCGATCAGCGGAGATAAGCAGGCCGACGACGAGCGGCCCCTCTTTTGTAAACAGCTCCGGGGGCAAAGGCACGCCAGGCACCATGGGCACATTCGCGGCTTTCACGCCACGGTGCGCGAGATACACGCAGGTAGGCGTTTTTGACGTCCTGCTAACTCCGACCAAAATTACGTCCGCACTCACCAGATCTACATGCTGCTGGCCGTCGTCGTGATACATCGCAAAATCGAGCGCATCGATCCGCTTGAAGTATTCCGCGTTGAGTTTGCGGGGATTGCCGACCCGATGATTCATCTCCACGCCGAGATAGCGTGAGGTCGTATCGAGCACCGGATCCAAGACGGCAACGCAAGGCATATCCATCTCGCGGCAAGCATCCTCAAGCAGCGCTCGATGCTCCAGGTTCGAGAGCGTGAACATGACAACGCCAGGCGCCGCGGCGATTTCCGTCAACACACGTTCAAGTTGTCGTGCGGAGCGCACCAGAAAGTACGAGTGCTCCACCGGCATGATATTATCGAACTGGGCGCAGGTGGCGCGGAGGACGCCAGCCAACGTTTCCCCCGTCGAGTCGGAGACCAGGTGGAAGTTGGCATAGATGGCAAGCCGCGCGTGCGTCATGGGCTCACATATCAGGCCAGTTCGGATTGTGGACAAGCTGTTGGGTGAGAGGCGGGAAAACGCATGAAAGAGAACGAACAGCCACCCCTCCGCGGATTTCACTTCTCCTCCGGGGCGATTCCTCCAAGCCTTGCTCACAGCGCGGCATTGTGGACGAAATGGAATCGCGACCACAGACCGCGTCGCTCAACCCCTTCGGACCAAAGACAATTCCGCCGCATCGCGAAAGGGACAAGTCAGGGGATAAGGTGTGGACAAGAATCTTGTCCCGCAAAATAAGTCCCATCAACAACGAGTCCTCATTAATCAGGATTCAAATTTAGATTTTGGAAGAGAGCCAATGTCGGATCGGAAAAAAGTTCCCGCATTGCTACGCGTTCTAAGCGGAGAGCGAGTGGATCCTCCGCCGGTTTGGATCATGCGCCAGGCTGGGCGCTATCTGCCTGAGTACAGAGAATTGCGAACGCGCTCAAAAAACTTCCTGGAGTTCTGCTACTCCCCTGCTCTGGCGACTGAAGCAGTGATGCAGCCCTTACGGCGCTATCCGCTTGATGCGGCGATCCTCTTTTCGGACATCCTGGTTGTGCCTGATGCGCTTGGCCGGAAAGTTTGGTTCGTTGAAGGCGAAGGTCCGCGTCTTAGTCCTCTAATTGAGGAGGAGACCTGGCGCTTCGATGATGTGACCCGCGGAATTCAGCGGCTTGCGCCTGTCTATGAGGCGGTTGAGAGGATTAGAGCCGCGATCCCTGACGACATCGCGCTAATTGGTTTTTGCGGCGGCCCGTGGACAGTTGCTACCTATATGCTCCAGGGCGAAGGCGGCGAGAAAGACCGCGCTCGCCGCGCGATCTATGAACGCCCTGAAGAGGTCGATGACTTGCTTTCGGTGCTCGTTGAAATGAGCGCGCAGCACCTAGCGGCGCAAGTGAGCGCAGGCGCCGATTGTGTGCAAATATTCGAGAGCTGGGCCGAGGGTCTAACGCCACACCAGTTCCAACGTGTCGTGTTGGAGCCGACACGCAAGCTTGTGAATCGACTGCGGGAACTCGGCGTTTCAGTTCCGATCATCGGCTTTCCGCGTGGCTCGGGCGCGCAATTGGGCGCCTATGCGCATAAGACCGGCGTCACCGCGTTAGGTATTGATACGCAAACGCCGGCTGAATTCGCTATTCAGGTCGCGCCGGAGCGTATGCCGCTGCAAGGGAATTTGGATCCGCAAGTCCTCATCGTTGGTGGTGAAGCACTTGATCGCGCCACACGTGATGTGATGCACAGCTTCAAGAGCGCGCCGCACATCTTCAATCTTGGACATGGCATCACACCGCAAGCGACGCCGGAAAATCTCGAGCGATTGATCAAAGTGGTGAAGGCTGGCGTATGACCGCCATCTCCTTCAAAGACACACCCTCCCCTGAAACCGCTAAAGGTCCGGGTTTGCGCGTCATGACCTCGCGCAGGGTCGCGATCATTCTTTTCAACCTTGGCGGACCGGACCGACAGGAATCCGTTCGTCCGTTTCTGTTCAATCTCTTCAACGACAAAGCGATCATTGGCGCGCCACAACCATTCCGTTTCCTCATTGCGCAACTTATTTCGCGCACGCGTGAGAAATTGGCGAAAGCCAATTACGCGCTGATGGGCGGCGGTTCGCCCATTCTGCCTGAAACTCGAAAACAAGCTGATGCGCTTGAACAAGTGATCTCTCAGCGCATCACCAATGTGACGTTCAAGTGCTTTCCGGCGATGCGTTATTGGCATCCCTATACCAAAGATGTGGCGAAAGCGGCGGCGATGTGGGGCGCGACCGATGTCATCCTGCTTCCGCTCTATCCGCAGTTTTCCAGTACGACGACAGCCTCTTCTCTTGAAGCGTGGCGCAAGGCATCGGAGCTTCCGGCCGCCACTGTCTGTTGCTATCCTGCGGGCGCAAAATTCGCACAGGCCCATGCTGATGCGATTTTGCAAACCTGGCGCAATGCAGGTTCGCCGACGCGGCCACGCCTGCTCTTTTCCGCGCATGGTTTGCCGCAACAGGTGGTTGATCGCGGCGATCCTTATCAGTGGCAGGTCGAACGAAGCGCCGCTGCCATACGTGGTTTTCTCCCCGCTGATTGGGACATGCGAATCTGTTATCAATCGCGCGTTGGTCCCCTGAAATGGATCGGACCTTCAACAGAAGAAGAAATCCATCGTGCGGCGAAGGACGGCGCCGGGATCATCGTTTCACCCATCGCGTTCGTGTCGGAGCACGTCGAGACCTTGGTCGAACTTGATCTCGAATACGGCCAGCTTGCGAAAAGGCTGCAGCTGTCTTTCTATCTTCGCACACCCGCCCTAGGGCCAGATCCGCGCTTCATCGACGCGCTGGCTGATTTGGTCGAGCGCGCGCTTGGCGCTCCGGGTACGGTGCAATCAGAAACTGGCGGTCGGCTCTGCCCCGCAACGTACGGACTATGTGGCCATGGGGAGGTGCGCTGATGGAACACATGATCGGCTATGATCTCGCCCGCGGGCTTCACATCATCGCCGTGATCGCGTGGGTATCCGGCTTGCTGATGCTGCCGCGCTTCTACGCTTACATCACCTCATCGCAGGCCGGCGGCGAGCTTGAGCAAACGATGCTAAAGGCAGCGCGCAATCTGCGGATGATCATCCTTACGCCAAGCATCATCCTGGCCTGGGCATTTGGCGTCTTCTTGTTCGCGACCTACCTTGTCTCGGATTGGGCGCGCCCCTTCCCTGAAATTCTCGGCAGCGTCCCGCACTGGTTCTGGGGCAAGCTTATTCTTGTATTAGCCTTGTCGGGCTATCACGGCTTCCTATCTGCTGAGGGGCGCAGGCTCGCCTCCGGGCAACGGCGCCATTCCGAGCGGTACTGGCGGCTCATGAGCGAGGTCCCATTCCTCGTTGCGATAGCTGTCGTCCTCTTGGCTACGCTGGAACCCTAAAGCGAACGCCCCAAAGCGTTCAGCAGCTTGACCATCCCCGCGCGGTGTGGTGTGGCTGTCCTTGCGTGCTTCGGCATGCTCGCGACGGCGGCGCAAGCCAACTTCTCCTAACCGCCGGTTCTCCTTCCATCTCCAGTCCCTCCCCGCGCCACACGTGCGCCTGGGGTCCAGGGACACCCCGAGAAATCCCCTCGAGAAATACATGACTGAAACACAAGCACTCGAAGAGCTCACTTCCCTTACGCTGCAAGAGCTCAAGCGTAAGCCGCCATCTGAATTGTTGGCGCTGGCCGAATCTCTGGAGATCGAGGCCGCGAACACGCTGCGTAGCCAAGACATGATGTTCGCCATCCTGAAATCCGTCGCCGAGCGCGGCGTCGAGATCGGTGGCGCGGGCGTCGTTGAAATTCTGCCGGACGGTTTCGGCTTCCTGCGTTCGCCGCAATCGAACTACCTTTCAGGCCCGGACGACATTTACGTCTCGCCGCAGCAGATCCGTAAATTCGGTCTGCGCACCGGCGACACGGTCGAGGGCCAGATCAAAGCGCCGAAAGATGGCGAGCGTTACTTCGCGCTGACGAAGGTCAACTCGGTGAATTTCGAGGATCCGGACAAAGTCCGGCACAAGGTTCACTTCGACAATTTGACGCCGCTCTATCCGACCGAGCGCCTGAAAATGGAGCTCGACGACCCGACCATCAAAGACAAGACCGGCCGCATCATCGATCTCGTTGCGCCGATCGGCAAAGGCCAGCGCTCGCTTATCGTTGCACAGCCGCGAACGGGTAAGACCGTCATCCTTCAGAACATTGCCAAAGCGATCGAGGCGAACCACCCCGAGGTGTTCCTGATCGTTCTGTTGATTGATGAACGCCCGGAAGAAGTCACCGACATGCAGCGTACGGTGAAGGGCGAAGTGATCTCCTCGACCTTCGACGAGCGTGCGGAACGTCACGTTGCGGTCGCGGAGATGGTCATCGAAAAGGCCAAGCGCCTAGCCGAGCACGGCAAGGACGTCGTCATCCTGCTCGACTCCATCACCCGCCTTGGCCGCGCCTATAACGCCACTGTGCCCTCTTCCGGCAAAGTGCTGACCGGCGGTGTCGACGCCAACGCCCTGCAGCGTCCGAAGCGCTTCTTCGGCGCGGCGCGCAATCTCGAAGAAGGCGGCTCGCTCACCATCCTCGCGACCGCGCTGATCGATACCGGCAGCCGTATGGACGAAGTCATCTTCGAAGAGTTCAAAGGCACCGGCAACAGCGAACTCCAACTCGACCGCAAGGTCGCTGACCGCCGCATCTTCCCGGCCATCGACGTGCTCAAGTCCGGCACGCGGAAAGACGAACTCATCACGCCGAAGGAGCATCTGCAGAAGATGTACGTGCTCCGCCGCATCCTCTCGCCGATGGGCACGCAGGACGCGATCGAGTTCTTGTTGGATAAGCTCAAAGGCTCGAAGAACAACGACGACTTCTTCCAGTCGATGAATACGTAACGTCATCTACAATTGGTGAGCTCAAGAGGCGCGGCGCAGGCTGCGCCTCTTTTGTTTTTGACACATGGCGCTAGTGTCCCGGCAACGGAGGGACGCTCATGCTCAAAATCTATCACTCGCAAGGCGCTCGCTCGCTCCGGGTGCTTTGGCTCTGTGAAGAGATGGGCGTTCCGTATGAGACGGCTGAAGCTTCGTTCATGAGGCCGAGCGAAGAGTTCATTGCGATCAACCCGCTGCGTACTGTGCCGGTGATGCAGGACGGCGCTGTAACGATGATCGAGTCCGTGGCGATGATGGTTTACATCATGGCTAAACACGGCCCGACCGATCTCGAAGTGAAGCCGACAGAGGCGGGCTACGGCGACTATCTGCAATATCTCATGTTCGGCGAAGCCGGGCTCGCCGCCTACGGCAATCCCCTCGTCGGCACGCGCTTCATGGCGCCTGCGGATCAGAAGGAAAACTGGACGGCCGGCTATCTCAAGGGCGCCATCCTAAAGCGCCTCGCCTTCGTCGGTGACCGGCTTGCCGGTAAACCCTATGTCGCCGCCAATCGCTTCACGGCGGCGGATATCTCCATCGCCTATATCGCCACGGGCGCGAAGTTCGCGGGAATTGCCGACGAGATGCCTGAGACCATCAAGACCTACGTTGAGAACCTATGGCAGCGTCCCGCCTTCCAGCGCGCCGCGGCTGTGAAGTAGCCGTGGCCGCCCGCCGCCTCGACAGCGCCGACGTGCAAAGTTAGATTTTTCCATGCGCTTTGAAGATCTCATCGCGCCCTTCGATGCCGCCACCTTTCGGGAGCAGTATTTCGGGCGCCGTCCGGTTCACATTCGCCGTGCAAGCGCGGCAAACGACATCTTCGATTGGGCGCGTCTGAACGATGCGCTGGCGGTTACGCCGTATTGGACCGAGGACTCGCTGAAAATCTACTATCGCAATCGGCCGTCCTTGCGTGAAAGCTATTGCGATGTTGCGGGCGCGGGCCGGAGCGCGCCGGTCAATCCACAAAAAGTAAAAGCGCTCGCGGCGTTAGGCGCGACGATTGTCACAAACTACGTTCATCGCGTCTGCCCTTCCATAGATGCAGTCGTGCACATGCTCGAAAGAGAGTTCGCGGCGCACGTCGCCGCCAACGCCTATTGCTCTTTCCGAGACGTACAGGCGTTCCAAACACACTACGATCTGCACGACGTCTTCGCCTATCAAGCCGAGGGCGAAAAATTGTGGCGCGTGTATGAAGCGCGGGCGGACAATCCGACGACGCCGCTTCCGTCGGGCGAAGAAGGTGAAAAGTGGCTGATCGAAAATCGCGGCCGCGTGTTATTCGAAATCGTCATGCAGCCAGGGGATGTCCTCTATCTGCCGCGCGGCCAATATCATGACGCCATCACGCAGGCCGAGACTTCGCTGCACGTGACGTTCGGCGTTTCCCCGGCAAGTGGCGTCTCACTCTTCAAGCTGCTCGAAACCACTCTGTCGACCGAAAGCGCTTTCCGCGCCTATTTGCCCGACGCGCGCGATCCACAAAGCTTGCGCCGACATTTGAGCCAGCTCTCTGCCCGCATCAGCGCGGTCATGGCCTCTCCGGCGTTTGAACTCGATGTGCTCAATCATCAACGCAATCTCGGCAACTTCGCCGCTGAGTACGCTTTTCCCGAGCGCCCTTCTTCACGCTGGTTCACCGTAACCGCGCCGGCGCGCATCCTGCGCCGCGACAGTAGCTACGTCGCTGCGTTCAAGGGCGGTGAGGTTGCGCTCGGTTCGGTGTACACCGTCGTCGACTGGATGCTGAAGCAGGGACGCTTTTCACTGGACGACGCGCTCACTCGCCTGCCCGGCGCCGAGCCTGCCGAAATCGAACGAACGCTAAGCGCTCTTGTCAGCGCCGGTGTTCTTGCCGAAACGCCAATGACGAGCTGATCCGCGCGCTACGGTATGAGCACTAAGCTGCCTGTCGTTTTTCGTGCTTCCAAATCGCGATGCGCTTGCGCGGCGTCAGCAAGCGCATAGCGCGTCGGCGGCGCGATTTTCACGGCGCCTTTCGCAATTACATCGAACAGGTCCGACGCCGTCTCATCCAGTTGTTCGACTGTCGCGGTGTAGTGAAACATCGTTGGCCGCGTGAGAAACAGCGAGCCACGTTGAGCCAACGCCAGCGGATTGATGTCCGGCGGCGGACCAGACGCGTTGCCGAACGACACCATCATCCCAAGCGGACGCAAACTATCGAGCGATGCGATGAATGTGTCTTTGCCAACGCTATCATAAACAACATGCGCGCCAACGCCGGTTATCTCGCGCACGCGCTTTGCGATGTCGTCGCGCGCCGTGATGATCGTGTGATCAGCGCCGAGCGATTTCGCGATCTCTGCTTTCGCATCGCTTCCAACAACAGCGATGACATTCGCGCCGAGATGCTTTGTCCATTGCACCGCGATCTGACCAACGCCGCCGGCGGCGGCGTGGATCACGACGTCATGGCCGCGTTCCACGCGAAACGTCTTACGCAAAAGGAAACGCGCGGTCATGCCTTTGAGCAAAGAGGCGGCGGCTATGTCGAACGAAATTGCATCGGGCAGCTTCACTGCTTGCGCTGCTTTCACGACGTTCGATTCCGCATACGCGCCGATCGGACCGCTCGCATAGACGATGCGATCGCCAACTTTAAAACGCGTCACCCCGCCGCCGACTGCTTCGACAACACCGGCCGCTTCCAAACCCAAGCCATTCGGCAACGCAATCTTGTAAAGCCCCGATCGCTGATACGTGTCGATGAAGTTCACGCCGATCGCATGATGCTTCACGCGCACTTCGTCGGCGCCAGGCTCGCGCGTCGGAATGTCCGCAAGGGCGAGGACATCCGGTCCGCCGGTCTGTTCGAGACGTATCGCTTTCATGGGTTCACCTCTCTCGCCCACATAAGGTTGCGCCGGCGGTCCGTCAGTTTGCGCACTGGAGCGCCGCGTAGCCCTCTTCGCCGTCGAGAGCGTCGAGATCACGGACCGCCTCTTCGGCATCCTCGACGGCAACGATCTGTGCATGAGCGCGGGCAGCGTCGCTATAGTTGCGACCTTCTCCGAACATGCCGAACCGCGCCTCAACCCCACGCGACGCGAGCGCCTGCACCAGCGCCGCCGGCGGCGCATCCGTGCCGACCCACGCTACGATGCGCGTAAGATCGACACCGCGCCGATCCAGCGTATCTAGTTCGCGCACATTGGAGATCGTGGTGTAGATCATCGCCTGCGGCGCCAGGCGCGCGAGACGCGCGGCGCCATCGACGCTGTAAGTCACGAACACGACGCGGCTCATGGCGTTTGCCGCGCTCACAGCGCCGATCACGTCCTCGTACCGGACGCCGCGCTTGATATCGAGTTCAAGCACGGTCTTGTCGCCGGCCCACTCAAGCGCCTCCGCCAATGTCGGCACGCGCGCGTCGACGCGCTGGCCGTTATCGTCTTCAAGCTGAAACGTCAGCAGCTCCGCCATGTCGAGATCAGAAATAGCGCCCGTGCCGGTTGTCGTGCGATCGGCGCGATCGTCGTGCATCAACACCAGCACGCCGTCTGCGGTCTGTGAGATATCGACTTCGAGGAACGCGCCTGGCGCGGTGCGCAGCGTATTCTCGAGCGTCGGGATCGCATTCTCCGCAAAGCCTGGAGCAGGCCCGCCGCGATGCGCGGACACAGCCGTGAAGCCACGATCTCGCAGGCAATCGAAGTACGCGGGCAAGTTCGACGGTACGGCGGCAACCTCGCTCGATTGCGCCGAGCCGATGCTGGGGTCGTAGTCGCCGACCTGTGCATCGCAGGCCGCAAGCGCGAGTATGGCGGCGAACATCGAGAGTCTCATGCGAACGCCCGGTTCAAGAACTCGATCGTACGCCCGTCGGCGAGTTGCTTCGCGGCTTCATCGTAGTGCGCGCCGCCTTCGCGCGTGAACGCGTGATCCTGCTCGGCGTACTCACACACGGTGACGAGCGGATTGCTCGCAAGCGTCTCACGGATTGTGTTGAGTGCTTCCATCGGGATGAAGCCGTCCTTCATCGGGTTGTGGAGCATCACCGGCTTCTTGATGCCGCTGGCTTCGCTGAGCGCGGTGTGGATGCCGCCGCCATGGTAGCAGACCGTCGCATCCGTATCCGTCCGGCAGGCCGCCAGGAAGGCGATGTAGCCGCCCATGCAATAGCCCAGCGCGCCGGCTTTGATGACGCCCTGGCCGCGCGCCCAGGCAAGCGTCGCCTGCACGTCTTTGACGCTCGCGTTCTTGTCGAGCTGGTTCATGTAGTCGAGCGCCTGCTTCCACTCAGCTTCGCTCTGGTCCGTCAGAGCGATGCCCGGCTTGATCCGCCAGAAGAGATCCGGCGACACCGCCAGGTAGCCCTCGCGCGCCAGCCAATCTGCCTTGCCGCGCATCACCGCGTTGACGCCGAAGATTTCCTGGATCGCCACGACCGCGCCCTTGGGCGTTCCTGAGGGCCGCGCGACGTATGCCTTGAACGCCCCGTCCGGACCCTGGACTTCAACCCATTCACCCATAGCTCGCTCCCAAGTCTGTCTCTGTGCCTTTTGGCGGGGTATAGACCCGCAATGCGCAAACTGCGCGAAGGAATTGGACCAATGAAGTTCACCGTCAACGTGGAGTGCAGCCCCGAGGAAGCCCGCCGCTTCATGGGCCTGCCGGATGTCACGCCAATCAACGAAGCGCTGGTCGAAGAAATGACCACGCGGATGCAGAAGAACCTCGCGCTGATGAGCGGCGAGTCGATGATGAGTTCGTGGATGAGCGTCGGCACCCAGGCCCAGGACGCCTTCGTGAAGCTGATGACGTCCGGCGCGAGCATGGCCGCTGGCGCGGCTGCTCCACGTGAAAAGCCCTAATCGCCGCTTAGCTGTTTTCACATGAAACCGGACACCATCGTCGCGCTCGCGACTGGCGCTGGCCGCGCCGGCGTCGCAGTGATCCGGCTGTCTGGGCCCGCGGCGGGCGCTACTCTGAGCGCGCTGACGGCCCGCGATCTGCCCAAGCCGCGCATGGCCACGCGCGAAGCGTTCTGCGATCCGCGCACCGGCGTTTCGCTCGATGATGGCCTGGCGCTCTGGTTTCCCGGACCGCACAGCTTCACCGGTGAAGACGTCGTCGAACTCCACATCCATTGCGGCCCGGCGGTCATCGCGGCGGTGGTGGACGCGGCCCTGAGCCAGGCCGGCGTCCGGCCAGCCGAGCCCGGCGAATACACCCGCCGCGCCTTCGAGAACGGCAAACTCGACCTGGCCGAAGCCGAGGGCCTGGCGGACCTCGTGGACGCCGAAACCGAAGGCCAACGCCGCCAAGCGCTGCGCCAGCGGCGTGGGGCTCTGAGCGCGGTTTATGAGGGCTGGCGGGGCCGCCTGATCGAGGCGGCGGCTCTGATCGAAGCCGAGATCGATTTTCCTGACGAGGACCTGCCTGGCGCCCTGGCGCAGCGAGCCGGGCCGATCCTGCAATCCCTGGCCGACGACATGGGCCACCACCTGGACGACGCCCATCGCGGCGAGCGCATCCGCGACGGCTTCCGCATCGCCATCATCGGCCCACCCAACGCTGGCAAGTCGAGCCTGCTGAACGCGCTGGCTCAGCGCGAAGCCGCGATCGTCAGCGACATCCCCGGCACCACCCGTGACGTGGTTGAGGTGCGCCTGGTGTTCGCCGGCTTCCCAGTCTGGATCGCCGACACGGCCGGTCTCCGCGAAGCCGCCGACGCTATCGAGGCTGAGGGCGTGCGTAGGGCGCTGGAACGGGCCGAGGGGGCCGATCTGAGGATCGGCGTGGTGGAAGCGAGGGCCGACGTTCCTGGCTCTGTCAGGTCAGTCCTTGGACCCGCTGACCTGCTCGTCCGGTCCAAACTCGATCTCTATGGACCGCCGGCGTCCCGCCGGCCGGCTCCGATGAATGCCGGCGAGACGCCGGCGCTCCATATCAGCGCCACGACTGGCGAAGGTCTGCGCGAACTCGAAGTGTTGATCGCTGCAAAGGTCACCGAAGCTCTCGGCCGCGAAGAGGCGCCAGTGCTGACGCGGGCGCGGCATCGGCGGCTGGTGGAAGAGGCGCGGACAGCGCTTTCGCGCGCAATCCCGGCGCTCGATGTTGGCCCCGAATTGGCGGCCGAAGATGTGCGCGTTGCGGCCGATCAGATCGGGCGCCTGACAGGGCGCATCGACGTCGAAGATTTGCTCGGCGAGATTTTTTCGAGCTTCTGCATCGGCAAATGAAATCGCGCGAAAACCCGCATGGAATGCGCGGTTTCACGCGAAACTGGTGAATTGAAATTAGCGGGTTGCACGTGAAGCGACCGTGCGTGGCGTCCTGCTTCGACAAGCTCAGCATGACGCCAATTCCAACACTGCACGTGCCAACAATCGCGTCACCCTGAGCCTGTCGAAGGGCGGCGCGATGCACCGGCGGTAGTGAGCCAGTGACGCGGCAAACCCGCTCCTATATGAAGCCCCAACACATGAGTTCTGAGCGCACATACGACGTCATCGTCATCGGCGGCGGCCATGCTGGCTGCGAGGCCGCTGCGGCTTCCGCGCGCCTGGGCGCCCGCGTGCTGCTGCTGACTCACAAGCTCGAAACCATCGGCGAGATGAGCTGCAACCCGGCCATTGGCGGCCTCGGGAAGGGCCACCTGGTCCGCGAGATCGATGCGCTGGACGGCGTCATGGGCCGGGTGGCCGACGCGGCTGGCATCCAGTTCCGGCTGCTCAACCGCTCCAAAGGCCCCGCCGTCCGCGGCCCCCGCGCCCAGTCCGACCGCAAGCTCTATCGCGAGGCCATGCAGGCCGCGCTGGGCGGGCAGGTGGGGCTGACGATCGAGGCGGCCGCGGTTGAGGACTTGATCATCGAGCGCGTTCCCGCCGGCTTCGACAGGCTCAGCCTGACGCCGGAGGGTGGTCCAGACGAAGGTGAGCTCAGTAGCGTCACCCTGAGCTTGTCGAAGGGCTACGCGGCGCAGGTTGTGGTCGGTGTCCGCACTCAAGATGGTCGAAAATACCTTGCCCCCCGCATCGTCCTCACCACCGGCACGTTCCTGAAGGGCGTCATCCATATTGGCGACAAGCGCATCCCCGCCGGCCGTCACGGCGAGGCGCCGGCGATCGGGCTCTCGGATCGCTTGTACGGCGCGGGTTTCGCGATGGGGCGCCTCAAGACCGGCACGCCGGCGCGGCTCCAATCCAGCTCCATCGATTGGGCTTCACTGGAGAAGCAGCTGGGCGACGATGAGCCGTCGCCGTTCTCGTTCCTGACCGAGAAGATCACCAACCCGCAGGTCGCCTGCGGCGTCACTTACACGACGGCGGAGACCCACAAGATCATCGAAGAGTCGCTTTCGAAGAGCGCGGTGTACTCGGGCGCGATCAGCGGGCGGGGGCCACGCTATTGCCCGTCGATCGAGGACAAGGTCGTGCGCTTCGCCGACAAGTCCGCGCACCAGATCTTCCTCGAACCTGAAGGCTTGGACGACGACACGGTCTATCCAAACGGCATCAGCACCTCGCTGCCGGAGGATGTGCAGGAGCGCTTCATCCGCACGATCCCGGGACTCGAGAACGTCGTCATCAAACGCCACGCCTATGCGATCGAGTACGACTACGTCGATCCGCGCGAGCTGATGCCGACGCTGGAGACCAAGCGCATTCGCGGCCTCTACCTCGCCGGCCAGATCAACGGCACCACCGGCTACGAGGAAGCCGCCGCGCAGGGCCTGGTCGCTGGCCTCAACGCCGCACGCGCCGCGTCTGGAGCAGGGCCGTTCGAGGTGACGCGCGCCGAGGGCTACATCGGCGTCATGATCGATGATCTCGTCACGCGCGGCGTCACCGAGCCCTATCGCATGTTCACGTCTCGCGCCGAGTACCGGTTAAGCCTCCGCGCCGATAACGCCGATCAACGCCTCACGCCAAAGGGCGTCGAGCTTGGTTGCGTGAGTTCGGAGCGCACGCGCAAATTCGCCGATAAAATGCGGGAAATCGAAGCGGCGCGCGAACTGGCGCACGCCCTCGAATTGACACCCGCGCAGGCGCAAGCGCAGGGCCTCAAGGTCAATCAGGATGGCGTGCGCCGCGATGTGCTGGCGCTGCTGGCGTATCCCTCGATCAGCTTCGATCAGCTTGCCGGCATCTGGCCTGAGCTCAACGCACTCAGCCGCCAAGCGCGTGAGCAGCTTGAGATCGACGCCATGTATTCGGGCTATCTCGAACGCCAGGCGCTCGACGTCGAAGCCTTCAAGCGCGACGAGGATCTCCGCATCTCGCCCGATCTCGATTACGCCGTCGTCGGCGGTCTCTCGAACGAAGTGCGCGAGAAGCTCACCAATGCGCGACCGGTCACGCTCGGCCAGGCCTCGCGCATTGAAGGCGTCACGCCAGGCGCGCTCACCGCATTGCTGGCGCATGTGAAGCGCGAACAAAGGAAACGTGCATGAGCTTGAGCCGCGATACGCTCTTCATCATCAAAGCGCCGTTCGAAGATCGCGAGCTTGAGGGCACGTGGTTTTGCACCGCGTGCGCGACGATGGAGGGTGCGCTGCTCGCTAACCCGCATTGGGCCAATCGCATCGATGTGAAGCGCAACGAGTTTCCGCGCCCGCGCCGCGAGATCATCAATCTGATCGGCGAAGAGAACCAATCCATGCCGGTGCTCGTGCTTGCTGACGGCGCGCCACCGCCACCCGACGCAAAGCAGTTCGAAGGCCGCTATTTTCTCGACGATCCGAAGCCGATCACCCGCTACCTGGCCGCCACCCACGGCGGAGCAGGGCCGCACCCGTGAGCCCGGATGGTTGTAGGTTGGAGCGCGCGCTTCCTAGCGCGCTTGCTGGCTGGAAGCCCGCGTTCCAACCTGCCAACCGTGGCGGTATCCGATGACCTACGGACCCGACGAGTTCCAGCGCGACCTGGGTTTCATCGTTCCCCGTGAAACAATCGCCCGCCTCGAAACCCACCATCGGCTGCTCAGGGAGTGGTCGGAGCGGATGAATCTGGTCGGGCCCAAGGAGCTGGACCTTTTCTGGTCCCGCCACGCCCTGGACAGCGCCCAGCTCATTAAATTCGCCTCACAGGCGAAAAGATGGGTGGACCTAGGCTCGGGCGCGGGATTCCCGGCGCTTGTGGTAGCCGCCTTCATTGCGGATCAACCCGATACCGCCGTCCATCTGGTCGAATCCACTGGAAAGAAAGCCGCTTTTCTCCGCGCCGTGGGCGAGGAGGCGGGCTTGCCCATCAAGGTCTTCAACCAGCGGATCGAGGAGTTTGGGGCCGGCGAAGGGCCGTATGACGTGATTACCGCCCGTGCGTTGGCTCCCTTGAACCGACTCATACCCTATGCGAAGCCGATTCTAGATCGCGGCGCGCAAGGTCTCTTCCATAAAGGCGCTGACTTAGACGCCGAGCTGGCCGCCGCGAACAACGTCCTAAATGGTGGGGCGTCAGGTATCCGATATCGGGCAGACGTGCTGGAGAGCCTCAGCGATCCGCGCGGCCGCATTGTTCGCATAACAAGGCGCGCGCGTTCCTGAGCCTCCGATAAGGAGACGGGGACCATGCGTACTTTGGCGATCGCCAACCAGAAGGGTGGCGTAGGCAAGACGACGACCGCGATCAATCTCGGCACCGCGCTCGCGGCTGCCGGCAAGGGCGTCTTGATCTTCGACACCGACCCGCAGGGCAACGCCTCGACCGGTCTCGATATCCATCCGCACGATCGCAACGTCACCAGCTACGACGTGCTCGTTGGTCAGCTGCCGCTATCGAAAGCAGTGCTGCCGACGAAGGTCCCCAATTTGTACATCACGCCTGGCGACGCGCGTTTGTCGGGCGTTGAAGGCGAACTGATGGGCGAAGCGCAACCGCAGTTTTTCCTACGTAATGCGATCGAAAAGTTTCGCGGCGAGTCCACGCTGGGTATCGACTACATTCTCATCGATTGCCCACCGTCATTGAACGTATTGACCGTGAACGCGCTCACTGCGGCGAACGGCGTGCTCGTGCCGTTGCAAACAGAATATTTCGCGCTCGAAGGTTTGGCGCAGCTCGTCGCGACCATCAACGCGGTGAAGGTGAACCTCAATCAGACGCTCGAAATTCAAGGCGTCGTGCTCACCATGTACGACAAGCGCACCACGCTCTCTGAGCAAGTGGCGCAAGAGGTGAGGGCGCACTTCCCGGATAAGGTCTATGAGACCGTCATCCCGCGGAACGTTCGTATCAGCGAGGCGCCGTCGCACGGCCTGCCCGCGATCATCTACGATCAGAACGCCACCGGCAGTAAAGCCTACATCAAGCTTGCCAAAGAGCTGATCGAACGCGAGCGGATGCTCAACGCGGCGTAGCAGGCACTAGGCAGCTTTTACCTATGGGTAGGGATTTCCCACCAGATTCTTAAGCATACCGAATCAGGGTCGGTTGAGAGACGAGGGCACGTTATGAGCGACATGAGACCGCGAGGGCTGGGCCGAGGCCTCTCCGCTCTGCTGGGCGAACCGGTGAAGACCGAAACGCCGAAGCCTGCGAACAATGTGTTCGGCCAACCCGCGCCGCAACCTGAACCGCCGCGCGCGCCGATTGAGCCGCCGCGCAATGTCTTCGAGCTGCCCATCACGCAAGCCGCGGCGCCTGCGCCGATCCCAGCCAATGAGCCGGTCGCGCCGCCCGTGGCTGCCGCGCCCCCCCAGGTTGCGACGTCTGCACCGGTGGAAGCCGCCGGCGATCACGGCCCACGTTCGGTGCCGATCGATCTGGTGCAACGCAATCCGCAACAGCCGCGTAAGCACTTCGACGAAGCTGAACTCAACGATCTCTCATCGTCGATCAAAACGCACGGCATCCTGCAACCGATCCTCGTCCGGCCCATCGCCGGCGGCAAGTATGAGATCGTTGCTGGCGAACGCCGTTGGCGCGCCGCACAGCGCGCTGGTCTGCACTCGATCCCAGCGGTGATCCGCGAGCTCAACGAAGTTGAAGTGCTCGAGATCGCGATCGTCGAAAACGTTCAGCGCATGGACCTGAACCCGATCGAAGAAGCGCAAGGTTTCCAAGCGCTGATCGATCGCTTCGGCCGTACGCAACAAGAGATCGCTGACGCCGTCGGCAAGTCGCGTCCGCATATCGCCAACATGCTGCGTCTGCTGCAGCTGCCGGACGATCTGCAGGAGATGGTGCGTGATGGCCGCCTCAGCTCAGGCCACGCCCGCGCCATTCTCACCGCGCCGGATCCGCGCGGCCTGGCGCAACGGGCGATCAGCGAAGGCCTCAACGTTCGCGACATCGAACGCCTCGCGCAACAAGCCAAGGATGAAAAGCACGGCCCGCGCGTCACGCCCGGCGGCTCATCCGCTGACGCGAAGAGCGCTGACACGCGCGCTCTGGAGCAATCACTCTCCAACGCACTCGGCCTCGATGTGACGATCAACGACAAGGCCGGCGCAGGGGAGGTGAAGATCTCCTACAAGACGCTTGAGCAATTGGATGACGTGATCCGCCGTCTGCGCGGCGGCTTCTAGAAACGAAAACGGCTCTTCCTTGCGGAAGAGCCGTTCGCGCTTGTGCTAGCCAAGCGAAGTGCCCCCCGGCACCGTCGCCATCTATACAGCCCTGTAGCCTTGGCCGAGAAGCCCAATCGTCCGGAGCCGGACGATTGGATTTCCACAGTGTGCCATCTGCCACGCACCATTAGTGGTAGCGCTAACGCAGTACACGCGTGGCATCGACGACCTCGACGTCGCTCATCATTGATAAATACGCGTCAAACCAAGGTTTATGCGCCGATCCCACGATGACGAGGATGCGCCCGCCGGGATGTCTGGCGGACACCTCGCGAATATTCGCGACCTGCCGCAGGTTGCGAACCTCCCACGCTGCAACGCGCGCGCGACCGACATTGTTCTGGCTGGCGCGGTTGATCATGTTGAGCCATTGGCCGTTGGCATCTGTGCGGCCCGCGCGCCGGGAGTTCACGAAGCGATAGGCCGCGAGCGCTTCATCCGGCGTCGTCAAATGCTGACCGGCTTCGCGCAAAGGCGTGAAGGCGGGGTCGGCCATCAGTTGCGCCATCCACGGCTCTTCCATGAATGCGGTCATGTCTGCTTCGAAGTTCGGCACGACGTCGTCCGACTGATCGTCCATCGCATAAACACGCTCTTGCCCAAGTCGCACAGCAAGGCGCGCCGCGATCAGTTCATTCTCATTTCGCCGCGCCGGCGTTGAATAGGTGTTCAATTGCTCGGCGAGCAGGCGCGAGACATTGTCGTCGGCGATGCGCTCGCTTTCGTCGAGCCGCCACCATTGCACGATAGCGGAAGAGGGCTCACCCGCGGCCGCGAACAACGCGGCAAGCCGGCGTCGTTGTGCGGGCGTCGGAGACGCCGGCCAATCAGCGAGCACGCGCCGAATTTCGGCGTCCGCCTGCGGCATGTCCATGCCAATCAGTCCGCGCGAGATGCCAGACAGAGCCATTGGACGCCCGCCATATGATTGCGCCGCGCCCGGGTAGCTCTCCCGCCACGTCCACATCTGATCGATCGATCGGCCTGGCAGCGCTTCGATGGCGATGGCGTCAGGGCGAAAGGCCTGCAGTCGCACCAACAAGGGCTCAAGCACCGCCGGATCGAAATTGTCCGGCGTTCCGTTCAAGTGCGGCGTGCCGATAACCAGGATCTGCGTCGGCTGACCAACATGCCGCCCTTGATAGTCGCGCGGATCGAACGCCCGGTCTTGCGCCGCGGCAGGCGCGGCAACGGCCAGCATCGCTGCCGCCGCCAGAATAAGGTGTTTCATCCAAGTCCTCCGCATGGGAGGACGCACCGCGCGCCCGCTTTGGATGCAAACCGCCGCCGCCGACGGAGAGAAAGCGATGAACAGCCTTTATGCCTCGCTCGGCACGACGGTGTTCGAAACCATGTCGCGCCTCGCCGCCGAGAAGGGCGCGGTCAACCTGGGGCAGGGCTTCCCCGAAGACGACGGTCCGCGCGACATTCTCGAAGCTGCGGCCCGCGCCACCCTTGAAGGTCCGAACCAATATCCTTCAATGCGCGGCCTGCCGGCGCTACGCGAAGCCGTCGCCGCGCACTACAACGCGCACCATACGCTCGATCTCGATTGGGCCAGCGAAGTCACCATCACCAGCGGCGCCACTGAAGCGATCGCGGCTGCTTTGCTCGCCTTCATAGAGCCAGGCGACGAAGTTGTCCTCTTCGAGCCGCTCTACGACGCGTACCTGCCGATGGTGAAAAGGGCAGGCGGCATCCCTCGCATCGTCCGCCTCCAGCCGCCGCATTGGCGCTTTGAGCGCGAAACCGTTGCTGCCGCCTTCTCCGACAAGACCCGTGTCGTCGTCATCAACACGCCGCTCAATCCCAGCGCCAGCGTCATGAACCGCGCCGAACTTGGACTCATTGCCGATCTCTGCCGCAAGCATGACGCTATCTGCGTCAGCGACGAAGTCTGGGAGCATCTGCTTTTCGATGACGCCGAGCACGTCTCGATGCTTAACCTCCTCCGCGATCGCTCATTGAAGATCGGCTCCGCCGGCAAGATGTTCTCGCTCACCGGTTGGAAAGTCGGCTTTGCCTGTGGGGCGCCGCCGCTCACTGAACTCTTCGCCAAAGCCCATCAATTCCTAACCTTCGTGACGCCGCCAAACCTCCAGCGCGGCGTCGCTTACGGTCTCAGCAAGCCTGCCTCCTATTTCACCGACATGTGCGCCGCCTTCCAACGTTCGCGCGATCGCCTGAAATCCGCGCTCGAAGGGGAGGGGTTCGTCACCCTGCCCGCGCGCGGCGCCTACTTCCTCAGCATCGATCTCGCCGCGTCCGGGATCGACATGAGCGATGAGGCCTTCGCGCGCCACGCCGTCGATCATGGCGTGGCGACCATCCCATTCTCGGCTTTCTATGCAAACCCTGGCGCACCAGCGCTCGTGCGTCTCTGCTTCGCCAAGCGCGATGCCACGCTTGATCGCGGCGCCGAAGCGCTCGCCCGCGCCAAACGCGCACTCGCCTAGCGCACGTCATCGCTTCGCAGCGCAACATGTAGCGCCCGCAATCCACGTTTCCGGCACTGACACGATTTTAGCTTCCGGTGCGTGAGTAAGGCCGCTAAGCGATCAGTCATGCAACGTTACCTCACGCTCTTCGTCCTTGTCGGCCTCATCCTTGGCGTCGCTGTCGGCTATTACCTGCATCAAAATCAGCCGTCGGAAGCGTGGCCGGAACTTGCCGCCAACTTCAAGCTCATCACCGACGTCTTCCTGCGGCTGATCAAGATGATCATCGCCCCACTCGTGCTCTCGACCCTCGTCGTCGGCATCGCGCACATGGGCGACACGGGTTCGCTTGGCCGCGTCGGCGTGCGCACGTTGCTGTGGTTCATCACCGCTTCGATCTTCTCGCTCGTTCTGGGCCTCGTGATCGTTCATATCCTGCAGCCTGGCATCGGCCTGCAGCTGCCGATCCCGGAGGAGGGCAATGCTCCGCAGGCCTCGGCGCTTAACCTCCGCGACTTTGTCACCCACCTTGTTCCGACGTCTATCTTCGACGCCATGGCGTCGAACTCGATCCTCCAGATCGTTGTCTTTTCGCTGTTTTTCGGCGTTGCGCTCGCGGCCTTAGGTGAACAAGTCAAGCCTGTCGTCGACATGGCCGAACGCGTTTCACATGTGATGTTGCGTGTGACCGGCTACGTGATGAATTTCGCGCCACTGGCCGTTTTCGCGGCGATCGCCGCGACCGTCACCGAGAACGGCCTCGATATTCTTGTCACTTACGGCAAGTTTATCGGCGGCTTCTATCTGGGCCTTGTCATCCTTTGGGCGCTGTTGATTGTTGCCGGCTTGCTGATTGTCGGCCCGCGCATCCTGCGCATGCTTGGCCTCATCCGCGATCCCATCGTTCTCGCATTCTCGACCGCCAGCTCCGAAGCCGCCTATCCGCGGACCTTCGAAGCGCTGCAAAAGTTCGGGGTCTCCAAGCGCATCGCCGGCTTTGTTCTGCCGCTCGGCTATTCGTTCAACCTCGACGGCTCGATGATGTATTGCACCTTCGCCGTGCTCTTCATCGCGCAGGTGTACGGCATCGACCTCACCGTCGCGCAGCAGGTCACGATGCTGTTGCTGTTGATGGTGACCTCGAAAGGCATGGCAGGCGTGCCGCGCGCCTCGCTCGTCGTCATCGCCGCAACGCTCACCCAATTCGGCATGCCCGAAGCGGGGCTTCTGCTCATCCTTGGCGTCGACCACTTCCTCGACATGGGCCGCAGCGCAACCAATGTCGTCGGCAACTCTGTCGCCACCGCCGTTGTCGCCAAGTGGGAAAAGGAACTTGGTCCCGAGCAAACGGACGTGACCGCGCCGGCTGCAACGGCGCCGCCACTGGAAGACCAGGGCGATACCGAAATCGGCCGCTAGCTGAACCGCCGCACGAACGGCGCACCCGAAAACAGCAGCCGGGTAGGGCGGCCTTCGATGAAGCCGTCGAACCGGATGCGTTCTGGTATCCACTCGTCCGTTCCCGGCCGCCACGACCCGTCGTCGAGCAAAGTGAGCGGTTCAGCATTGTTGAGCCACAACTTGCCCGAACGCGCGATAATCCAAAGCGGCCCCGACCAGCGATCATCGCTGTCATAGATGCCCGCGAGGCGCTGCACATCCGCAGGCGGCGGTTGTTGGTACGTCCGCACCGGCCCACGCGCGAACTCGACGTCGTTCGCCCACGCGCGCGCGATGTCTTCGCCGTCGGCTTCAAACAGCAAGCCGGTGCTGGCAAACCGCTCGTCCGCGCTGACAAAGAATGCGCCGGCCAAACTCTGCATGCGGCTGTCCACGCCGTTGCGGCGCATTGAGATTTGGCCGCCGCCCGCGCCGCGAATTTCAAATGCCTCGCCCGGTGCGCTCGTGTAAACGCCTGCGAACTTCGCAGGGTCGCCCGCGGTTGTCTGTGTCGGCGCTGGCTCGGGCGCATCAATGCCTTCGCGCGCGGTCCTAAACAATTGGCACGCGTACAGTGTGACGTCGCGGGGCCGGTAGTTGAGACTGACGCCGATATTGCTCGAGGCGAACGCCGCGACGCCCGCCTCCGGATCGACGTGCATCGAGGACGAGAACGACACCATGCCGCCTGTGTGGTGCAGGTATTGGCGCTCATTGATCGTAGGCCGCGCGAGGCCGTTTCCGTATTTGGCCGTTTCTGACCAACCCGGCGCATTGGCCGGATTCGCCAAAAATGCGCGTGCTGTCGCATCTGACAGCACCGGCGCCCCGCGTCCCTGCGCCAGGTCCAGCAAGAAGCGCAGGAAGATCGACATGTCGCCTGACGTCGCCGCAACCGATCCGGCGCCGCTCTCGACGTTCACCCACGGCGCCGGCGCGCGCGGTCCTGGCCGGAACGATGGCCGGTCAGCGTAAAGCGTTTCATAGCCTTGCGCGTAGCGATCGCGATCGCCGCTACGAATGCCGGCGTGTGAATTGCGCATCCCGAGCGGGCCAAGCACCCGCGCTTCAACGGCATCGTGAAATTGCTTTCCGTCTGTCTTGGCGGCAACGCGCGAGAGTAATTCATATCCGGTGTTGCTGTAGTGCCAGTGTTGGCCGGGCGTGAACCCGCTCCACAAGCCGCCATCGGGTACGGCGGGTGCATTGCCCGGCAATCCGGAAGTGTGATCGAGAAGATGCTGCAGCGTTACGGCTTCGGCATTGGCGATTCGGATGTCCGGCAGTTCGCTGCGTATCCGCGCCGCGGGCGCGAGCGAGCCTTCTTGATACATTGAATAAAGAGTCAGCGCGGTGAACACCTTGCTGATTGAGCCGATCTGAAAAAGATGGTCCGGACCGACCGGTGTCCGCTGATCGATGTCGGCAAAGCCTGTCGTGATGAACCCGGCATAGCCGTCGCGGTCGACGACGCAAATCGTCATCCCCGGCAAACCCCAATCGCGCACATGCTGGTCGGCGTAACGCGAAAGGGCGGAGAGGGCGGTGCGATGGGCGCGCCCGCCGCCCGTGTTGCGTGTTGCCGCCGACGCCGCGCCCATGGTCGCGATCGCTGCCGCGCCCGCGCCCAAGACCAATCTGCGATTGAACTTCATCTGTCCGCCTCCCGCTAAAGCCTAGCGGGACTGCGCGTGTTCGCAACCAGAGCTTAGTTTCCCACCAGCCTGGCGACGTTGCGGTAGGCGTCCGCGGCGATCAGTTCTTGCGGCGCGCCCGCGGTCTTGCTGCGCATTTCCGCCGTCCACAAGACGTCGTAAGCGGCATTGAGCTTCTTCGTTGTCCAAAGCCGCGCCTGCGCCGCCACGGCGTCGCGCTCTTTCCAGAACACCGGCGGGCGCAGCTTCGCGATCGCCTCTTCCGAATTCATCCCGCCGTCGATCATGATCCGCGCATCGCGAAGCTGATGCAGCCGCCGCAACAGCGCCCGCAGCGCCGACACGCCTGAAAGCGCATCAATCCGCGCCAGCGATTCAACCGCTTGCGCCGCTTTGCCCTGCGCCGCCGCCAGGCTCGCCGCATCGAGCGCGCTCTCGGCCTCTGACGCCATCAGGGCCTCAAGGTCTTCGATGTTCACGGGACGACCCAGGTCATGGGCATAGAGCGCGAGCTTCTCGATTTCCTTTCGCGCCAAGCCGCGATCCGGGGGCAGGGCCGTCAGGAAATAATCTTCCGCGTCGCGATCGAACGTGATGCCAAGCTCTTTCGCCAAGGCCTTGGCGTAAACCGCGCGCTCGGCGTCGGTTTCTTCGTAAAACGCGATGACAGCTGCGTTTTTGGCCGCGCCAAACTTCTTGACGATCTCGCCGCTGCCGCCGATGTCGCCGGCCTCAATGATGAGATAGCCGCTCGGATCGCCGCGCTCGATCGCGGCCAGCGCGTCCAGGATCGAATCGTCAGCGCTTTTGCCATTGATCCGCGCCCACACAATCGTCGGCCCGCCCAAGAGCGATTGCGCCGCCAGGGCATCGCCCAGCTTGGCGTTGTCACGCTTGATCTCATCTTCGCCGAGCTTTGTGATTGCGTAAGGGTCGTCGGATTTTCCGAGCGCCCACGCCGCAAGCTTTTGCGCTGCTTCGTGCGTGAAACTCTCGTTCGGGCCGTAAAGCAGTACAGCGCCGATGTTCTTGTCCGGCTTATCGAGGAAGCGCCGAATAGAGACGCCTTTGATCTGCACCGGTCCTTATCCCTCGCGCGCTTGTGCGATGCGGAGCGCGAGTTCGGCGCGGAAGCGCTGCGCCATCGTTTCGGCGGCGCGTTCGCGGGCATCGTCCTGCGCGGCGATTTCGCCGAACGCAGCGGTCGGGATGTCATAGTTCACGATCGTAAACACCGAGCCGCGCATCACGCGCGCGCCTGTCTGCGCCGGCGTCAGGATGTAATTGGCCGTCAGCCGCAATTCCGCGCGCGTCGCGGATTCGTCGACGCGCAGACCGAGCGGCGTGACTTGCTCAGTCAGCGTGATCTCAAGGTTGGCCGGCGGCGAGCCATCGTTCTCGACCGCTAGGATCCGCGTCAACTCGGTGCGCAACACGTGACCGGCCTTGCCCTCGATCTCGGTGATCTGCACCGGACCAATCGCATTGGCGCCGCCGCCCGGCGCGTACATGGGCTGGAAGCCGCACGCCGCGAGCAAAAGGGTAAGACTGGCGAGCAATACGCGCATCTGGGGTTTCTCCCGCCGCTAATTCGCGACGATATTGACGATCCTGTCGGGGACCACAATCACCTTGCGGACGGTAACGCCGTCAAGAAACGGCTTCACCGCCGCATGTTGCAGCGCCAACTCACGCAAATCGGCTTCGGGCGCGCCTTTCGGCGCTTCGATTTCCGCACGTTTCTTGCCGTTCACTTGGATCGGCAGCGTAACCGTGTTGCGCGCCGCCAGAGCAGGGTCCGCCACGGGCCACGGCGCGGTCGCGACAAAGCCCTCGCCGCCCAGCGTCTCCCAGCACTCTTCCGCCAGATGCGGCATGAAAGGGGAGATCAGCTGCGAGAGAATGCGCAACGCCTCGCCGCGCGCAAACACCGAGCCCTCGTCGTCGCCTTTCAGCTTGGCGACGGCGTTGACCATCTCGTAGCAGCGCGCGACCGCAACGTTGAAGCGAAAGTTCTCGATGTCGTCGGTGACGCTTTGGATGGCGCGGTGTGCGAGCTGGCGCAACGCCAGTGCTTCGCCTTCGTTCGCTGACGCCGGCGCAGCATCGCCCGTCTTCGGCGCGGGCTTGCCGTGCGCCGAAGTCTGCGCCCAAACGCGTTGCACGTAAGCCCAGGCGCCTTTGACGCCCGAAGCCGTCCACTCGACATCGCGCTCCGGCGGTGAGTCCGACAGCACGAACCAACGCGCAACGTCAGCGCCGTAATCGGTGACAAACGCGTCGAGATCGACAACGTTCTTCTTCGACTTTGACATCTTTTCGATGTCGCCGGTTTCGACTGGCGCGCCGGTTTTGAGTTCGATGCGCTTACCGTCAGTGACGTCCGTCTCTTCCGGCAACAACCAAGCGCCGGACTGAGACTTATACGTCTCGTGGACGACCATCCCTTGCGTGAACAAGCTCGCGAACGGTTCGCCATTCGCCGGCCCGTCCAGAAACCCGCAATCACGCATGCCGCGCGTAAAGAAGCGTGCGTAGAGCAAGTGCAGCACCGCGTGCTCAACGCCGCCGACATATTGATCCACCGGCAGCCAATAGCTCGCCAGCTTCTTGTCGAATGGCGCGTCTGCGTTTTTCGGATCGGTGAAGCGCGCGAAATACCAGCTCGAATCCACGAATGTATCGAGCGTATCCGTTTCGCGCTGCGCATCGCCGCTGCAGGTCGGGCACTTCACGTGCTTCCACGTTGGGTGCCGATCCAGTGGATTGCCCGGCTTGTCTTTGTCGAACGTCACGTCTTCCGGCAGCGCGATCGGCAAGCTCTCAGCCGGCGCCGGCACGACACCGCACTTGGCGCAGTGGATCGCCGGAATAGGGCAGCCCCAATAACGCTGACGCGAAACGCCCCAATCGCGCAGGCGCCATTGCGTCGTCGCTTCGCCAAGCTCCAGCTTCACAAGCTCTTGAATTGCGCGCGTGATCGCGGCGCGTGTGCTCAGACCGTCGAGGAATTTCGAATTGTAGATCGTGCCGTCGTCGGTGAACGCTTCTTTGTCGACCGAATAAGTCGCCGCGTCCGCACCAGGCGGCAGCACCACCGGCTTGAACGGCAGCTTGTACTTGTTCGCAAAATCCAAATCGCGTTGATCGCCGGCGGGCGAGCCGAAGATCGCGCCTGTGCCGTAAGTTGAGAGCACGAAATTCGCGCCCCACACCGGCAAAATCCAATCCGGATCGAACGGGTGACGCACGCGAACACCCAAATCGACGCCGAATTTCGGCGCTTTTTCAATGTCGGCCTCGGACGTGCCGAGATGCGCGCATTGTTCGATGAATTTGGCGACATCGGGATTGTGCTCCGCGATCGCCTTGGTCAGCGGATGATCCGGCGCCAGCGCCAGGAAGCTCGCGCCGAACAGCGTATCCGGGCGCGTGGTGTAAACTTCGACAGGATCGCGCGCGTGGCAGGGCTCACCTGCCGGCGTTTGCGTGAGGAACGAGGGCGCTTCCGCGATCGGCCACCAGATCTTCGCGCCCTGGCTCTTGCCGATCCAGTTCGACTGCATCAGCCGCACTTTGTCCGGCCACTTATCCAAGCCGCCGATGGCGCTCAGCAGATCGTCCGCGTACGCCGTGACCTTGAACATCCATTGCTCAAGCTCACGCGTCTCCACCGGTGCGCCCGAGCGCCAACCTTTGCCGTCGACCACCTGCTCATTGGCGAGCACGGTGTTGTCGACCGGGTCCCAATTCACTTTCTGCTTCTTGCGATAGACGAGGCCGTTCTTCCAGAACGCCAGGAACATCGCCTGCTGGTGCTTGTAATATTCGACATCGCATGTCGCGAGTTCGCGCGACCAATCGATCGCGAGGCCCAGCAATTTCAGCTGCTCGCGCATCGCGGCGATGTTGTCGTAAGTCCAGCCCTTCGGATGGATGCCACGCTCCATGGCGGCGTTTTCCGCCGGCAGGCCGAACGCGTCCCAGCCCATCGGATGCAGCACGTTGTAACCGTTGGAGCGGCGGAAGCGGGCGATGACATCGCCCATCGCGTAGTTGCGCGAGTGCCCGACGTGAATCCGCCCGGACGGGTACGGAAACATCTCGAGCACGTAGGCCTTGTTCTTGCCTCTAGCTTCGTCCGGCGAAAGCGCGCGATCGACACCGGCGGCGGCCCAACGCTCGCGCCACTTCGGCTCAACTTCGCGGTGATTGTACCTGGACGACATGCCTACCCACGCCCTTTGTTAAGAGCGTTGTTAAGACTGCAAACGCTCGTTGTGTCTAGCGGACGTTGCTAAGTCGCAGCTCGCGCGCGCGCTGCAGGATCGAGTTTTCGATCTGGATTTCGGTGTCCGGATCGACCGACGCATCGGTCCACGAACCATTGTTGTTGGTCTGACGGAAAATCGAAACGTTGAGCGCGTCGGCGCGCAGACGCGTGTCGAGGATGTACACGGTCGCCTTGAAGCGCTCGTTCGGCGTGGTCGGGGCCGAATACCAATCCGTGATGATGACGCCGCCGAACGGATCCGCCGAGGCCAGCGGCATGAAGTTCAACGTGTCGAGCGACGCGCGCCACAGGTAGGAGTTGACGCCGATGCCATCTTCGCTGCTGGCGCGGTTGCCGCCGCCGCCGCCGAAGAGGCCGCCGCCGCCGCGTCCGGCGTTGTCGTCAGCGCGCGATTGGCCGCTATCGTCGGCGCGGAACATCGAGCAGCCAGCCAGCGCTGCGGCCGCGACCATGAAAATCGCGCCCTTCAGAAGTGTGCGCCCAGCCTGCATCATTCGAAATTCCTCCGCCGTCGTCCGCGCTATCCCCGGCGCGCCGCGCCCGCCCATATATCATGGGCTTCGGACCCCGCCAGGGGTCCACTGCGAAGCCGGCTATGTTGTGGCGGGGGCTCTCCTTATTGGTTTATCCACAGGTTCGCGCCTACGTTTCGCCTCAAATTTAGCGGGGAGCTGTGTCCTAAAGTTCACGGCAAATCAGTTCGGTTTGCGCTATATAGGTCAGCTACAGCTGGTGCTGAGGGGTTTGGAATCGTGTCTCGGGCGTCTGCATTCTTGATCGCGGGAGCCGCCGTCTTGGCGACTGCCGGCGTCGCGCAGGCCCAGGAGCGCGTCGTTGCTCCGGTCACGGCTGCCGAATCGGCTGATGCTGCGGTACCCTGGTACCAGCGCTTTACCGCTTCGAACGGCGTCACTGAATCGATCGCCGGCAGCGCCGAGGCCGATGTCACCCTGGCGCCAGCCTGGACGTTGAACCAGCGTTGGGGCGTCACGGTCGATGTCCGTGAAGCTCAGCGTATCGAGCGCGCCCCCGATGGCGGCCACGGCGATCAGACCTCGCTCGGCGCATACTATCAGTTCACGCCGAATATTAGCCTTGGCGGTCAGCTCAACGTCGAGACCACGCCAGCGCCGGGTGCGGCGCCAGTCGCTCGCGCCAACGAAGATGAGCCGCGCGCGGACGTGCGGATCGAGTCGGCGTTCCGCTTCTAAGCTTCCAGAAACGCATCCACCGCAGCGACGCCGGCAAAGCCGCGTCCGCATAGGCGCGTCGCGTTGCGCCCTGTCACGCCGCCTAACGCAATCACCGGAATTGCGCTGGTGCGCGCGATCTGGCTCGCGCTGAACAATCCAAGCTCGTTTCGCGCCGAGGCGCTCGCACTCGGAAAGATCGGGCTCAGCACACACGCATCCAGCCCCGCGGCGGCCGCACGCGCGACAGCCTTCGCATCATGCGCCGCCGTCGTGACAACTCGAAACGCACTCCCGCGTTCGCGCGGCATCAAGCGCTCCGGCCAATGCACGCCGTCAGCGCCGCATTCCTCCGCAAGCTCCGCATCCGCGCCGATGAGCAGCACCAGCCCGCGCGACCGCTTTAGCGCCGCCAGTTGCCGCGCCACCCGAACACGATCTTCCGCGCCAAAATGCCGATAAACCAAGGCTGTGCCGCGCGGCAGCCGACGCGCGCTCCCCACCGGATCAGCCGTCCGCGCCGGATCCGTGAAGAAATAGAGCGACGGAATAGCTGGCGCGCCCGCATCGCGGTTGAGCCGCGCCGCTATCGCCGCTAGTCCATGGACCGATCGCATGAGCGTTCCTTCCGGCATCGCCGCGGCCCGCGCCGCTGTTCTTGACCGCATCGCGCAAGCAGCGGCCGCATCGGGCCGCGCGCCCGAAAGCGTCACGCTCACCGCCGTTTCCAAACTACAGCCTGACGATCGTGTCGAGGCTATGCTCGCCACGGGTCAACGCATCTTCGGCGAAAACCGCGTGCAGGAAGCCCAAGCGCGCTGGGGCGAGCGCCGCGCGCGCTTCCCCGATCTCCAACTCCGCCTGATCGGCCCGCTGCAATCCAACAAAGCCGCCGATGCGGTCGCGCTCTTTGACGCTATCGAGAGCCTGGATCGTCCCAAGCTCGCCGCGGCGCTTGCCGATGCCGCGCAGAAGCAGGGCAGGAGCCCCGATATTCTGATCCAGGTGAACACTGGCGAAGAGCCGCAAAAAGCTGGCGTCGCCCCGCTTGAAGCCGACGCCTTCATCGAAGCCGCCCGCGGGACCTACGGGCTCCCGGTTCGTGGCCTCATGTGCATCCCGCCGGTCGACGAGGAGCCGGCGATGCATTTCGCGCTGCTCGCCAAAATCGCCGCCCGCAACGGCCTGCCGATCCTAAGCATGGGTATGAGCGACGATTTCGAAACCGCCATTCGCTTCGGCGCCACGCACGTCAGGGTGGGCTCAGCCCTATTCGGGGCCCGTGGCTGACCAACCTGTGATATCCTTAGGCCCTGAGCACGGGCGTCTGAGGTTGCAAATGCGTGATCTGCCGTGGTCTTTTCCAATTGAGTAGGCTTTAAGCCCAACACTCGGGGCACGATGTCACGCGAAACGACCATCCTGGTGATCGACGACGACGCCGACCTCCGTCAGGCGCTGATCGAGCAGTTTGAGCTGGAGGAGGGCTTTGGCGCTGTCGGCGCCGCCACCGCCGCCGAGGGCTTTGGCGCTGCAGCTGAGCACAAGCCGGCAGCCGTTGTGCTGGACGTGAGCCTCCCCGACATGGACGGCTTTTCCGCCTGCAAGCAGCTCCGTGACCAGGGCGTCAAAGCTCCGATCATCATGTTGACGGGCGCCGCCCAGGAAGAAGAGCAGCAAGTCCAGGGCCTGGACGCGGGCGCCAACGACTATGTGCTCAAGCCGTTCAAGTTCTCCGTGCTGCTCGCCCGCATCCGCGCGCACCTCAGGAGCCATGAAGCTAGCGAAGACGCCGTCTATCGCATCGGTCCCTACGAATTCCGCCCCGCGATGCGTCTCTTGATCGATCCGGCGCAAAGGAAGGTTCGCCTCACCGACAAGGAAGCGTCGATCCTGCGCTACCTCTATCGCTCCGGCGAGAAGCCCGTCGGCCGCGAGGAGCTGTTGCGTGAAGTGTGGGGCTACAACGCCAACGTCACAACGCACACGCTCGAGACGCACATCTATCGCCTCCGGCAAAAAATCGAGCCGGACGCACAAAGCCCCAAGCTTCTCATCACGGAGACGGGCGGATACCGCCTGCAGGTGTGAGCTCAATGAAAAACTGGCTGATTGGTTTGTGCGCGCTTCTCGGCGCGTGCGCGACAACGACTTCGGAAGCGCAGCAATCCAGCGCAGCGCAAGCAGAAGGCACGCCGATCACCATCGGCACGAGCTACACGCTGCACTCCATCACGCTCAGCGACGATCGCCAGATCAACGTCTGGACTCCAGCCGATTATGACGCCGCCGAAAACGCCAACCGCCGCTATAACGTGCTCTATGTTCTGGACGGCGCGCTCGATCAGGATTTCCAGCACATCGCGGGCCTCGGCCAACTCGGCGCGCTAAGCTGGACCTACGAGCCGCTCATCATCGTTGGAGTTCAAACCAAAGATCGCCGCGCTGAACTCACGCGCCGGCCGCACGATGCGCGCCACGTCGCCGAATTCCCGCAAGCCGGCGGCGCTCGCCGCTTCCAGGATTTCCTCGGCAACGAAGTCATCCCCTTTGTCGAAGCGCGTTATCGCACCGGCGAGGGCTGCGCGCTGATGGGCGAGTCGCTTGCCGGCCTGTTCGTGGTCGATACCTTCCTGCATCGCCCCGAACTCTTCCGCGACTATATCGCTATCAGCCCCAGCCTCTGGTGGGACGATCAGCACTTCGCCCGCCACGGCGGCCACGATCTCGAAGGCCGCGCCGCATCCAACCGGCGCCTCTATCTCGCCATCGCCAACGAAGGCGCCGCGACGCAGGCCGGGATGAACCGGTTCTTGGGCCTGCTCGAAGCCGCGCCGCGTGGCAGCGTCACCTGGCGTTACAGCGACCGCAGCGCCACCGAAACCCACGCCACCATCTACCACGCCGCGGCTCTCGATGCTCTGCGTTGGCTCTACGCCATGCCCGAAATAAATTCCGGCACTACGCCTTGGTACTATGAGGATGGCGCGAGCCCACCCCAGCAATAGGCCCGCGCAGGCCGGTTCGAATCCCGGTCGCGCATTGAGTGCTGCAATTCGCCTACCAGGCGTCATTGAAAGAGGCGGCAACATGACGCTTTCGCTGCGCTGTTGTTGCGCGTTGTGCGTTCGGGCCTCGCACCTAATTTTGGTGACAGAGCTGCCTGCAAAGAGTGTCCGCCCCCTGCGTGCTCTCTGAGCGCGGCTTTAGCCACCAGCGGCGCCGCAGCAACCGTTGCCGCTGGTGGCGACCTCGAAAAGCAAGGCCCGGATCGCTCCGGGCCTTTTTGATTTCCGATGGATTCTGCAAGCCAGCCTTTGCGCGGTTGAAAAACCAGCTGACCCGCCAGAGCGGGAAATCACTGCAACGAAGCGGACTGTCTTGGAACTGGTTGTGGGCCGCTTCGCCTTCCGATGACGATCAAGTGGGCGCCCGCCCGGCGAACCAGCGTGTCCGCGGTCACACCGCGCAAGCGCTGTCGTTTTGCCGCTGTCGCCCGACGCTTGCGGCTACATCACCGGCTGAGCTCACTGCGCTATAGTGCGCGCGCATGAGCGGCGGCGATCCGATTTTCGAGGCAAGGGCAGGGTCGATGCAGACCCATGCCGTGAACGGCGCTCTCGCCATCGGCATCGCCCAGCTGTTGAAGCTGCCATTCCAAGCCGCATCATTGCTGGTGTTGCCGCGCCTGCTGCAGCCGATCGACTACGGCATCTACGCGATGATCGATCCGTTGGTCTCGATCTCCGCGCTCATCCTCAATTTCGGCATCAGCCAAGCCGTCATTCAAGCGCCGGGGCTCCGGCGTGAGCAGGTGGCCGGCCTCTTCTGGATCACCATTGTCGCCAGTTGCGTCGCTGCGCTGATTATGCTGGCGGCTTCACCTTTCGTGGCGGATTTTTACAACGATCCGCGCGCCGGCTGGGTCGCGGCGACCGCGTCCTCGTTTCTTATCCTTACGGGCCTCACCAACATCCACGAAGCATTGCTCAACCGGCAGATGAAGTTCGGCTGGGTGGCGATGATCAGCGCTGTCAGCATGGCGCTGGGCTTTGTCGCGAGTCTTGTCGCGGCGTTGCTCGGCGCCGGCTATTGGTCACTTGTTCTGGGGTTCGCTGTGCAGCAAGTGGTCAGCTTGCTCGGCGCTTGGCTCGGCGTCGGTTGGATTCCGCGCGAGAGCCCACAATTTCGCGGCCTATCGTCCTTCTATAAATTTGGCGGCCCGATCATGCTGGCCGACGCCGCAACAGTCATGTCTCGCGACGCCGACAGCATTCTGCTCGGCCGCTTTGTCGGCGCTGTGCCGCTCGGCCATTATGATCGCGGCAACAAGCTCGCCATCGTCCCGGTTCAGCGCATCAACACGGTGCTGCAGCAATTGCTGTTGCCGATCCTATCGCGCCTCAATGCGGAGGGTGAGCGGTATCGCTTCGCCTATTTGCGCGTCATCCGTCAGCTTATGCTGTTCATAACCCCAGGCGTCGTCGCCGTTGGCGCCACAGCGCCTGTGCTTGTGCCGTTTGTCATTGGTGATCAGTGGGCGCCAGCGGCGCCGATATTCGCCTGGCTCACGCTTGCCGCGCTCCATCGCCCTGTAAGCATGACCATGGATCTCCTGTTCATCAGCCAGGCGCGCACGCGCGACTATCTGATCTGGAGCGCGTTCAGCACCGTCACCAGCCTCATTTCGTTCGTTATCGGCCTGCGTTGGGGCGCGATCGGCGTCGCGGCCGCTTTTGCGCTAAGTGACTTACTGATCCGCATGCCAGCTTTGTGGTGGTGGGTGACGCGGCGCGGCCCGATTCGCATGAGCGATCTCTATGTCAGCGCCGCGCCTTTCGCAGCGGGCGCGGTCGCGGCGTTTGCGGTCGTTACGGCGCTTCAGGTGCTGGCGTTTCCGAACGCCTTCGTCCAACTCGCGCTTAGCGCCAGCCTGGCGTACCTCGTCGCCTGGGGCGTCGCGGCGTTGTTCAAACGTGGCCGCGCGACGATGGCGGACAGCATCCGCCTGCTACAAACGGAGATCCCGCGCTTCTTGCGGCGGCGTAAGCAAATGTCCTCTTCGGCGACCGGATAGGCCTCGCGGGCGCGCGTCGCCTAGTCGGACGTCTTCTGCACGTAGAGCTGTCGCAGCGGCGTGCCCGTCACGATGTTGAGCTTACGGAAGTATGTGTTCACGAACGCGTCGATGCCGCCCTTCGGCAGGTTGAGAAAATCGTGCCCTCCGGGCCCGGCCATTCGCCACAAATAATCGTCAAAGACCATGATGCCGCCGATACGCGTCAGCTTGAACGCCAAGATCGCATCCGCGAGCACATCCGGCGCTTGGTGCGATGCGTCGACATAGGAAATGTCAAAACTGTTGGCGGCGCCTTCCGCCAGGAGTTGCGCCATCGCCAGCGTCGAGTCGGATTTTATCTTGCGCAGCGTGAACGCATGCTTGGTTTTGGCTCGCGCGATATTGCGGTCGAAGCGCGCTTCGACTTCTCCCATGGCCGCCGGATTGTGCTCGATGCCGCCGGCCCAGGTATCGATGCAGGTGAGTTCGAAGGCGCCGTTCGGCGCGCAGGTCTCAATCATGAACACCGCCGACTGGCCCTCGAACGTGCCAATCTCCAGGAAACGGCGCGGTGTGGTCTCCGTCACCATCTTGCGCCAGATCGGCGCGTTGACCGCAAACCAGTCGTTCGTGAACTCGTAGTCGTCCGACACGACATCTCCTTGTCAGCGCGTGACTAGCGCACATGCGCCCACGTGGTCAGCAAAGAAAAACGGCCGCCGGCTTTCGCCAGCGGCCGCATTCAACTCAAGTTCCGGCGCTTACGAAGCGGCCGGACGATCCGATACCTGGCGCGGCGCGGCCGCGGCGCGTGCCGCTGCAGCCTTGATCGGCTTGCCTGAACGGGCTTCGCCGAGACGCTCGATTAGCGCGGCGTACTCATCCCATAGACGCTGCGGGAGGCGATCGCCGAATTTTTCGTAGTGCGCCGGGATGAGATCAGCTTCCTCGCCCCACACGTCGAGATCGACGTTCGTGAGCGTGTGCATCGCTTCATCGCTGATGGTGAGGCCGCTGACGTCGATCGCGCCTTTCGCCGGAACGAGACCGATCGCGGTTTCGTGCGCTTCCGCCGTGCCATCGAGCCGATCGCTCACCCATTTCAGCACGCGGCTGTTGTCGCCGAATCCCGGCCAGATGAACTTGCCGTCTTGGTCTTTGCGGAACCAGTTGACGAAGAAAATCTTCGGCAGCTGCGCGCCCTGACGCTCGCCCACCTTCAGCCAGTGCGAGAAGTAGTCGCCCATGTGATAGCCGCAGAAGGGCAGCATCGCGAACGGATCGTAACGCAGTTCGCCGACCTTATTCTCGGCCGCCGCCGTGCCTTCCGAGGCGACGTTCGACGCGAGGAACACGCCGTGCGCCCAATCGAACGCTTCCGTCACAAGCGGCACCGCACTGGCGCGGCGGCCGCCGAACAGGATCGCATCGATCGGCACGCCGGCCGGATCTTCCCATTCGGCCGCGATCACCGGGCATTGGCCGGCAGGCACAGCAAAGCGTGAGTTCGGGTGCGCGGCCGGGAATTTGGAATCCGGCAGCCAGGCATTGCCTTGCCAATCGGTGAGACCAGCCGGCGGTTCTTTCGTCAGGCCCTCCCACCAGACGTCGCCGTCCTTGGTGAGCGCGACGTTGGTGAACACCGTGTTGGAGTGAAGCGTGTCGAGCGCGCTCTTGTTGGTCTTCGAACCGGTGCCCGGCGCAACGCCGAAGAAGCCCGCTTCCGGATTGATCGCGTAGAGGCGGCCATCGTCGCCAAAACGCATCCAGCAAATGTCGTCGCCGATCGTCTCGGCCTTCCAGCCGGGGATCGTCGGTTGAAGCATCGCCAGATTGGTCTTGCCGCACGCAGACGGGAACGCCGCGGCGACATACTTCACGTCGCCCTTCGGGTTTGTCAGCTTGAGGATGAGCATGTGCTCGGCGAGCCAACCCTCATCGCGCGCCATCACCGAAGCGATACGCAGCGCAAAGCACTTCTTGCCGAGCAGCGCGTTGCCGCCGTAGCCCGACCCGAAGCTCCAGATTTCGCGCGTTTCCGGATAGTGCACGATCCACTTATCTTCGTTGCACGGCCAGGCCACGTCCTTCTGGCCGGCGGCCAGCGGCGCGCCGAGCGTGTGAACGGCGGGAACGAAGAAACCGTCTTCGCCAAGCTCATCCAGCGCGCCTTTGCCCATACGCGTCATGATGCGCATAGAAGCGGCGACGTAACCGGAATCCGTGATCTCAACGCCCAGCTGTGAAATCTTCGAACCCAACGGGCCCATGCAGAACGGCACCACGTACATCGTGCGCCCGCGCATGCAGCCATCGAACAGGCCGGCGAGCTTCGCGCGCATCTCAGCCGGCGCGACCCAATTGTTCGTCGGGCCTGCGTCGCCTTTGTCTTCCGAACAGATGTACGTCTGCTTCTCGACGCGCGCGACGTCCTTCGGATCCGACGCGGCATAGAATGAGTTCGGACGTGCTTCCGGGTTCAGCTGCTTCAGCGTGCCGGCGGCGACGAGTTCTTTCGTCAGACGATGCCACTCAAGCTCCGAGCCGTCGCACCAATAGACGCGATCCGGCTTCGTCAGCGCCGCGATCTCTTCGACCCAAGCGATCAGTTTCTTATGCTTCGTCGGGGCGGGGTGCAGGCCGGCGATTTCTGTAGTCACGGAATCCCTCCAGGCGCCGCTTCTGTCCGCGGCGCTCCAGTAGCGCTTCTTCCCAAAGTCGTGGGTGGGGTCTTTAAGTCAAACGTGTTCGCGGGGCCACTGTGACGTACCTACTCACAAGCGAATGACACCGGTAGCAACGCTAGTTGAAGGACAGCTTTGCGCAGTTGGCGGCCCTCGCCACTGCGGCCGATCGAAACAGTGGAATACGGTTTCAGTTTGAAAACTGAACGTTAACTCGGTTTGTCTCGGGTTACCCAGTGAAAGGACAACGTTCTGCAAATTGTTCCCCAACGTGCGGAACCTCCGGTTCTCACCGCGCATTGCTGCTTCGGGAACAAGCGAGGGTTCCTCAGGAGGAACAATACCGATGAAAGCAGTCTCGACCCTACTTCTAGCGGCGCTCACCTTCGGAGCGTTTGTGTGTGTTTCGACGCCAGCAATGGCCCAGCGAAATCGCAACCAGTGCTATAATGATTGCTATGACCGGCGTGGCGACCTTGAGCAACGCCGGCAACGCGCGGAGCGAGAACGGCGAGAGGCGGATGCGTATGCCCGTCGCACGGACCAAATCTACCGTGGGGCTCGCGCGGTTGACGAATACGCCCCCTACTTGGCGCCGCGCCCTCATCGCGAAGCGTATCGTGCAGTCCGGCGAGAAATGGATCGTCCTATCCGTCCCTTTGAACGACGCGTCACGCCGCGTGAAGAATGTGAGGCGTTTCCGTCCGTTTCTGGCGCGCTGCGGTGTCGGCGGAACTAGCTGAAACAGAAGCGCCCCGCTCGATCGCTCGGGCGGGGCGCATGCGGCGATCTGGGACCAATCCATAGCGCTAAGCATAGGCCTTCCTGGCCCATCTGCAGCCGAGCTATGCGCTCATTCTGATTTCAAACTGAGACAGGTGCCAAACAGTGCGCGTGGTTAACCCTGCGCCGCCGCCCAATCCGCCAGCACGCGATCCAACACGGAAAGCGGCACCGCGCCATTCGCGAGCATGGTGTCGTGGAAGGCCTTGAGGTCGAAGCGCGCGCCGAGCGTGGCCGTACTCTGTTGCCGGATGCGATTGATCGCCTGGCGACCGATCATGTATGCGCACGCTTGTCCCGGCTGCACGCAATAGCGCTCGATCTCCGTCGTCACCGATGATTCCAGATCGCCTGTCGCCTGCATCATCGATTGAATTGCCTGCTCACGCGTCCAGCGCTTCGCATGCAATCCCGTATCGCAAACCAGACGCGATGCGCGGAAGGTCGCCGATTGCAGGTAGCCTAGTCGGCCCAAGCGATTGTTCTGATAGATGCCCAGTTCGTCCGCGAGCTGTTCCGCATACAGGCCCCAGCCTTCGCTAAAAGCGCTGAAGCCAAGCATGGCGCTGCGAATGAAGGGGATAGAGCCGGATTCCTGTTGGATCGAAATCTGCCAGTGATGCCCCGGCACGCCCTCGTGATAGTTCAGCGTCGGCAGCGTGAAGCGTGGCCACTCGGCTGTGTCGCGAAGATTGATGAAGTAGGCGCCTGGCCGTGAGCCATCGAGCGCCGCGCGCTGGTAATAGCCGCCTGGCGCGCCTGCTTCCGTGAACGGCGGCACGCGGCGAATTTCGAGCTGCGCCTGCGCCAAGGTGTTGAACGCCCGCGGCATCATCGCGACGATCTCATGTGTCTGCGCATTCAGGTCGGCGAGGATCTGCTCACGCCCCGCGTCGGTGTTCGGATAAAGCTGATCCGGCCGTCGCGAAATTTCCTGCACGCGCTCAGCCACCGTCCCGCGCGTCAAATCTTCCGCGCGCAGGATCGCATCCATCTCGCCATTGAGCTGCGCGATCAGCTCAACGCCGATATTGTGGATTTCATCCGGCGACATTGTCGTCGTCGTGCGCGAGACGAGCGCTGCCGAATACATCTCGGCGCCCCGCGGCAACCGCCAAATGCCGGCGTCATGCGTCGCCCGCGGGCGAATGCGTTGCAGCGCCTCGATCTGGCGGCGCACCGCCGGGATAACGCCATCGCGCACCGCCGCTTCTGCGCGGCTGATGTATCCGGCGCGCGAAGCTTCCGGAATCGCCTGAGCCTCCGGCAAACGCCGGACCAAGGACTGCACCAGCAAATTCTGGTTTGCGCCGCCCTCGGCAAAGCGCGTCAATTGCCCGATTGCTTTGTCGATCACGAAATCCGGCGGAATAACGCCCGCGCCCGCATCTTCCGCGATGATTGCCGTTTCCGCATCGAGCTGGCTGACAAAGCCGTTGACCCGCGCCACGTAGCCTTCGGCCTCGTCAGCCGTCCGCAGCGGGTGCTGTTCGTTCAGGAAGTTCGGCATCGAGCGATACGCGCCCGTCAGCTGCGTCACAACGTAGGGTGCGCCTGCGCCGCCGCCGACTTCAAACTCGGCGCTTGCCAGATTGTTCGACCACGCGGTGGAGACGACGTCGTATGTCACTTTATCGCGCGCTGGCAGTGAGTCGCGATTGATCGCGCGAAGTTCGCTCAACGAGGCCCGGGTCTGCTCGCGGGCCTCGCGCGCCGCTTGCTTTGAGGCGTCGCTCACCTTGTCGACGAAGCGATAGCCGGCGCGCTCCTCGGTGAGGCCCAAGCTTGTGCAGCGCTCCGGCGAACGCCGCAGCGAATTTGCGACGGCGCGATCGAGCACTTCGTTCATGCGCACGCTGGGATCGGCGCCGGCGCTCACGCTTGTTGCGCCGCCCGACGCGCAGCCGGCCAATACAGCAGCGCTTGCCGCGCCTGCGCCAAGAACGATGCGCCGTGAGAAATGCATGATGGAACCCCGTATTGCTTGCCCGCACTGTAGCGGCGCAATCGGGCGTCTCAATCGGCGCGTGACGGAATCTCTAGAGTTTGAAGCCCGCGACCACGGGAACATGATCGCTCGGCCGTTCCCATGAGCGAACCGGCACGTGAATATGAAAGGCCTCGGCTTGTGAGGTCACAGCCACATCGGTCGTCGCCCAGATATGATCCAGCCTGCGGCCGCGATTGTTCTTTGTCCAATCCGGGCTGCGATAGCTCCACCAGGTGAAGAGCTTTTCCGGATCAGGCTTGTGCGTGCGCGCTAGGTCAACAAAGCCGCCAAGATCGCGCACCGCGTTCAAACGGTCCGTCTCGCCAGGCGTGTGCGAGACGACGTTGAGCAATTGCTTGTGGCTCCAAACATCGAACTCGCCCGGCGCGACGTTGAGATCGCCGACAAGCACAGTCGGCGTTTGGCCTTTGCGCTTTTTGTAGAGCGTCTTCATTTTATCGAGCACGTTGAGCTTATGGACGAACTTCGGGTTCGTCAGCTCGGGCACATCCGCGCCCGCGGGCACATAGAGATTGTGCACTTCGACGCCGTCGATCAGCGCCGCCGCGATGCGCGCTTCTTTCTTCGGACAGATCGCCGGGGCTTCGACCGGCTCAAGCTTCACACGTGAAACAATCGCAACGCCGTGCCAGCCTTTCTGGCCGACGACATGGATGTGTTTGTAGCCGGCTTCCTTGAACGCCTTCGACGGGAACTCGCCGTCGCGGCATTTGATTTCCTGCAAGCACAGGACGTCAGGCTTCGCTTCCGCCAGGAAGCGGCAAACCATCCCAATCCGCAGGCGCACGGAGTTGATGTTCCAACTGGCGATTTTCAGCATCGATGAGGTGTCTGCCGTCTTCGGCTCACAAATACAAAGAGGCCCGTTCGCAGTCCGCGACCGGGCCTCCATGTCGCGCCTTGAGGGGGCGCATTCTCGCCGGCAGGGGATCCGGCAAAAGCCGCCGCGCTGAATCCGTCAGCGGGGGGGACGACGCCATCCAGGGGGATGAGCGGCGGCTCATGTTGCACATACGACACGGCCGGCAAAAAATCAAGGTTTCGCTAGTGAAAGCCCTTGCCTTTGTTTGCCTCATTTCACGCTAGCGGCGGCGGTTGGAAAGCATGTCTTCCAAGCGGAAGAGGCCGCGGTCGAAGCTTGCCGGCTGCGTGATGTTCGAAAGCGAGATGCGCGTCCGTGCGCCCGTCGCGTCGATGACGTCCCAGGAGCGGAGTTCGGCGTTGGGCCCGAAGAACTGGAGCGTGATCTGGCCATCGGTTTGGCCGCCGCGATCACGCGCCGTGACCATCAGCCATTGGCCGGCGCGTGAAACGCGCAGAACCCGCGCATCGCGCTCCAGATTGATGGTTTGGCCGAGAATAATGTTGAGCGGCGTGGAGCGAATGGGCGTGCGTTCCGTGGTCCGCAGCTCGGTATCGCGCATCGCGACGACGCTTCCGTCGGCGACGATCAGCATCGTTGCCGGCGGATCGTACTCAAACCTGAGCCGTCCCGGCCGCTGTAGATAGAACATGCCGCTGGCGCGGGCGCCGCCGGGCGATTGTTGCAGGAAGCGCCCTTGCAGACGTTGCACGGCGTTCAAGGAGCGGTTGGCGAGCGCCAGGCCCTCGGCGCGCGCAGCGCCTTCGAGCACGGTGGGCGTGGTTTGCTGGGCATGGGCCGCCGGCGCAAGCACGAGGGCGGACAAACCCAAAAGGGCGAAACGTCTGTTCATGTGTGTCATGTGCCTAAAACGCATGGCGAAAAAAAGGGTTCGCAATGGCGCGCCCAACGAAAGTGTGAGGCGGTTTCGTGCCAGGGGCGCGCCACAATTGAAGATTCTCCGCGTTCCGCGAACGCGGGGGCTAGAAATGGTCTTTTCGGCTCAGCTTGGGTTCATCTTCGTGGGCGAGGGCGCTAGGCATCCTTCCCAGGCAAGCTTTTGATCGGCCTAGTGATTCGCAGGGGGCGAGACCAATGTTCAGCGACATGACGCGGGAGCTGCCGTCGATCGGCTGGGCTGGTTTCCTCGATACCGAAGCGCTCACGCAATCGTTTTTGGCGCTCATCCTCGCAACCTTCCTCGGCGCCGTGATCGCTTTTCATCCCACGACCGCCCGCACTGTCGATACCCGCGCGGAAGCCGAGCTTCCTAAAGTGCTGATCATGTATGCGCTTGTCGGCGCTGTAGTGGGCGAGATCGTACTCGAATACGGCATGGTCGTCGGCTTCGTCATTTTCGGCCTTGGCGGGCTCATGCGTTTCCGCACCGATGCGGCGTCGACGCGTGATACCGGGCGGCTCATCATGGTGACGCTTGTTGGCTTGATCGCGGGTTTGAACCTTCCGCATTTCGCCGTGATCTCGACGGCATTTGCCTGGCTGCTCATCTATGTGTTCGACGGCCATCCGGTTTGCGAATTGCAGGTGCACGAAATTCCGAAGGGCAAAGTGAAGGAGGCGGCGGAAGCCTATCGCAATCTGCTGACGCAGCTCGGCTGCACGGTCATCAGCGAGGACAAGGGTTTTTCAAAAAGCCGCCTCACTTACGTCGTCCGCGCGCCGCGCAACAAAACTCAAAAACAACTCACGGCTTCGCTGTGTGAAGAAATCCCGCCGGAGATTCGCGGTGAGATCGATTGGGAGATCGAGTGATCGCGCGCTGAACCGGGGCCGGTTCAGCGTGATTGCGCTTGAGGTTTGAAATTGTGCGTGAGGCATGCCGGCGGGGGCGCCGGCGCTCCGGCTCAGCTGGTGTTGACGAGCAGGTCGTGCCCACACCGCGCGGCTGTGAAAATGTCGAGCGTAAGCCGGGGGTCGTAGCGGTCGCCAACGAAACGGCGCGGCGCTCTGAAGGTGTAGCGCCGGATGGCTTGATATGATCGCGCGACTCTGATGCGGCGGGCGCGCGTGAGGCGTGTGACGTGCGGCGTCGGATCGTGCAGCACGCGGCGCAACGCTTCGGCGCGGCGGGCGACCAAAAATGCATCGGAGTTGCGCCGCGGCGGCGTGCGTTCGATTGCGGGCGCCGGTTCATGGTAATCGCCCCAAAGCGCGCGGATTCGCGGCGCGTAGCGATCCGCAACCCCGCGCGGATCGCGCGGAATGGCGAGCGCGAAACGCGCCGGCCAGGTTTCGGGATTGGCGAGATCGATGATGCGCGGCGCCGAAGGCGCGCGCCTTTGGCGAGACGGTTGCGGCAGCGTGTAGAGACCCGTGGCGCGCAGGCGGGCTTCGGTGAGCTGCGGAGCTCTCTGCGGCGCCGGCGCGGTTGCGACCAACGCCGCTTCGGCCAGCAGGAGTTTGCGCGCCAGAATTTCGATGAGCGCGATTTGGCGGACGATGCTGGTGCGTAGGCGCGGCGCAAGCGTCAGCGCCGCGATCATCGCGGGCGCACCGATCACCGCGATGACGCGGCCAAACAGGGCGCGCAAACGCACCCAAAGGGGCGGCGCCGTCCCGGCCGTCGCTGCTTTGCAGCTATGGCCGGCAGGTTGGATCGGTGATGATGGATCGGTAGCGTTCATGGGACCGGCGTGATGATACGGCCGGTGCTGGAGGGGGCGGATAGATTTTTTCGCTAGATCGCGAGCCATAGCAGAAGCACGTCGTTGATCTCGCGCAACAGAAGCAATGAGCCTTCGACTGGTCTTGGTGCGCGTGCGCCTCTGGAGACGTACATGCGCAGTTTCGCCTGTCGTCGGGCTGGTGAGCGGTAATTCTCGGAGGCGCGCAATGGCTGGCGGCTGGAAAAATCGAAGGAAGACGTTTGCCGCCATCTTCTGTGTCGTCGCATCGATGGCGACCACGGCGTCGGCAGATTCAATTACGCTTGTGTGCGAGGGTGCGCGACGGTTCTGTGGCGATGGCCGCTGTTCGAGTCCGGCGCCCTATCGTGAGACCATTCGAGTCGATCTCGACGCTGCAACGCTCACGCACACTTGGCCCAACGGTGACCACGAGCGACAAGACTCATGCACTATCACCGAGAGATCGATTAGCTGTGGCACATGGCCCAATCGGACCATCGACCGCTATTCGGGCGCCTTTGGGTTGCAGTTCCAAGGCTATTCCGGCGCGCCATTCGTATTGGAGGCGGGCGCTTCGTGCCGCGCGGTGCAGGAACGTCAATTCTGACCGGCAGTCCGAAGGATGTACGGCGCCATTGATCCAGCGCAAGGAGATGTCTGGGGGGCGATCTAGGCTCTTGCTGGTCTAGCTGAAGAGGAGTCAGCTCATGCGTGCACTCATCATTGGCGCGGCGATCGCGGCAGCGATGCTGCTGGCAATCGGAAACAGCATGGCGCAGGATCAAAATGTCTGTGTAAGCGCCTGTCTCGAACAAATGCGCGTTTGCTCGGGCGGGCAATACAATGAGAGCTGTGCGATCGAGGCCAGGAGTTGCTCGCAACGCTGCACGGGCTCCTTGCCCGCACGTTCCTTTTACTGCCGCATGGAGGCCACGACGGCTGGGGGCATGCTCTACAATGATGGCGTGTGCGTCGGCTCCGCTGGGCAGACCTACGAGGAGCAGCGCGCAGCTTGCGAACGACAGTTCGCGCCGCCGTCACATGTCTCCACGTTCTCTCATACTGTGACGTGCACCCCCAGTTAGAGGAGGAGTTCGCCGCCATGAGGATCGCGATATTCCGAGCGCTCGGGCTGGCCCTCGCGGCTGCTCTGCTGTTCTCACCGAGAGACGCCGCAGCCGAGACGCTTCTCCTCGAATGCCAAATCGAGTTCACCGTGGTAGGGGAGCCCGGTTGGCAATGGGCTCGCGACAGCGAAATCGTGCGTGTCGACATGGAGGCGCGGACGTTGAGCGTCACCGACGCCGCGGCGATGTTTCCCGATGCGCAAGGCGTTCCGTGTGAGATCACGGCTGAACTCATTTCGTGCGGGATGCGCGGCGTGCCCACCAGGAGGATCAATCGATACTCCGGCGCCTACGAAATGAGCTACGGAAATGGTGACGCCCGGGCCTTCCGTCCAGGCGTGTGCAGACGCCTAACGCAGCAATTCTGAGCACAACGTCCGGGCGCTAGGATTTGGTCGTGGCCCTTGGAGATACGGAGAGACTCATGCGCCTTCTGTTGGCTTTGATCCGGGCGGGTGCCTGTCGGCTCGCGCAGCCGCAGTTCTAGCCGCCATGCGCTTGGTTCGGCTCCTTCTCGCCTACACGCTGCGCCTTGGCGCTACTGGCTTTGTGGCGTGGTGGAGTTATGAGGCGTTTAGCTCGCTCTATTTTTTCCGACGGCCGGGATCGGATTTGCCCGGACCGGAAGGGCTGTATTACGGTATGTTTGCGTTCGGTGTTGTGTGCTGGCTGATTGCGCTTGGCATCGCGCTCGCGATCCAGGGTCGCCATCGTGTGCTTGAACGCCGCTAATCCTCGTCGATCACGTCCACCAGGATGTCGCGTTTACCGGCGGCGTTGGCTTCCGAGATGATGCCGGCTTTTTCCATCTTTTCGATGAGCGTGGCGGCGCGGTTGTAGCCGATTTGGAGGCGGCGCTGCAGGTAGGACGTGCTGGCTTTGCGGTCGCGTTGCACGATCTCGACGGCGCGGTCGAAGAGTTCGTCGCCGCCGCCGTCGCCGTCGGCGAAGAGTTCGGGATTGTCTTCGGCGCCGGCGTTTTCGTTCGGCTCTTCGGTGACGTCCTGGCGATATTGCGGCGCGCCTTGCTCTTTCAGCATGGCGACGACGCGCTCGACTTCAGCGTCGGTGACGAACGGTCCGTGCAGACGGCGGATGCGGCCGCCGCCGGCCATGAACAGCAAGTCGCCTTGGCCGAGGAGTTGTTCGGCGCCTTGTTCGCCAAGGATGGTGCGCGAGTCGATCTTGCTGGTGACCTGATAGGAGATACGGGTCGGGAAGTTGGCTTTGATGGTGCCGGTGATGACGTCGACCGAGGGGCGTTGCGTCGCCATGATGACGTGGATGCCGGCGGCGCGCGCCATTTGCGCGAGACGCTGCACCGCCGCTTCGATTTCCTTGCCGGCCGTGATCATCAGGTCGGCCATTTCGTCGATGACGACTACGATGTACGGCATCGGCTCGAGCGGCAGCTCGCGCGTTTCGTAGATCGGCTCGCCGCTGGTCGGGTCGAAGCCCGCATGCACGGTGCGCTCGAGACGCTCGCCGCGCTCCATCGCGTCGCGGACGCGCTCGTTGTAGCCGGTGATGTTGCGCACGCCGAGCTTGGCCATGCGGCGATAGCGATCTTCCATCTCGCGCACGGTCCATTTGAGCGCGACGACGGCTTTCTTCGGATCGGTAACGACGGGGTGCAAGAGGTGCGGGATGCCTTCGTAGACGCTGAGCTCCAGCATCTTCGGGTCGATCATGATGAAGCGGCACTCGTCCGGCGTGTGCTTGTAGAGGAGCGACAGGATCATCGCGTTGATGCCGACCGATTTGCCCGAGCCGGTGGTGCCGGCGATCAGCAGGTGAGGCATCTTGGTGAGGTCGGCGGCGAACGGGTCGCCCTCGATGGTCTCGCCGAGCGCGAGCGGGAGATCGCCTTGCGTGCCGGCGAAGGATGAGCTGTTGAGCAGCGAGCGCAGGAAAACGGTTTCGCGCTTGGTGTTCGGCAGTTCGATGCCGATGGCGTTGCGGCCGGGAATGACGGCGACGCGGCAGGCGGTGGCGGACATGGAGCGGGCGATGTCGTCGGAAAGGCCGATGACGCGTGAGGATTTCACGCCGGCGGCGGGTTCGAACTCGAACAGGGTGACGACGGGGCCGGGGCGAGCGGAGAGCACCTCGCCTTGCACGCCGAAGTCCGCGAGCACGCCTTCGAGCTGGCGGCTCATATTGTGCAGCGTTTGCGCGTCGGTTTGGGTGACGCGTTGCTTTGGCGTGGCGAGGAGATCGGTGTCCGGCAGGTCGAAGTCGCGGCCGAACGCCATCGACGCGTGCTGGCGCTCGCGCTTGGCGGGCTTCGGACGCTGCTGCTCCGGCGCGCGTTGGCGCGCTTCGGCCGGCTCGCGTTGTTGCGGCGCGGGGCGTTGCGCGGGGCGCGGGGCGCGCGGGCGCGGCGCGTCTTCATCGTCGCGTGCAGCGGCCGCGTTGGCGGCGCGGCGGTACGGCGTTTCCTCGGGATCGGGCTCACGGCGCGTCTTCTCCGAGACGTAGCCGATGGCGCGTTGTGTGGCGTTGGCGCTGCCCTGCACGGTGCGGCGCATGACCTGGCCGGCGTTACGCACGTCTTCGGGGCGGATTTGGAACGACCAGCCGACGAACAGAAGTCCGGCGACGGCGCAGACGATGCCGGTCAGCACTTGTGGGAACGGCAGGCCTGGCATGGAGGCAAGGCCAGAGATGATGCTGGCGATCGCGTCGCCGAACATGCCGCCGAAACCGGTCGCGAGCGGCCAGCCTTCCGGCGTTGGAACCGTGGTCGCGGCGGCGGCGAGCAGCATGACGCCGCCGACGGCCGCGCCGATGCGGCGCTTGTCGATGCGGGCGACGAGTTGGCGGCGCATGACGCGCATCACGCCAGCCGCAAGCATCGCAGCGAACAGCAAAGGCGCCGCGGCGCCAAGCGCTTGGATGGCGAGATCAGCGAGCATCGCGCCGGGGCCGCCGAAGAGGTTGTGCGGCACGCCGTCAGCAGCGGTGTTGAGGCTCGGATCTTCCGGCGAATAGGTCAGCACGGCGCCAAGCCCATATGCGCCGATGACGCCGCAGCCGATGGCGAGCGTAGCTCGCTTCAAGGCGAGGCGCGCGGCGGCGGAAGTGGTCGCGGCGGGGATTCTTCCCCGTTCAGTGTAGGCGTCGTCGGTCATTAACTTTGTTCGCTCGCTAAGGCGCCGAATTTGAAGGTGGAATGTTGGCTCTCCCGGTAAACGACCAATGAAGATTCGGATGCGAACGGGGTTACCGGCGCATTCATCTCTCTCGCGGAAGCTCCGATTAATGTTGGTAAAAAAGAAAGAGCGCGGATCGAAATGATCCGCGCTCCGAAGGCTGGGAGAGAGGCGCCGGAGTTAGTTGTGGTAGGCGACCTCGCCGTGTTCGGCGTAGTCGACGCCTTCCGCTTCAACTTCTTTGCTGACGCGCCCGCCTGTGAGTCCGCGTGCGATCACCCAAGCGATGAGTGAGCCGACGCCCGACCAGGCAAGTGTTACCGCGACGCCGAGCGCTTGTTTGGTCACTTGCGCAACGATCCCTGGATACTCTGCGGCGCCCGTCACGTAATTGACGATGCCGGCGCCGCCGAACTCGGGATTGACGACGATGCCGGTGCCGATGGCGCCGACGATGCCGCCAATGCCGTGGATGCCGAAAACGTCGAGGCTGTCATCGTATTTGAGCCAGGATTTCAGCGCCGAGCAGGCGAACAAGCAGATCGGGCCGACGACGAGGCCAAGCACGAGCGCGCCGACAGGGCCCGCAAAACCGGCAGCCGGCGTGACGGCCACGAGGCCGGCGACTGCGCCGGAGGCAAGGCCAAGCAGGCTTGGCTTGCCCTTCGTGAGCCACTCGGTGAGCGTCCATGAGAGCGCGGCGCCGGCGGGCGCGACGAACGTGTTGATGAGCGCGAGCGCGGCGTAGGCGTTCGACTCAAGGTTCGAGCCGGCGTTGAAGCCGATCCAGCCGACCCACAGCAAACCCGCGCCGATCACCGTGAAAGTGAGGTTGTGCGGCGGCATCGGTTCTTTGCGATAGCCGGTGCGCGCGCCGAGCAGCAGCGCGCCGACAAGCGCGGCGACGCCGGAGTTGATGTGGACGACAGTGCCGCCGGCAAAATCAAGCGCGCCGAAATTCCAGATGAGACCGGCGCCCGCGGCGAGCGCGTCGGCGTTGGCGGGATCGGAGGCCATGATCGGGCCGCCCCACCACCAGACCATGTGCGCCATCGGATAATAGACGAGCACGGGCCAGACGATCGCGAAGACGACAACGGTGCTGAACTTCACGCGCTCGGCAACGCCGCCAAGCACGAGGGCGGCCGTGATGCAGGCGAACGTCATCTGAAAAGCCACGAAAACCAGCTCTGGTATGGAAATTCCGACAGAGAAGGTCTCGACGAGCGTGGTCGTATCGACGCCTGCGAGGAAGGCTTTGCTGAGGCCGCCGACAAAGCGATCTAAGCCGCCGCCATCGGTGAAGGCGAGCGAGTAGCCGACGAGCAGCCACATCACCATGCCAATGCCGGTCACGACGAAGACCTGGCTCAAAATCGAGACCATGTTCTTCGCGCGCACCAGGCCGCCATAGAAGAGGGCGAGGCCCGGGATGATCATCAGCAGCACGAGAACCGTGGAGACGAGCATCCAGCCGGTGTCGCCTTTATCGACGATCGGCGATGTTGGCGGGACGGCGTCGGCTGTGTCTTCGACAGCGATGATCTCGCCCGCGCCTTCCTCCGCCGCGACCGTTTCGACGGCGGCGCTCGTCTCTTGCGCGAATGAAAGTTCCGGCGTCATCGCGCTGAGCGCTGCTGCGCCTACCAGCGCCAACGCTGCAATGCGCAGCGAACGCCAAAGGCCCTTGGATATTGTCATTGCCCCGCTCCCTCGAGAGTTCGATGCGGGGATTGGTCGAGGCGCCGCGCGATCCGGCAAGTTAATGGGGCCGCGTCTTTGTGCACTGCAGCGGCTTCGCTCAAAAAAGCGGCGCCGTGCCTCAAGCTTGCGCGCCGGCGCCGCATCGACGCTTCCCATGACCCAGGGGTATCGTTCGGCATGAGCAATGGACGCGGTTTTGACGCTGACGTGATCCTCTCCGGCGGCGGCCTGGTGGGGCAGACGCTGGCGTTGGCGTTGGATCAGGCCGGCTTGTCTGTTGCGGTGATTGATGCGTCGAAGCCTTCGGACACGTTGGCGACGACGTTTGACGGGCGCGCGTTCGCGATTGCGTTTGCATCGTACCGGATGTGGC
>JAEUMT010000064.1 GCA_016791365.1 Hyphomonadaceae bacterium | reverse complement strand
CTACGGTCCGATGCCCCGAAATACAATGACTGCCGATGACCGCGCCCATGCACGATGGCATCGCGAAAGATTCAGGACGGCGTACGTCTTGATGCGGGGTCCAAGGCCGGCAGACGCCTCGGTGCGCTCCATCGGCAAACGGTGGCCATGGTGGGATCGAAGGGAGGAGCTTGGAGGCTCCACCCTCGCGCGTTCCAACTGCGAAAATTGGTTTGGGTGGGTTCACAGGGAGGGGCGCGAAGGCCCGCTCCAAGTGCGCGCTCCAACCGCGAAGGTTGGCCATGGTGGGTCAAGGGAGGAGCCCGGAGGCTCCACCATTGCGCGATCAAACGGCGGACGTTTGCATGGTGCAGATGAGGCTCGATGCTGAGGTCCGCACCAAGCTTGGGGATGCAACGGGGCGCGCAGCCGCCCCTTGCCAAGATGCGCGGGTACTACCCGCGCACATCTTGCAGTCATTTCTTTTTCCGACGCATGGCGCGAATCTCGGCCAACGTGATTTCGATCATCTCCTGATAGCCCGCGATCTGCTCCTGATGAAACTTGAACCGCCGCAGCCTCTCTTGTGGCTTGTCGTCCTTACTGAACGCCATGCGCCGTAGCATCAACATGCCCCGCTTGTAGACGATGATTTTGTGGTGTTTGCGCCAAAGGTCGATGTTCGCAGGTGGTCGATTGATTGGACCTGTCACCTTCACAATGAGCTTTATGTCTTGAAGAATTTCCAGAGGCGTCAGGTCAGGATTCTTCGCTCGAAAATACATGTCCGCCAATAGCGCTGGCCGCGTGTAATCTCTTGAGCCACGAAGACGCGGCGCTTGCCTTTTGTAGCGCTCGTCAATCGGATGAATGCGGCTCGGACCTTCTTCGTCAAACTCCAGTGGCCCTGTCCATGTGTTCGGCGTGTAGTACCCGACATCCACCAAACGCTTCCGAAGCAGATTGAAGATGTAGCCTACTGTTCTCGGCGAGCGGTCCTTCACGTCCTTCGCCAATTTTCCCTCGGCGAAGGCGCGCAGGATTTTCTGCATCTGATAGTCAGACAGCTTCTGACCGACCATGTAGCGCTTCGACGATGGCTTTTTCCGCGAACCGACTTTCAATTTTTGCCTTCGAGCGAGCGAGCGGATTGTCCTTATAATATGCGGAAAAATCGCCGTTCTTCGGAAGCCGCTTCGCGCATTTGGTGCGAATGACTTTCTGGGCGAAGCTCGCGCTTGGCCCTTATCGTTTTCCGTATGACGGACGGACTGGCTGAATTCTGTAAAGCCGCCCGGCTTGCTGGAATATTTTCCTATTTGGATGGAAAATGTTCCCCCTTTGTGCTAGTCTCTTAGCTTGCCCACAGAGCCGAGAGACGGAAAGGAGACGAGCGCATGGACTATGAGATTGATCTAGCAACAACGAGCGCCGACGCGCTCCCTGCTGGCGCTCCGGCGCTCGACATGGAGCAATATCTTCCAGAGGTCGAAGGGCGCTTCGACTCCGAAGAAGACGCGATGGAGTTTCTGCGCACGCTTTGGAACATCATGTGTGCGTTCGTCGATCTCGGCTGGGGCGTCGATTCAATTCACTTCGTGTTCCCCGAATTGGCTGACCAGCACGATCGCGCTTCTTCGGGATCGGAGGATTTATGAGCGAAGCGAAGATCGATGCCGCGCTGATCTATTGCCGCGTTTCAAGCAAGAAGCAGGAGATCGAAGGCAGCGGCAAACTCAGTCAAGAACACCGCTGCCGTCAGTATGCTGCGACGCTCGGCGTTCCCGTCGAGACCGTGTTTGGCGACACCAAGACGGCGGGCGGCGATTTCATGAAGCGCCCCGGCATGGTCGGCGTGATCCAGCACTTGAGAGCCAATCGCCGCAAGCGATACATCGTGATCTTCGACGATTTGAAGCGCTTTGCGCGCGACACCGAATTTCACTGGACGCTGCGCCGGACGCTAGAGAAGTACGACGCCATTCCGTACTGCCTGAACTTCCGATTTGAGAACACGGCGGAAGGAAGATTCTTTGAGACGATCGTCGCAGCGGGCGGCGAGTTGGAACGTCATCAACTCGGACGCCAGGCCGTGCAGAAGATGACGGCGCGCGTCGAGCAAGGCTACCACGTCACCAAAGCGCCGCTCGGTTATCGCTATCAGCGCACGAAAGCCGAAGGCGCGCTGCTCGTACCCAATGAGCCCTTCGCGTCCATTGTCAAAGAAGCACTCGAAGGTTTTGCCTCGCGGCGTTTTGAATCGCTCGCAGAGGTTCAGCGATTCCTCGAAAGCTTTCCCGAATGGCCGCGTCAAAAATCCGGAAAGCGCAAGGGACTTACCAACGAAAACATCGTCTCGGCCATGCTGCGCCATCACGTCTATGCCGGCCTAGTATCCGCGCCGTATTGGGGCGTCACGATTCGTGAGGGTCGCCACCAAGCACTGATCAGCATTGAGACGCATGACAGGATTATTTCGCGCCTCAAGGGCGACAAGCGCGCACCCGCGCGAAAAGATTTGAGCAAAGACTTCCCTCTTCGCGGCTTTGTGAATTGCGCCTGCGGCACGCCGCTCACGGCATCTTGGCCGCGCGGTCGTAGCGGCCACTATGCCTACTACTTCTGCTTCAAGCGCGGTTGTGCGAGCTACGGAAAGAGCATTAGGCGCGACAAGATCGAAGGTGAGTTCGAGGCCCTGCTCAAAGCGCTCACCCCTTCGGCGAACCTTGTCCGGCTTGCTGCCGATATGTTTGAGCGCGCCTGGGAGATGCGCCGCCGCACCATGACGGGACGCCTAGATGGTCTGCGTGCACAGCTCAGAGACACAGAGCGCCAGATCGAGGCGACAGTCGATCGAGTGGTCGAAGCCAAGACGCAAGTCGTCGCCCACGCGCTCGAAGAACGCGTTGAAAAGCTCACGAAAGAGAAGCTGGTTTTGGCGGAAAAGATTGCCCGTGGCGCTCAGCCGCTGAAGAGTTTCGAGCAATCACTTAGAACCGCACTCACATTCCTCGCAGAGCCTTGGAAACTTTGGAATTCTGACAGCATCGAGCACAAACGCGCGGTGCTGAAACTGGCCTTTGCGGGACAACTCCAATATGCGCGAAATGAGGGGTTTAGAACCGCCGATTTAGCCTTGCCCTTCATGGCTTTGGCTGACTTTTCGGCGGGCGGAAAAAGGATGGTGGGCGCGACAGGGATTGAACCTGTGACCCCTCCCGTGTGAAGGGAGTGCTCTCCCGCTGAGCTACGCGCCCGGAAAGCCAGGCTAAAGCCAAGCTTCCGAAGGGCGCGGACCATAAGGGTCGGCCCGCGTGCGTCAAGCTGCGCCGACGCGCGGGGTTGACCCCGGCGTCACTTAGTGTGCAATTGCGAACCGTTCGCAAGTTTCATATTGGAGGCTACCCTGTCCTTTTCTCTCAGCCGCCGCGGCCTCGTCCTGGGCGCCTCCGCCACTGCCTTGGCCGCCTGCACGCCCGGCGGCGGCGAAGATAACTACGTCAACGTCTATACCGCCCGGCACTACGATGCTGACCGCGCGCTCTATGCGGGCTTCCAGGAAGCGACAGGCGTTGAAGTGCGGGCGCTCACTGGTAGCGCCGAGCAATTGCTGGAGCGTTTGCGCGCCGAAGGCGAAGCATCCGAGGCTGACGTATTCGTCAGCGCCGACGCGGGCAATTTGTGGAAGGTGAAGGAAGCCGGCCTCTTCCAAAACGTCGTCACGCCCGCGCTTGAGCAAAACGTGCCCCAGCATTTGCGTGATCCGGAAGGCGCGTTCTGGGGCTTCACCAAGCGGGCGCGGATTATCGTCTATCGCAAGGACGCTGTGCGCCCCGAAGAAGTGGCGACCATGGATGCCCTCGGCACGGCGCGCTTTCGCAACCAAATCGTGATGCGTTCATCGTCCAACACCTATCAGCTCTCGACGCTGGCGGCGCGGATCGAGCGGCTGGGCGCGGAGAACGCCAAGGCGTGGGCCGGCGCCGTGCGCGGCAATTTCGCGCGCGATCCCCAAGGCAGCGACAGCGACCAGATCAAAGCGGTCGCCGCCGGCGAAGCTCAGGCTTCGGTGTGCAACCACTATTACTACTTCCGCATGATGCGCTCGGAAGACGCGGCGGACCGTGACGTTATCGGGAAAGTCGGTTTCGCATTCCCGGATCAGGCCGGCGCGGGCACGCACGTGAACATTTCAGGCGGCGGCGTCACAGCGCATGCAAAACGCCGCGAGCGCGCCGTGCAATTCCTGGAATATCTGGTGAGCGATGCGGCGCAGACCATGCTCGCGCCGCTCAACACGGAATTTCCGATACGCCCGCAAATCGCACCCGCGCCGGATCTGGCCGCCGCCGGCGCGTTCAAGGAAGAAAACATTCCGCTTGACGCCCTGGGCCGCCATCAAGCCGAAGCGGCGCGCATCTTCGAAGAAGTCGGTTGGAGCTAAGCCAACACACGTTAGAAGCAGCGGCACATGAGCCTCGCCGCATCTCCCGCTGACACACGCGCGCTACGCCCTGACGGCGTGGCGGTCGCGGCGGCCATCGCGACACTCATATGCGCGGCGCCGGCGATTGCGGTGATTGCGCTGGCGGTGACGCGCGATGCCGGCGCGGAGTTCGGCGCGGCGCTCATCCGCGAAGGCGCGATTGGCACGTTGTCCCTGGTGCTCGCAGGCGGCGCCGGCGCGATCGCGTTTGGCGCGGGCGCGGCATGGCTGGTGACGTTGTGCAAATTTCCGGGGCGCGGCGTGTTTGAATGGCTGCTGGTCATCCCGCTGGCCGCGCCCAGTTATATTCTGGCGTACGCCTATGCGAGCATGACCTGGGCCGGCGGCTCACCCTTTCCGGTACAAGGGTTTTGGGGTGCGGCCTTCATCTACGCGGTGGGGCTCTATCCTTATGTCTATCTCGCGGCGCGGGCGGCGTTCGCGAGTCAGTCCGCATGCGCGCTCGAAGCGGCACGGATGCTGGGCGCTTCGCCATCGCGCATGTTTTGGCGCATTGCGCTGCCGTTGGCGCGACCGGGCATAGCGGCGGGCGCGGCGCTGGCATGCATGGAAATCGCCGCCGACTATGGCGCGGCGCAGCACTTCGGCTTGAGCACGCTTTCCACGGCGGTGTTTCGCGCCTGGTACGCGCATGGCGCGCCGGCGCTGGCGTTGCAAATTTCCGCGGTGCTGCTGGTCGCGGCGATGGTGTTCTTATTTGTTGAGCGCAGTGCGCGCGGGCGGGCGTCCTATGCCGGCGGATCATCGCGCTGGCGGCCTCTGCCGCGCTACGACCTAAACGCCGTCGCGGGCGGTTCGGCGGCGGTGTTCTGCGCGGCGTTGATCGTGTTTGGCGCACTCTTGCCATTGCTGTGGCTCGGCCGATTGGCGCTGCTGCATGCAAACGTACAGGACATCGTACAGCCGTTCGTGAACTCCATCGTGCTTTCCGGTTCAGGCGCCGCGCTGACCTTGTCGCTGGCGGCGGCAATCGCGGTGGCGGCGCGCCGCGCAACAACAGGCTGGGGCAAATCACCATTATTCGCCGCAGGCATGGGCTATGCGGCCCCGGGCGCTGTCGTTGCGCTCGGCGCGCTGTCATTGTTTGGATTGGCGCGCGAGGCAGGCTGGGTTGGCGGCTTGGGCGCCGGACTTTCATTGGCTGCGTTATTCTGGACCTATGCAGCGCGATTTGCGTCAGCCGGTGTTGGTCCGATCGATGCGGGCCTGTCGCGCTTGTCCAAGGGATTCGACGCGTCGGCGCGCACGTTGGGCGCGGGACCATGGCGGCGGTTCGTGGAGGTCGATCTGCCAATCGCAGCGCCAAGCCTGGCGGCGGCGGCGCTCATCCTGTTCGTCGAAATCCTGAAGGAATTGCCCGCGACCTTGATCCTGCGGCCATTCAACTTCGATACCTTGGCGGTGAAAGCGTACTCGTACGCAAGTGACGAACGCTTGCTGGAAGCGGCGGCGCCCGCCCTGCTCATCTTTCTGGCCGGCCTTGCGCCGATCATCATTCTGGCGCGCACCATTGAGCGTCGGCGCGCGGGGGCCGCATGAGCAGCGTTCGGGTCGACAAAATCCGCAGGACTTACGGCAAGACGCTTGTGCTGGACGATGTGTCGTTCACGGCGCCGCAAGGCCAGGTCGTGGCGCTGCTGGGACCATCAGGCTCAGGCAAGTCAACAATTCTGCGCCTGATCGCCGGACTCGAACATGTCGAAGGCGGCGACATTCACATTGGCGGCGAGCGCGTATCAGGAGCGGGCCTGACGGTCGCTCCCGAAGCGCGGCGCGTCGGCATGGTGTTTCAGGATTACTCGCTGTTTCCGCATTTGACGGCGGGCGCGAACGTTGCGTTTGGCCTCGACAAACTCGGGCGCGCGGATCGTGACGCGACCGCCTTGAAGTGGCTGGATCGCGTGGGTCTAAAGCACCGCGCGAACGCTTACCCACATGAACTCTCGGGCGGCGAACAGCAGCGCGTCGCATTGGCGCGCGCGTTAGCGCCAAGCCCGCGCGCGATCTTGCTGGATGAGCCGTTTTCCGGCCTCGACGCGGTGTTGCGGGCGGAATTGCGCGACGCAACATTGGCGACGCTTGCCGAAGCCAAGACCACAACCTTGTTCGTCACCCACGATGCCGAAGACGCGCTGCAGGCCGCGGACCGGTTGGTGATTTTGAAATCCGGCCGCGTGCTGCAGGAAGCCGCGCCGCGCGACGCCTACGATCATCCCGCCTCACTTGACGCCGCGGCTGCGCTTGGGCCGATCAATGTTTACAAGAGCGCGGTCGCCAATGGCGTCGTGGCGACGCCGTTCGGCAACGTGAACGCCTCTCAGCTTGCCAACGGCGCCGCCGCCAATGTTGCAGTGCGCGCGGAAGCATTGATGTTGGCGCCGGGGTCGGGGGCGCGCGTGATCGCCGTACGGCCACACGGCGCGCACGATCTGGTGCGTATCGAAGCGCAAGGCATTGTGTGGCGCGCATTGGCGCCGGCGCGCTCGGCGCTGGGCGAGACCGTATCGGTGACGATTCAGCCCGCGGGCGCGTTCGCGTTTTCCGGCTGAGGCGACGCTGCTGGCGCGGCGTCGGCGGGCTTGCGCAGCGTGAAGCGGCGCCGTTCCAGCCGCCGCGTCGCCAGCAATTGCAGGCGCATGCGCCAGGCTTCGGCTTCCCAGGCAAGCTCGCGCGCGACCGGCACTTCAAGCGCGCCCGCGGCCGCGAGCTTTTCGCCAAGCTGCTTGAACGCAGCGCGCGCGGTGAAGAGGAAATCGTCGGTCATGTCCTCGTCGGCCTCAAGCGCGAGGCCGGCATCGACGAAAAACTGCAGAATATCGCCATGAGCCCGAATCTGCGGTTCAGCGAAGGACGACGCGAACGCCGTTGCCAGTTCGGGTGTCTTTAGGCCGACATAGCACTCCACCACGGCGCAGGCGCCGGGCTTCAGGCACTTCATGATCTGTTGCGCCAAATGCGGCGGGTAACCGCAATAGGCGAAATCATCGATGCTCAGCAGGCCATCGTAGGAATTTGGCGTGAACACGTGCGCTTCGAGATCGATACGGGACGCCGTGATGCGGTCGGTCAGCTTGGCCTGCTTCAAACCGTACTTCAGCGCTTCGAAAGTTTCCTCGCGCCACTCGAATACTTCAATCTTGCCAGGATGCGCGGCGGCGACGGCGGCCATCGGACCAACGAGGCCCGGGCCAAGCACCGCCAAGAGGCCATCAGGCGCCAAACCAATGCGCGCGGGCTCTAATTTGTCGGCGGTTGCATCACCGGGACGGCAGCGGTCTGCGCCCCACAGGATCGCGAGCGCTTCCAGGCGCGCCGGCATCTCATAGTCGAACAGCTCATCATCCGCGTCTTCGGCGTCGTTGGCGACAGGCGCGGCGGCGAGCGCGGCTTCAAACGCGGCGAGAGCCGCTTCTTCGTTGAAATCCTCGCCATCCCACCAGGCGCGCAGCTTTGCACGCGTGAGCGCGATACGTCTCTTGTCGAAAAGAGCGTTAAGGGCCGCCATAGCGGATCGACCCTAGAACAATCTCGTTAACGATTTGCTTGGACGACCGGCAAAAGCGGCTGGGATTGCGAGGGCAACGGACCTTCCGGGTCGTCAATGAAGGCCAAAATGTCGGCGTAAACGACCTCGCGCTGGTTATCACGCAAAAGCCAATGCCAGCCTTCTGTATAGAGCGCGGTGCGGGCCGAGCGCGGCAAGCGCCGCGCGGCGGCCACCGCCGAAGCGCGCGGAATGATCTGATCGTGTGCGCCGTAGAGAAAGAGCACGTCCCCATCGAGATTGGCGGCGCGCTCGGATGCGGTTTCCATCAGACCAACGAGACCATAGACGGCGTCGATCCGTGTCGACCAGATCATATGCGGCGCCCGCCCCGCCTGCAGCAGCGCTTCGCGATTGTCGGAGGCCGTGCGGGTGCGGACAACCCCGCGCGGCGGCTGCACGGCGCGCCACGGGAACGTGTGCGCTCCGACCCAAAGCGCCAGCGCGTACTGATCCGGCATCGTTGACCAGCCCCACACCGCCGGAGCGACAAGCACGAGCCGATCAATCGCAGGCGCGTCCGATGCGCCGAACGTGGCGATGGCCTCCGCCGACCCCATGGAGTCACCGACAACGACGATCCTGGCGCCCGGGTGCGCACGACGGGCGACGTTAACGGCGGTGCGCAGATCTTCTGTCATCAGGCGTTCGCCCGCCCAGACACCGCGCCGGGGCGAACGGCCAAAGCCGCGCGCGTCGTACGCGTAGAGCGCAACGCCGCGCGCCGCGAACCAGGGGCCCGCGAGATAGAACGTGTTGGCGTAGTCGTTCATGCCATGAAGGCCGATGATGACAGCCCGGGGCTCTTCGCCGTTTGCCGGCAACCAGGCGGTCAGGCCGAGCTCGGCGCCGTCGAACGAAACAAAATGTTCCGAAGCCACATCGAAGCGCGGCCCGGTGAACGTATCGAGCGGCGAGCCGGCCCGCTGCACTGTTGGAACGCAGGCGGCCAGCACCATCAACGCAAGGCAGATGAAACCCTGCGCCGCAACTCGGGGAGCAAATCTGTTTCGAACCATGGATTACGCTTCAGCCAGCCCGTATTTCGCCACGACGGATGCGGCAAAGGCATGACATTGGCGGGGTATTCGCGCCATGCGCGCACCGTCTCGCCAAGACTCGGCTTCACCGCAGCGCCTAAATGATAGCGTTGGGCGTATGCGCCGACCAGCAGCGTCAACTGAACATTTTTCAAAAGTGGCAGAAGGCGCGGGCGCCAAAGCGGCGCACACTCGCGGCGTGGCGGCAAATCCGCACCGTTCACCGTGCCGGGATAGCAAAAACCCATAGCAGCGACCGCGATATTCCGTTTGTCGTAGAACATTTCGCGATCGAGCTGCAGCCAATCGCGCAGCCGATCTCCCGATGGATCATTCCACGGAACGCCGCTCTCATGCACGCGCCGCCCGGGCGCTTGGCCGGCGATCAAAACACGCGCGCGCGCATCGACCCAAACCACCGGACGCGGCTCGTGCGGAAGTGCGCAGACGCGGCACGCTTGAATTTCGCTGACAATGGCTGAGAGCTTGGTCACGACCGTGAACTAATGACGCCGCGCCCGCCGCGCCAGGGTGCGGCGCAGCTTCATCCCTCTGCGCGATAGCGCAGGCGCACGGCGGGAATGACGCCGACATCGATTTCCATGTGCGCGCATTCGAAGCCTGGGGCTTTGATTTGGCGATGCATGTCGCCGGCGCGGCGGAGAACGCTGAGCATCGAGGCGCCGATCTTGTTGTCCTTTAGCGCTTCGCGCGCGGCGGCGACGTCCGCTTCGGTTGCGGCATGCGGCATGAAGTGCGCGATGACCTTGGGCGTGAGGCCGAGTTCAATTTCGAACTCGCGGAGGTCGTAACCGGCTTGCTTCAACGCAGGCAGCGCTGAGAGAAACGCACTCAGCGTTTCCTGTACTTTCTCGGCGCCGAAGGCTTTCAGCTCAGCGAATTTCTCGCCGGGGATGGCGGCTACCGCCTTGGCGTGTTCGCTGAGTGTCTTCTTCGATTTGGGCTCTTCGTTTGGCATGGCTCAATCGATATCGAGCGTGGCGACATAGGTATCGCCTTCCAAGGATTTGAAAATGAGCGCGTCCCTCGCGGCGATCTCAAAGCCCATCTCGTTACCGAGCGCGGCGATGGCGGCGAGCACGCCGAGATTGCTCGCCAGCGGCGCATCTTCGCCGAAGCCAAGAAACGCCAACGGCGCGCCGTCGCGCACTGGCCAGATGAAGGGATTGTAGGTCGCAAAGCCTGGCGTGCGTTGTTCGACTTCGATCGCAAGCGCCTCGTCCGGATCGATGTCGAAGCTGAAATCGTGGAGGCCGTAATCGCCGCCGTTGACGACATTACCGAGCGCGCCGTCTGCGATGCAACGCGCACAGATCGGCGACGGCTCCGGCGGCAGCGCGTAGATGTGCTGATTGTACGCCCAAACGCAGGGCTTGCCGCAGGCGGCGCACGGCGCGTCGGTCTCATCGAAGACGCCGTGTTCGTAGGCGTCCGGGTGGAAGCGGAAGAAGGGCTTGTCGGTCACTTGCCCTGCTTCATCATCTCGCGCGCGATAATGATACGCTGAATTTCGCTGGTGCCTTCGTAGAGCCGGAAGATGCGAACGTCGCGATAGAAGCGCTCGATGCCGTGATCGGCGACATACCCCGAGCCGCCAAAGATCTGCACGGCGCGGTCGGCGACGCGGCCGACCATTTCCGAACAGAACAGCTTCGACGCGGCGGCATCCATCGTGACGTCTTCACCGCGATCGCGCTTGCGCGCCGCTTCGAGCACCATGGCGCGGCCGGCGTTTGCTTCGGCGCGGCAATCGGCGAGCATGGCCTGGATCATTTGGAAGTTGGCGATCGGCTGGCCGAATTGTCTGCGCTCGGCGGCGTAACGCACGCTCTCTTCAATGAGGCGCTCGGCGACACCGACGCAGACCGATGAGATGTGCAACCGGCCGCGATCCAAAACTTGCATGGCGATGCGGAACCCCTGGCCCTCTTCGCCAAGGCGAAGTTCAGCAGGCACGCGGACATTGTCGAAGTTCACGTCGCAAATGTGGGCCCCCTGCTGGCCCATCTTCTTTTCGGGCTTGCCGACAGAGACGCCCTTTAGATCGCTCGGCACCAGAAACGCGGAAACGCCGCTGCCGCCTTTGGCGTCTTGGTTGGTGCGCGCCATGACGGTGAAGATCGAGGCGCGGTTAGCGTTGGTGATGTACCGCTTCGAGCCGTTGATGACATAAGCGGCGCCGTCAAACTCGGCTTTGGTGCGGACGGCGCCGGAATCGGAACCGGCTTCAGGCTCAGTCAGCGCGAACGATGTCACCACCTCGCCCGACGCGATGCCCGGCAACCACTTTTCTTTCTGCGCTTGCGTCCCGAACATGACGAGACCTTGGCTGCCGATGCCGACATTGGTGCCAAAGGCCGAGCGGAAAGCCGGCGAACAGCGGCAGAACTCGAACATCGTCCGGCACTCTTCCTCCATCGTGAGGCCGAGCCCGCCATAGTCCTCCGGGATCGAGATGCCGAAGAGCCCAAGCGCGCGCATCTCCGCGAGCGCATCCGCCGGGATCGCATCGTCTTCGGCCACCTTCGCTTCAAGCGGAATCAGCCGGTCGTTGACGAAGCGGCGCACGCCATCGAGGAGTTGATCGAACGTTTCGTGATCCATGACTCAGCAAACCTGGCGTGTGGAAACTTCATTGAGACGGAACGGATTGCACGCAATGGCGCGATCCTGTGTTTGCACCATGCGAACGCCGCCGACCACAGGATCGGCTTCGCGCAGCACAGCTTCAAGATCGCTGCGCTCCAGGCGCCATGGGCGCACCGTCGCGAACGTCTCTTCTATGTTCGTCTGCCAGATGCCGAGATAAACGGCTTCGCCCGGGCGCGCTTCAAACGTTGGCCGCTCGGGACCCCGGATGAGACCGTTGGCGGTGTAGGTGATGCGACCGTCGCGCACTGTGGCAAAAGTGCTATCCAGCGCGTAAGTCCCGGGTTCGATCTCCGAGAGAATGAACTCGCCGGGGATGCCGGGCAATTGAATGCCGTCGCCCGATTCCGAGCGCGCCTCGAAGATGCGCCGCGCGCCATAGCGCATGAAGGCGCCGTTGGCGTCGAGGCGGCGCCACAGCACCGTGTAGCTCGGAGATGTATTCTCGTCGGCCTCGGCGATGCCCATGATGACGTAGGCGGTAGGCGCCTCGCCGACATGGAAACGCTTGTCCTCACGTGAGGCGCATTGCGCCACCACCAGACACGCCAGTATCGCCATTATCACGCGCATGCGGGCCCCGCCTTGCCGACACGGCCACACCATGCCAGCACCGGCCTTGGGAGGGAATGGCATGAACGGCGACGGAAAGCCTCAAACCACTTGGTCCGGCGGCGTGACGCTTGCGGAAGGTCCGTTCGCGGGGTGGACCACCTGGAGCCAGGGCGGCGATCCTTACGAAACCATCATCGGCCCCTTCTATTTCAAGAATGACGCAGGCGGCCGCGCCCATTGCGTGTTCGAGCCCAAGCCGCATCACCTCAATGGCGGCGAATCCATCCATGGCGGCTGCCTGATGAGCTTCGCCGACTTTTCGCTTTTTGGCATTGCCCACAACACGTTGGCCGGCGCCCACGCGGTGACATTGACGTTCAATTCGGAGTTCGTCGGCGCGGGCGATCTTGACGGAATGGTCGAAGCGCGCGGCGAGGTCATTCGCGAAACGCGTTCCGTCATCTTCGTGCGCGGGATTGTGACACAGGCAGAGCGGCCATTGCTTTCATTTTCCGGCACGCTCAAGAAGATCGCGCGGCGGCAATAGCCGCGCGGGGCTTCAAGGGGTTGTCACATGCGATCGCCAGCAGCGGCGTTCGATTTGCGCGCGGCTTTGTCGGAGGAGCTGCGTCTCGCGATCGATGAACTCGACAAGGTCGGGACCTCCAGCAAAGCTGTCCACCAATGCCGCGTCCGCGTGAAACGCGCGCGCGCTTTGGCGCGTGTCGGGCGTGCATGCGCGCCAGGCCTCTCCTCTGTATTTGTCGATTCAGCGCGGACATTGATGCGCAATTTGGCATTGTCGCGCGATCCGGCGGCGCTGAGCGAAGCCGCACTAAACACAGCGCGCAAGAGCCGCAAACGCACCGCGGGCGCCTTTCGCGCCATCGCGCACGGCATCGACGACATGGCGGCGCTGCAACCGGGACTAAATCTCGATGCGGCGCGCGCTGGCTTGAAGGACCTGCTCGCGCTGGCGCAGGTTTGGCCGGAAGCATCACCCGCCCAGATCAGACGGGGCGCGCGCAGACTTGAGCGGAAGGCGCGACGCGCTCGGCGGCGCGGCGTGCGCGCACTCGATCCAGTGCGCCGTCACGAATGGCGCATCCGCGAAAAAGAGCGCTATTTCGCGGCGCTGATCCTGGATGACGCCTGGCCGGGGAAACGCCGCCGCAAGACCGCCGAAAAAATCGGCGTCGCCCTGGGCGCCGAGCGCGATGCGCTGTTGCTGATGGAGCGGTTGGTCGCCGAGCCCCAACTCGCGGGTGAGGCACGCGACCTGCGGCGCGCCCTTAAAGAACTCAACCGCCGGCGCGCGAAGCTGGCACGGCGCGCGGATGCGCTGGCCGAAGGCATGCGGCCGGCTTCGCACTAACCGAAAAGCCCGACAGGCATCGCGGCGACGACAGCCGCTGTCATCAACGTCGCCATAAAGCCCGGCAGCAACGCCTTCCACGCCAGCGACATGATTTCCGAACGGCGCTCCGGCATCAGCACCGTCATGCCGCCTGTCATGATGCCAACCGAGGCGACGTTGGCGAAGCCGCATGTCGCGTAGGTCAGGATCATGCGCGTGCGCTCGCTCATGTCAGCGGCGGGAATGGCGCCGAGTTCGATGTAAGCGATGAACTCAGTGAGGAAGAGTTTGACGCCGAGGATGTTGCCCGCCGCGAGTGACTCGGACCACGGCGCCCCGATGAGATAAGCAACCGGCGCGAACACATAACCGAACAGCAGTTGAAGCGTAACAGGTTCGCCATTGATATGGGGCGCAAGACCCAGAAGATTGTTCACGATCCAAACGAACGCAACAAACACGATTATGAAGGCCGCGACGTTCACCGCCACCATCACGCCGTCCTGAACACCGCGCGTGATCGCATCCATGGAGCTTTCGTATTTGAGTTCAGTGGAATGATCGTAAGGCGTACCCGCCTTGTGTTCTTCCGGGATCATGATGCGCGCGAGCAGGATGCCGGCCGGCGCGGAAATGATCGACGCCACCAGCACATGCCCAGCCGCGTTCGGCAGAACCGGCGCAAGGATCACGGCGTAGGCCACCATGGTGGAGCCCGCGACTGTCGCAAGCCCAACCACCATCATCAAGAACAGTTCGGAGCGAGAGAGCTTATCGAGATAGGCGCGAATGACGATCGGGCTTTCGACCATGCCCATGAAGATGTTGGCGGCGACAGCCAGCGCGGAGGCGCCGCCGAGGTTCATGGTTTTTTCGAAGATGAAGCCGAACGCGTGGGTCAGCCACTTCAAAATCCGCCAATGCCACAACAACGCTGAGAGCGCCGAAATGACGAGGATGAGCGGCAAGACGCGGAAGCCGAAAATGAACGGGGCGCCGGCGGCGGTCGGCGCATATGGCTGCGCGCCGCCGCTGAGATAGCCAAACACAAATTGCGCGCCACGATCGGCGGCGTCCGCGAGGCCGTCAACGGCGGCGGTTATGCCGGAGAGAACGCCTTTCGAATTTGGGATCGCAAACAGCGCAAGCACGAGCCCCGCCTGCACGGCGAGCGAACCTAAGGTCAGCCAAAACGGAAAGCGGCGCTTGTTCTCGGAAAAGAGCCAAGCGATGAGGATGATCAGCACGACAGCGATCAAGCTGCGTGCGTTCTCGAACGAATAGTACAACGAGCGCCCCGCTTTTCCGTAACGCTAGTGCGACGCTATGAGCGGCGCAATGACTTGACCTGCCGCCCGCGGAACGACCACAAAACCTTCACAAACGGAGACATTTCAGATGAGTGACGACATCCGCTTCGATGGTCAGGTTGTGATCGTAACAGGCGCCGGCGGCGGTTTGGGACGCAGCCACGCACTGGAGTTCGCCCGGCGCGGCGCAAAGGTGGTGGTCAACGATCTGGGCGGCGCGCTGGATGGTTCGGGCGGTTCATCGGCGGCAGCCGACGCCGTGGTTGCGGAGATCACGAAGGCGGGCGGCGAAGCGATCGCCGACGGCGCATCGGTCACAAACGATGCCGGCGTGGCGGCGATGGTCGAGCGCACGATGGCGAAATGGGGCCGCATCGATGTGCTGATCGCAAACGCAGGCATCCTGCGCGACAAGAGCTTCTCAAAGATGGAGCTTTCGGATTTCACGTCCGTCGTCGACGTGCACCTGATGGGCACGGTGAAACCGCTGAAAGCCGTCTGGGAGATCATGAAGGCGCAGAACTATGGGCGCATCGTGGTGACGACATCATCGACCGGCCTCTACGGCAATTTCGGTCAGGCCAATTACGGCGCGGCGAAACTCTCGCTCGTCGGTCTTATGAACACGATCCGCCTTGAAGGCGCGAAGAACGACATCCGCATCAACGCCATTTCGCCCGTCGCGGCGACGCGGATGACCGAAAACCTGATGCCGCCGGAGATGCTGGAAAAGCTCGGGCCGGAACAGGTTACCCCCGGCGTGGTTTACCTGGCATCCAAGGACGGGCCCAACGGCGCGATCCTTACAGCTGGCGCGGGCGTCTTCGCCCTCGCCCAGATCACCGAGACCGAGGGCGCTTATCTCGGCCAGGGCGCGAGCGCGGAGGCGGTTCGAGACCAGTGGGCCAAGATCACCGACGAAACTGGACGCGAGGCCTATACGGGCGGCCACATGCAAACGCAGAAATTCATGCGCCGCATGCAGGGCTAACGCCGCGTAATACGGGGCGTTACGGCAACAGGTTATGTTCCGGATGGGAGATGACCCGTTTTGGGCATGCCCTCGGCGGCTGGGTCGGTTAGTAACGCCGCCGCATGGAGCTGATTTTCACCCTCCTCGCGATCCAGACCGCCGCCGCTCTCGCGGCAGGCGTCTATCTGTGGCGGCGGCTTGAACGGCAGGCGGCGGAGATCGCGGCGCTGCGTGAACAGCTCGCGGCGGGCGCTGCTCAACGCGTGAAAGCCGCCAGACGCCGCAGCGCGACGGCGGAAGTCGTTTCATTGGCCGTGGGCGCCGAAACCATCGCGCCGGCGCCGGACGAAGCCCCGATCGAGCGGGCGCAGCGCGCCTGGAATTTGGCCGGCGCGCCAACCATCAATGTGCCGACGCCTGGCCTCTCGGTTGAGACAGCACGCGGACTGACGCTCGGCATCTTGGCGATTGCGCCTGCGCTGGGCTTTGCGTTCGGCGCCAGCGTGGCGACCATCGTCGCCTGCGGGTTGGCGATTGGCGCGGCCATGATGGCGATCGCGCACCGGCCGATGTGGCGCGGCGCGGCTTGGGCCGCAGTCGCGACGGCGGGCGCCTGGGCGCTGATCGGCTTTGCGATTGGCTCAGCGCACACCGACCCGGCGAGTTATTCAATCTGCCTTGCGCTCGCTGGCGCGACGGGCCTTGTCCACGCGCATCGTCACCGGATCAGCACCGGCGTCACCATGGCGCTGATCATGACGATCGCCTCGCTGGCGCTTGCCGTGCAGATCGGGATGATCAGCGCCGCGGGCATCGCGTTCGGCTTCATCGTTGCGGCCTCGGCGATTACCGGCGCGCTGAGCCTGCGGCTCGAAGGCCTGCATATCGGCGCGTTTGGGGTGGCGCTGTTGGGACTTTTCGTTCTCAGCGGAGAGCCGAGCGCCGCGATCTGGTTCACCCCTGCAACCGCGTGGGCTGGGGCGATCTTCTTCGCCATCGCCGCGATACGCGTGCCGCAGCTCGGCGCGCGCGGACTCGCAATTGCCGGCACCGGCGCGCTTGCGCCGCTTGCGGCGGTAACGGCGCTCTATTTTTCACAGCACGGATTGGCCGATCGCTTCGCGGCGGCGACGGGCTTTGCCGTCGTGTCAGCGTTGCTCGGCGGCGTGGTCGCCGCTTCGACACTGCGCCGCGATCGTGGGCTTGATGCGCTCAAGGCGACACTGTGGGTGTTGCTCGCGGGACTGTTCGCCGCATTCGCCGCGGCTGTTGGACTGGCTTTGCCCGCGCCGCTTGCCGCGCCAACCTTCGCTGTCGCGGCGTTGATTTTGAGCGCGATTGACTTGGGCCTGCCGTCGCGTGCATGGCGAGCGTTTGCATCGCTGTGCAGCATATTTGCGGTGATCTTCGCGTTCGCGACGGCGCAACTTCTCTTGAATGAGACGAGTGATTGGCCGGCTTGGCTGCTCGTTGTTTCCGGCGCCGCCGCACCTGCCTTGATTATCGGCGCCGCCGCTTCCGCGGCGAAACGCCGTCATGCGCGGCTGAGCGCGAGCTTCCTTGAAAGCGTCGTGATCATTCTAACGGTCGCGGCGGCGGATCTCGTCGTGCGCGTTTTGTATGCGGCGGGCGCGGTTCTGCTTGAGCCAATCAGCTTCGCCGAACTCGGCGCGCACGCTTCAGTTTGGCTGCTGGCGTCTTTGATTGTGCGCATGAGGGCGCGCTTCGGCGCGCGCCAAGTGCGGATCGGCTTTTCAAACGTGATGCTGGTGACCGTGTTGGGCGTTCTGATCACCGCCGCCATGCTTTGGGTGACGCCGTTCTGGAGCTTGCGCCAATCGCCGGCGCCGCTGATCTCACGCGATACGCTCGGCTTCCTACTGCCGGCTCTGGTGCTTGCCGCCCACTTCTGGCTGTGGCGTTCACGCGGCGCCGAAGTGCAGACACGCCTGGCGCTGGGCGCGGCATCCTTGCTTGCGGCTGCGTTCGTGACGCTGGAAGTCACGCGCGCTGACGACGATGCGGATTGGTTAGGCGCTGTCGTGGGCGCGCTGTCATTCGCGGCCGCGATCGGCGTGAACTTCATACCCGACGTGGCGCGCCGGGCTCAGACCACTTCCAGATAGAGTTCCATCGCGATCGGTGACGCCAGCAACGCATTGATGCGCGGCATCAAGCGTTTCAGGTGCGGTGTTTCGGCGTGGCCCTTGAAGGCGTCCCAGCTTTGAAAGCGAGCGTGCACGGCATAGTGCAGCGGCGAGCCCATAACTCGGGTGACAACGTAAGAGGTGCAGCCATCCTCTTCGGCGCGAACACTGTGCGCCAAATCACTCAGCAAGGCGGCGCACTCTTGCCCGACGCCATCGCGCGTCTCGACACGGACAACGGCGCAAATTCCGCCCCTTGCCTGTTTAAGCTGATCTGACCTGGCGCCCATATGCAGCCACCCCCCGGTGAGCGAAGGGCAATGTTAGGCGCCGAGGTTTACCTCAAGCAACCCTGCTGCTCAGCGGAACCTCAGCTGCCCCAGCAGCCGTAGGCGACTTCGCGCATCCGCGCGGGACCGCCTTCGAGATAAGTGTGGGTCTGATTGTTGACCGTCACCGAAAGGCGATCGTTCGGCTGCACAGCCGCGAGAATTGGCGGCCGCTGCGGGAGATTGATCACCACCGTGCGGTTGCGGCCGCGGCCCTCGAGCGTCATCGGCACATTGACGCTCATCACGCCGATACGCACCGCAGCCGTGTTTGCACCGCGTGCGGCGCGCGCCAATGTGTAATCTGTCACAACCAGATCGCCCGTTGGCGGGCGGCACGTAAGCGTTGCGGTCACGCGGCCGCGATCATCGCGCTGCGTGGCCGTGGCGACACCTTCGGTGTAGGCGTACGTCCAGCCGGGCTGTTGTTGTGCGGGCGCGACGCTCGGCGCCGCCAAAGCCATCGCACAAACGGCGCCAACCAAAAGCTTCCGCATTCAGGCACTCCTCCCACGTTCTCGCGGCGGCTCTTTAGCACGCCACGGGGCCGGGGTGCGATGCCTCAAAGCGGTTTAAGCTTCGTAATGATCAGCTGGCGCGGGCCAACAAATCGCCACCTTGTTCCAGCTCCAGCAGGATCTGCTTGCGCTCCATACCGCCGCCGAAGCCGGTGAGGCTGCCATTGGCGCCGATGACGCGATGGCATGGGATAATCACAGGGATTGGGTTGCGCCCATTCGCGGCCCCGATGGCGCGCGTGGCTTTGGGCGAGCCGATGGCCTTGGCCTGCTGTGCATAAGATCGCGTCTCGCCGTACGGGATGGTTTGCAGCGCGGCCCATGCCTTGCGCTGAAACTCGGTGCCCTGCGGATCGACCTTCACTTTGAACGCGACGAGCTTGCCGGCGAAATACTGATCCAGCTCGCGGCGCGCTTGATCGATAATCTTGTCGTTGCCGAGTTCGTATTGCGGCAGCGGGTACTTGCCACCCTCGAACTCGACCTGGATCAGCGCCTTGCCGTTCGAGGCGAGCGTGAGCGGGCCGATCGGGCTATCATAGATGGCGCTGATCATGTCTGAATTCCTTTCTTGGCGATGCGCCGCCACAAGCGGATCGCGGCATACGCACGCCATGGCTTCAAGTGTTCGAGCGTCTCGCCCTTGCGGCCGAGCGCGTTGATGAGCGCGATGTCGGTGGCAGGGTACGCGTCGGGATCGCCGAGCGCACGCATAGCGACGTACTCAATCGTCCACGGGCCAATGCCGGAGATTTCTGCGAGGGCGGCGCGCCCCGAAGCGATGGCGCCGCGTGCAAGCGGCAATTTGCCGTCGCAAGAAGCGACCGCGAGACGATGCAGCGTTTCGGCGCGCTTCATCGGCAGGCCGATCTTGGCAATTGCCGCCGCGCCCGCGTTCGCGAGCGCCATCGCATCCGGAAATGCGCGGTCCAATCCTTCGGGGCCGCGCTCCAGCGGGGCGCCGTACTTGGCGACCAGGCGTTCGGTGAGCGTGCGCGCGCCCTGCACCGTCACTTGTTGGCCGAGCACGGCGCGGATTGCCGTTTCAAAGCCATCCAGCGCGCCGGGGACGCGAACACCAGGTTCGCGCTTTACATCTCTTGCGAGCGAGGCGTCGGTTGCCAGATGCGCGTCGACGGCGGTCATTTCCGCGTCGAGATCGAAGGCGCCGCGAACATTCGCCACGAGTGGGCGCAGATGCGGCGCGAGGTTTTCTGACAGCGTCAACGCCAGGCCTTTCGGACCCATGCCGACCTCTAGCCAGCCGAGCGCATCACCCCACTTCAGAACGCGTGCGTAGGTCTTCCCATTGGCGCGCTCGACTCCGGGCAAGGCGCGCGTGCCGAGAAAGTCGAGCATCGGCGCGATGTTGTAGTCGCCGCGCGGCGACAGGCTGACGGTGAAGGTCTCGCCACGGGTCAGCGCTTTGCGACCGCGCATCTTCGAGGGCGGCGCGCCATAGCGGTCTTTCATCGTCGCGTTGAAACGGCGCAGCGAGCGGAAGCCGGAAGCGAACGCAATCTCGGTGATCGAGAGCGCGGTCTCATTGAGCAAACGCCGCGCTGCAAGCAAGCGGCCGGTCTGCGCGATCTCGATCGGGCTTGCGCCGAACTGCGCGTTCATCACGCGGCGTAGATGGCGCGACGTGACGCCGAGACCGTCGGCAAGCGCTTCCAGTCCATGTTCTTCGAGCGCGCCGGCTTCGATACGTGCATAGGCGGCAGCCGCCAGGCGCGCTGGCGCGTCGATCGGCGCAAGCCCAGGCGCGCGTTCCGGACGGCACAGGAGACATGGACGGAAACCGGCGGCTTCGGCGGCGGCGGCGGACGGCCAGAAGGTGCGGTTCACGCGCTTTGGCGTGCGCGCCGGACAGATGCAGCGGCAATAGATGCCGGTCGACAGCACGCCAACATAGAAGCGCCCGTCAAACCGGCGGTCTTTCGCGTCGCATGCCGCGTGGCAGGTATCGGCGTCCAACATCATAGGGCGAATATGGGCCGTTTCGCCCCGCTCGTCTCGCCGGATTCGGACACCGTTGTGCAGCCGCTTTACGCCCGTTCCGGGCTCCCGTACCCATGGTCCGCACGGAGGCGGACGATATGGGGAAAATCGGGGGCTGGGCGCACCGAACATTGGCGACCCTGGCGCTGATTGCATGCGCGACATCAGCAGCCGACGCCCAACAACAACGTCCGAACATCGTCGTGATTGTCGCCGACGATGTCGGTTTCACCGATCTCGGCGCCTACGGAGGCGAAGCGCGAACGCCGAACATCGACGCGCTGGCGCAGCGCGGCGCGCAATTCTCGCGTTATTATTCCTCGCCGCTGTGTTCGCCGTCGCGCGCGATGCTGCTGACAGGGATGGACAACCATCGCACCGGCCATTCGACGATCATCGAAGTGCTGCCGCCGGCGATGCGCGGCCGCCCCGGCTACACGATGCGACTTGAACCTGGCGTCGTCACGCTTGCGACGCGCTTGCAGCGCAATGGATATCGCACATACGCCACCGGCAAGTGGCACTTGGGCCATGGCGAAGGCGATCTCCCCAACTCACACGGCTTCGACCATTCGTTCGTGCTCGACGCGTCGGGCGCTGACAATTGGGAAGAGCGCACGTACGTGCCGTACTACGCGACGGCCGATTGGTTCGAGAACGGTCAGCGCGCGCACCTGCCGGAGAACTTCTACTCAAGCGAGTTCATCGTCGATCGCATGATCCACTACATGGACGCCAATGCGAATGCGAACGACGCGAACCAGCCGTTCTTTGCATATCTCGCATTTCAAGCGGTGCACATTCCAGTGCAGGCGCCGGCGGAATATCGCGATCATTATCGCGGCGTGTATGACGGCGGCTGGGAGCAATTGCGGGCGCAGCGCTGGCGGCGCGCGCAAGATTTGGGTTTGCTGCCGGCGACGGCGCGGATCGATGCCCCACACCCGAGCTTCCGGCCGTGGTCAGCGATCTCCAACGACGAGCAGGCGCTCTATGCGCGCAGCATGGAAGTCCACGCCGGCATGATCGAGGCGATGGATCACCATATCGGGCGCTTCATCGCCTATCTGCGGAGCCGCGGGCTGGCGGAGAACACGATCTTTATCGTGACATCCGATAACGGGCCGGAGCCGAGCAACCCGATCGCCGATGCGGACTTCCGGCGTTGGATGCGGCTAACTGGTTATACGCGCCAGATCGAAAATTTGGGTGAACGCGGCTCGTTCGTGATGATCGGGCCTGAGAATGCAAACGCGACCGGTACAGGCTCATTGTTCAAGTTCACAGCAGGCGAAGGCGGGCTGCATGTGCCGTTCATCATCGCGGGGCCGGGCATCGCGCCGGCGCGGATCGATGCGCGCGCCTTCGTGACCGATGTGACGCCCACTCTGCTGGAGCGCGCGGGCGTGCCGCTCGATGCGCCGGCGATGGACGGCGTCAGCATGAACCCGCTGCTGAACGGGCAAGCGACGTTTGTGCGCGATGCCGACACACCGCTTGGCGTGGAGGTGTCGGGCCACTCGGCGCTCTATCGCGGCGACTACAAATTGGTGCGCACACCTCTGCCGCTCGGGGATGATTCATGGCGGCTCTACAACATCGTCGCCGACCCAGGCGAAACCACCAACCTCGCCGCCGAACAGCCCGACTTGGTCGCCTCGATGCGCGCCGACTATCACGCCTACGCGCAGCGCAATGGCGTGCTCGATCTGCCGCCCGGCTACGATCCGCAAGCGCAAGTCGCGCACAACACGCGGATGAAGACCTACCAGCGCTATTGGTGGATCTTCGCGGGGATTGGACTCGGTGCGTTGCTGTTGCTTAGCGGCGTGATCTGGCTGGTGCGGCGGGTATTTAGAAGACGGACCGCCTAACACCCGTTCCTGGGCCCGATGCTGCGCATCGTCCCGGGAACGGGTGCTTAAGCCGCCGCCTTCGCGTTCAACGCCGTAAACCGGCGCAGGTGATAATCGACATTGCCGAAAGTGGCGTCGAGCATTGTCGTGCGCTTGAAATAGTGGCCGACGCGCATTTCGTCGGTGACGCCCATGCCGCCGTGAATTTGCACCGCCGCCTGGCCGACGAAACGCGAGTGCTTGCCGATCGAAACCTTCGCGGCAGCCACCGCCTTCGACCGCTCCTCATCGCTTTCGTGGAGCTTGATCGTGGCGCGCAGCGCCATCGAGTAGCTTTCCTCAGCCGCCATGAACATGTCGACCATGCGGTGTTGCAGCACCTGGAAAGTGGCGATCGGTTTGCCGAATTGCTGGCGCGTCTTGGCGTACTCGCGCGTCAGATCGGTCATCATGCGCATGCAGCCGACGGCCTCATGATTGTATGCGGCGTTGGCTTCATCGACGATGCGTTCGATCACCGGCAGCGCGCCATCGGCGGCGCCAAGCAGCGCCTCGGCGCCGACACTGACGTTTTCGAAATAGACTTCCGAGGCGCGCGTATCGTCCATGGTCGGATAGTCACGCGTCGTCACGCCCTTGGCGTTCTTCGGCACGAGAAAGAGCGAGACGCCCTTGGAATCGCGCTGACCGCCGCCCGTGCGCGCGGTGACGAGCAAATGATCAGCCTGCGGCGCGCCGAGCACGACGGCCTTTTGACCGTTGAGCACATAGCCTGCGCCATCTTTCTTCGCGGTCGTGGACACATCGTTCAGCGCCCAGCGGCTCTTCGGCTCGGCTTGCGCGAAGGCGATGACGCGTTCGCCGCTGGCGATGGCGTTGAGTTGCTCTTCTTTCTGCGCGGCGCTGCCGGCGTATTTGAGCGCGCCGCCGCCGATCACCACAGTCGGAATATAGGGCTCCACAACGAGCGCCTTGCCAAACTCTTCGGCGACGACGCTAACATCGATCGGGCCGCCGCCAAGGCCGCCATACTCTTCCGCGATTGGCGCCATCAACAGGCCGAGTTCAGCAAACGTCGCCCAATTGGACTTCCACGCGCCTTCGCTCTTCAGTGCTTCGCGGCGCTTGTCGAAATCGTATTGCTGCTGCGCCCACTTCGAGAGCGAGTCACGAATGGCATTCTGTTCGTCGGTGTAGTCAAAGTTCATCGCGCGTTTCCCGTATTCTTATTGTTTGCGAGGCCATCAAAGCCCCAGCACCATCTTCGCGATGATGTTGCGTTGGATTTCGTTGGAGCCGCCATAGATCGAGGCTTTGCGCCAGTTGAAGTACACGGGCGCCGCAGCGCCCGAATATTCCGGACCGACCGCAAACTCGTTGCCGCCCAACCCGCGCGGATAAGGCTGCGCGTAATTGCCGACGGCTTCGAGCGTGAGCTCGGTGAGGCGCTGCTGGATTTCGGTGCCTTTGATTTTCAGCAGCGAGCTTTCGGGGCCGGGGCCCTTGCCGGCTTGCTCGCGCGCCAATGTGCGCAACTCGGTCATCTCCAGCGCCGAAAGATCGATCTCGAGTTCGCTGAGCTTGCGCTGGAATTCGTCGTCTTCGATGAGCGGTTTGCCGTCATCGCCGATCTCGGCTTTGGCGATCGATTTCAGACGCTCGACATTGCGCTTCGAGCGCGCGACGCCGGCGATGCCGGCGCGCTCGTGCGCGAGCAGGAATTTGGCGCAGGTCCAGCCTTTGTTTTCTTCGTAGATGCGTTGATCGACCGGCACCTTCACGTTCTCAAGGAAAACGTCGTTTACCTCGTAACCGCCGTCGAGCAGCTTGATCGGGCGCACGGAAACGCCGGGCGACTTCATGTCGATAAGCAAGAAGGAAATGCCTTCTTGCGCTTTCGCACCCGGATCGGTGCGGACGAGGAAGAAGCCCCAGTCGGCGTGCTGGCCGAGCGTGGTCCAGGTCTTCTGGCCGTTGACGATGTAATGGTCGCCCTCGCGGACGGCGCGCGTCTTCAAAGACGCTAGGTCGGAGCCGGCGCCAGGTTCAGAGTATCCCTGGCACCACCAGACATCGCCCGAAAGGATGCCCGGCAGATAGCGCTGCTTCTGCTCAGGCGTGCCGAACGTGTAGATAACGGGACCGACCATCGAGACGCCAAACGGCAACGGCGGAATCGTCTCGCCGCGCGCGTTCTCTTCGAGCCAGATGTAGCGTTGCGTCGCGGTCCAGCCGGTGCCGCCATATTCCTTCGGCCAAGCCGGCGCCGACCACCCCTTCTTGCCGAGGATTTTGTGCCAGGCGAGGAAGTCGTCCTTCGAGAGGTCTTCGCGCAGCACCTTGCCTTTCAAGTGCTTCGGATAATTCTCATCGATGAACGCGCGCACCTCATTGCGGAACGCGATCTCTTCCTTCGAAAAATTCAGATCCATGATGTGTCAGGCCCACGCGCGCGACCATGCGCAGCGGCGACTATAGACACACTCGATTTGGCTTCAACTCAGAGCGCGCCGCGCGGCTGGATCAATTGCGCGTCCGGGATTGGCTTGCCGCTGCGGCGCCGTTCGGCGGCCGTGGCCGGGCGCGGCGCTTCCGCTGCTTCACGCTGCACGATCACCGGACGCGCCGTGGGCGTCGGCGCGGCGGGCGGTTGGTCGAGACGCTGATCGGCCTGCGCCCTGCTCACATCGGTGAACTGGCAATCGATCACGCTCTCTTCGGCGGCCGCGAACGACACTGTGGCGGCAGTCATCAGACCGGCCAAAACCAACACTCTCATGTCTCTCCCCTCCGCGCGCGAGCCTTCAAGCGGACCCGCGCGCTGTTGCGAGCCTTAGGCTTCGTTATCTTCCCCCGCGCCGATTGCCAGCTCTTGTGAGCAGGCGGCGGCTCGCTGCGACCGGAGCATAGCCTGATCGGCGGGGGTTTGGCTGTTCACGGCTTGGCGAGCGACCGCGCTCGCGGCTGCCCTGGCCGCAGCGAAGGTTTCGGCCGATTGGCGCGCGCCCTCGGCGTTCAACTGGTATTTGGCCTCCGAGACCCGGGCGCCGGCGACATCCTCGTAAGCCGTGCAGCGCACGGCCTCGATGAACTCGCTGCTCGACATCTGCGGCCCCGCCGCGGCAAGCGCGAACGGAACGGCGACCACAGCAGCGGCGGTGGTGGCGATGAGAGCGAAACGCATCAGATAGTCCCTCCAATAACTGGTTTAGCCTTCCAGCCCGTCTCGCTTCTTGGATGCAGCGCCGGCTGGCGTTGGATGCGTCCTTGCCGCGATTTCAGGCTGATATCGATATACGATAAGGCGCATCGATAGTCAATGTGAATTTATCGAAAATCGATACATAGGGTAAAGAGGTTGATTTGCGCGCTGCTTTTCAAGCGCTTAGCTAGCTTTGCGATGTCCGCTCAGCCGATCTCCACGCCCTGCATCAAAGTCTGCGCTGTGAGCGGCATGACCAACCAATGCATCGGATGCGGCCGCACCCTGCCCGAAATAGCGCGCTGGGGCCGGATGGATGAAGACGAGCGCAGGGCGATCATGGCGGAACTAGCGGGCCGGCTGACGGCCCCGGCGCCAGCGCCGTGATCGGCAACGGTCTCGATCTTCAAACACTGATCTGGGCGGCGATGGCGCTCATCCTCGCTGGCGGCGCGGTCGTGTCGGCGCGGCGGCGCGCGCTTGACGCCAATGCCAAAGGCCCAGGCGTGCTGCTTTCCTTGGCGTTGTGGGCGGCGATCTTCTTGGTCGTGCTGCTCTTGGCGCAAGGCGCGGACTTTTGGGTAAGGCTCGCCTCGTTTTTCAGATGAACGCTTCGCGCAGCATATTCGCGGCAAGCAGCGCAAGGACCACCGCGAACGCGCGCTTCAACGTCAGCTGCGGCAATCGATGCGCCAGGCGTGCGCCAACCGGCGCCGTGAGTGTTGTCAACAACGCCAGAAAGATGAAGCCCGGCACGTTGACGAAGCCCAGCGAGAACGGCGGCAAACCCGCGCGAGTCCAACCGGTGACCGCGTAGCCAATCACGGCAGGGATCGCGATCGCGGCGCCGAAGCCGGAGGCCGTCGCCACCGCTTGATGAATTGGCCGGCCGCACAGCGTCATCACCGTGACGCCGATAGCGCCGCCGCCAATGCCCATCATCGCCGACAATAGACCGAGCACGCCCGCAATGAATGCGCGAACCATGCCGGTCGGCAACTCCGCAAACAAACGCCAGTTTGGATTGGCGAGACCCATCTGCGCCGCGATCAGCAAGAGCCCGCCGCCGAAGATAATGAGCAGCACTTCTGTATTCACGGCGCCGGCCGTCACAGCGCCAATCAAAGCTCCCAGCGAAATCCACGGCGTCCATGATCGTAGCACCGCGAAATCAACGGCGCCGGCTTTGGTATGCGCCGCCAGCGACCGCCATGACGTCGCGATGATGGTCGAGAGCGAAGTGCCGACGGCGACGTGCATGCGCACCGCTTCATCGACGCCAAGCGCGGTGAACACAAAATAGAGCGCCGGCACAATCACAATGCCGCCGCCGATACCGAACAACCCGCCAACGAAACCGGCGACCAGCCCCGCCGCGGTCAGACCAAGCGCAAACCAGAAAAGTTCAGGATTCATGCGGCGCGCGCGTGCGCCCGGCTGACCTGCGCCAACGCTTCGCGCACCACCTCAATGCCGGCGCCGGGGCGCACGCCGTGCTCGGAAAGAACGCGCCGCCACAAGCGACCGCCAGGACGCGAGGAAAAAAGGCCGAGCATGTGCCGCGTCATCGCATGCAGCGACGAACCGCCCGCGAGATTGCGTTCAATGTACGGGATATAGGCTTCAACCGCCGCCTCCCGTGTCGCGCAGGGCTGATCCCGCCCGAACACGCGCGCATCGACGTCGAGCAACAAAGCCGGGTTCTGGTAAGCGGAACGGCCCAGCATGACGCCATCAACGCCGTGCATCTCGGCAAGCGCGTGATCCAGATCGCGCAATCCGCCGTTGAGGATGATCTCAAGGTCTGGCCGTTCGCGTTTCAGCTCGCGCACGAGCGCATAGTCGAGCGGCGGCACGTCTCGATTTTCCTTCGGCGACAAACCGCTCAGCCATGCCTTGCGCGCATGCACGGTGAAACTCTGACACCCCTCCCGCGCGCAGGCGTCAACGAGCGCGAACAGCGCCGCTCTCGGATCCTGATCATCAACGCCGATGCGCGACTTGATCGTGACCTGAATCCGCGGCGCCGCCGCCTGAGCGGCGGACCATAGCCTGGCGACCAGATCGGGCTCGCGCATGAGGCAGGCGCCGAAGCGCCCGGACTGCACACGGTCGGACGGGCAGCCGATGTTGAGATTGATCTCGTCATAACCAAGATCGGCGCCAATGGCGGCGGCTTCGGCCATCTTCGCGGGATCGCTGCCGCCAAGCTGCAGCGCGACAGCATGTTCAGCGTCCGAATAACCCAACAGCCGCCCACGATCGCCATGGATGACCGCGTCGGCGGTGAGCATTTCGGTATAAAGCAATGCGCCGCGCGTCATCGTGCGATGGAACGCGCGGCAATGCCGATCCGTCCAATCCATCATAGGCGCAATGCAAAATCTATGCTGTTGATTTAACGACATATTTTCGATAGATTCCAAGGCTCAAACCGCGAACGTGTGCACTCTGTGTGCACTAGCGTTCCCGGAACGTCCCGGCACATCCCGGGCTGAGTGCACACATAGTGCACACGGAAATTCATTGGGAGCGACCGGCATAGGCGCGACCCTCGTAATGTTGGCTCGGGTAGTGGGGACACAAGGAACATGGCGACTTTCACGCTACTCAAATCGGGCGCTTGGCGCGCCCAGGTTCGTCGAAAAGGCGCCTATGTCGCAGAGTCCTTCCTTCGGAAAACCGAAGCGCTGGCGTGGGCGCGCGAGGCCGAACTCGCGATCGATGGCGGGATCAAACCGCCCCGGCGTGGACAGCCGACCGCCAAGCGCAAGGGCGTGGTGTCGTTCGGCGACCTCGTTGATCAGCACCTCCAGGACATGGCCGACGTCAAACGGGTGGTCCAGCGCTCCAAGCGCTTCACCCTTGAACTGCTCAAGGATGAATTCGGCAACACCGCACACGACGCGCTCACCCGCGAGCGGCTCGTCGAGTACGGGCGCAAGCGTGCACGGGGCGGCGCCGGTCCCGCAACGCTCGCGATCGACTTCGCCTTCCTCAATACGGTTCTGACCCACGCCGCCGCCGTGCATGGAGTTCCAACCTCTACCGAGCAGGTGAAACTGGCGCGCGCCGCCCTTTCCCGCCTTGGGCTTGTCGGCAAATCGACCGAGCGGGATCGCCGCCCAACCCAGGACGAGTTGGATCACCTCACCGCCTTTCTCGATGGCAATCCTCGCCAGGGCATTCCCGCCGGACGCATGGCCCGCTTCGCGGTGGCGACCGCGATGCGGATCGAAGAAATCTGCCGCATCCGCTGGGCGGACGTTGATGAGCGCAAGCGCACTGTCACTGTCCGCGACCGGAAGGACCCGCGTCACAAGGAAGGCAACCACCAACGCGTGCCATTGCTCGATGCGACGGGGTACGACGCTTGGGCGCTCTTGCAGGAGCAAGGAAAAATCACTGGTCACCGCGAGCGCATCTTTCCCTATGATTCCCGATCCGTCTCAGCCGCGTTCCGACGCGGATGCCGCGAACTCGAGATCGAAGATCTCCGCTTCCACGACCTGCGCCATGAAGCAGCGAGTCGCCTCTTCGAGGCTGGCTTCGCGATCGAGCAAGTCGCGCTGGTAACCGGGCACAAGGATTGGAAGATGTTGAAGCGCTACACCAATCTGCGACCGGAGGGTTTGCATGCGACTGCCAAGGAATTGAAGGCGGGCCGCGCCACTGCGCCCCGCGCGAAATCTTCGCTCCGCCCTCAGCGCGTGCAGAACGCCTTCGTTGTCGAACTTGAGGGTGACGACGATCTGGACTCAGCGCGTATGAGCCGCAAAGAGCGCGTCCGTCGCGAGCGGAACAAGAAGCAGACCACGACCGGAAAAGCCGCCTATGACAAGAAACTCGACGCATTGCCCCGGCGGGTGCCGCGCGAGGGCGATTAACCGCGAGTATTTGGCTGGGGCCGTGCGCAACGCAACCGCGAATCCTGTGCCTGGGCATTCGGTGAAACGCTACGCCGCTTCTTGATCTCGTGGGTTCAACCACTCTTGCCCATGGTCAAGCGTGTGTGTGTAACCGAATGGCTCTTTGTCAATTGCAAGGTTCGGAAAGTGAACCCGATAGGCGAGGTAGCCGAAGAGTCGAACTTGGATCACAGCGTGAGGGTCATTGCCTTCGAAGGCGATCCCATGGAAGGGGCGCGGCGTCCGATCCTTTGCGATCATCTCTTGTACGTTAAACACCGGCGCCCGTTCGTCGCCCTGAATGAGCGCGCGGCGGATTTCGCGTAGGGCGGGATTGTCGTTGGCAAGCATCGGGGAGCCGAAGCTCAACACCGCGAACTCATACGCGATCTTTAGCGAAATCAGCGGGGTCAGGGTTTCCCCTTTGCTGAGATCGGGAAGTATCTCGCCATTTGCGGACTGTATTTTCGGCTGATCCTTTTCGATTCTTCGATAGAGCTGAGGAAGCTCGTTCCTCAGCGCATAGATGGCGCGACGAATGGCCGGATCGCGACGGGTCTTCCGCTCGAAGGTGTGGCCGAACTCTTTGTTACATGCGTGACAGAGAAATTCGCATTGGAGGATGCCGCCCAACGCACGTGGAATGACGTGCTCCTTGGTGAGCCCCGTGCCGTCATCAAACGGCGGAGTTTTCAAACACGATATACAGCGCTCTTCAAAACGTGGGACAAACATGGCCGGAGAGTATCACGTCTGCGACGCAGGTAAAATTCCGCGCTCAGCAGTGGCTTTTTTGCCGCGACATGACTACGTCGCTGACACTATCGGGTGCGGTGTGCGCCGATCGAGCGCGTCGCTCGGGTCCGACAAACTCTGTTCGACGAAGGCATCGAGGTCCTCTTGTCGATAGCCGATCGCGCGGCCGAGCCTGCAGAACTTCGGCCCCTTCCCTTGTGATCGCCAATTGGCGAGGGTCTTGGGCGCAACGCCGAGGAAACTGGCCGCTTGTCTCTCCCGCAACATGGGTCTCGCTCCTTACTGCGTTGGGTAGGGTCTGAGGCGAATGTCACGCGTCACGAGGACCCGCACCGACGCGCCGGCGCGGACGCGCAGAGTTGGCCGCACCGACAATTCGCGATCGACGATGCGTCCTCCGGTGCGCGCTGCTTCTTGTGCAGCGGCGTCGCCGACTGTTTGCGCGAAGCTTCCGGTACGTTGATCATTTTCCGAATTGTTCGCGACAACGCTAATGATCGCGGAGAGTCCCACCGCGCCGGCAAGACGGCCCAAGTGGAAATCGGTACGGTCGCGCAGACCCGCGGCGCCCGATGGGTCGGCGCCTTCCATGCCCTGTAGAGCAATCGACCACCCATTAGGCATGATGAGACGGTTCCACACTAACAGAAGCCGCTGATCACCGTAGGCGTTGGCGGAGTCGTATGTGCCCATGAGGCGTGCGCCCTGTGGAATGAGCAGGCGACCGCCCGTCACGCTGTCGTAAACTGGCGCGGTCACTTGCGCGATCACGCGCCCCGGCAGATCGGAATTGAGTTCCGTCACCAACGCCGCCGGAATAACCGAACCAGCGAGAATCTCATTTGCCGATCTTGGCGGTGTTAGCGCGCTATCCAATCGGTCAGCAGATACGCCGCGCTGACTTGCGAGGAACGCCCCTCGCGGACCGCCGTAAGCGCCATCGCCATTTGCGAGTGACCCCGCCGCTCGATCGCCGCCATCGCCGAACAGGATCGGCGACGTGCGCGCGATTGCTTGCGGGTCAGCAACTGGCCCTTCCGCAGTGCGCGCGGTTGACGCGCCGCGCTCAGCCCATGCGGCATCCACCGGCGGGCCAAGGTCCGCGCCTCGTGCCGCGCCCTCGGGCGGGGGATGATCGCCCCACAGCATGTCGCGCGGCGCTTCCAGCGCGTCGGCGCGAGGCAGATCGCCAACTGAGTAATCCGAGCTTGCGGACCGAATGGAATCCGGCGGACCAGATGCAGCGCCGATGTTCTGCGCTTGGTCGGCGGCGCGGCGATCAGGCCGTTCGCTGAGGCCGTTCACCAGCGCGAAGGCGACGACGCCGCCAAAGACCAAGCAACCCGTCAGCAGGACCTTGCGCGATAGGCGCTTCGGCGACGGCGGCTTGGCTCGGATCGCGACACCCGCGGCGTCACCAGTACCAGTCTCGTTTGCAGCGACCAGTCTCATGACCGCGCTCCCCGAACGGCGCGGGTTGCTCGTCGCTCAATGCGAACCACTATGGGCGCGCGCGTACCGAACCGCAGTTCGGCGACATCGAAGATGCGGTCGATCATGTAACGCCGTCCCTGAACTCTGTAGTTCACGAGTTCGGCGCCCTCTGGCGTAATTACAAAGAGCGGAGGCATGTCTGCGGAACCGACGGATTCGGGAAACTCCAGCCAGGTGCGCCGGCCGTCATCATAGACGCGCGTTGGCAACCAAGAGGGGCGCAGGCCGCGTACGGTGCGAACGCGATAGTTCTCGTTCATCGGACGCGCTATCGCCGCGCCTGCTTCACCTTGAATAGCAGGATAGGACCAAGCGATCTGCGCGGAATAGACTGCACCAGCCGAAGAGCTGGCTTCGATCGTGTAAGTCCGCCGATCGGTGATGAGCACAATGTTCGTGCGCAATCCGATCGTCTGCGGCTTCACCAGAACGATCGTGCGTCCCTCGCCTTCGGATTCGCCGTTGGTTTCCGTCACCATCCAGCGGGACGTGTCGCCTGCGGCGATGGCGTTGATCGTCTCGCCCGGTTCGAGCAGGACCGTCGAGATGAAGCTGGGATTTGTATAGAGTTCGTAGATTGCGCCTGGCGCATAGGCGTAAACGTGCCGCGCCTCCGTGAAGCCGCCGGCGATTGGCTGCTGGCGCGCTGCGCCGTTAGCGGCTGCGAGCACATCGACGGGGGTTGGACACCGAACCCGCCGCGTTGACACGCACGGCCGAGGCACAGGTGGCGCGATGCGAGCCGGCGGTGCGATCGTTGCGACGGACACAGGCGGCGGCGGCAGCGCCGGTTGAGCGGCGCCGCTGGTTGCGCATCCGCTCAAAAACATAAGCGTCGCGCCGAGCAACAGAGGACGACAGATCATCGCTCACGGCTCCAGCTAAAGTCAGTGATGAAGAGCCCAAGCGGGTTTGATGCAATCTCGTCGGCGTTACGCGGCGCGCGCGTCGTAACGGTGAACACGCCGGTATAGAGCTGAGGCTCCGGCGTGCCGGTCTCATTGGTCGAACGCTCGATCCAGCTGACCTCCCAAGCATGATCGGACCGCGCGATGATCGATCGAATATGCACAGTGCGTCCGACGCGGCCGAGGCTCATAAACGGATCGTCAGAGCGGGCCATCTCGGTGAGCTGCGTCGCGGCCGCCGGCGTCAGATACTTATACGCGTCGAGCCAATTCTCGCGCAGCACGACGCCATCGGTCGGCAACGACCGCACAAGCCGCACGAACCGGCCAAGGTGATATGCCATCTGCGTTTGCGTCGGCGACCATCGGCCATCGGCGCTGCGCACCGAAAGCACCTGCCCTTCGGGGCTCACCTCGACGACGTGGACGAAGGTACGCCGCTGCATAGCGACAGCCGTCAAGCCAGCGCCGAGCAATCCCGCGAGCGCGAGGCTGACGAACGCCATCATGCGCCAGGTCCGTGCGGAGAGCACAGCCGAACCCATGCGCGCGTCCCATTCCTGCGCCGCGCGGCGATAAGGCGTGTCGGGCGGATCAGCGGCGAAGCTCTTCGCCGGCGAGCGAAATGGCATGTTCATGGACGTCCCCCAGAGGCGTTAGGATTGGCGGGTGGTGCGGGCTTGGGCTGCATCGCCGCATAATTGACCGGCGGCGATGCACGGCCGCGGCCCCCTCCGCCGCCGCCTCCGCCACTCTTTCCCGATCGCCCGAGCTGCCCGATGCTCTTGACCGCATTGAACGTACTCACCGCGACGTAGCGGGCGGTCATGGCCGCGCCGATCCCGGTCGCGGCGGCGCCGACCGTGGTTCGCACAGCGTCGGCGCCCGACAGATGCGGCTGGCCCTGCATCACTTCGCTCGCCAGCATCGGTCCAAACCACGCGAGCGCGAGCACCGTCAAACCGAACAGCAACACGTTGAGCGCGCCGCCCGCGTCGAGCGTCAGCGTCGCGGGCAAGGTATTCACAAAGGTCAGCGACACGGAGGCGATCAGCGCCAGAACGAAGAGCCGGATCGCGCTGCCCGCCACCCAACCAAGCGGGCGTTCGGCCACCCAGGACGTGCCACTGAATACGCCCCAAGGCAGCGCGACAAACGCCGCAAGGCTGCCGAGCTTGAATGCTATCAGCGCGACGAAGATTTGCAGCGCCAGAACGAAGAACCCGATCATCGCCAGGACCGCCGCCAGCAGGATGGTCACCATGGGAATAAAATCGGTGAGGATGTTCATGCCTTCCGACAGCGCGACCGTCCGGCCGAATAGATCCATGCCAATGCGCGCAACGCGGCCGGGATTGTGCAGGTCCGCCATTGTCATCGATCCGCCGCCGGCGCGCAGGCCGAGCATCGCGCCCGATTGATTGATCGCGGTTGCAAGCGCGTCCCAATTGTTGATGAGGAACGCGAACAGCCCGATGAACAACACCTTGCGGAAGAACGGCGCCATCGGCGCTTCTCCCGCCAGCGCCCATTGGGCGCCGGCCAGCACGATCGAGATCACGATCAGCGCATTGAGCACGAAGTTGACGTCGCCGCGGATCAGACCGAAGCCGGAATCCGCCACCGCCAGAAACTGGTCGAGGAAGGAATTGACTGTCGACGGGTCCATGGCGCGCTATCCTCAGAATGCAGTGCGCGCGGGCGGCAGGTCGCCCGTGGATTCAGTTGGAAACGCGCGGCGTTGAATTTCACGGCCTCGCGCCTCTTGCGCAGCGCGTTGCAATCTCTCCGTCGTGAGCGCGCGGCTTTGGGCGGCGAGCAACGCCTGGATTTCGGCGAGTTGCGTGGCTTGAATACCGAGGAGCTGGTTTCCCGCCTGCACCGCGCCGGTTTGGCCTTCCGCGCCGGATGAGGCCGAGAGCGCACTATCGATGCGACCACGGGATGTCTCGACAGCCTCTGCGGCGTTCGCTTCGGCGCGCATCGCGCGTTCAAGGGCGCGGCGATCTTCCGCGATCCATTGATCGGAGCGCGAAACGATATCGCGGAGATTGAAGTTCTCCCACGTATCCGGATAGAGCGTGCGAATATCTTCCCCGACCTTCTGCACATCAAACGCGATGCCCTGAGCGGTAGTGAAGAGAGAGCGTGCCCGTTGAATGGAGGCGGTGAGTTCCGGTGAGAGTTGAAGCGGGTTGCGCGCCAGCATCCGGGCCTGCTGTTCGATTTGCTGGACCTGGTTGTGAATCTGTTCGAGCGCGTGTGCCGCCTGAATGACGCTTTGCGCCAGATTTGCAGGATCGATCACTGGCAATTGCGCCTGTGCCGGTCCGACCGCTATCAATGCGGCAAGCGCCGCGCCCGCCAAGAGTTTTGATAAAGATCCGCGCATTGGCTGCTCCTATTCTGCGGGAATGAGGTGTTGGGTCTTCGGCGACGGATCGGATTGCGCTGGCGCTGAGACGCGCTCGAACCGCCGAACGGCGTCCGCCGCATCGCGAAGTCCTCGCGCCTCCAGCCAGGCCGCCGCGAAGCCAGCCGGCCCTGCCTCTGCCGCGACGCGGTCCATCATCGTGTGATCTTCGGGACGCGACGCGCCCACGAAGGCGAGAGCTGCCGGACCAAGGCCCAATTCGAAGAGACGGCAGCCTTCGCGTGACACGAAATAATAGTCGCGCTTCGCCGTCGCGCTGGCGATCAGACCAATCTGGCGAGCGTTGAGCCCGAGCGCCTCATAGAAGGCGCGCGAGCGCGGTTCGCGGGCGCGATCGTTTGGCAGGAAGATGCGCGTGGCGCAGGCTTCGATGATGGTAGAGGCGATCGGGCTTGACTCGACGTCCGCCAGTTCCTGACTGGCGAACACCACCGCGACATTGCGTTTGCGCAGCGTCTTCAGCCAGTCCTGGATTTGTGCGGCGAAGAACGCGTCCTTCAGGAAGAGCCAGGCCTCGTCGAGGACTAGCATGGTCGGCCGGCCATCGAAGCGTTGCTCAAGAGCATGAAAGAGCGCGGCGAGGACCGCGCCGGCGGCGTCTGGCCGGCGCATCAAATCGTCCATCTCGAACGCCTGCACTGAACCGTAGCCCAACGACGATTGCTCCACGTCGAGAAGCCGGCCGTATGGTCCGACATGCGTGAAAGGCTGAAGTGCGGCCCGCACGTCGCGGTCCTGCACTAGCGCCGCGAACAAGGTCAGAGTGCGATCCTCGCGGGCGCGGCCGGCGAGCACCTCTAGCGTGCGCCAGAGTTCTGCTTTTCGCTCCGGCGATACGGCGACCTTGGCGCCGGCGAGCAGGCTAACGATCCATTCGAGCGCCCAGGCGCGTTCGTCTTCGTCGTCGATCCGCACCAAAGGCTGGAGGCCCAACGCGCCCTCTTCGCCGAGATCGAAGAAGTCGCCCTGCAATCCCAAAATCGTCGCGCGCGCGGATCGCCCCTTGTCAAAGAGGTAGAGTTGCGCGTCGGGATAGCGCAGCCATTGAGCCGCGAGCGTGGCGAGCAAGACGGATTTGCCGGCGCCGGTCGGACCGACAATCAGCGTGTGACCGACATCGCCGACATGAAGGTTCAAGCGAAACGGCGTTGCGCCATCCGTCGCGGTCAGCATCAAGGGCGGGCCATCCAGATGCGCGTTGCGCGCGGCGCCCGCCCACACCGCGCTCGTCGGCACCAGATGGGCGAGGCTGGGCGACAAGAGCACCGGTCGGCGCGCGTCGGCATAGGCCGACCCAGGAAGGCCGCCGAGCCATGCCTCTACGGCGTTCATGGATTCCACCTGGGTCACAAACCCAAGGCCATCGGTGACCTGCTGGATTTGCCGGACGGCTTCGTTCGCCGCTTCTTCGCTCGGCTCAGCGACGACAATCGTGAGCGTCGCAAAGCCGGCGCACACCGCATCGGCGCCCAATTCCTGAAGTGCGGAATCAGCGTCCTCGGCCTGATTGGAAGCGTCATTGTCGAGGAGCGCGGCCTCTTCGCGGAACAACGCCTCGCGCAGCAGCGTGAGCAACCCCTTCCGCTTCGAGAACCAGCGTTTGCGAATCTTCTCCAGTTCACGCCGCGCTTCTTCACGGTCGAGCGGCAGGAACCGCGTCACCCAGCGATACGAGACGGCCAAGCGATTGAGGGCGTCGAGAAGGCCAGGTTCGGTTTCGGTAACGAAGCTGCGAACCGAGATCACTCTCAAATGATTGGCGCCCAGCTTTGGCGCGAGGCCTCCGACCAGCGGCGCATCAGACAAGAGCGCATCCAGATGGAACGGCGTCTCTGGCGCCACAACCCGGTGAGGCCGATCGGAAACGCAATCATGGAGGTAGGTCAGCGTCTGCTCGTCATTGAGCCAGCGCGCCTCTGCCGCCATCGTTTCCAGCAGTGCGAGGAGCTGTTCGCTCTCGGCAACGAAGCGTTCGAGATGGGCGCGATAATCTACGGGCGCAGCGATGTCTGCGTTGGCGCTGCCAGTCCGGCCGCCGCCCTCGAACAACATGCTCTCAAGCTTGCCTTGGCGCTCCGCCGGCGGGAGCCAGGTCAACGTCAGAAAATATTGGCTCTCGAAACGCGCGCCAGCGTGCTCGAAAACCGCCCGGCGCTCCTCATCGATCAGCCAAGCGAGCGCATTGGGCCAGAGGCTATCGGGATAGCCAGGCGCCGGCGAACGCCGCGCCTCTACATGCAGGCACCAGCCCGAGCCGAACCGGCGTAGCGCATTGTTCAATCGCGCGCTTGCGCCCATCAATTCTGATGGTGTCGATGAATCGAGATCGACACCGCGAAACGCCAGCGTGCGCTGGAACGCACCGTCCTTGTTGAGCACCACGCCGGGCGCAATGAGCGCCGCCCACGGCAAATAATCGCTCAGCTTCGCGGGACGGTTTTGATAGGGGCGCAGGTCAAGCATGAGTGTTCGCCTTCACGCGTCGAGGAAGCTTGGCTTGGCGAGATGCCGAGGCCAGGTGTCGAGGAACCAGGGATCGCGCGATGCGGCCCAAGCCGCCGCGCCTTGGGCGATCGCCCAAAGCGGCAAGCCGATCAAAGGCTGTTGCAGTCCAAACCCGATGGCGGCGCCGATCGTCGCGTTGAGGATCGCAAACGCACGCGGCACGCCGCCGAGCAGGATCGGCCGGGTCAAGCTCGTGCGTAGCGGCACGCGATAGCCTTCGGGCTCATCCTCCATCACAGCACCGCACCGCCCGCGAAGCCGAAGAAGTCCATGAAGAAGCTGACCGCCGCGAACATGATCGCGATGCCGAGCCCGACGAAGGCGAGCTTGCGCACCCCGCCGCCGCCTTCCGAGAAGATAATGGTAATGCCGGCGATCACGATGGCGATGACAGCGGCGGCGCGAGCCACCGGGCCGGTTATCGAATCCACGATCTGCTGCAGCGGACCTTCCCACGGCATGCCAGAGCCTGCCGCGTAAGCAGGCGCGGCAAGCGCCGCGAGAGCGAGGGCGATAGCGACGACCTTCGGTGCTTTGGCGATTTCTGCGCGCTGCATGTTGTTACTCCAAGACATAGGATTCCCCGCGAAGGCCGTTGACGCTCACGATCTCGGTGAGTACGCGCCCGCCCCCACCTTCATGAATTTTTGGGCGCGTGATGAAGACGATAACATCGACAGCGCTCGCGATGAGCCGCTTCGGCGAAGCCGCGATGTTCTCCAGGCAGAGATCTTCGAGCCGCGTGAGCGCGTCGGCCGCGGAGTTCGCGTGCAGCGTCAGAAGGCCGCCGGGATGGCCGGTATTCCACGCCTTGAGCACTTCAAGCGCCGCGCCGTCTCGCACCTCACCAACGACAATGCGGTCAGGGCGAAGCCGCAACGTCGTTTGCACGAGGTCGCGCATGGCGACGGGAGGATCGGTCCGCTTGGTTAGAAGTTGGACTACGTTCGCGCTTGCGCATTGAAGCTCGGCCGTGTCTTCCAGAATGACGACGCGGGCATCCGAGAAGGCGCGTTCGGCCAGCAGCGCGTTGAGCAGCGTCGTCTTGCCTGAGCCCGTCCCACCAGCGACAACGATGTTGCGCCGTTCCGCAACCGCTTGTCGCAATCGATCGGCTTGCAATGTGGTCGCGACGCCGGCGGCGACATAATCGTCCAGCCGGAAGATCACGTCAGGGCGTTTGCGGATAACCAGGATCGGCGCCGCGCTGAGCGGCGGCAGCACAGCCTGCACACGCGCCGCCGTGTCGGGAAGGATTGTTGCAAGCGTCGGGCGGTCCTCGCCGACGGTTTCGCCGGCCTCATGCGCCAGCAGCCTGATCGCCGCTTCGCGGTCGTGCGCGCTCAAAACAATGCCGGTATTGACCAGCCCCTCGCCGACCGCGTCGAGCCATAGAGCGCCATCAGCATTGATCATCGCTTCAACCACGTCGGCCCGCGCGAGCGCGGCGGCGACACCCTCGCCCAAGGCCCGCTCGATTGCGGAGCGGCGGCGCACCAGACCGATCGAGCGAACGCTCATGACGCAACCTCTTCCAGGGCGCCATTCGACGGCGACGTACTGGCTGGCTCAAAGATCGCCAGAGAGCGTCCCGAACTGATCGCTTGAGCCACGAAATCCAGAAAGCGCTCGAAGCGCGCCGCCGCACTGGCGGCGGCGCTTTCCTCCAGATGCTCATCGAGCGGAGGATTGTGTTCTAGCCAGACGCGGACGAAGAGGAGCAGCGCCTCTTTGACCATGATGTTGTCGCGGATCGCCTTGTCGAGCCGCGCTTCCATGCGCGCCACCTGGCGCAGCGCCGGATCAATCTGATCACCGTCCTTGGGCCCATAGCGCGCCTGCACCGCCTCCACGATGATGCTGGAGACGGATCTGCCTTGGCGCGTCGCCGCGGCGCCAATCCGGTCTTGCAGGTCGCCTGTCAGGTAGATGGTGATCTTGTCGCGCGCCATGGCTCAGATCCCCGTTGCTTGCTGGCGCGGCGCATCCGGCGGTGGTTGGTGAAGCCCCGCCGACGCGCGTTCGGAATTGCTCAAATGTCCGAAGAGGTCGGCTTGACCTGCCGGCGGCGGCGGCTGCACGCGCGTTGCGCCCTTCTTGTCGGTGACAAGCCGGCCAAGCGGCGCCACCTGGACCCAATCGTGCGCCGTCGTGAGCGGGAGCTTTGTTCCGGCGCTTGGCCGCAGCCGACTTTGGAAGATCGCTTCGCGATCGAAGCGCAACTTGCGCGACCGGATCGGCTTTGACCCGGAGATGAAGGTCAATTGCTCGTCGCGCGGAAGCGCGCGGACATCGCCCGGCAGCATCAAGGGCCGCCGCTCTTCGCGCATCGTTGTCGAGCCCCGCGCAAAGAGCAGCGCGCGCGGCCGATCCACCGATTCTTGGGGTCGCATCTCCCAGACTTCGCCGGCCATGGCCGCGAGAGCCTTCGCGGTATCCATGTCAGCGGCGGCGAACGCTGTCACGATATGGCAATTGTCGAGGATGACGTTGTCGCGGCCATAGGCGCGCGTGATATGATTGAGGCTCTGGCAGACCAAATAGGATTTGAGCCCGTAGCCAGCCATCGCGCCCATAGCCGTCTCGAAGAACGGCATCCGGCCGAGCTGGGGAAACTCGTCGAGGACGAGCAGCAGTGAATGCTTTTTCTCGCGCCCTTGCGCGTCTTGGGTCTGCTTTTCCATGAGCGCGCGCGCAATCTGGTTCAGAATAAGCCGCATCAACGGCATCAGGCGTTGCGCGTCTGACGGCGGCGGCTGCAGAAATAACGTCACCGGCGTTGCGCCGCACATCAGATCGCCGACACGGAAATCCGATGTCGCCGTCTTCGCCGCCACGATGGGATCGGCAAACAGACCGAAAAAACTTTCGGCCGTCGCCTTGACACCCGATTGCAAGCGCTCCTCGCCCGCGAGGAAACTCTCAGCGGCGTGCAGGACTTCAGGATGCACCTCCGGCATGTTCGTCGCCGGATTGCGCCGATGCAGCGTCGTGCGCATTTCGTTGGCCGTGTTCTGCAGATCGCGCAGCTTCTCGCGCACGGTAGCGAGGTTCTTGCGCGCCAGTGGTTCGGCGTAGAGAACGTGCAAGATCAGACCGACGATTACCTGCTTGGCGGAGCGGTCCCAAAAGTCCTGATGGCGCCCATCGCCGGCGGGATCGACAATGATCTCGACGATATTCTGAACGTCGCGCACTTCGTCGGCGCCGAGGCGCACCTCGAAGAGCGGATTGAAGGAGATCGAGTCCCCGCGCGTGGGCGCGAAGCGCAGCACTGGTCCGATTGTCTCGCGAAAACCGGCGGTGCCCGGAAAGCCGACACGCGGATCGCCATCGGCGAGTTCGCCCTTCACATCGAGCACCAGCGCCGATCGCGGCCAGGTTAGCAGCGTCGGCACGACATGGCCGCGGCCCTTGCCCGACCGAGACGCGCCGACAAGCAATTGATGCTCCGGCCCATCGAAGCAGAGAATCTCGCCGGCAAACTTACCGAGCACGGTCCCCTGCGCCGCGAACAATCCAGCAGCTTCACAATCGTCGAATCCGCCCCAGGCGGCGGCGCCGAATGGTTTGAGGACGTGCGACTTTACCAGCGCGCTCGCCGCGACCAGCGCCGCGACAGCGACACTCCCAAAAGTGATGAGGCGTGAGATGGCGAATGGCCGTGTATAACGCTCGGCCCAGCGCGCATCCCAGGCAGCGACTGACCACGGTGCATAGATGCGCGTCTCGCCGATCGTCAGGATCGGCGTTCCGAGTGCGGCTTGATAAGCGAACACGTGCGCGATGAATTGCGTCGCAGCGGTGAAGCCTACGATCATCAAGATCAGCGCGCTCGCAATACGCCAGCCCATCGCCCCCTCCCATTCCGCGCATCTGCGCAGAGGAATGAGGGGTGATCACACGCGCACCTTCAGCTTCCCGCGAGACCTTTCAACTGCCCGATAACCAAGGAATCCGCAGCGCCCGCCGGGGCAGGAAAAGTAACCTTCTTCTTTGGTGACAAGTCACCAATGACGACGAGGAGAAAATTGGAGCCAGTTTGAGATTACTTGATCCAACGTGTGACTCACCGCGTAATACAACCCTAGGGACATGGTCTGTACGGATGCTCTGATTCGCACAGGCCCCATGGGTGGGCATGGATACGCTGGGCGTCATTGGCGAGTTCTATGCGCTGTGTGAAAGCGCAGAGACTGTGGATCACGTTGCGGGCGCGCTGTTTGAAGCCGCGCGTAGCGTGGGATTTCCGCACGCTTCATATCTCTGTGGCGACTCTCCCGAAGCCTCGGACACTCGAATATTTTTGACGAACTACCCCGCTGAGTGGCGCCGTCGCTATAACGATGGCGGCTATTCGAGCATCGATCCGATTATCAGTCGTGCCCATCGGACGTTAGAGCCATTCATTTGGGGCGACCCGATTGTGCGCGCCGGCATGTCGCCGAAACAATTGCGGATGATGGAGGAAGCCAAGGCGTTTCATGTCGGCCACGGCTACGCGGTGCCGGTGCATTCCAGCATCCATGTCCGCGCCGCGTGCTTCTTCGCGTCCGAGCACAACGACATTCCGCCCCTATCGTGTAAGGCGTCGCGGCGGATCAGCGTGATTGCGCATGAACACGTTTGTCGGCTTGCGAGGCTTTCGGACGGACGCGGAGTAGCGCCGCAACTTTCTGACCGCGAACGGACTTGCCTTAACCTTTATGGCCGCGGCCTCGGCGACGCGGAGATCGGCGCGGCGCTGGATATTCGCTTGCCAACGGTCCGCCGGCACTTCGACCGGGCCAAGCTTCGGCTGGGGGTCGCATCCCGGCCGGAGGCGCTGGTCCGCGCACTCGTTTCTGGGCAGATCGACGCCGCTCCCGACCGATAGGATATTCCCGATCGGGAATAATCGGGGACTTTGGCGACCCAAGACCGCTTTCTTTCCCGTTCGGTAAAGATTTTGCTTGATAAGGGTCCAAGCGATCCCATATTCCCGATCGGGAAAGAAATGAACATGACACCGACCCAATTCGGCGAAACCGTCCGCAAGGCGCGGCGCGCTATCGGCCTTCGCCAGGACGAGCTCGCGGGCGCGGCCGGCGTCGGTCTGCGCTTCATCGTGGATCTGGAGGCGGGCAAGCCCACCGCCCAGATCGGCAAGGCGTTGGCCGTGCTCGATGCGCTCGGCTGCGAAGTCCGCATCGACGCGCCGACGGCGCGGTCATGAAGAGCGCCCTCACCGTTTGGTGGAACGGCGCGATCGTTGGCACGCTACGCCTCGACGAGCACGGCGACACGACATTCGTCTATGCGCCCGATTGGCTTGCTGATCCGAATGCGCCCGCGCTGTCACGGTCGCTTCCAAAGCAAGCCGAGCCATTCGATCGTCGGCGCACGCGGCCGTTCTTCGCCGGCTTATTGCCGGAGGAAGCGCAGCGCGACGCGGTCGCGCGCGCGCTTGGCATCTCGAAAGGAAACGACTTTGCTTTCCTGAAAGCACTCGGCGGCGACGTGGCTGGCGCGCTGACTTTGTGGCCTGAAGGCGAAACGCCCCCTGTCTATGACGGCGCGGTTGCACGCGAACCGCTGGGCGACAATGCGTTGGTCGATTTGCTGGACGCGTTGCCGACACGTCCGTTTCTCGCGGGCGATGAGGGCTTGCGGCTCTCTCTCGCCGGCGCACAGTCGAAGATTCCGATCGTCCTCGTCGATGGTCAGGTCGCTCTACCCGCGCCCGGCCAGCCGACCACGCACATTCTGAAACCGCCGATGACGCGCTTTCCAGCAACAACGGAGAACGAAGCCTTTGCCATGCGTCTGGCTGCGGCTCTCGGCCTGTCGGTCGCGGGTGTCGAACCGCGCCGCGTGAAGGATCGACCATTTCTTCTTGTCATCCGATACGATCGGGTAATCGACGCCACTGGCGCTGCCCATCGCCTGCACCAAGAAGATTTCTGCCAGGCGCTTAGCATTCCGCCTGAGCACAAATACGCCGCTGAAGGCGGACCGACGTTCAAGGTCGGCTTTCAATTGCTGCGCGACGCAACATCACGTCCCGCATTGGAAGTGTTGAAGCTTCTCGATGCAGCCATCTTTCAATTGATCGTTGGCAACGCGGATGCGCACGGCAAGAATTACAGCCTGCTCTATGGACCAGATGGAACGGTGTTGGCGCCGCTGTACGATTTGATGTGTACGATTGCCTATCCCGATGTGGCTCCGAAACTGGCCATGAAGATTGCCGGCCTCGCGACGATCGAGGATTTGAAGCTGGCGCCTTGGACGCAATTTGCAGCCGATACTGGGCTTGGTGGCGCCTTCGTCAGACGACGGACAGCAGAACTGGCTGCCGCAGCGATCAGTCAAGCACGCAACGTGGCGGACTCCATTGCTGCGCGGGGATTCGACGCCCCCGAACTCAGCCGCTTTGCGAACATCGTGATGCAACGCGCTGAGGCTGTGGCGGCATCCGTTTGAGAGTGAGCCCGCCAGCTCCGCGTCGCGTCATCGCCGGGGGCGCGCTTAGCTCGTTTTTCTCAACGCCCGCGCGGGCGCGCGTCGAGGGACGCTCCGCTCTTCGCCCTCGACCCGCCCCCTCTCCGCGGGCGTCTTTTCACCAGGGTCGCACGCGCGGCCCCGGCGAAGCGTTTTGCCGCCGGGAAGCTCTTGGAGCGTTCCCATGTCAAATCTACAACTCATTCCGCTCAATCGCCTGATCGTCAGCAGGCTCAATGTCCGGCGCACGGATCGCAAGGCCGATATCGACGCCTTGGCGGCTTCCATCAGCGCACACGGCCTGCTTCAAAATCTGACCGTGAGCCCCACCGAGACCGACAAGTTCGACGTGGTCGCAGGTGGACGCCGGCATGCCGCCCTCAAATCACTCGCGAAGTCGGGCGCCATTGCACGCGACTTTGCTGTGCCTTGCCAGATCATCGAGTCTGGCGGTGCGAGCGAAGTCTCTCTTGCGGAGAATGTGCAGCGTGTGGCGATGGACGCCATGGACGAGGTCGATGCGTTCTCCTCACTCGCCGACGCCGGGCAATCTGTCGATGACATCGCGCGGCGGTTCGGCATTGGCGCTCGGCATGTTGAACAGCGCCTGGCGCTCGCGTCATTGTCTCCGAAAATCAAGGCTGCGTACCGGCGCGGGGATGTGACGCTCGACGCCGCGCGCGCCTTCTGTCTCGTGGACGATCATTCCAAGCAGGAGGCGGTGTTCAAGTCATTGTCGAAGCCGATCACTCATGCGGGATCGGTTCGCAGCCAACTCATGCAGGGCCGGATGCGCCACACCGACCGCTTGGCGCGTTTCGTGGGACTCGAAGCCTATGAGGCGGCAGGCGGAACGCTGAAGCGTGATCTGTTCGAGACCGACGGCATCTATGTCGATGACCCCGCGCTCATCAACAAGCTGGCGCATGACCGGCTTGACACCGTGCGCAACGACGCCCTCTCGCAAGGTTGGGCCTGGGTTGAGGTCAACATCAACCAGCATCGATTCGAGAGCGCCTATGGCGCGCGACTCCAGCCAACGCGGCGCGCGATGACCGAGGAAGAACAAGCCGAATCTGATCGCCTCGGTGAAGAGATCGAAGCGCTGGAGGAAGCGCTAGATGAAGCCGAGGACAATGACGAGCGTTGGGCTCGGCTCGACGCCGCCGGCGCCGAACTCGAAACCCTCCGCGCAACCACACAGGAATGGGACGTCGAGATGAAGCGTCACGCCGGCGTCATCCTCTCGATTGGTCACGACGGCGCGGCGAACTTCGCCTATGGCGTCGTGCGCAAAGCCGATCAGAAGAAGATCAATGACATCCGTCGCCGGCGCGAGCTGGAGGAAACGAAACGCAATCGCTTAGTTTCGTCCGACCTCGACGGTGACGCCGATGATGCTAACGCGGATTCAGAACTCGGCAACGACGCCAATGGCGTCGCTGACTTGCCCGACGCGGGACCACGTATGCCGAAGGCTCTCGTATCGGAACTCACGCTTGCGCGCACGCGAGCGATCCGGCTTAAGGTCAGCCTGAACCCTGACATCGCTCTTTCGCTCTGTGTCTTCGCTCTGGCGCGGTCAAGTTTCGCGCACCAGAGCGCGCACGGCATTGATGTACGCGCCGAGACCTCTGGCATATCCGACCATGAAGCACTTGAGGAACCGCGGTCGGCGCTTGCGGATCGCGTACCAGGCGGGGAATCCGATCTGCTTGCCTGGTGCATGGACCAAACGACTGACGATCTCCAGACCAGCCTCGCGATGCTGGTCGCAGAGACGATCGATCTGCGCCACGAAGGCGTCGGCGTCGCGGATCGTCGCCTGCAGGGCATCGGCGATCAAATCGCCACCGCCATCAACCTGGACATGACACACTTCTGGAAGCCAGATTTGGAGTTCTGGAGCAGACTGCCCAAGGCAATGTTGCTCGACGCGATTGCCGCCTCACCCGCGCTATCTGTGCTCGATGAGGGCGAGCGGACGGCTCTCCTTCGAGCACACGCAAAACTGAAGAAGGACGCGTTGGCGCTTGCGGTAGAACAAGCGCTTGATGGCGCCGGCTGGCTCCCGGACGTATTGAAGCCGATGCCAGAGGCGGTCTCCTTTGAGGTCACCGATGCCGGTCTCGCCGCGTTGGAAGCCGCAGCTTGAGCAAACGCGCACGGGTTCGGTGTCGCCCGAGCCCGTGCGCGAAGCGCATGCGATCTGCAATCTAGTTTTCTGTTAGCGCGCGCCGACGCTTGCCAGCGCGCGCATCAAGTTTGGCGTGGACCACGACGCGACGCCGGTCCCGGCGAAGTCGCGGTCCGTCGTCCACACATCGCCTTCGGCGCCCCACGCCAACGCGACGACATGAGCGTCGCGTGTAGATCCGTTGCGGCTCGGCACGGCATCCCGCAGCGCGATTTCCGCCTCGGTCAGCATTGGCCCGAAGGCCGCCACAGGGACGATGGTCATTTCGCCGATCAACGCATCGAGCACTTCGATGAGTTCAGGCCGCTTCAAGCCGAGCGCGATACGTCGGCGCGCCTCCTGCACCACCCGATCCGTCGTGACCAGATTAACGGAGCGCGCCGCTTCGATCAGCGCCCCAGAACTGCGCCCGCGTACTGCCGCGATGAGGATGGCGGCGTCCACCACAAGCGTCGATGAAGGCGGGCGCATCGCTTAGGCGGACTTGCTCGTCAGCGAACGCACCGCATCAATCGACCAATCAATCGGATCGACATCGCCAAATTGCGATAGCGCCGCGTCATCAGCCGCGGCGTCGCGCCCACGCGCCAGCGCTTCCGCACGTCCTAAGATCGCGGCGAGCCGGTCCGGATCGGCGGAAACGAGGGGCACCAACAGGCCCACCGTGCGATCGCCAGACTTGACCGGGGTCGGCCCGGGCAAGGCGCCAATGGTTTCGCCTGAGATCTTCTGAAGATCGCGGATGCTGAGGTGAGACACCCTTGATACATACGCCCTTATGTAACATAAGTCCAACGCGATTTGTCGAACCAGGCGCCCTGGCCGAAAGTCCGACCCGATTCACGCGCGCGGACCGCCGCGCCAACCGCAATGCGCCCGGATGGCGCCGGAGCCGCTTCGCTTGATCGCTGGGAACCTCTTCACGCGCGACTATCTCCTGGAAGGCGTCGCCCGTTCCGACACTTGGCGTGGCTTGAAAGCGGCCGATTTCGCCGCCTTCAAGACCGCGCTCGCCAAGATCGCGGCGACGTTTCTCAAGACGACCAAACCGAACGAAGCCCAGACCGAACGGGACTTCATCTATCCCGTGCTCGAACTGATCGGCTGGAGCGATATCCAAGTTCAGGAAATCCTATCGACGAAGGGACGTAAGCAAGTTCCCGACGCGCTACTGTTCGCTGACGCCGATGCGAAAGCCAAGGCCGGCGCCGAGGCGCAGACGTGGAAGCGCTATCAATTCGGGCTCGCCGTCGTTGAAGCAAAACGGTGGGCGCGCGCGCTCGACCGCGCCGACAAGCGCGACGAGCAGGAAGAAGGCGTCCCCTCAACTCAGATGCTCCAATATCTGAGCCGCGTTGACATCCAGACCAGCGGCAAGGTGCGGCTCGGCATTCTCACCAACGGCCAAAAGTGGCGCCTCTATTTTCAGGGTGCGCTTTCAGTGTCGGAAGACTTCTTCGAGATCGACCTCGCCAAGGCCCTCGAACTGCCCGGCCATGAGCTCGACTTGATCGAGCGCGCCGACGAGCGCCTGACGCCAGATCACACTTTGCGTCTCTTCTATCTGTTCTTCGGCAAGGCGGCGTTCCTTCCGATGGATGGCGCGCGGACGTTTCACGACCTCGCGCGCGAGACCGGCCAGGTCTGGGAAGAAAAGGTCACCAAGGATCTTTCCCGCCTAGTGTTCGGCGAGCTGTTTCCAAAGCTCGTCGCCGCCATCTCGAAACATGATCCGGCGCGCCCAGCCACGATCGAGCAGCCGTATTTGGAGGATGTGCGCCAGAGCGCGCTCATTCTGCTCTACCGCCTATTGTTCGTAGTCTATGCGGAAGATCGCGATCTCCTGCCCGACGGCCGGGAGCCATACAAAACCTATTCGCTGACAGCGATGCGTCTCGACATCGCCGATCGCCGCGCCCGCGCGCAAGTGTTTTCCTCGACGATCGCCACCTATTGGCCGAAGCTATCCGCTGTCTTCAAGGCGATCGCTGAAGGCGACGATGCGCTGGGCATCCCGCCCTACAATGGCGGCCTGTTCACGAAAGAGAACGCGCCATTGCTCGGCCGCGTCGAACTACCGGACGCCACCATCGCCGACGTGATCTACGGCCTGTCGCATCGGATCGAAGACGGCGAACCGCGCTACATCAATTATCGTGACCTCTCGGTCCAGCAATTGGGCACGGTGTACGAACGCACGCTCGAATACGAACTGCAGGTCGATGCGGGCGCCGTCGTCGTCAAGGCGGACGACACGGCGCGCCACGAATCCGGCAGCTACTACACGCCGGATAGCTTGGTGATGCTCATCATCGAAAAGGCGGTCGGCCCGTTCGTTGAAGAGCGCTTGCAGGCGTTTCGCGAACGCGCGGCGGCGTTAGCGAGCGACAAACGCCCGATCGAACTTCGCCTCGCCGAACTTCAAGGTCTCGATCCGGCCGGCGCCATACTCGATCTCAAGATCTGCGACCCCGCTATGGGCTCGGGGCATTTCCTGGTCAGCCTGGTTGACTGGATGGCGGACCGAACGCTCGCAGCTATCGCCGAATCTGAATCGCTCGTTGATTGGTCAGAGACGCCATATCGATCGCCGGTTCTCAACAACGTCGAGACCACCCGTCAAGACATCATCCGCCAGGCCGTCCAGCACAAATGGCCATTCGTCGTCGAGCATCTCGACGATCGGCACATTATTCGCCGCACGATCCTCAAGCGGTGCATTTACGGCGTCGATAAGAACCCGATGGCGGTAGAACTCGCCAAAGTGGCGCTCTGGCTGCACACGTTTACGGTCGGCGCCCCGCTCTCCTTTCTCGACCACCATCTGCGCTGCGGGAATTCTCTGTTCGGATTCTGGGTTCGTCAGGCCCGCGCGCGTCTTGAAAAATTGGGCGCCGCACTGCTCATCGCCGAGCCCCTGCAAAAGGCGATGGCGCAAGCCGTGGCGATGCAGAAGCTTGAGCGCGTCACCGACGTCGATATCGCTGAAGTCCACCAGTCGAAGACCCTGTTCGACGGGATCGAACAGGAAACGCGCCCGTTTGGCTCGTTCTTGAACATCCTATTTGCGCTCGATTGGCTTAAACTCGACAAGGAAGACAACGCTGCCGTGCGCGCCTGGCTTGATGGGCAGTTTGGCGACCCCTTCGACATTGCGCGCGGGCGCGTGCGACTGGGCGCCAGCGACGCAGGCGATCCCCGCACAGAGGGCCGCAACCAACTTGATCGCGTACCCGCGTCAATGCGCAAAGACGCTGAACGGTTTGCGTCTGTGCTGAGCCGCGCTCGCACCATCGTACGCGATGAGCGCTTCCACCATTGGCAGGTCGCCTTTCCCGGTGTCTGGAGCCAATGGGAAGAGCCAGCGCTGCAGGGCGGATTCCACGCCGTCATCGGCAACCCGCCCTATGTGCGCCATGAACTGATAATGCCAATTAAGCCGGCGCTGAAGCGCGGCTTTCCTGCCACCTATGATGGCTCAGCCGACCTCTACGTCTATTTTTACGAACAGGGCCTGACCTTGCTCCGCCCGGGTGGGCGTCTCTCTTATGTCGTAACGAACAAATGGATGCGCGCAGGCTACGCCGAGGGCCTGCGCGAAATGTTCGCCGAACGGGCTTGGCTCGAATTCGTCGCGGACTTCGGTCACGCGAAGAAATTTTTCCCGGATGCAGATGTTTTCCCATCCGTGGTCGTGGTGAGGAAGCCGCAAGCTGGAGCAACACCCAGCGCGTCAGACGTTTGCGTCATTCCACGCGACGACGTTCCCGAGAAGGGACTGCACGAAGCCGTTATCGCCGCTACGTATTCATTGCCGCGTGCACACTTTTCCAAAGAGGGCTGGACACTTGAACCTCCGAATGTTGTTGCGCTTCTCTTGAAGCTCAAAGCGAAGGGAGTTCCGCTCAAGGACTATGCTCGCGTAAGTCCACAATACGGCATCAAAACCGGATTCAATGAAGCATTCCTCATCGACACACCGACTCGCGATCGCTTGATTGCGGAGGATGCGAAGGCCGACGAAATCATCAAGCCCTATCTCCGCGGCCAAGATGTTGACCGCTGGAACGCACCATGGGCCAACCTTTGGATGATCTTTGCCCGTCGCGGCATCAAGATCGCTGATTACCCTTCAGTCCTCCGACACCTTCAGACATTTGAATCCCAACTACACCCCAAGCCGAAGAACTGGAAATCGTCCGATCCCAATGAAAAATGGAGTGGACGGAAGGAAGGTACATATGCCTGGTATGAAATTCAGGACGCCGTTGACTATTGGCAGGCCTTCGAGCGTCCGAAAATCATCTACCAAGTGATCCAGTTCCATCCGTCGTACGCCTTCGATGATAAAGGTCGCTTTGGAAACGATAAGACCTTCATTTTACCAACGGACGACCTTTCAGTGCTTGCCGCGCTCAACGCCCCGATCACGTGGTGGCACAATTGGCGCTACCTCACGCACCTCAAGGACGAAGCGTTGTCCCCCATGGGCTATATGATGGACAATCTGCCGCTCGCGCCGTTTTCGGCGAGCGCAGCGTCGACGGCCCAAGAACTCGTCGGCGAGGTCCGCACCAAGACCTCTACGGTGCAGAACGCAAATACGATTGTCGTTGACTGGCTCCGACATACGCGGGGCATCGAGCGTGCCACCACCGCGTTGTCGAATGTTGCAGCGCTCGACCCGAATGGTTTCGTCGCCGCTGTTATGGCCGCCCTGCCTAAACGGCAAAAGCTCTCCGCCTCCGATATTGCTGATCTAAAGCGTGAGCACGCTGCCACGATCGAGCCGGCGCGCCGTGCACGCGCCGAAATTTTCTCGTTGGAGAAGCAGCTTTCTGACCTCGTGAATGCCGCCTACAGCCTGACCCCGGAAGAAGTCGCGCTGATGTGGCGTACTGCACCACCTCGCATGCCCTTTACCCCCGCTGGATTGAACGACGCGGAAGACCTCCCATTGGACGACGCGCCGGACGACGAGGCGTAGAGGATTGGCCGCCGCCGCTGCTTGTCTGACGTCGCCGAGCGACAAATTGTTTTGCCTCGCCCTTCGCTTCCAACTCGACCGACAACCGCCACTTTCATTTGCCGCGGCATGATCTTCCGTCCCTGCAACCAATCCACTCGGGGACGCGCTCTCGTTTCGCCGCCCATGCCCTGCGGCCGTCGCACGCCGACGCAAGAGGCCGAGTGCTCGGCTACGCCTGCGCGCCGCACCAACCTCTTGCGTCGGCGCCGCCTGCGCTTGCTCTCCGTCCGCTGTTCGAGGGCGTCGCGAGCGCGACCCCGGCGGAACTGGTCCTCCGGGAACGGAGTAAAGATCATGGATCGTGCGCAATTTGAAATCGTCGGCAATGTCGGCAAGGTCGAGATCAAGGAAATCAAGAACGGCAAGCTCGCCCTCCTTTCAGTCGCCACCTCGGAACGCTGGAAGCGCGAAGACGGCGAATGGACCGAGAAGACCTATTGGCATCGCGTCGCGGTTTTTCCCGCCGCCAAAGTCGCCCGCATCGAAACCCTCGTGCAGAAAGGCACGCGCGTCAGGCTCGTTGGCCAAATCCGGCCTGGCTCCTACGAGGACAACACCGGTCGCACGAAATACACCGTCGAGTTTGTGGTCGGACCGTTCGGCGACTTTGAGGTTCTCGCGCGCGGGAAACCGCGCGAACAAGCTGAGAGCGACGAACCAGGCCCTCGCGCCAAGCGCGGTAAAGCTGTAACAGCCGCCGCCTAGTCCTTCACTTGGGCCGGCGTCTCCTTCGGGGCGCCGGTCCCTACGTCTCGGGTTTCATGCGCAGTTAGCTCTCTAGCGAACGCGATCCGGGCGAACCCAAACACCCCAACGCGGCGCAGAGCACTAGGTCTGCGATCGACGCCCGCGCCATCGAGTTCCGCTTGGACGGGCGCAAGACGCGACCTAGCCCTCCTCATGGGGCTCGTCATCATCATCATCCGGCGCCGCGAGGGCCAAAATGTCGGCTGCGCCCTGAATTGGCTCAAGCGTTTCAACATCGCGCAACTTGCGCTCGACCGCGCGAGTTCGCTTGCCCGCGTCTTCAACCGTCTTCCTAGCCGTATCCAGTTGCTTGCCAAGCTTGTCCCAGACATCACCGTATTTCTTGAATTCTGCTTTCGCAGCGCCCAAGACCTGCCACACCTCACTTGAGCGCTTTTCAATTGCAAGCGTACGGAAACCCATCTGCAAGCTGCTGAGCAGCGCGGCCAACGTCGTTGGTCCGGTCACCATTATGCGGTGCTTCGATTGCAGATCAGTGGCCAAACCTGGCCGGCGGATCACTTCTGCGAATAGACCTTCGGTGGGCAGGTACATAATAGCGAAGTCTGTGGTGTGGGGCGGATGCACATATTTCTCGCAAATCGTTTTTGCCTGGCCACGGATAGCCCGCTCCAATGCCGCGCCAGCCTTATCAATGTCTTCAGTGACGCCGGCTTCCTGCGCAGTCAGAAGACGATCGTAGTCTTCCTGCGGGAATTTGGCGTCTATGGGCAGGTAGAGCGGCGTCCCATCTTCCTTGCCGGGGAAGCGAACGGCGAATTCAACAATCTCGTTTGAATCGGGGCGCACCCGAACATTCGCCTCGAATTGGTCGCGGGTCAGCATGTCGTCGAGCAGCATACCCAGCTGCACCTCGCCCCAGCCGCCCCTGGATTTCACATTGCTCAGGACGCGCTTGAGATCGCCAACGCCGGTGGCAAGCGTTTGCATTTCACCAAGGCCTTTGTGAACCTGCTCAAGACGTTCGCTGACCTGTTTGAAGGACTCGCCGAGACGGGTTTCCAGAGTGCTTTGCAGTTTTTCATCGACGGTCAGGCGCATTTGTTCGAGCTTTGCCTCATTATCGACCCGCAGTTTTTCAAGACGCTCCTCGACGCTTTTCCGCAATTCCTCTGAGCGTTGTTCATTTTTGGCAGTAAGTTCGGCCAATTTTTTGCCAATCTCATCGAGGCGCTCGCCTTGCTGGTTGGCCAGGAGCGTGAACTGCGCGGCCTGCGCTTCACCAAGCCGCGTCAACGTCGCGGTCATTTGCTCGCGGAACTCTTTCGCCGAAGCGGTGGCGGCAACACCATTTGTATTGAGGGTCGCAGCGAAGGCTTCAAATTGGTTTTGCTGCCCTTGGGCCATCTGGCCGAGGTTGGCGCGCACCGTGTCGGAAAGGGCTTGGAACGCCTTAAGCACCTCCTCGCGGAGGGACTGGGCTGCGGCCTGTGATTCTTTTCGTCCATCGGCAAGACCCGTGCTGAAGGTTGTCAGCTGGAGCGCTTGTGCCGCGCCTGCGTCGCCGAGCAATTTCCGCATATCATCGGCGAACTCGCGAAACTGCGTACCTACTTCGGTTCGCAGCGATTGCGCAGATACCGCCGCCTCCGTCCGGCTTGATCCAAACTCGCCTCGCATCGCCGCTTCAACCTGGCGAAGACCCGCATCACTACCCGCGGCTGGTGCGCGCGAGCGCCAGACCAGAAATGCCACCACCAACAGGATGACGATGGTTGCTATTTGCAGAGCAAGGCCTAGCACGTGAATATTCCCCACTTGATATCCATCACGCTCATCGCTGCGCCCACCACGCGCTAAAATGTTCAAGCATGGCGCGCCAGAATGGTGGCTTCTTGGGCGATATCACGGGCATTTCGAGCCATCGCCGAATATCAAATGTCGGATCGCCTCGCTCATTGGCGGGATGATGCGGGCACGACCGCCCTTCCAGCGACTTCCATTTCGGGCTTTCGCGCACAATGTGCGTGTTTCCGTCGAACTCGCGATAGACTGACGCGACAGCTTTGCGATGCCACGGCGCAATCAGCTGCATGAGCAATCCGACCGCGATAGAGGCCAGAACACCGTTAGGCCACACGACCTGTGGCTTGCCACCGGCCGCGCCGTATTTGGCGGCTTCCTCAGATAAGCGCTCATCGGTGACAACGCCCACGCACCGAAGGCATGGCCCGCCAGGCGATGACAAAAGTACCTGACCGGCAACAAGGAATCCGTCGCCGACTTTGGTTACGTCCATGCCCATGTCGATGTACGGAATTAAGTTCTGGCGGCAGAAGCGCTCCAGTTCATCGCGGGCGCGGAAACTATCGAGGCCACCCACGATGACATCGCATCTGCGCAAGCTCTCGGCGGCGACCTGCCACAATGAGCGTTCCATTTGAACACGCGCCGTCGGTTGAATCCCTAGGATCAGATCGCGCGCGATGACGACCTTGGCTTTGCCACGCTTCAAAAACTTGAATTTACCGCCGATGAGACGGTTGAGGTTATGATCCTCAATCGTGTCGGGATCGACGACAACAAAATTGCCGATTCCGGCATGGGCGAGCTGCTGACCGATGTGCGATCCGCCGCCGCCAAGCCCGACGATTCCCACTGTCGCATTTCGCAGTAGATCTTCGCTATTCGGCCCAAGGAAGCTCTGCCGTTTCAACCAACTCATCGGGCGGCTCCAAATCTAGCATAGGGCGCGCCGACCCGAACAAACTCCAAGACCGGAACTGCCGCCATCTTCGGACCGAGCCACAAGAGACCGCGCGCTGATGTATCGCTCAGCACCACAATACCGTGCGGCATATACGGCACGACGTTGAAGAAGCTCGGCACAAATTTCTGACTTTCGCTAAGGTCAACACCACTGAAATCCGGCGCGCCACGCCCGCCGTGGGTGTGGACGTGCAGCAACGCCGAACGCGCGCCGTAAGCCAACTGCAAGCCCTTGCGCATGGCATCCGGACCGATCATGGCGCCAACATTCATGTCACGGAGATAGTCGTTATCGGCAACCGGGCGATAGTCCCGCGCCAACAGCGTGAGGTCGCCCGTAGCGAGCGCGATGATGCCGGCCGTGACAAATCCAACCCGTTCATGCGCGAACGCATGGGGCCGTCGCAAGTCGTCGCGAATAGTGTCCAGCAGCGCGCCGTCGATTTTCAGGCAAGCCTTCATCGCAGCGGCCTCAAATGGTTGGCAAGGATAGCAAGCCAGGGCAACGACGCCGGCACGTCCCTCCACGAGCACGCCCACCATGAGCGGCTTCGTATCTGGAACACATTCCAATTGTCGCCCCGACTAGGGATTTTCTTTTCCAGAAAAAGTCGCGTCGGGTAACCGTCGCGATTCGCTGGGCAGAGCAATGCGGGCATAGCGTGCGGTGTGTTTCCGGAATCAAACTTGAGTACCGGGAAGAACACGTACGGCACGCCGCTTTCCTCGAAATACTCCGCGTCCGGCCACGCTGCCTCAACTGGCGCAAATTCAGCGGCGCGGCTCACGAAGAACCACCGCACGGGGCGTGTGAAACAAACGCCATGCCTTCCTTGATGCGGATATGTGCGCCCGGCTGGAGTTCGATAAATTCGCCGTCGTGGGCGATGCGATCGAGCACGTATCCATGCTCCACCCCGAAGACGGCAAGCAATTCCTCGGTCGTATAAATGCGCGCCTCCAACACGCGGCGCTCGTGGTTGTAGGTAACCGTAACGTGGCGCGACGTTTTATGGCGCGTCTTGAAACGCTCCGTACCCCGCCCTTGCAGGTGGATCACTTCATCATCCTCGATGACGTTATCCGGGCAATCTTCGCGTTCCTGAACCAGCTCGTAGTCGTCGCCCTTGCCGATGAGCGTTTTCACCAGCATCGCCGTGGGATTGGCCAGCGGCCATTCGAGCTTGAGACCGTCCACCACGAACCGGAAACTGCGATCGCTAACGATCACTATGAAGCGTTCGATGCCGCGCGCGCGAATGTCCGTCGTTTCCGACGGGCGCAATTCTTCTAGTTCTCGGTTCGGCAACTGCTGCAACACAATCACCGCGTCGGCGTCTTCAAATCCGAACGCCGCCGCGATTTGACGCCCGGTCGGCACCGGATCGCGCAGCTCCACGGGGCGGAAGATCAAATCCGCGCCCGCAATTTCAACCGTGTGCCGGTCACCGCGGGCGCGCTGGCCCTGGTCGTCGGCGATCTCCGTTCCAGTCATGGAAAACTCCAATCTTTCAGAGGCATTTGCTCGAAGGCCGCGGCGAAATTCGCGACCGCGCAGCTCCTATAGGCCCTCCAACACCGTAATGTCAATCATACACACGGTTTTTACTTTTGTAATGTTTGCTTTATACACGTTTGTTTATGTAGTTGACACATTGCCCATATCAAGTCATAAACAAATGATGAACGAAGAAGCGCTCTACAAGGGAGTCGGCGAGGCGATTGCCCTTCGCCGACGCGAACTCAAATGCACGCAAGATGAGATCGCGAACAAAGTTGGCCTGTCGCGCGCTTCGCTCGCCAATATCGAAACCGGCCGGCAGAAAATTTTGCTGCATTACCTCTATCGGCTGGCATCTGTCCTGGAGCTGCCGGGCGTTGAAGCCCTGCTTCCCGCCCGCGCTGCGCCAGCGACGGCTGTAACAGCTGTTCGCCCTCTGCTGAGCGGCGACCCATTGAACAACAAGCAACAGGAAGAAGTCATGGCATTCGTTGCCAACTCATCGCCCAAACGCCGTCAACGGCGCGGCAGCTAACATGCCCCCGCAAAGCACACCAACGCGCGCGCCTACAAAACAAGAGCAAATGGCTTACGGGCTTCTCGAAAAGCACAAGGTTATCGCGCCGGCCGTTCCCGTAGAGCGCATTGCAAAGCAAGAAGGCGCACGCATCCAATTCGGACCGTTGGACAACGAATTGTCCGGCATGGTGTTTTTCAAGGATAGTGTGCCGATCATCGGCGTGAACTCCCTCCATCACCCAAACCGGCAACGATTCACGATTGCGCACGAGTTGGGACACCTCATGCTCCATCGCACGAAGATCGAGACAGGCGTGCATGTGGACAAGGAACTGGCCGTCCTTCGCCGCGACGCATTGGCGGGCAAGGGAATCGATCCAATTGAAATGGAGGCCAATCAGTTCGCCGCACTCTTGTTAGTGCCCGACGTATTGCTGGAGCAAACAGTGCCCAGTAGCCGGCACCTCGACGACGAGCAGATTGAAGCCCTCGCAAAACGCTTCAAGGTTAGCACCGTGACGATGCAATTCCGCCTTCAGCGGTGGCTGGAAAAATCCTGAGCGACACATGAGTTTTGTCTTCTACGACACAGAAACCACGGGAATTGATACCAGCTTCGACCAAGTTCTTCAGTTCGCGGCGATTCGAACCGACGCTGACCTGAACGAGCTGGACCGGTTTGATATTCGCTGCCGCTTGCACGGCCACATGGCGCCGTCGCCAGGCGCGATGCGCGTAACGGGCGTAACCGTGGCGCAGCTTACTGATCCAGCCCTGCCGTCTCACTATCAGATGGTGCGCGCCATTCGGGACAAACTGCTGTCATGGTCGCCGGCTATTTTTGCCGGCTACAACAGCATGGATTTCGATGAAGCGCTTTTGCGACAAGCGCTCTATCAAACCCTTCATCCGCCCTACCTGACCCAATCAAAAGGCAATTGTCGCGCTGATGTGCTGGAACTCGCGCAATGCACCGCACTGTTTTCGCCCGGTGTGCTGACAATCCCCACCGGCGACAAAGGCAAGCCAATATTCAAGTTGGACCGTGTCGCCCCGACAAATGGCTTCAATCACGAGAACGCCCACGACGCACTCGCCGACGTTGAGGCGACCATCCATCTGTGCCGACTCATTCGTGATGGCGCGCCCGACGCCTGGTCGAATTTCACGCGGTTTGCGCAAAAGGCCGCCGTCGCTGACTTTGTCACCGAAGAGTCTGCATTTTTGCTCACTGAACACTTCTTCAACAAGCCGTGCCCCTACGTTGTCTCGCTCATCGAGTTTGACGAGGAACAGTCCTCCCTCGCATACGTCTGGGACTTGGGCACTGATCTCCAAGCCCTATCCGCGCTCGATGACAAAAAGCTGGCCGCGAAGCTGAAGGGGTCGCCGAAGCCCATTCGTCGCTTGAAGATAAATAGCGCTCCGCAACTGATGCACCTTGACGATATTCCAGAACATTTGCATGGCCGCCTGCCTTCGCAACAGATGGTGGAGGCGCAATTGGCGTGGCTAAACAACAACAAGCATTTTGTGGCGCACGCATTAACCGTCTATCGCTCGGTTCAAAAGGAGTACGAGCCCGCGATTCATGTTGAGAAAATGATCTACGATGGATTTCTGGAATCTGGCGACACCGCACTATTGGAAGAATTTCACAAAGCACCATGGGAAGATCGCGACGCAGTCCTCGGACGCCTAAGCGATGAACGGTACAAAATGCTCGGACGGCGCTTGATTTACGCAGAGCGACCTGACGCCTTGCTTCCCGAGATGCGCGCTGAGTTGGAGGCAGAGTTCGCCATTCGGCTGCGTGGCACGGCGGAAGGCGGCGAGCCATGGCTCACACTTCCGGAAGCGCTGCTGCAAACCAATGACCTATTGCAGTCGGCCACAGGCGACGAGCACGCGTTGTTGAGCGATTTGGCCGACTATCTCACAGAGCGCCTCGAATCTTTGTCGCCCTGTTAGTTTGAACCGCATGAACGATGCGTTGGAGCGCGATCGACGCGTCTTCAAGCCCGTATGAGGCTGCACCAAAGACGCACTCAAAGACGACCGACGCTTCTGCTTCATTCGTTAGCCAGTCTGTCGAGCAATCGTCGTCTTGCACCTGCGCCTTGGTCGCCGACCGCTTGCCAGCGATCCCAATGATCGAGCCCCGCCGCCGATCGGAGCCCGCGAGGCGCGAACGCGGCCCGCAACGGCGAGCGCCGTCCTCCACTTCGTTACGGCCTTCGGTGCATGCCGCGCCCGCGCCTCGCTTGAGGGGCTCCGCCGTCGGGGCTCGATCATCGGGATCGAACTCCGCACGCGCCGGAGTTCTGATCATGTCGCTTGCCGCCTCCTCACCTTCGCTCGCTGTCTCGCCTCCTGCTGCCGAAGCTCGACTTTCGCCGGCACAGCGCGTCACCGCGCAGATCAAGGCCGCGCTCGAACGCGGCGTGCGTCCCTGGATCAAGCCATGGGACGATGGCGGCGTTGGCTTTGTCTTGCCGCGCCGTGCGAACGGTCTTGCCTATCGGGGTGTCAACGTCGTCGCGTTGTGGGCGGCATCGGTGGAACGTGGCTATCGCTCGCCGTTCTGGTTCACGTTCAAGCAGGCGCTCGCCTTGGACGCCTGCGTGCGCAAGGACGAACGCGGGTCGTTCGTGGTGTTCTACGCGGAGAAGAAATCCGCTGCCGACGCCTCGACCGAGGATGAATCCGAGGTTGGCGTGCGGCGCATCCTGCGCGGCTACACTGTGTTCTCAGCCGATCAGATCGAGGGGCTTCCCGAGAACTTCTATGCGGCGCCTTTGCCGGCGGCGCCGCTCGATGGGCGCGAGGCTGAGCTTGTAGGTCTGCTAGAGCGCGTGCCCGCGCTCGTTCGGCACGGTGGAGCACGGGCCTTCTATGACCCGCGTGCGGATCTGGTCTGTCTACCCGAACGCGGCGCGTTTCGCGACCTCGGGACGTATCTTGCCACGCGTGGCCACGAACTGGGGCATTGGACCCGTGCGCCATCACGGCTCGACCGTGATTTCGGTCAGAAGCGGTTTGGCGACGCCGGCTACGCCTTGGAGGAATTGGTAGCTGAACTCTCCGCCGCGATCCTGGGCGCCGTGCTCGGCTTTCCCGGCGAGCATGTCGAAGACCATGCCGCCTATATCGCCTCCTGGCTCACGGTGCTGGATCAATCCCCTTCCGCCTTCCTGAGCGCCGCCGGCAAGGCGCAGGCCGCCGCCGATTACCTGCTCGGTCTCATGGGCTGCCGCCCCGATTTGGACAGGGAGGATTAGGCGACGGGAAAGTCCGCGCTGTTGGGTTAACGCCGTGCGCCACCGTGCGTCTTCGCCTGCACTGGCGCGGGCGATGCATGGCCGGGTTAATGGGTGCGAGGACGACCAAGGCAAGGACGCGGTGGCGGCTGGCGGCAGCGCTGGCTGTGGTCGGCGCCATTGGCGGCGCGGCTGTGTTCGCACATCCGGCGCCGGCGATGATCTACAATCCATCGCCGAGCGTGCCGCGCGGCTTCTATGTCCGAGATCACCGGCCAGTGGGGGTCGGCGCCTTTGTGACATTGCGAGCGGCGGACGCCTCCCCGGCTTACGCGCGGGCGCGGGACTTCACGGATCGCAACGATCGCTTCATCAAGCGCGTGGCGGCGGTTGGCAGGACGAGAATTTGCGCCGAGGGCGACCTTGTGACAGTGCCCGGCCGGGGTGTCGTGGCGCGGCTGGCGCGGGACACGGCCGGTCGGGTTCTGCCGTCTTGGGACGGATGCCGGACCTTGGCCACCGACGAGGTTTTCCTGCTCGGCGATACGGCGGATTCTTTCGACAGCCGCTATTGGGGGCCTGTGCGCCTGACCGCGATCGATGGCGTTTGGCGGCCCCTTTTCTAGGCACTCTGGTTCTTGACTTGTTCTTTTCCGCGTGCCGGGATGGGCGCGGATAATCGTCATGATCGTGCTCTCCTTCATCTTCGTTTTGGTGGTCTGGTCGCTGCTCGCCACAGGTGCGCGGCGCGCGTTGCCGCTGGCCTTGAGTGTGGGCGCGGCCTGGCTTGCATGGCGCTTGGAAGGCGATGTGACGATAACGATCCTGGTCGGGCTCGCAGCGCTAGCCACTGTCGCACTGCTCTTCGACCGGCTCATTGTTGCGACGCGTTGGCGCTCGACTTTGATCGCCCTGGAGGCCGCGGGCGCATGTGCGTTCGGCTTGCTGAGCGGGTTTGCGATTGTCGGATCAAGCGGTGTGTCAGGAACGCCGTTGCTGCTCTCGATGATCGCCTTCGCCCTAATCGCGACCACTGTGACTTTGCGATTTCGAGCGAACACGTAGTCGATCGCGGTTCGTGAAGAGATTAGAGCGGAACACGCGCTGAGGAAGTTGGGCCGCGTGCAGGGGCGAAGGCGAGATCAGTTTTCGTCGCGTGATTTCTGCAACGGAATCGTGAGAGAAATTGGTGAAGTGAAGAAGCGGGATGATGCGGGAAGAGAGAATTTTTAGGGCAAGATAAAGCGCACCGTTTTCGCACACCAATTGCCTGTGCGCCTTTGCTTTTTCGCACGGTGCGGTGTGGACTCGAACGGTGCGGACACGGTGCTGTTCAAATCCGCATCAAGGGCCCGCTTCCATGAGCGCAACGAGCTTCAATCAAATATTCCGGGCTCAGCGTCTGCACCGCGACGCGGTCGCGATCGCGTCGCTCGGCTCCATGCGTTTTCATCGCGCGATTGAACGCGACGAGCTTGTCGGCAAGGCGAAGAGCGGCAGAACGCAGGGCGGTGGCGGCGGGCGCGGAACGCTCTCGCACAAGCTCGCCGAGCGACTTGGAGGGCCGCGCCGCTTCGGGTTCAGCGACGGCGGCGCCGGCGCTTACGCCTTCGATCCGCGCCAGCGGGCGATCGTGAAGCTCCACTATTTCGGCCATGGCGGCGGCGGTGGCGGCGCGCTTCAAGCGCACGCGCGCTACGTGGTGCGCGAGGCCGCAGCCCGCGGAGACGGGCCAGCCCAGGAGCCGCCGCTCGACGCTGAACCAGGCGCCGACGCGAAAGAGGCGCAGGCGCGCGCCAACGCCGCCTATCTGGCGCGCGGCGATGACGCCGACCGAAGCGTCTTCTATGACGCCGGCGGCGAAGGCGTGGATGGCGCCAGCAAGGCGGCGGCATGGGCCAAGACCGACCGCCGGCATTTCCGCATCATCCTCGCGCCCGAAAATGGCGCGGCGATCGGCGACCTCAATGCCTACACACGAGAGGTCATGCAGCGGGCTGAGGCGGCGCTCGGGACGCGCCTTGAATGGGTCGCGGTGAACCATTGGGACACCGACAATCCCCACACCCACATCATCCTTCGCGGGAAGACGCGGGATGGTCGCGATCTGGTCATTCCGCGTGAGTTCGTGAAGCACGGCTTTCGCGAAGCGGCGCGCGATGTCGCCACGGACCGGCTCGGAAACCGCACGCGGGACGATGAGCGTCAGGCGCTCGATCGCGAGACGCGCGCGCATCGCCCTACCCGGTTGGACGGCATGATCGCTGGCCAGATCGGACCCGATGGTCGCGTGCGCGTCGCCGATTTGGCGGCGGCCAACGGCGACCCGAACGTGACCAATGCACTCAAGGCGCGGGCGCGCGAACTGCAACGGCTCGGTCTTGCAAGCGAGGTGAAGCGCAATGTGCTGAGCTTCCAATCAGACTGGCGAGAGCGGCTGGGCGCGATGGAGATGCACCTCGATATCCGCAAACGCCTGGTCAACGAACGCACCGTGCAACGCGGTGCGGAGGCACAAACACGGCAAACGGGACTGCGCTCGCTGCTGCAGCGCTAGCGCCGCAACGCGATCCGCTTGCCTACGAGGAGGTGGGATGAGATAAGCGCTGCATCGGGCACGTGGGCGCCCGGTTAGACAACCATCGTCCAAGACCCGCTCGGCCCCCGTAACGGGGAAGGAGCGCGCGTATCATGGACCAGAACCATATTGCAGCCGTTCGCAATTCGCTCTTTGGCGAACAGCGCTCGACGAAATGGGTGACGCGCGAGCGTCCGAAGATCGATCGTATCGCCTGCCCCTGGCTGATACGGCGATTTGTCGATCCGGATGCCGTCATTCTCTACGTCCCGACCGAGGCGGTTTTCGATGTCGTCAAACGCGATGGCGCGGTCGCGTTCGACATTCCGGGCGCGCCGTTCAGCCATGTCGGCGACCAGTGTAGCTTCGACGCCTTCATCGACCGCTTTGCGCTCGACGCTCCGGGACTGGCGGCGCTCGCGCCGATCGTGCGCGGCGCTGACACCGATCGCCACGACTTCGCCCCGGAAGCCGCTGGATTGCACGCCCTCTCTCTCGGTTTGAGCGCGACATTCTCCGACGACCAAGCCCTGCTTGCGCAGGGCCTCATCGTCTATGACGCGCTCTACGCATGGGCGACCAAAGCCAAAGGCGAACGCCACGATTGGCGCCCCGGCGCCTGAGTTTGTCGCGTCAAATGTACAAAGACTAGCTCGGCCCCGATGCACGCCTGAAGCTAAGCTTCAAGACGGCGCCCCCATCAGGATTGTCCTCGATGCTGACCGTTCCTTGATGCGCCTTCATGATCTCCCCGACGATGGAGAGCCCCAATCCTGCGCCGCCAGCGCGCGCGTCGGAGCCGCGCCAAAATCTTTCAAATATTCGCGCGCGGTCTTCGGCAGAAATGCCCGGCCCTCTATCGCTGACGCTGACGCTGTCTGGCGGACCGACCTTCACCGTTATCGGCGCTCCTTCGGGAGAGTGCGCCATTGCGTTCTCAATCAAGTTGCGGATCGCATCCTCGATGGCATGTACATTGCCTTTCACGAAAGTTGGGCCTTCGTCGGCGATCAGTTCCAAGGTCTGGCGGTTCATGATCGCCAACGGCGCTACAGCAGCGACAACTGAAGCGGCTATTTCGTGGAGATCAACGTCGCTCGTTATGTCGAGCGGGAGCGCATCGAGGCGCGCCACGCGCATCAATTGCTCCACTAGTCGGTTCATGCGTGCGACATCCGCTTTGAGCTTGTCCACCTCCCCGCTCGAAGGCAAACCGTCAAGCGCCGCCGTCAGAATCGCCAGCGGCGTGCGCAATTCGTGAGCAGCGTTGGCCGTGAATTCTCGTTGCACGGCAAAGCCACGATCAAGCCGATCAAGCGCGCGATTCATAGACGCTACAAGGGGGGCGATCTCCACAGGAACATTGTGTTCAGGCAGTCGCACATTCGTATCGTCTGGCCCGATTTTGGCCGCGATATGCGACACTTGGCTTATCGGCGCCAAACCGCTGCGGATTGCCCAAACGCCGGCGCCCAGTGTGGCGACGAGCAGCAAAGGAATCCAACGAACTGCGTCGAAAATGAAGTCGTTCACGACCGATTCGACCAGCGCGTGCGCCCCGCTAGCTTGAGCGACCGTGATGGAGAGCGCACCGGCTGGACTGTCGATCGCAACACTGAGGCCCGAAAGATCGATGGAAGGATCGTCTCCATTTTTCACTTGGAACCAGCTTGGCTCATCCGTCGCCAATGGCCAGCGGGCGACTTGGTCGCCGAATGCGCGCGGCTGCGCCGCAAGGACGCGACCATCGGCAGTCCGTATGGCAAAAACTTCCTCTCCCGTCGATGCGTAGGCGCCCGCCAGGCTGGGTGGCAATTCGAGGCGGACGACGCCAGCGGCGTCGATGACGACCGAGCGAGAAATGTCCATTGCACGCAAGCGCAATTCGCGATCTCTAAGTGTCTCCTCTACATCGTACGCCCGCACTGCGATGGCGACGATGCCAATGATCGCTGCAAGCGCGTAAACGAGCGCCAAGCGTATGGCGAGACGGAACTGGAGCGAATGCGCCGGCCCCTGCGTCATGGCTTAGCGTCCGTGAGCACGTAGCCCACGCCGCGCACCGTGTGGATTTCGGCGCTGGCGCCGGCGTCGCTCAGTCTCTTTCGGATACGGTGAATGTGAACCGGGATCGCGTTCGATTCTGGCTCTTCCTCCATTCCGTAGAGCTTCTCCTCCAATACGGCGCGGGGAACGACACGCCCTTGCCGGCGCAAAAGTTGTTCAAGGATTGCGATCTCCTGGCGCGGCACGGCGACGGCTTGGCCCTGCACGCGCACGTCCCGACCAATCGTGTCCAGCTCGACATTCCCCGCGGAGAGAACCACCCCCAGCGCGCCGCCTGGCCGCCGCAACAGCGCCCTGATCCGGGCCACCAACTCAGCGACCGCAAAGGGTTTCGTGAGGTAGTCGTCCGCGCCCGCGTTCAACCCGGCTACCCGATCCTCGATGGCATCCTTCGCTGTGAGAATCAGGACGGGCGCAGAAATGCCCCGGCTACGAGCTGCTTCAAGCAGCGTAGCGCCGTCGCCATCCGGCAGCCGCAAATCAAGGATGACTGTATCATAAGGGAAATTGGCGATTGCCTCAGCGGCGTCCCGAAGCGTGCAACAGAGATCGACTGAGAATCCGGCGTTGCTCAGGGTTTTCCGCAAGACTTGGCCCAGTCTTGGCTCGTCTTCCACGATAAGCAATCGCATCCGTCACCTAAGCGTCATGACCGCCATCCAAGCGGGAAGAAAACACCGTGCACCTTACCGCGGCATGACGAAAGGCCGCGCGCATCCAAGCGCTCCGAGCCCGTCATTCTGCGTTAAACTTGGAGGTGAATATCTCCGCCGGCGCTTGGCCGAGCGGCCTCTCGGGCGTCGGCTGATGAATGAAGGCTCACACGCATGTCACGCACCACCCTCCGCCTCGTGGCCACGCTCGGTGTACTGGTTGCCTTGGCGCTCTCTGGTCCCGCTGCAGCGCAGACCGCTTGGTTCGGAAACTGGTTCCAGGATGCACTCCCGCCGGCCAACGCCAAGCCTTTGTCCGAGATCATTCGCGCGCTCGAAGAGAGCGGGTATCGGCAAATCACAGAAGTCGAGTTTGAGGACGGCGAATGGGAAATCGAAGCGCGTCGTGCTGGAGGCGAAGAGGTCGGACTCCGCGTTGACCCGGTCAGCGGCGAAGTGACGGAAGATTGAAGCTGGCGCCGGCGCCAGCTGCGGAGGCTTCGGACGTCGGGATCGTCCCGCAAGACTGCCCTAAACCTGCCGGCGCAAACGTCAGCGCCCAGCCGCTATGAGGTCCCCATGTGCGAACTTGATCGGCGCGACTTGATGACCGGCGCGGCACTCATCGCTGCAGGCGCAACCCTCGCCGCAACAGACGCCGCCGCACAAGCGCCGCCGCCAGCCCCGCCCAGGTACACGCCGCAGCCGCTTCCGTTCGACCCTCGCGCCGTTCCCGCCTTTTCGGAGCGGCTGCTAACCAGCCATCACGACAACAACTATGCCGGCGCCGTTGCCCGTCTCGGCGCCATCCAGGCCCAGTTAGCAGGAACCGATTTCGCAACCGCGCCCGGCTTTCTCCTCAATGGATTGAAGCGCGAGGAATTGCTAGCGACGAATTCGATGATCCTACACGAACTCTACTTCGCCTCGCTCGGGCGCGGCGGCGGCCGCCCCAGCGCGGCGCTGGCGCGTCGCATCGAATCCGATTTCGGCAGCCATGATCGCTGGCGCGCAGAATTTGTCGCCATGGGCAAGGCGTTGGGCGGCGGTTCAGGCTGGGTGCTGCTCACATGGTCGCCGCGCGTCGGCCGGCTCGTCAACCAATGGGCGTTCGATCACACCATGGTCTTGGCCGACGGACGCGCGCTCATCGCGCTCGACATGTACGAGCACGCCTATCACATCGATTTCGGCGCCCGCGCCGCAGCTTATGTCGATGCTTACATGGTCGCGCTCGATTGGAGCAACGCCGACCGATTGTACGCTCGCGCAGCCGCCGAGCGCGGCTGACCTTCGCCACTCTCACAGGGAGTTCGTAATGGTGGGCTTTGACTTCGACCGGCGTGCAGCTCTCGCGATGATGCTCGCATCCGGCGCAGCGCTGCCGCTTTCAGCCTGCGCAACGCCAGCGCTGGCCCCTCCAAGGTTCGGTGCAGGAAAGCTTTATGTCACCTCCTGGTTCGGGGGTGAGATTTCGGTCGTCGACCTTGGCCGCGGCGCCGTCACAAAGACCATTGGCGTCGGCGTCCATGATCACAATGTCTTTCTGAGCCCCGATCGTAGCGCGGCCTGGGTTGCAAACAACAACAGCGGAAGCGTTTCGATCATCAACGCCGCATCCGATGAAGTCAGCGCAACGCTGATGCTCGGCGGAGGCCCGCGCCACACCTTTTTCAGCCCAGATGGGTCAAGCGCCTACGTCACATTGGAGTTCGATGACGCCGTCGCCGAGGTCGACCCCATTGGGCGCGAAGTGCGGCGGCGGCTGGCAGTTGGCCACATGCCCCATTTCCCGATTGTCGTCGGAGACAAGTTGTTCGTAACGAACTTCGGCGGCGCATCCGTCTCCGCCCTTGATCGCGCGTCCGGCGATCTGCTGGCGCACATCGCAGTCGGCACAGGCCCGCTGGGAGCAAGCGCCACCCGTGACGGCGCACGCGTCTTGGTGGCTTGCCATAACGCAAATTGTATCGCCGTGATTGATGTCGAGCGGCTTGCCGTCGAGGCCCTCATTCAAACGGACGCTGGACCGGTGCAGGTGACGGTGACGCCCGATCAGCGTTTTGCCTATGTCGCCAATGACGGCGCCGGCACGGTGCAAAAGATCGATCTTAGCGCCCGCGCGGTTGTCGCGCGAATCCTGATCGGCGCAAGCGCTGGGTCGCACGGGATTGCATATGCCCCGGCAAGCGGCCTGATGTTCGTCACCAATACCGGAAGAGCTTCGGTCTCCGTCATCGACGTGACAACCGACAGAGTGCTCGGCGAGATAAGCGTCGGCGCGGCGCCCGAGGGTGTCGCTTTTGCGCCGGCTTGATCGTTAGTCTGCCGCATGCGCACCAACCATGAGCACTTGCTCTCAAGAGGAGATCGTCATGAGAAGCCTAGGATTCGTCTCCCTCGCCGTCGCCGTCGTACTCGTCATCGCCTGCAGCCCGAACGGGTCCGCGACACCGCCGGGGACAACGCAAGCTGACAATCCCCCGGCGCCTCGCCAAACCGATGCGGGATCGAGCGCGGCGCAGACCGGCGTAACACGAGGGTTCGATGAAGACGCCGCAAACGCGCCCCCGCCCGGGTTCCTGTTCGCCCGCACTGGCGGAGGCCAGCTTGGCCAATGGCACGTCCGTGCGGAAGCTGGCGCTCCAAGCGGCGCCAATGTGTTGGCGCAACTCGACGCCGATCGCACCGACGACCGTTATCCGCTCGCCGTGCTCGAAGCGCCGAGCGTGAGCGATGTCCGCGTCAGCGTGCAATGCCGGATGGTGTCGGGCGAGGTGGACCAAGCGTGCGGCTTGGTGGCGCGCTATCGCGACGAGGACAATTACTACGTCACCCGCGCCAACGCGATCGAGAATAACATCCGTCTTTATTACGTGCGCAACGGCCGCAGGCAGCAGATCGCCACCTGGAGCGGCGCTGTCACGGCCAACACTTGGCACGCTTACCGGTTCGAAGTGCAGGGCGATCACCTGCGCGTGTTCTGGGACGACCAGCTCGTGATCGATCATCGCGACGCCACGTTTGTCGATACCGGCCGAGTCGGCCTTTGGACCAAGGCGGACTCGGTGACGTATTTCGACGAACTCCGCATAACGCCGCTCTGACGCGCCCTATTATTTTTCAGTTTGCCCCAAGGACACCGCATGAACCGACGACGCTTGCTCGCACTTGCTACCGCAGCGGGAGCCCTGGCGCCAATCGCCGCGTGTTCTGGCAACAGCCGCCAGGTCGTGGCCTACACCTCCGTGGATCAGGTGTTTTCGGAGCCGGTGTTCCGAGCGTTCGAGCGCCAGTCCGGCATTCGCGTGCGCGTAGTCTATGACACCGAAGAGACTAAGAGCACGGGCGTTCTCAATCGCCTGATCGCCGAAGCGCAAAACCCGCAAGCGGACGTGTTCTGGTCCGGCGATCCTGTGCGTCCGTTCCAGCTCATCCGGCGCAATCTCGTTGAACCCTACATCTCACCAGAAAGCGCTGGCTTGCCCGACGCCTTCAAGGCCGCCGATGGGACTTGGACCGGCTTCGCCGCGCGCGCGCGCGTGCTAATGGCGAGCCGGTTGGCCATCGGCCAGGACGCCCCCACTCCGCCGCGCGGCGTAGCCGATCTGGTGTCCCCGCGCTGGCGCGGCCAGATATCCATCGCCAATCCTCTCTACGGCACAACCACCATGCATATCGGCGCTCTGTTCTCGATCTGGGGGGAAGAGCGCACGCGCGCCTACCTCGTCGATCTCAGAGGCAACGGCGTTCGCATCGCGTCCAGCAATGGGGAGGTGAAGCGACTCGTTGCTGGCGGCGAAGTCGCTCTCGGCCTTACGGATTCCGACGACGCCAATGAAGCGCGCCGGGAAGGCGCCGATGTCAGCGTGATCTATCCTGACCAGGACGAACTGGGGACGCTGGTCATCCCCACCTCTGTCGTCCTGATGCGCGGCGCGCAACGCCCAGAGACAGCGCGCGTGCTGATCGACTATCTCCTGTCGGCCGATGTCGAGCGCCAAATGGCTGAAAGCGCAGCGCACATGCCGCTGCGCGAAGGCGTGCCGACGCCGTCTCATGTGCCTTCCGCATCGCAGCTGCGCGCCATGCAGGTCGACTATGCGCGTGTCGCCGAGCAAATTGAGGCGCAGCAGGACTGGCTGCGACAATGGGTCGGCCTTTGATGGTAGCGCGCGACAAGTGGCAGCAGCCGCTGATCATTGCAGGCGCCACTGCGGTCATTGTCGTGGCCATTGGGCCGCCGCTCGTCGCGACGCTCGGCCAACTCATCGGCGTCGGTGATGCGCTGGCGCCCTTCGCAACGGTCCAAGTGTGGCGACTTCTCGTGCGCTCGCTTTTGCTTGCTGCGACAGTGACTGCGCTTGCCCTCGCCATCGGCGTTCCGCTTGGGATTACCTTCGCGCGCGCGCGGATGCCGTTCCAGCGCCTGTTGTTCGGCGCGCATGTCTCCATCCTGTTTCTGCCGCCGTTCCTGCCGACGCTAGGCCTGTTTCATCTCTTCGGGAGGGAGGGCTATCTCGGCGGGCCTTTGTCCGCCGCGCTCCTGTTCAGTGACCTCGGCTGCGCGCTTGCGCTGACCATTACACTCCTGCCTGCCGTCACCGCGCTCACTGCTATCGGCGCGCGCGGGGTGGACGCTTCGCTTGAGGAGGCCGCGCGCATCGCAGGCGGGCCCTGGCGTGCGGCCGCCTTCGTCGTTGCGCCGAACGCGGCGCCGGCCATCGCGCTCGCAGGCGTTGTTGTCTTCGCGTTAGCGTTTTCAGAGCTTGGCGTGCCGATGTTCTTGCGCACGGATGTATATCCGGCGCTTGTGTTCTCTCGTTTGGGGGGCATGGATTTCGCGCCGGGCGAAGCCGCGGCCTTCGCACTGCCACTCGTTGTTCTGGCGGGCGCGCTCATGTGGATCGAACAACGTCTCGCTGGCGGGCGCGCAGTCGCCGCCCTGGGCGGAGGCTTACGCGCACGTGCGCCCCTCTTTGCCTTCCATCCAGTGATGCTAGGTTTCAGCGTGCTCGCGGCCTGCGCTTCGCTGGCCCCGGTTGCGGCCCTGCTCGCGCATGGAGCCGAGAACGGTGGTTTTGTCGAGGCATCGCGCTGGATTGGCGCGGCGCCCTTCAACAGTGTGCTCGCCGCCTCGCTCGCTGCTGCGTTGATGACCGCCGCCGGCGCTGTTCTCGGTGTGTCGCTCGCATGGCGCGGCGTGACCGGCGTCTGGTTCGACCGTTTCACCGTGCTTGTCTTCTTGCTTCCGTCAGCAATCCTGGGCATCGGCGTCGCCATTGCCTGGAATCATTCAGCGACCAATTGGCTTTATGCCAGCGTGTTGGTGCTCGTCGTCGCGTATGTCGCGCGTTACAGCGCGCTGGCGACACGTACGGTGGCTGCGGCGATCGTCCAAACCCCGCGGTCCTTGGACAACGCGGCACGAACCATAGGGGCCGGTTATCTGGAGCGGCTCAAGCTGCAATTCGGCATTGCGCCGCAGGCGCTCTTGGGCGCGTTCGCGCTAACGCTCGTATTTAGCCTGCGCGATCTTGAGACTGCGGTGTTGCTCTATCCGCCGGGCGGTGAACCCCTGACCGCGCGCATCTTCACACTCGAAGCCAACGGGCCGCCTGGAGTCGTCTCCGCGCTCGCGGTCCTGCATGTGCTCATCACCTTCGGCGCGATCGGGCTCGCATGGCTGACGCTCGGTCAAGGAAGCCGGCATGATTGAGATGCATGACGTGACGGTGCGCCTGGGCGGCCGGACCATCCTTGACCGCATCAATCTCTCCATTGGCGATGAGGTAGTGGCGCTCGCTGGCCCGTCGGGCTGCGGCAAGACCACGCTCTTGCGTGTGCTTTTGGGACTCGAAACACCAGCCGAGGGTGAAGTTCGGATTCATGGGCAAGTTGTCAGCGCGCCGGGGCGACTGGTTGTGCTTCCAGAGCACCGCAACATCGCCATGGTGTTTCAAGATCTTGCGCTCTGGCCGCACCTAACCGCGCGCGGCAACCTCGCCTTCGGGCTCAACGCGCGCAAAGTAGCCAGAGACGAACGCGAGCGACGCATCGCGGCGGCGCTTGCCTGGGTTGGACTCGATGGCAAAGCCGACAAGCGGCCCGGTCAACTCTCTGGCGGCGAACGCCAACGCGTCGCCATAGCCCGCGCTCTAGTGCTTGACCCTTGCGCGCTGCTACTGGACGAGCCGTTCGCCAGTCTCGACATCCTGCTCAAGCACGAGATCCTCGGCTTGCTGGCGCATCTGCTCGCGGAGCGACGCCTGCCCACATTGTGCGTCACGCACGAGCCGCGCGACGCCGCAACGCTTGCTGCGCGCGTCATCATCTTGGAGGGGGGACGCGTCGCCCAGCACGGGACGCTGGATGAGATATCCTCTAAACCGGCAACGCCTTTCGCAAACGCGTTTGCACGCGGGGCGACGGAAGTCAGAACGTCGCAGTCGGGACAAGCATGATCGACCAGTCTCTTGAGGCATCGAACCCCATGTCAAAAAGAAGCCCCCGAGCCTTCGGGCTTGAAACGCGTGGCGAGAAGCGCCGATCGGATCGACTCACTCGAACGCGGCTCCAGTTCGGTTTCGCCGATTCCTCGACCTCGGCGTCGGTGGACGTGAATGGGCGAAGAGCAAAACCCGCGCTAGGAAGATCAAGCCCTGCTCGCGCAAGGTCTCATCATCTATGACGGGCTCTACGCATGGGCGACCAAAGCCAAAGGCGAACGCCACGACTGGCGCCCCGGCGCCTAACCCACGGAGCCATTCATGACCGCAGATATCGACCGTCGCACCGCACTGGGCGCCGCTCTCGCGCTTGGCGCGACGCTCACGACCCAGGAGACCGCCATGGCCCAACCCGCATCACCCACCGCCGCGCCCGTCTATGAAATCCGGCCCTTGCCGTTCAATGCGGCGCGCATCACCGGCCTCTCGGCGCCGATGCTGACGAGCCACCATGACAACAATTACGCCGGCGCCGTGCGCCGTTTGGGCGCCATCCAGACCCAACTAACAGGGCTCGATTTCGCCACCGCGCCAGGCTTCCAGATCAACGGGCTCAAACGCGAAGAACTCATCGCGCTCAATTCAATGATCCTCCACGAGATCTATTTTGCCGGCTTCGTCGGCGATGCGCGCTCGCCAGGTTCGAGACTTGGGCAACAGATCGAACGCGATTTCGGTTCGTTCGATCGTTGGCGCGCGGAATTCGCGGGCATGGGCAAAGCGCAAGGGGGCGGTTCAGGGTGGGTGTTGCTCACGTGGTCGCCGCGCGCCGGACGGTTGATCAATAGTTGGGCTGCTGACCACACGATGACCGCCGCCGACGGCGCGGTGCTGCTTGCGCTGGATATGTATGAACACGCTTACGCCATCGACTATGGCGCGCGCGCTGGCGCCTATGTTGACGCCTTCATGGAGGCCGCACGCTGGTCGAACGCCGATGCGGCGTTTCAAGCGGTCGCGCGTGCGAGGGGATGATGAAAAGCTGGAGGCGCTTTGGCGCGTGGGCGGCGATGCTTCTGGTCGGCGCAGTGCTGGCGGGATGCGCAGCCGCCTACTCGTTGCAAAACGAGTTCGTCTTTCCCAATGCCGCAGAAGGCCCAATGGATCGGCCGCCCCCGACTGGCGCCGTTCAGCATTGGCTTGATACATCCGACGGCGCCCGCGTCGAGAGCTGGCTCTTTCTACCAGCCGGCGCGTCCGCCGATGCAACGGTTCCTGCCGTGATCTTCTTCCATGGCAATTCGGATTATATCGAAACCAAACTCGAATACGCCGACTTCTACACACGTCGCGGCTTCGCCTGCTTGATGGTGGAGTATCGCGGCTATCGGCGCTCTACCGGCGATCCAAGCGAGGTCACGCTGGCGACGGACGCGGATGCGTTCTTCGATTGGCTGGCAGCACGACCGGAGATCGATGCAACGCGGATCGTCGTACACGGACATTCTCTCGGCGCCGCAATCGCGGCGGGGCTCGCCACGCGACGACCTGTGCGGGCGCTGGTCATGGTTTCCGCGTTTCGCAATTTGCCCGCGCTCTTCGGCCGCTACCATTTGCCCGGCGCATTGGCGCGCGATCGGTTCGACAACGAGCGCGCCGTCGTCGCGTATGGCGGACCCATTCTTCTTGTCCATGGCGAAGCCGATGAAATCGTGCCGGTGCGCCAGGGACGGCGCCTCGCCGAACTCGCGGGCGGCAATGCCCACTTCATCGCCTATCCCGCCGTCGATCACGACGTGCCGTGGGATTGGCGTGTATTCGGCCGCGACCTCGAAGACTTCTATGCGGCCAATGCCGTGATGGAGGCGCGGCATTGAGTGACGCATCTATCCAAGCAGAAGCGATCGCGACCGCTCGGCCCAGTTTCGCGGAACTCGTTGCCGCCAGCTTCAAGATCGGTTGCCTGGGCTTCGGCGGTCCGGCCGGTCAGATCGCGCTCATGCATCGCATCTTTGTCGATGAGAAAAAATGGATCGATGAGCCGCGCTATCTGCATGCGCTCAACTATTGCATGCTTCTGCCCGGCCCGGAGGCGCAACAGCTCGCCACCTATGTGGGCTGGCTGCTGCATGGCGTGCGCGGCGGGCTCGTCGCTGGCGCGCTGTTCGTGCTCCCCGGCGCGCTCGTCGTCTTTGGATTATCGTGGCTCTACGTTCTCCATGCGCAAACGCCATTGGTCGCCGCGCTGCTTTACGGCGTCAAAGCCGCCGTTCTGGCGTTCGTCGTTGAGGCGCTCGTGAAAGTCGGCAAGCGCGCGTTGAAGACGCGCCTCGATCTCTGGATCGCCGGGCTCGCCTTCATCGCCCTCTATCTCTTCGGCGTGCCGTTTCCGCTTGTGGTGATTGGTGCTGGAGTGTTCGGCTTGGTGCGCGCACGAAGCGCTCCGATCCTTACGCCGATGGCCGGCATCGACAAAGCATCCGCACGCGGCGCTCTCAGCGCCGCCGCAATATGGGGTGTTCTCTGGCTCGCTCCTTTGGCCATTGCGTTCGTCGTCCTCGGGCGCGGGCATGTGCTGACCGATGTCGGCATCCTGTTCAGCGAGTTGGCGGTTGTGACCTTCGGCGGCGCCTATGCCGTTCTCGCCTATTTGCAGCAGCAGGCCGTTGATGCGCATGGCTGGCTGAGCGCCGGCCAGATGATCGATGGTCTGGGGCTGGCGGAGACGACGCCCGGCCCGCTCATTTTGGTCAATCAGTTTGTCGCCTTTCTCGCCGGTTGGCAGGCGCAAGGCGGCAGCTTTGGTTTAGCGGTTGCGTGCGCCGCGATGGCGAGCTGGTGCACGTTCGCGCCGTCCTATCTCTGGATCTTCGCCGGCGCGCCATACGCAGAGCGCCTGCGTCAGAACCGCTTTGCGGCTGGCGCGCTCGCGGGAATCACGGCGGCCGTTCTGGGCGTCATCGCCAACCTTGCGCTTTGGTTTGGCTTGCACGTCATCTTCGCGCGCGACCTTGCCTTCGCAACGCCCTGGGGACGCACCATCGCAGCGCCTGAATTCGCGAGCTTCGAGCCGCTCGCGGCGCTGATCGCCTTGGGCGCGGCCATCGCGCTCATGCGGTTCAAGGCCAATGTCCTGCTGGTGATACTGGCGAGCGCTCTGGCCGGGCTCGTGCGCCTCGTGGTCTTGTGAGACTATCGTTCTCCATGCTGTCCCCGCTCGCCAACGCCGCCTATCGCCACCTCTTCAACGCCCAGGTCTCCGCGCTCTGGGGGACGGGACTGGCGACGATCGCCTTGGGGCTGCTGGCGTATGATCTGGCTGGTGCGCAGGCGGGCGAAATTCTCGGCGCGGCGCTTGCGATCAAAATGGTCTGTTATGTCGGCGTGGCGCCGATCGCGAGTGCGATCGCCGCCAACGTGCCGCGCAAGACCTTGCTGGTAGGGCTCGACCTCGTTCGCGCGCTCGTCGCCATCGCGCTGCCCTTTGTCACCGGTCGTCACACGGGCACTATCAAGTCTAACCGCGTACTTCGCAGCCGCCTGGCGTAATTGTGTGCAGCGGCGCTCGCGCCGTCAGATCGAACCCCCTTCTCGTCCCACAACATCCCGCGCTGCATCACGCAAAGCGAACTGCACACGCTGACACACCCAAACGGCGTCCGCCGCGAAGGCATGCACACAATGTGCACACGCGGCCTGCATTCACATTGAAAAGACTGGTTTTTCGCTCCAATCCATCATGGGCGCAATACTGAAACGGCGATCGACCTTGCTCATTGTCAGGCAGTCTTAGCGGCAGTCCGCCAACGCCATCAACGCCTGCGCCTCATACGACCTATCCATACTCACCTGCGCGGCGAACATGGCGCCGCGGCTGGCGGAGGCGTTTGCAGCAAGCGGGCCGGACCTCTAGACAGGCCCCATGTCGAGCCGTCGCGCCCCACAAACGGACACGCTTTCACCGCCGCGCCTGACGCACCTTCAGCGCCTGGAAGCCGAGAGCATCCACATCATGCGCGAAGTGGCCGCCGAATGCGCCAAGCCGGTGATGCTGTATTCCATCGGCAAAGACAGCGCCGTCATGCTGCACCTGGCGGCCAAGGCGTTTTACCCCTCGCCCCCGCCGTTCCCCCTTCTGCACGTCGATACGACCTGGAAATTCCGCGCAATGTACCAAATGCGCGAACGTATGGCGGCGGAGCTGGGTTTTGAGCTGTTGGTGCACAAAAATCCGGACGCGCTTGCGCGCGGAATCAACCCCTTCGACCACGGTTCGCTCCACACCGATCTTTGGAAGACCGAAGGACTAAAACAGGCGCTCGACCTTTACGGCTTCGACGCCGCATTCGGGGGCGCGCGGCGCGATGAGGAAAAGAGCCGCGCCAAGGAGCGCATCTTTTCCTTTCGTTCCGCCAATCACCGCTGGGATCCGAAGAACCAGCGTCCGGAGCTGTGGCGGCTCTACAATGCCAGGAAGCACAAGGGCGAATCGATCCGCGTGTTTCCGATCTCGAATTGGACCGAGCTCGATGTGTGGCAATACATCCAGCTTGAGAACATCCCGGTCGTGCCGCTGTATTTCGCCGCCGAACGCCCGGTCGTGCGTCGCGATGGCGCGCTCATCATGGTCGATGACGATCGCATGCGGCTCCGCGACGGGGAAAAGGCGGAGACGCTGAAAGTGCGCTTCCGCACGCTGGGCTGCTACCCCTTGACGGGCGCGGTAGAGAGCAACGCCGAGACGCTAACCGCAATCATCCAGGAAATGCTGCTGACAACGACGAGCGAACGCCAGGGGCGCGTCATCGATCACGATCAGGGCGCCTCGATGGAGAAGAAGAAGCAAGAGGGCTATTTCTGATGGCCCACGTTTCAAATCTCGTTGGCGAGGACATCGAAGCCTACCTCAAACAGCATCAGCACAAGTCGCTGCTGCGGTTCATCACCTGCGGAAGCGTTGACGACGGCAAGTCCACACTGATTGGCCGCTTGCTTTACGATTCCAGGATGATCTTCGAAGATCAGCTGGCGGCGCTGGAGGCTGATTCCAAAATCGCCGGAACGCGCGGCGGCGCGCTCGATCTGGCGCTGCTTGTCGATGGCCTGGCGGCGGAGCGCGAGCAAGGCATCACCATTGATGTGGCCTACCGCTTCTTCTCCACCGACAAGCGCAAATTCATCGTCGCCGACACGCCCGGGCACGAGCAATACACCCGCAACATGGTCACCGGCGCATCGACCGCCGATCTCGCCATCATCCTGATCGACGCACGTAAGGGCGTGTTGACGCAAACACGCCGCCATTCCTACCTCGTTCAATTGATGGGCATTCGCCGCGCGGTGCTGGCGGTGAACAAGATGGACCTCGTCGAATGGTCCAAAGACACGTTCGATAAAATCGTCGCCGATTACACCGGCTTTGCCGACCGCATTGGTCTCCAGAACATCGTCGCGATGCCGCTCTCAGGACTGACCGGCGACAACATCACGTCAAAGAGCCCGCTCACGCCGTGGTACGAGGGGCCGGCTTTGATGCAGCACCTCGAAGAGGTCGAGATCGACGAACAACGTCGCATCAATGGCCCGTTCCGCATGCCGGTGCAGTGGGTCAACAGACCAAACGCCGATTTTCGCGGCTTCGCCGGCCAGATCGTCGGCGGCGCGGTTCGCCCCGGCGACACCATTCGCATCGCGCCCTCGGGCAAGTTGAGCACGATCGCGCGCATCGTCACCAAGGATGGCGATCTGCGCGAAGCAGTCGCCGGCCAATCGGTGACACTTACGCTCACAGACGAGATCGATTGCTCGCGCGGCGACGTTATCGCGGCGGCGACGGACCCGCCGGAAGCATCCGACCAGTTTGAAACGACCCTTGTCTGGATGTCGGACGAGCCTGCGTTGCCTGGCCGGCCCTATTGGCTGAAAATCGGCGCGCGCACGGTTTCGGCCTCGATCACCGAGATCAAGCACAAGATCAACGTGAACACGCTCGAGGAGCTCGCGGCCAAAGTGCTCGACCTCAACGAGATCGCGGTCGCGAACATCAGCGTCGATCAGGCGATCGCGTTCGACACCTACGACGCCAACCCGGACATGGGCGGGTTCATTCTGATTGATCGGACGACCAACGCCACCGTCGCCGCGGGGCTCATTCATTTCGCGCTTCGACGCGCGCAGAACGTGCATTGGCAGTCAATCGACGTGACACGCAGCGCGCGCGCGGAGATCAAGAATCAAAAACCGGCGGTGCTGTGGTTCACCGGCCTCTCCGGCGCCGGCAAATCGACGATCGCCAACCTGGTCGACAAGAAACTGCACTCTCTCGGCAAGCACACCGTGCTGCTCGACGGCGACAATGTCCGCCATGGCCTGAACCGCGACCTCGGCTTTACCGACGCGGACCGCGTCGAAAACATTCGCCGCGTCGCTGAGGTCGCCAAGCTGATGGCCGACGCCGGCCTGATCGTGCTCGTCTCATTCATCTCGCCCTTCCGCGCTGAGCGGGATCTGGCGCGACGGCTCATGGCTGACGGCGAATTCTTTGAAGTGTTCGTCGACACGTCACTAGCCGACGCAGAAAAGCGGGATGTGAAGGGGCTCTACGCAAAGGCGCGCGCCGGTCAGCTCAAAAATTTCACCGGCGTCAATAGCCCCTATGAGCGGCCAGAAAATCCGGAAATCCATATTGATACGACCAAGCTCGATGCCGAAGCCGCCGCGGCGTTGATCGTCACCAGATTGACCGGCTAGACGCGCCCAAGAACCGGAATGAGCGCGCCGGTTACATCGCGCGCATCATCGGACGCAAGGAACAGCATCACCTTCGCCAAATCGGCCGGCTGCACCCAAGACGAAAAGTCCGCATCGGCCATCTCCCGGCGATTGGCCTGGGTGTCCAGCGTGGATGGCAACACCGCATTGACGCGCACCTTTGCCTTGAGCTCTTCGGCCAGCGCTTCGGTCAGCTTGTGCACGCCCTGCTTTGACGCCGCGTACGGCCCCATGCCTTTGCCGGCCCTCAACGCGCCGTTGGCGCCGACATTGACGATCGCCCCCTTGGTCTCGATCAGGAACGGCAGCGCCGCCTTACTGGCGTTGATTGCGGTCTTGGTATTGATCGCGAACATCTTCTCCCAAATTTCGAGACCGCCGTCTGAAACGGTGCTCCAGGCAAAGCCACCGGCAATGTTAAAGAGCGCGTCGATACGGCCGGCGGCGCCGTGGGCGGATGTCATGACGCTTGCCGCGGCGTCGGCCTTCGTGAGATCGGCGCCGCCAAAAGCGAGCGCTCCGGTTTTGAGATCATCAGGGACCGGCGCAAAATCGATGAGCACCGGCGTCGCGCCTGCGTCGCGGACAACATTTGCGGCCGCGCGCCCCAAGGCGCCGAACCCGCCCGTGATAACAACAACTTTGCCTTGCACGCGCGCCTCCTGAGGTGGGCGTCTTAGCGCGGCGGCCTGGCGCATGCATCCGAAACCGCGCCTGCCGGCATCATCAAGCCACGATACGTATCGTTGTTCGAAAACTTCAGAGCGGGCGGCGCAACCGCCCGCTCCTTTTTCGATTAGGTCCGGGTCTTCATTTCCTGCATGACGCGCTGGGCGTAGGCGCGGCTCACCGGCACCTCATCGCCGCTCTCAAGCACCGCCATGAGGCGCCCGTTGGCGTCGCGGCGCACAGCCTTTAGCCGCTTCCAATTCACAAACGCCGAACGGTGAACGCGCAGCATCAGGTTCGGATCGAGCTTCTCTTCAAGGTGAGACATGGTCTCGCGATGCAGCAGCGTGCGCCCCTCCCAATAGAGCCGCACATAGTCGCGCTCAGCCTCGATGCGCTCAACATCGGCGACAGGCACGCGGAGGAAGCGGCCACGGTCGCGGATCCAAAACTCCTTTTCGTAACGCGGCCCGTCGCGCTCATCAGCTTCGCGTTTCAGCGCGTCAAGCACTGCCGCGAGTTCCTCGGCGCGCCTGCCGGCGTCCTTGGCGGCGCGCCGTTCGCGGGCGCGCCCGAGCGCCGAGGCCAGCCGCTCGAACTCAACCGGCTTCACCAAATAGTCGACCGCGGAAGTCTCGAACGCCTGCACCGCGTACGAGTCGAACGCCGATACAAAGATCACTTCCGGCCCACCGGAATCTTCAACGGCGTTGGCGACTTCAAAGCCGTCAGCCAACGGCATGCGGATGTCGAGCAAGACAACATCGGGACGCAGATCGCGCATTTGCGTGATCGCCTGCGCTCCATCGCTTGCGGCGCCGACGATCTCGACGTCGGGTATAGCCTGCAACGCAAGCTTGATGCGGCGGAGCGCCAGGGGCTCATCGTCAGCTAAGAGCAGGCGCAGGGGTTGAGCGGACAACGTCTTCCTCCAGGGGCAAATAGAGTTCCACGCGGCAGCCGTGCGGCTCGCGGTTCCGCGCAATAAGACCTGCGCGTTGGCCATAGATCAGTTCCAGCCGTTCACGGATATTGGCGAGCCCAACGCCGCGCCGGCGCGGAAGCGCGTCGCCGGCCGGCAAACCCGGGCCGTCATCTTCGACAACGATGCGAAGGACGTCGCCATCGCGGCGCGCTGAAACGTCGATCGACCCGCCATCGACGCTGGGCGTGATCGCATACTTGATCGCATTTTCGAGAATGGGCTGCAGAATGAGGCTCGGCAGTTTAGCGCCGTCCAGCCCGGGCTCGATGTTCCAATGAACCTTGAGTTTATCCTCGAAGCGCGTCTGCTCGATCTCAAGATATTTGCGCTGCGCTTCAAGTTCAGCTTTGAGATTTGCAAGCGCGGTCGGTTGACGATCCAGCGAATAGCGCAGGAAGCCCGCGAGCTTCAACAGCATGCTCTCGGCCGCATCGTTGCGCTTTTCCAGCACCAGCGTCGAAATGGCGTTGAGCGTGTTGAACAGGAAATGCGGATTGATCTGATAATGGAGCATCCGCAATTGCGCATCATACGCCAGCGACTGGGCGCGAGCCACGGCGCGCGCCTGCGCCATCGTCTCGAAATGATAGCCGAGCAGCGCTTGCGTCAGGCCCCATAGCGGCAACGCCCAGCCGAACTGGAAGAGATAGATCACAAACGGATATGGATCCGGCGAAAAGCCCGCGAGCATTTGCGGCCAGAATTGCTCGCTATATTGCGTGATCGGCGCGATCGCCAAAGCGCAAAGGACCAGCGCCAGATTGCGCGCCCAGTTCGATCGGTTTGCGCGAATGCCCGCAATCAGCGCCAGCAACACGCCGGTGAGCATGAAGTAGCTGGCGACGACCAAGAGCCGGTTGAAGAAATACGGAAAATCCGAAGCGTCTTCCGGCGGGTCGGCGGCGGCGGCGGCTGTGCGGACGACCAGGTACATCAGCCAGAACGCGAGATGCGCGCCCCAACGCGTCCACGCGGGGTGATCAAGCAAGCTCTGCGTCGCAGTCGGCGCGGCGCTGCTTGAATCCTCCCTTCCAGTCATTCAACAAACCTAGCGAATGAAGCCCAAGGATGGGTACCGGCAACCACAGTAATCGGCCCAACCATTCGTCGCTGTTTTTGGTCGCTTCGTCGTGACTTCCTGTCAGCGACTTGTCTTCGCCCGCGTGGAACAGCGCACACTGACGGCAACGCTTTTCGCGCGCGCTCGCAAGCGCAAAAGCGCAGCGGTTGAACACAAGTCCGCGAGCGCGCCAGCCGGCGCGATTGCCTCAAGGCTGGATGAGGTATTTTTCGCCGGTGCGCTTGGCGTTGTAAGCGGCAAGCACAGCCGGATCGAGCGCCTCGGTGAGCGAGATCCTGTGGCTGTAGTGGCTCTTGAATGTGGTCGTGAGTTCATCGACCACGCGCTTGCGCATCTTTGCGACCGTCTCCATTCCGGCCTTCGCCATGAACGGCGTCAGCAAGAAACCCGACAAGCCCCATGACAGGCCGAAACTGCGCGTGAGCACCGTCGGCCCGAGATCAAGCGCGCCGTAGATATAGACTTGCTTGTGCGTATCGGAGCCGTAGCGGCTGTAGGTCTTCATGCGCTTCACGGCCGCAACTTCCATCGCGCCCAGGATTTGGCTCGCGAGCTTGCCGCCGCCAATCGCGTCGAAGCCGAGCGTCGCGCCGGTTTCGATCAATGCTGCGGTGAGGTCGTCCTGGAATGACTCGGTTGAAGAGTTCAGGACGTACTTGGCCCCAATGCCTTTCAGCAGCGCCACTTGTTCAGCGCTGCGCACGATGCTGACGAGCGGAATATTGTCGGCCGCGCAAATCTTCACCAGCATCTGTCCGAGATTTGAGGCCGCGGCGGTATGCACGAGCGCAGTGTGGCCTTCGCGGCGCATCACTTCGGTGAACGCCAGCGACGTCAGCGGATTGACGAAGCACGAAGCGCCATCCGCGGGGTCAGTGCCGGAGGGAAGCTCCATGCACATCGCGGCCGGCAAGCAGCGATATTGCGCGTACATCGAGCCGCCAAGCAGGGCGACGGTTTTGCCAAGCAGCGCTTGCGCTTCCGGCGACGCGCCGGCTTTCACGACCGTGCCGCAACCTTCGTTGCCGATCGGCATAGCTTCGCCGACGCGGCCGGTCATCGCGCGCATGCCGGCAGGCGGAATGCTCGCGGAGATCAGCGGCAGTCCATCGCGCGTCGACGCGCGTGCGGTAGATACATCGCCGGCGCCGACGAGCAGGCCGAGATCCGACGGGTTGATCGGCGTCGCCAACACACGCACCAACACCTCGTGATCGCGCGGCGACGGCATCGGCAAGCGCGCGAGCGAGATCTCGAGTTCGCCGCTCTCCTTCACCAGCGAAAGCATGGTCAGATTGTCTTTCGGGAGATCGGTCATGCCGGCGCGCCTTCTTTGAATTTTGGGGTGCGCACAGCGCTAGCTGATGCAGGAAGGCGCCACAACGCAAAACGGCCCCGCATTGCTGCGGGGCCGTTGCTTATTTGGGTGCGGGAGTAGGATTTGAACCTACGACCTTCAGGTTATGAGCCTGACGAGCTACCGGGCTGCTCCATCCCGCGGCAAACTTGTATTCCGCTTTCAGTAACAGCCC
>JAEUMT010000022.1 GCA_016791365.1 Hyphomonadaceae bacterium | reverse complement strand
GGCGTATGCCGGCGAGGGCGCCGGCGGTCCATATTGTCACTCGGCCTTCGCGGAAACGATCTTGCCGGGATTGCGCGGCGGCTCGCCTTTCGGCAGCGCGTCGACGGCTTCCATGCCTTCGCTGACCACGCCCCAGACCGTGTATTGCTTGTCGAGGAAACGCGCATCGTCGAGGCAAATGAAGAACTGGCTGTTGGCCGAGTTCGGGTCATTGGTGCGCGCCATCGAGCACACGCCGCGCGCGTGAGGCTCGGCGTTGAACTCCTGCTTCAAGTTCGGCTTCGACGAACCGCCGGTGCCGTTCTTGCGGCCGCCATCGCCGCCCTGGGCCATGAAGCCGTCGATCACACGGTGAAACGGGACATCATTGTAGAAGCCCTCGTTCGCCAGTTCGCCGATGCGCTGAACATGGTTCGGCGCGAGGTCAGGGCGGAACTTGATCTTCACCGTGCCGGTGTCGAGTTCCAGCGTCAGGGTATGAAAGGAATGATCGACCACCAGCTTCTCTCTCTGTTCGGATTGCGCGGCACCCGCGCGGGAATTTGGACGTCACAAACCGAGAAGTCGGCGCGGCGTTCGCGGCGCGTGTCCTCGATCAGATCACGAAATTGCGGACCATCGGTGCGCAGAATGTAAAGTGGCGCGCGCTCGGCCTCCGGCAAGTCAGAGGCGATACGCACCGCGACCATGCGGTCCGGGTTCGGCGGCGGGTTGCCGACAGCGATTTGCATCACCGCTTCCTGACCCCAAACCACGCGGCCAAAGATCGTGTAACGCTTATCGAGCGCCGAATTGGGCTCACGCATGATAAAGAACTGGCTGTTGGCCGAACTCGGGTTGTCCGCCCGGGCCATCGAAACAACGCCCTGACAATGCAGCGCATTCGCCGACACGCGGCCATCGCTGGTCACAGCCATCTGCGCGTCGGGCTGCGATTCAATCGGCAGCGCCTTGTAAAAACCGAGCCGCGCGCGGCTCTGTTCCGCGGCCTGGATGAAGGGCATTTCCGGCCCGCGGCGGAACATGAATTCCTCGCGCAGATCAGGCAGCGAAGATGCGCCTTCGCCCGTACCCAGCGGATCGCCGGTCTGGGCCATGAAATCATCAATCACACGGTGAAACGTCAGGCCGTCGTAAAAGCCGGCGCGCGTCAGCGTCCTGATCCGCTCCACGTGACGCGGCGCGATCTCGGGATAGAGCTCGATCACAATCCGGCCGTGGACCGTATCGATATAAAGCGTGTTCTCAGGATCGACCTGGCGCCAATTGCGCGCATCGGGCGCCTGGGCGGACGCCGTATCGAACATGCCCACGAGACCCAAGGCGAGAACCGCCGCGGCCACAAAACTTCCAAAGCGCAGCATTTACGACACCCCGAACTTCGCCTTCAGTCGTCCTTCTACTTCTTTGGGCACGAAGTGCGCGACGCTTCCTTGCAGTCGCGCGATTTCTTTCACCAGCCGGCTCGCGATCGCTTGATGCGTCGGATCAGCCATAAGAAAAACCGTTTCGATGGCGGGATTTAGCTTTTGGTTCATCCCGACCATCGCGAATTCGTACTCAAAGTCGGCGACCGCTCGAAGTCCCCGGACGATGATTTGCGCCCCTACGCTTTCGGCGAATGACATCAGCAATGTGTCAAAAGGTTGGATGACGATCTCGGGCCCGCCTTTGATCTTGGCGCACTGCTCCCGGACCATCTCCACCCGCTCTTCCAAACTAAAGAGTGGTCCCTTGTCCTGATTGATGGCGACACCGATGACCAGCTTGTCCACCAGGGTGGCGGCGCGGGTGATGATATCCACATGACCGTTGGTCGGGGGATCAAACGTCCCCGGGTAGAGACCAACGCGGACAGTCTTCGTCATTACACACCGCCCCTCATGGACCGTCGGCGTCCCCGCCGGCCAGCACCGGAATCTGCCGGCGAGAACGCCGGCGGTCCAAGAAGCTCAATCACTTCCCGCTCGCCTCGCCCTCGGCTTCACCCGCCTCGCCGCTCTCGCCGCCTAGCGCTTCCAGGCGCTCAGCCGCAACAACATGCTCGTCATCGCTGACATTGATCAAGATGACGCCCTGTGTCGCGCGGCCAGCAATGCGGATTTGGTCGATCGCGGTGCGGATGAGCTGCCCCTTGTCGGTGACCAGCAGCAGTTCCTCCTGATCGAGAACCGGGAACGACGCCACGATCCGCGCGTCGCCCGTAAGCTTGTGCGCGATGAGGCCTTTGCCGCCACGATTGGTGACCCGGTACTCGTACGCCGAAGCCCGCTTGCCGACGCCCGACGTGGTCACCGTGAGGATGAATTGCTCCTGGGCCTTCAGCAGCACCAGACGCTCAAACGGCGTCGGCTCGTCGCCCTCGGCGGCCGGCGCCGCCTCTTCCTGCTCGACCTCGACGTCGCCGCGCGATTGCGCGTCCCACTTGAAGTAGTCGCCGACCTCCTTGGTGGTCACGTCGATGTGCTTCAACACCGCCATGCCGATGACGCTGTCGCCGTCCGCCAAGGTCACGCCGCGCACACCTGTTGAGTCGCGGCCCTTGAACACGCGCACGTCCGTCGTCCGGAAGCGCACGCACTGACCGTTCGCGGTGGTGAGCAGCACGTCATCGTCTTCGGTGCAGATCTGCACGCCAATGATGCCGTCGCCTTCGTCCGGCTTCATGGCGATCTTGCCGTTGCGGTTCACCTGCGTGAAGTCGCTGAGCTTGTTGCGGCGCACGCCACCGGACTTGGTGGCGAACATCACATCGAGCTTATCCCAATCGCGCTCATCCTCCGGCAGCGCCATCACCGACGTGATGGTCTCGCCCTGACCAAGCGGCAACAGGTTGACCAACGCGCGACCCTTCGTGCGCGGATCGCCCGCCGGAATACGCCAGGCCTTCATCTTGTAGGCCATGCCCGAAGACGAGAAGAACAGGATCGGCGCGTGCGTGGAGGCCACGAACACGCGCGTGACGAAATCCTCGTCCTTCATCGCCATCCCGGCGCGGCCCTTGCCGCCGCGGCGCTGGGTCCGGTACGCGGCCAGCGGCGTGCGCTTCACATAGCCGCCGTGCGTGACGGTCACGACCATGTCTTCGCGCGGGATCAGCGCTTCGTCGTCGATGTCGCCTTCGGATTCCGAGAACGCCGTCCGGCGCGGAATGCCGAACGCGGCCTTCACATCCGTCAGTTCGCCGCGAATGATCTCAAGGATGCGTTCGCGCGAACCCAGGATGGAGAGCAATTCCTTGATCTCCTCCGCGATCTCGTTCGCCGCCTTTGCGATATCGTCGCGGCCAAGGCCGGTGAGGCGCGACAGCGTCAGCGCCAGGATGGCGCGTGCTTGCTCATCAGACAGCCGAACCTTGTCGCCATCGGCGACCACCGTGCGCGGGTCGGCGATCAGCGAAATCAGCGGCATCATATCGCCGGCTGGCCAGTCGCGCGCCAACAGGCGCTCGCGCGCCACGCCCGGATCGGGGCTTTCGCGGATGAGCTTGATCACGTCGTCGATGTTCGCGACCGCGATCGCCAGACCAACGGTTTCGTGCCCACGCTTGCGCGCCTTCGCCAGGCGGAATTTCGTCCGGCGCGTGACGACCTGTTCGCGGAACGACAGGAAGATTTGCAGAATTTTCTGCAAGCCCATCTGCTCAGGCTTGCCCTGGTTCAGCGCCAGCATGTTCACGCCGAACGAGGTCTGCAGCTGCGAGTAGCGATAGAGCTGGTTCAGCACCACGTCCGGCACCGCATCGCGTTTCAGCTCGATCACAAGCCGCACACCCAGACGGTTCGATTCATCGCGCACTTCGGCAATGCCTTCGATGCGCTTCTCGCGCACCTGCTCACCGATCTTCTCGACCATCTCCGACTTGTTCACCTGATACGGAATCTCGGTGAACACGAGCGCTTCACGACCCCGAATGGTCTCATTGTGATGCTTGGCGCGCATCACAACCGAGCCGCGCCCCGTCATCAGCGCCAATCGCGCGCCGGCGCGGCCCAAGATTTCGCCGCCTGTCGGGAAATCCGGACCAGGCACGATCTCAAGCAAATCAAGTTCGGAAATATTCGGATTGTCGATCATCGCCACCGTGGCGTCGATCACTTCCGACAAATTGTGCGGCGGAATGTTCGTCGCCATGCCGACCGCGATGCCGCCGCCGCCATTGACCAGCAAGTTCGGAAACCGCGCCGGCAACACCGTCGGCTCCTGCACCGTGCCGTCGTAGTTATCTTGAAAATCGACCGTGCCTTCGTCGATGTCATCAAGCAGCGCGCGCGCGGCCTTCGTCAAACGCGCTTCGGTGTATCGCATCGACGCCGGCATATCGCCATCAATCGAACCGAAATTGCCCTGCCCGTCGACGAGCGTAAGACCCATCGAGAAGTCCTGCGCCAAGCGCACCAGCGTCATGTAAATCGCCTGGTCGCCGTGCGGGTGATAGTTGCCCATCACTTCGCCGACCGACTTCGCGCTCTTGCGATAAGATTTGTCGTGCGTGTTTCCGGACTCATCCATCGCATAGAGGATGCGCCGGTGCACCGGCTTTAACCCGTCGCGCGCATCGGGCAGCGCGCGCGAGACGATGACGCTCATCGCATAATCGAGGTACGAGCGCTTCAACTCATCTTCGACGCTGATAAGCTGGACGCCCTTCGGAAGGACTGGTCCGCCGTTCTCGGCGGGATCGGACGTGTCTGACACGGGACCCGGTCTAATCTCTAAGGCTCAATGCGAGCGGTTTCGGGAGACAGAAAAGGCTAGAAAAAACTGGCCTCGATTCCGTCGGAAACTAACATTGTGATGGCTCTGTCGCAAACCAAGGACCACGCCATGCGCCCTCTCGCCGCCCTCGTTTTTGCAGCTCTGCTGACCGCCTGCGCGGGCACGCCGGACAGCGTGGAGCTTGCACGCGAACTGCAGCCGCGCACGGTGTGGATAGTTGGCGCCGACGGTCAGGCCGCCGGCCAGGCGACGTTCACGGAAGCGCCAACGGGCGTATTGATTCACTTGGAGTTTTTGGATCGCCGCTTGCCCCCGGGCTGGCACGGCCTCCACCTCCATGATCGCGGCGATTGCAGCGACTTCGCCAGCGGCTTCCAGGCCTCCGGAGCGCACGTCACCCTCAACCACCGCGTCCAGCACGGCCTCCTCAACCGCCGCGGCCCCGAGGCGGGCGACCTGCCGAATATCTTCGCCGCCCCGGTGGGCATCTACGGGGCCGAAGCTTTTTCGCCCTACGTGACGCTCCACAGCGCCCGCATCGGCAACCGCCTGCCGCTTCTGGACGACGATGGCGCGGCGCTGCTCATCCACGCCAACGCCGACGATCAGGCCAGCCAACCCATCGGCAACGCCGGCGCGCGCATCGCCTGCGCCGCGCTTACGCCACTGCCGTAAAGCGCCGCTCCGCGATCGCGACCAGCAGCACGCCGGCGATCGTCAGCGCGGCGCCGATCAGGATCTGCGGCGTAATTTGATTGTGTAGGACAAGCGCCGCCAGCGTGAACGAAATCACCGGCGTCATCAGCAAGTACGGCGTCGTCCGCGACACTTCGTATTTCTGCACGAGACGAAACAAAAACGCGTTGGCGACGATCGAGGAAATCAACCCGCCGAAAATCAGCGCGACCCAGACGAACCAATGCGCATTTCGCGCCGCTTCAATCTGCTGCGTCTCAAACAACACCGAAGCGCCCACCATGCTCGGCACAATCGCCAGCGCGATCCAAGCCTGCGTGGACCAAACATCCATCCCGCCCAAGCGGCGCACCAAAACAGTGCCAAAACCATAGGAAATCGACGCCAACGCCACCAACGCCAACGCCCCGCCTTGCGCAAACACAGCAGGGTCGAAGTTCATTGACGCCGTGCCCAGAAACGCCACCGCAACCCCCGCCCAACGCAGCGGCGACACGCGCTCCTTCAACAGCAACGCCGCGAACACCACCGACGCCGGCGCCCAAAGCTGCATCGCCACCACCATCGGCGCGATGTCGGCCGCGAGCTTCAACCCCGTATACTGAATGCCAAAGTGCACCGGCCCGATGACCGCCAACATCAACAGGAACAACGGCAAGCGTCCTTCCGGCGGCTTGCGGATGAACCAAACCAGGACCACCAGGACAAAAATGAATCGCAGCGCCACCGTCATCATCGGCGGCAGCGCGTCGACGGCGATCTTGGCGAGGATGTTGTTAACGCCCCAGATCACCGCGATCGAAACAAGCTGGATCAAATCCAGCGGAGCGAAGGCGCGCGAATGGGTGGTCACGCCCCGCTCATAGGCGGATTCCGCCCCGCGCGCGCGGCCGCGTCCAAAACGGTATCCGGCACCTCAGCCAGCGCACAAATTCACACCAACCCGCATGAAACAGCTCCCCAAAGCGAGAGCAAAATCCGTCCTCGCCCTTGATGGGCGAGGTGGCGCGCAGCGCCGGAGTGGGTGGCTGCTCCGCTCACCCATTGCACGCAGGTCAGTTTGCATGCCGGCCGAACTCTTCCACCCAACGCGGTTTCAACTCCGCATTCCGGAGCGCCTCGGAAATCACCATCCACACCGCGTCAAAGTCGCGATCCACTTCGACATTCCAGAACCGCAAGACACCGAAGCCGCCACGCTCCAGAACCTCATCACGGACGCGATCACGTTCTGCGTGCTCATCGACCCCATGCTGCGAGCCATCGAGTTCGATAATGAGCCGCGCGCTAAAACACGCGAAGTCGACGATGTAACCGCGCAGCGGAACTTGCCTGCGAAACTTGAACCCGCGGCTCTTCAACAAACGCAGATGCGCCCACAGCTTCACCTCCTGGGGCGTCATCGTCTTGCGAAGCTTGCGCGCAATCTCGTTTGCCATCGCGTCTCCTTCTCCTCGCCCTTGATGGGCGAGGTGGCGCGAAGCGCCGGAGTGGGTGACTCCTCGGAACGGAGCCGCCACCCACTCCGTCCGTGAGCGAAGCTCACGGCCACCTCGCCCATCAAGGGCGAGGAGGGCTTAGCGTGTCCGTCAGAACGGGATCTCGTCGTCCAGATCCTGATTGAAGCTTTCGCGCGGGCCGTCGCTGACGCGCTTCTTGCCGCTGGATGAGCCGAAGCTTTCGCCGCCGCCGTCATCGTATGAGCGGCCGCCGCCATCGCCCTTGCCGCCGAGCATCGTCAGTTCGCCACGGAAGCGCTGCAGCACGACTTCGGTCGTGTACTTTTCAACGCCGTTCTGCTCGTACTTGCGCGTCTGCAGCTGGCCCTCGATGTAAACCGTCGAGCCCTTTTTCAAATATTGCTCGGCGACCTTCGCGATGTTCTCGTTGAAGATCACCACGCGGTGCCACTCGGTCTTTTCCCGGCGCTCACCGCTCTGCTTGTCGCGCCAATTCTCAGACGTCGCGACCGACAGGTTCACCACCGTATCGCCGTTGTTCAGCTTCCGGATTTCCGGGTCCTTGCCCAAATTGCCGATCAAAATCACTTTGTTGACGCTGCCAGCCATCGCCGACCTCCTGTTTCCTTCGCATTACCCGATGGTGAGGCATCCGCCGGCTTCAACCCGGACAAATGTTCTCTCTATGTTCTATAAGCCGACTCGCCCAATTGGTAAAGGGTCATTAACCTCATGCACTGATCGGGCGTGTGGGAGGCATATATGAAACAGCTGCTTTTGACCTTGGCGCTGGTTGCGCTAACCGCCTGCGCGACGGCGCCGCCAGCGCCGACTTTGCCCCCGGAAACGCCCGGCGCCAGTTCCGGCGATATCGGCGACTGGCTTGAATCGCCCCATCTGGACGTGCGCGACCACGCGCTCGATATGATCCGCGCCGACCCGGGCGCCTATTTGCCAACAACGTTCGCGTGGGTCGCAAACGAGCTTCATCGACGCGGTGAAACCGTTGAAGCCGCCAAATGGGGCGATTTCGGCCGCCAGCGGCTCGCTCTTGATATCGCGCTGATGATGCCGGGCGCGAACGAGGACCAGCGCAGATTCCTGGCCCTGCTTCCAGAAAGATACGCTGACGATCTCGGTGAGGACTTCCCCGCTGCTTATCGCTCGCTCACGCCCACACAGCTCCTGGCGAACTTCGAGGAGGTTCAGGGGCTGGAGGTCCTCGCAATACGGCGCTATCCGCCGCACTGGGCATTCGACGCCGGCCACGCCTACGCAATGAACTGGGGTGCGGAACCAAACCAATGGTCCGTCGAGGATTTGGGCCGGTTGAACGCGCTTTACCTCGAACACCTCCCCACGTTTCGGAGCGCCCTCCAAGCCGCCATCGACGCGCAAGCGGCTCGGTAGTTCTACCTTTGTTCTTGATGTCCAGGCGACTCTAGCTACTAAATATGGTGTCCGCCGAAGCCCTCGGCGGTCCCCCGAGAAAGTGCAATGACCACCAGAGCGCCCGCCCTGTTCGTCGGCCATGGTTCGCCGATGAACGCGATCGAAGATACGCCCTCCGCGCGCGGCTGGGCCGAGATCGCGCGGCGCTTTCCGAAGCCGAAGGCCATCGCCATGGTCTCCGCGCACTGGGTGACGGAAGGCGTCAAGGTCACCTCAAACGCTCACCCTCGCACCATCCACGATTTCGGCCGCGGCTTCCCGCAGGCACTGTTCGACGTCCAATACCCCGCGCCCGGCGATCCCGATCTCGCGCGCGCCATCGTCGAAAAGCTGACAGCCTTTGACGCGGAGTTGGACGATACGTGGGGCCTCGACCACGGCACGTGGAGCGTCGTGAAGCACATGTATCCGGACGCCGACGTGCCGATCGTTCAAATCAGCCTCGATATTCGCCGCCCCGCGGCGGAGCACTACGCCATCGCGCAAGCACTCGCCGCTCTCCGCGACGACAACGTCCTCGTCATCGGCTCCGGCAACATCGTCCACAACCTGCCGGCCTTCTTCCGCGCGCCGTCGCCTGATCCGCAAACCTGGGTTGGAACGTACGACGAGCTGATCGTCTCCAGCGTCGCAAACGATCACGCCAAAGTCGTGAACTACGTGAGCCAACCGGACGCCGCGATCGCCGCACCCGATTGGGAACACTTCACGCCCGTCATTTACGCCCTCGGCGCGCGACACGACGGCGAAACGCCCTACGTCTTCAATCGCCACTACTATCCCGGGATTTCGATGACCGCTTTTGCTTATGGTCTGCCGCAATGAAGGACGGCCTGACCCATATCCGCATCCGCGGCGCCCGCGAGCACAACTTGAAGGGCGTAAACGTCGACATCCCGCGCAACGAGCTCGTGGTGATCACGGGCCTCAGCGGCAGCGGCAAATCCTCGCTCGCGTTCGACACCATCTACGCCGAAGGCCAACGCCGCTACGTGGAGTCTCTCTCTGCGTACGCACGTCAGTTTCTTGAACTGATGCAGAAGCCGGACGTCGACTCTATCGAAGGCCTCTCGCCCGCAATCTCGATCGAGCAGAAAACCACCTCGCGCAACCCGCGCTCCACTGTCGGCACCGTCACCGAAATCTACGACTACATGCGCCTGCTGTGGGCGCGTGTCGGCATTCCCTATTCGCCGGCTACAGGCCAGCCGATCGCGGCGATGCAAGTCAGCGAAATGGTCGATCGGATCATGGCGCTGAAAGAAGGCACGCGACTCTATTTGCTCGCGCCCGTCGTGCGCGACCGCAAGGGCGAATACAAAAAGGAAATGGCTGAGTACCTGAAGAAGGGATACCAGCGCGCCAAGATCGACGGCGAGTTCTACGAACTCTCCGAGCCGCCAACGCTCGACAAGAAATTCAAGCACGACATAGACATCGTCGTCGATCGCATCGCCGTCAAAGCCGGGATCGAAACCCGCCTCGCGGATTCACTTGAACAAGCATTGAAGCTCGCCGAAGGCATCGCCTTCGCCGAAATCGCGACCAGCACGACTGAAGACGCCACCGGCAAAGCCACGCTGAAGAACAAAGCCGCAAAGCCAGAGCGCCTCATCTTCAGTCAAAAGTTCGCCTGCCCGGTCTCCGGCTTCACGATTCCGGAAATCGAGCCGCGCCTCTTCTCATTCAACAATCCGGCCGGCGCCTGCCCCGCCTGCGATGGCCTCGGCGTCCAACTCAAATTCGACGCCGACATGGTCGTGCCCGATCACGACAAGACGCTGAAAGACGGGGCCGTCGCGCCCTGGGCCAAAGGCCCGTCTCCGCTCTACGCGCAAACTCTCGAAGCGCTCGCCAAACACTTCAAAGCCAAGATCACGGCGCCGTGGAAAGAACTGCCTAAAGAGCTGCGCACAGCGATCCTTCACGGCACCAAGGATCCGATCAAATTCGTCTATGACGACGGCGTTCGCCGCTACGAGACGACGAAGAATTTCGAAGGCGTGCTGCCGAACCTCGAGCGCCGCTGGAAGGAAACCGACTCCGCCTGGGTGCGCGAAGACCTTGAGAAATACCAATCCGAAGCGCCGTGCCCGACATGCGAAGGCAAGCGTCTCAAACCCGAAGCCCTCGCCGTGAAAGTCGCGATGACCGATATCGCGACGGCGTCCACCATGTCGATCCGCAACGCCCGCGATTGGTTCGCTGCGCTCAACGATCAGCTGACGCCGAAGCAAAAAGAAATCGCCGTCCGCATTCTGAAAGAGATCAACGACCGCCTGCGCTTCCTTGTCGACGTCGGCCTCGATTATCTCTCCCTCGGCCGCAATTCCGGCACGCTGTCCGGCGGCGAAAGCCAACGCATTCGTCTCGCGTCGCAAATCGGCTCCGGCCTCACCGGCGTTCTCTACGTTCTCGACGAGCCCAGCATCGGCCTCCACCAGCGCGACAACACGCGCCTGCTGGAAACACTCATTCGCCTGCGCGATCTCGGCAATTCCGTACTCGTCGTCGAACACGACGAAGAGGCCATCCTCACCGCCGACCATGTCATCGACATGGGCCCCGCCGCCGGCATTCACGGCGGCAACATCATCGCCGAAGGCACGCCCGATCAAATTCAGAAAAACAAGAACTCGATCACAGGCGACTATCTCACCGGACGCCGCGAAATCGCCATTCCGGAAAAGCGCCGCCGCCTCAACATGAAGCGCGTCATCGGCGTGCGCGGCGCACGCGGCAACAATCTGCAGAACGTCGACGCCGACATTCCAATGGGCGCTTTCACCTGCGTCACCGGCGTCAGCGGCGGCGGCAAATCCACGCTCGTGGTCGAGACGCTTTACAAAGCCGTCGCCCGCCAATGGCACGGCGCCGGCGATCTCCCGGCCGAGCACGATAAAATCGAAGGCCTCGAGCACATCGATAAGATCATCGACATCGATCAATCGCCGATCGGCCGCACGCCGCGCTCAAACCCCGCCACCTACACCGGCGCCTTCACGCCGATCCGCGATTGGTACGCCGGTCTCCCTGAGTCCAAGGCACGCGGCTACGGCCCCGGCCGCTTCTCGTTCAACGTCAAAGGCGGCCGCTGCGAAGCGTGCCAGGGCGATGGCGTCATCAAGATCGAGATGCACTTCCTGCCCGACGTGTACGTCACCTGCGATACCTGCAAAGGAAAACGCTACAATCGCGAGACGCTCGAAATCCTCTACAAGGGCAAGTCGATCTCCGACGTGCTCGACATGACCGTCGAAGAAGGCGCCAATCTCTTCAACGCCGTGCCGTCGATCCGCGACAAGCTCGAAACCCTAAAGCGCGTCGGCCTCGGCTACGTGCATATCGGCCAGCAAGCGACAACGCTCTCCGGCGGCGAAGCTCAGCGCGTGAAGCTCTCGAAAGAACTCAGCAAGCGCGCCACCGGCCGCACGCTCTATATCCTGGATGAGCCCACCACCGGCCTTCACTTCGAAGACACCAAGAAGCTCCTCGAAGTGCTTCACGAACTGGTCGACAACGGCAACACCGTCCTCGTCATCGAGCACAATCTCGACGTCATCAAAACCGCCGACTGGATCTTGGATCTCGGTCCCGAAGGCGGCGACGGCGGCGGCAAGATGGTTGCGGTCGGCACGCCGGAAGAGGTCGCCAAAGTCAAAGCCAGCCACACCGGCCGCTACCTCGCGGAAGCCTTGAAGCGCCACAGCGAACGCGGCGCCGCGCAAAAGCCAAAGCTGAAAGCCGCCGCCGCCGAAGTGTCAGCGCCAAAAGCGACGCGCAAGAAAAAGAGCGCCGCCGGTTAGGCGACGCTCTTTCGCGCACGTCTAGGATGCAACGGTGATCTTGCCTTCTTCCAACGCCGCCTGCGCGGCGCGTGCGTTGATGCCGAACAGCGCCAGGAACCAGACGAACGCGGCCACAATCATCAGCCCGTAAATCACCAACACCGGCGCCAGCACTTGCGGACTGGCGAAGACGTCCATCGCCTCTTCCGGCGTCGCGTTGGGATTGTACGCACCGCCCGCGCCCATGCCGACAGCAACGCCAATGCCGACGCTCAGCACGATCACCGCAACAACATACATGAGCCAAAGCAGAACGAACGAGCCAAGCAGCGCCCAGAAGCGGCCCTTCGTCACCGTCCAGGCGTCAAAGAACGCAAACTTCTTCCGCGCAATTGATGTCGCCGCCGCGGGCGCCAGCCGCACCGCGAAGAACAGCAAGCCCAACAATATGACGAGAAACAAAACCGGCGCCGCGAACCCGAGCGACGTCATCGCATTCGCATCACCCGTGCTGCCGACGGCGAAGATCGAACCCATGAACACGAGAGCGATCACGGCGCAGGCGATATAGGCCGCGATCAGCAACAAGAACCACATCCAATAGCCGGCATAGACGCGCCACGTGTCGGCCCCGAGCGACAGGCCAAACAAGCCGCCAGTTTCGCCGCGGATCATCCACCGCAAGCACGCCGCTTCATAGGACGCGAGCAGCACGTAGGTGAAAAACAGCAGCAGGAAATAGGCAGGCAACAGCCCCATCACACTCGCCGGCGGCGGCGCGACCGAAGACGGGTTCGCCGGATCGTAGCTTTGGCTAAAGCTCGTGATCCACATCATGTAGTCGCGCGCGCCCTGCCAGTTTAGCGCCGCGAAGATCCCAAACATGGCGAAGGCCAGCACCACATAGGCCAAGGTGGCGCCCAGGAGGACGCCGCCACGTTCGCGCTTTTTGAACGCAAACATCGTCGCATTGAGTGGCTGTTTCTCGGCCATGTGCATCTCCCCCGATCCGGCTCGGCCAAACCATGACCCGGAGGGCGCCCAAGATCAATCGCGCTTTGGCGACACTTGGATCATCAGCGTGGGCACGCCGCAGGTTTTGTCGCGCACCGTGAACACCTTGGACCCCGGCTTCATGCCGGCGCGCACCTCGGAGACGTTCAGCCCCGCGGCGGCGAGCCGCGCGCGCTCGGCGTCCGCATCCGTCACCCGCCATGACAGCCTCCAAAGGACGTCACGCGCCAGCGCATCGTCATGAATGATCTCGACGACGGCATCGCCGCAGCGGAAGAACATCAGCCGCCGCCCCATCACTTCACGGTCAAGCCGCATGTCGAGCCCAAGCCGCGCGCCATAGAGCGCCGCCGCGCGTTCCGGATCAGGCGTACGCAACACAAGATGATCCAGCCCGGGCGAACGTCCGCCTGTGGCCTCGTCTTTGCGCTGCATGAAAAACAGCCGCGCACCGTGTGTGCGTTGCGTATCGGCGCGAAAACTGCGCGCGTTGGCGCTCTCGATGACCGCTTCGGGCCCCAGTCCGACACGCTCGCATCGCCTGTGCAGCGCGTCGATGTCCGGCGTCGCGAACACCAGGCTCTTTAGCCCTTCGCCGCCATCCTCCAGCGCGGCGCGCAACCGCGCGGCGCCCGGCCCCGCGGGCGCCATAAGTTCGACGCTCAAATTGCTGGTGGAGATCGTCGCGCTCGCAACATCATCGCGCGTCACCACCGGCGAAGCGGCATGTCCGAGCAATGTCTCATAGGCCGCAACGCCAGCGGCAATGTCATGCACCGCGATGACGACGTGGTCGAAGCCGCTGATCAATCGCAACCGTCGCGGTTGCCGGCAAAAATCACCCGCTCCGGCCCATCGCCAACAACGGAAATCCGGACGCGCTCATTGTGGCGATCGATAAACACGCGCCCGCCCTCAAGCGTGCCGCCTTGCCCCCGCGCCACGCGCCAGCATTTTGTCGCGGCGCCTTCGGCGTCGAGTTCGCACAGCGAATGGCCCTCATCCGAAGGCTCAAGCGTATATCGCGTGGAGATCGGCGTGCCGGTCTGGCGATACTGCAACCGCGCGCCCGCCAACACATCCGGCCGCGTACGATCGGGCAGCCAGCGCATTGTCGTCGCGCCGACATCGCGGTTGATCCAGCAGCCGCGCAGCTGATCGGCCGGCGACGTGTTCGACGGCGTTGTGGCGCACGCGGCCACGAACATCACGCTGGCGACGGCTAATCTCATGCGGCGGACAATTCTCCCGTGGTCTCGAGTTCGATCGGCCCTGTCATCAGTACCCGGTCGTCGCCCGCGCGCCATTCAATCTCAAGTGAACCGCCGTCCATCAAGACCTCGACCTTGCGCCCGGTCCGTCCCTGGCGGTGCGCCGCGACAACAGCGGCGCATGCGCCCGTGCCGCAGGCCTTGGTCAGCCCCGCGCCGCGCTCCCAGGTCCGCAACCGGATCTGCTCGGCCGAACGCACTTCGGCGAAACCGACATTCACTTTCTGCGGGAACAACGGGTCGGTCTCCACCTTCGCGCCCAGGCTCTCGGCCGGCACAGCCCGAACATCATTCACAAAGAAGATGACATGCGGATTGCCCATATTCGCCGCGCCCGGCCCGCTGAGCCCGCCCGCTTCAAAATCAAGTTGCGTTGTGTCCATCGCGCGCGCGATCGGAATCTCTTCCCAGCGCAAAAGCGGCGAGCCCATATCAATCGTGATCAGCTTCTCATCGCGCCGCTCGGCGTACAAAATACCCGCCGGCGTTTCGATCCGCCGCGAGACAGCGCCGCCTTCTTCCATCAGCAGCCAGGCGACACAGCGTGTCGCGTTTCCGCACGCTTCGACCTCGCCGCCATTGGCGTTCCAGATGCGCATATAAGCGTCGCCGCGAATCGAGCGCTCAACCGCGATCACCTGATCGCAGCCCAGGCCGCTCTTGCGATCCGCTATCGCCATTGCTTGCGCCGCCGAGAGCGGCAACGACCCACGCGAACGGGCGTCAATAATGACGAAGTCGTTGCCACAGCCGTTCATTTTGAAATAGCGCATCACCTACAATGTAAGTGGTTTCGCCCTCCCGCGCCATGGCCCGGCGATGATCTTCCTGCTCGCCCCACCTGCCGCCTTGGCGGCAGGCACTTTAGTTGTTTCCGAAATCGCATTCGCGATTTCGGTAGGGGGCGAGTTGTCAGCGCGCGCAGCGCGATGACTGGGTGGGTGGTAAGCGCCAGCCCCTCGGAATGACCTCATATGCGCGCTCGCAGATTGCGGGAGCCGCCACCCACTCCGGCGCTTCGCGCCACCTCGCCCATCAAGGGCGAGGAGGATCACCAGCCGTTGAACGAAGAAGCCTTCCTTCCTCACGTGGCTTCTGCTTGGGTGCCCCAAATTGGGTTGAGGGACCTGCCATGCGCCTAGCCATTCTCGCCGCGACCGCCCTTGCGGCGCTTGCTCTTGCCGCCTGCTCCAGCACGTCCGCCACATCGGCCGCCACCACGGAGACAACGCCTGCCATGACCGCTGAAGACCCCTATCTCTGGCTGGAAGACGTCGAAGGCGACCGCGCGCTGACCTGGGTGCGCGAACAAAACGCGCGCTCACTGCCGCAACTGGAAAACGATCCGCGCTATCCGCGGCTCCTGGCTGACGCGACCGCGCTCGCCAACAGCCGCGACCGCCTGCCGCTCGGCGGCATCTTCGACGGTCACTATTACAATTTCTGGCAGGACGAAGCGCACGTGCGCGGCATCTACCGCCGCGCGCGCCTCGCCGACTTCGCGCGCAACGGAAACCCACAATGGGAAACCGTGCTCGACATCGACGCCATCGCATCCGCCGAAAACGCCAACTGGGTTTTCAAAGGCATCGATTGCCTGGAAGAGACAACGCTTTGCCTTGTGTCGCTCTCCGACGGCGGCAAGGACGCCGTCACCGTCCGCGAATACGATCTCGCGACGCGCAGCTTCGTGCGCAACGGCTTCGTCATGCCCGAAGCCAAGTCAGGCGTGACCTGGCTCGACCGCAACACCCTCATCGTCGCGACTGACTGGGGTCCCGGCACAATGACGGAAAGCGGCTACCCGTTCGTCGTGAAGCGCTGGACGCGCGGCACGCCGCTCGCGTCCGCCACCGAAATCATGCGCGGGGCCGCGAATGACGTCGGCGTCTTTGGCGGCGTCCTGCAGGACACCGATGGGCGCCGCATCCCCATTGCCGTGCGCGCCACGACTTTCTTTGAATCCACAAATTTCCGCCTCGACGGCGCGCAGCCGCAACAGATCAACCTGCCGGCCAAATCCTCGATCGTCGGCGTCTATCAAGGCTATCTCATCGCCACGTTACAGGAAGCCTGGCGCGGCCATCCGCAAGGCGCGCTGATCGCCTATCCACTGAGCGAAACCGGCAGCGAAAACCCGAACGTCACCGTTCTCTTCGCGCCAAACCCGCGCCAATCCATCGAAGGCGTTTCGGTTACACACGACGCCATCATCGTCGCCGGCTACGAAAACGTGCGCGGTCGGCTGCTGCGCATCGCCCGCAACGGCAACGCCTGGTCCACAACCAATATCGCGCTCGCGGAAAACGGCTCGGTCACCATGGCCGGCTCATCGCCCACCGAGAGCCAGGCCTTCGCGGTGTTCGAAGACTATTTGACGCCGGACACGCTCTACGCCCTCGACGAACGCGCCACCCGCGCCCGCTCACTGCGTTCACTCCCAGCGCAATTCGACTCTTCGCCCTACGTCTCCGAGCAATACGAAGCCGTCAGCCGCGATGGCACGCGCGTGCCGTACTTCGTGCTGCGTCGGCGCGACATGCCGTTCAACGGCCAAAACCCAACGCTCCTCTACGCCTATGGCGGCTTCCAGGTCTCGAACACGCCCGCTTACTCGCCCAACGTCGGCAAGCTTTGGCTCGACCGCGGCGGCGTTTACGTGATGGCCAACATTCGCGGCGGCGGCGAGTTCGGCCCCGCCTGGCACCAGGCGGGCCTGCGCACGCATCGACAAGTCATCTACGATGATTTCTACGCCGTCGAACGCGATCTCGTGGAACGCCGCATCACCAGCCCGCGCCGTCTCGGCATCATGGGCGGCTCCAATGGCGGCCTCCTCATGGGCGTCATGCTCAATCAGCATCCGGAGATGATCAATGCCGCCGTCGTGCAGGTGCCGCTGCTCGACATGCTGCGCTACGACCAACTCCTCGCCGGCGCCTCATGGGTCGACGAATACGGCTCGCCGTCGAACCCCGAAGAGCGCGCCTTCCTCGAAACCATTACGCCCTATCAAAACCTGCGCCGCCGCGATGATTTCCCGCTGCCGCTCGTCGTCACCTCAACCAAGGACGACCGCGTCCATCCCGGCCACGCCCGCAAATACGTCGCGCGCATGATCGAACTCGGCATGCCGGTGCTCTACTACGAAAACATCGACGGCGGCCACGCCGCCGCCGCCAACCTCAACGAAGCCGCCAGACGCCGCTCCCTCGAATACACTTACCTAATGCAACGCCTGATGGACTGACGCCGCTTCCCGGACGCATCCCCGGCGAAAGCCGGGGTGCGATCCGGGACCCACGGGCAACGGGCCGGCCAAAGCCAAGCCCGACTGCGATATCTAAAGTAGCGTCACGCTGAGCCTGTCGAAGCGCGACGCGGACCCGCCGTCCGAGCGTGGCGTCGTGCTTCGACAAGCTCAGCATGACGCCAATTCCTGCTGCGGCGCGAGGGAAATGATGCAACTTCCAAACCCGCACTCGCAGAGATCGCACCTTGCCGCTTTGGCGATCCATTCTAATCTCCCGCTCGAAGCTTAGGATCAAAAGTCATGAGCGACGCTGTCGGCCCCGGCGATCTGGTGTTATGCGTCAACGCCGCGCCTAACCACTTGACCGGCGAAGCCGTCCCGCTCGTCGCCGGCGAAACCTACACCGTCGGCGCGGTGATGGAGTTCGCCTGCCCCTGCGGCCGCTCCGACGCCTTGCTCGACATCGGCATCGACTTCGCCTGGTGCCAATCCCGCTTCCGGCTTTTGCCAAAGCCCAAATTCAACGCCGTGCCCAAAGCACGGGAGATCAAAGCGCCGAAGGAAAATGCCTGAAAGAGATTGCGCGCAACCGCGTCCCCTCTCCTGGTTAAGGAGAGGGTGTCAGTGAGCGAAAGCGAACTGACGGGTGAGGTTTACCGGCGCCCACGGATGAGGCGCGCAACCTCTCTCGGTAAGAGTAGCAAACCTCATCCGTCCGCTTCGCGGACACCTTCTCCTTAACCAGGAGAAGGGAAGAGAAGGCGCGACGCCCCCACTTCTATCCCGCACTTCCGCCAACCAAATGCCCGAAAACAAAGCCCCGCACCCAAATCAATCCCACACCCTCGCGGCGCACATAAACTCTCCGCGCCTTGAAACATCTGCCGCCCCTCCTGACTGAAACCCGCGTCGAAGCGTTCACCGCTTCGGCGCTGGGTTTTGTGTGCTGGTTGTTCGGCCTGATCGTGAGCTTCGGCTTGAGCGGCCGAAGCAAGAAACTCCGCGAGGTGCTGCGTCATGCAGAACGCACTGTAGAGCTCACGCTCTTTCTCCACGCGGTCGCGCGTCACGGGCCACTACAAACCAAAACACGACGCCCTGCCTCGGCGCCGCGCGGTTTCCGCGTCGCACTCACACGCGGGCATCTCCTCTACAAACGCGCCAACATCCGCGCCCGCAAAGCCGGCATCATCGACCGCGTGTTCGCGCTGCTCGACGCGCTGCAACACCCAGAGTGGGCTATCGCCTATTTTCTGAAGCGCATCCGCAAAGGCCTGCGCGGCCGGCGCCTGATCATCACGGCGCCGATCGCCGACGAGTTTTTCTCTGCGTTAGTGTCCGCAAAACGCGCCCTCGATACGTCCTAGGCGAGCGCCGTCCCGCTTGGACCGCCGGCGTCCCGCCGGCGACGGTGGTCACAAACGAACGCCTGTGGGACGTTTACGTCCGGCCGCCGGCGAGACGCCGGCGGTCCAAGAAAACCCAACTCCAACGCACCCCGCCGCAGCCCAGGCTCCGCGCGGGCGCCGGCGCACGCCAACCGCCGTCTCCGCCTTGATTTTGCGCCCCGAGCCGGAGACAAGCGCCCCGAGAGGTAGCTCCATGAACGTACTGCGCGCCGTCGTTGGAATTCTTGGCCTGGCCCTGCTCGGCCTGGTCATCTGGGCTGCCGTCGCCATGCAGGATTTGCACGGCGGCTTCCTCGATCAGTTCGGCGTCGTCATCACACTGCCATGGGGCATCGCCGGCCTCGCCGATCTTTATGTCGGCTTCGTCTTCTTTAGCGTGATCGTGTTCTTGACCGAACGCTCGTGGATGGTCGCGGCTCTGTGGGCGGTGCCGGTTTTCATTCTCGGCAACATCTGGTCGGCCGTTTGGCTCGTCATCCGCCTGCCGCACCTGGCAAAGCAACTATCGAAGCCAGATTGGCCGACGTCCTAGAAGAGTTCGCGCAGGACATCAGCCAACATGCGCGCTTCATCTTCGCGCTGACTGCCTTCACGCCAGGCGACGCCAAGCGATCGCCCGACGATGGGCTCAGCGAATTTTCGCACCGCGACGTGCGCGCCGGCCGCCGCGCCCGCATCGGCCGCGATCTTCGGCAGCAGCGTAACGCCCATCCCGCCGCCAACCATCTGCACCAAAGTATGCAGACTTGTGGCGCCAACATCAGTGGAGCGTTTCGTCGGAAGCTTGCACGCCGCCAAGGCATGATCGCGCAGACAATGCCCATCCTCGAGCAACAGCACCTCTTCGGTCTTGAGATGCTCAGGCTGCAAATCGTTGCGCTTCGCCAGCGGATGATCTTCCGGGCACAACAACAAGAACTCGTCCTCGGCGATCGGCGCGCTCTCGATGCCGTGCGCCACATAAGGCAAAGCGATCACGGCCGCATCCAAAGTCCGCGCCCGCAGCGCCTCGATCAATCGCCCCGTCAGGTCCTCGCGCAATTGCAGCCGCAGCTTTGGAAACTTCTTCTTCAACAACGGCAGAGCGCGCGGCAGCAAAAACGGCGCGATCGTCGGAATGGCGCCCAGACGAAAAGTCCCCGCGAACGGCTCGCCCGCCGCCTGCACCGCACGCACCAGGTCTTCCACCTCGCTCAGCGCCCGCGCCGCCCGATCCGCCGCTTCCTCGCCGGCAACCGTAAGCACCGCCCCCAAGCGGCCGCGCTCGACCAGCACCGCCCCCAGCGTTGTCTCCAGATCCTTGATCCCCGCCGAAAGCGTAGGCTGCGTCACCCCGACCGCCTCGGCGGCGGCCACGAAGCTTCCCTCGGCCCGCAGCGCCGTCAAAAACTGCAACTGCCGCAGCGTCGGCATTGAGGAGGCCGGTAGTCTTTCTTCCATAGACGCGCCCTATTCCTCTCTCCTCTTCATATTGGCCCCGCGCGTTTTGACGCAAGGCGGAACGGGTGCGGCAGGTCGACGTTCTTTGCCCGAGCCCCGAGCGCCGGACCCTCCCCCCGCATACGGCGCAACCTCCTCTGCCCCTCCTTCAAGAGGGCGGAGGAGCGGGGCGAATTTTCTTAAGTCTTGATCAGGCCGCGGCGCGCACGGCGGCGTTCGGCGCGAGCTTCAACGGCACCCGCACAACAAAGGTCGAGCCTACGCCTGCCTCGCTGGTGACGCTCACATCACCACCCAACGTCTTTGCCATGCGTTGCGCGATCGAGAGCCCAAGCCCCATCCCGCCCTTCGAGCGCGTCGCTGTGCTGTCGAGTTGCGTGAACGCTTTGAACAAGCGCGGCAGGTCCTCGGCCGCGATGCCGACGCCGGTGTCGGAGACCGACACGATCAGCATTTCGCGATCAACGTTCTCGCGCTCCGCGCTGATCGCAATCAAACCGTTCGAAGTAAACTTCACCGCATTCGACAATAGAGCCGCCAGACAAACGGCGAGCTTGGCCCCGTCCGTGAACGCCCGCTCCGCATCCGCGGCGACCCGCAACGAAATCCGGTTGCCCCCCGCCCGCGCATCATCCTGAACCGCGTTCACCGCTTCCTCGAGCAGCTTGCGCACTTCCACGTCGCGCGGCGACAAGCCCTCAACCCCCGCATCCATGCTCGACAGATTGAGAATCTGATCGATCAATCCCAACAGATGCCGGGCCGACGCCGTGATCCGGCCCGCATCGTCCGAGAGCTCTTTGCGTCCTTCCGCATCGAGGTCTTCCTGAATGATCTCCGCATAGCCAATCACGGCATTGAGCGGCGTGCGCAATTCATGTGTCATTACCGCCAGGAATTCGGATTTCGCGCGGTTCGCTTCCTCAGCCTCCGCGCGTTTCACTTCCGCCTCAAGCTGGCGTTCCTTTGCCGCCTGGTGCGCGGCCTTCCAACCAGCAACCATGCGGCCGTTATTCAGCGCCGACCGCGTCACATAAGCCAGGAAGCCAACAACACCGCAGCCGACGCCGGTCGCCGCCTCAGCGGCGTTCAAAGCGGCCGCATCAAACGGGATCAACGGCATCGCCATCAACGCCACCGTTGGCGGCACCGCGGCGAGATACATGAAGCGCCGCGCCTGGAACGTGAACATCATCACGCTCACCAGCGAGCTGGCGGCGATCAAAACCCCAAGCACGCGCCCCGGGCCGCCGCCCATCGCGGCGAGCGCGACCGGCATCGCCGCATAGATTGTTACGCTAAAGAAGGTGCCCCAAACGAACAGCGTGCCGGCTGTCTGGCGATCAGCCTCGCCGCGTTGTTCGAGATAGGAATTCCCGAGCATGCAGTCGAAGCACGTCGACAACGCGAGAACCAGGTACCAGCCAAAGCCCGCCGAAGCGCTCTCCAGCACCATCGCCGCGCCCGTCGCGAAGATCGCGCCGATCGCCAGCCGCCAGCGCAGGCTCTTCACCTGACCTCTGGCGGCGGCCAGCATTGACGGATCTTGAACGTTGATCAACAGCGCTCCACGGCGAAACTCAACCCTTCAATTAATGCGCGAAATACACTTAACCGAAGGTTTGCGAGGGCTCGCTCCGAAGAGATTATTGGACCTTAAGATTTGTGCGCTAAGGGAGCGCCCATGAGCGACTTTGATGCGGTGGTGGTCGGCGCCGGAGCCGTGGGCCTGGCGTGCGGCTATCAATTGGCGAAGGCAGGCGACACCGTCCTCGTACTGGAAAGCGCCGGCCGCATCGGTTCTGGCGTCTCTTCACGCAATTCCGAAGTCGTGCACGCGGGCTTCTACTACCCGAGCGGCTCACTCAAGGCGAAGTTCTGCGTCGAGGGGCGGCGCGCGATGTATCAGTTTCTGCGCGAGCACAACGTCAATTACGAAAAGTGCGGCAAGCTCTTCGTCGCCACCGAACAACACGAAATCCCGCCGATCGAGAAATACTTCAAACAGGGCCAGATCAACGGCGTCGAAAATGCGCGCTGGATCAGCGGCGCCGACGCCAAAGCGCTCGAGCCGCATCTGCGCGCCGTCGCGGCGGTCGAATATCTCGAAAGCGGCGTCATGGACGCGCATGGCTACATGGACGCGCTCGAAGGCGAAATCGAAGCCCACGACGGCGCCGTCGTCGTGAACTCACCTTTCCTCGGCGCAACTCCCAGCGCGGAAGGCTACGACATCCGCGTCGGCGGCGAGAGCCCGACGACGATCACGGCAAGAAAGCTCATCATCTCGGCCGGTCTCAGCGCACAAAAATGCGCCGGCGCCATCGAGGGTTTCCCGCAAGAGCGGATCCCCCCGCAATATCTGGCGAAGGGCAATTACTTCTCGCTCAGCATGAAAGCGCCGTTCCAGCGCCTCATCTACCCGCCGCCTGTTCCGGGCGCTCTCGGCACGCACTATCGCCGCGACCTCGGCGGCGTCGCCCGCTTCGGCCCCGACATCGAATGGATCACTGAGGAGAATTACCTCGTCGATCCGTCGCGCGGCGATAGCTTCTACGAAGCCATCCGCAAGTTTTGGCCGGGTTTGCCAGACGGCGCCCTCACCGCCGACTACGCCGGCATTCGGCCAAAAATCCATGCCGCGCACGAGCCGCAGCCCGACTTCGTGCTCGACAGTCCCGAGCACCACGGCATGGACGGCCTGATCTGCCTTTTCGGCATCGAAAGCCCGGGCCTCACCTCATCGCTCGCGATCGGCGCGGAAATCGTAAAGCGGCTGGCGGACTAGGGCGTCAGGGCGATCCAAGATGCTGCGCGAGAAAGTTCTCGGACTCGCGATAGAGCGTCAGTCGCTGATCGCGTTCCCAAGCATTCCAGCTGTGTCCTGCGCCGGGAAAACTTACGAAGCGCACAGTCTGGTTCGCCTCGATGAGCGCCTGCTCCATGAGTTCAGATTGGCGAATGAGCACCGTGGTATCCGCCTCGCCGTGCATCAGCAAAATTGGCGCGGTGACGCGGGCGGCCTGGAAACGTGGCGAGTTCGCCCGCAACTGATCGCGCATCTGCGCCGGGTCGCCGATCGACCGGCGCCAATAGGCATAATTGCTGATCGAGCCGCCGCGCTCGGTTTGGAGTTCGGCCAGCAAATCGGAAACGCCGGCGATTGAGATCGCGCACTGATAAAGCTCAGGCGTGAGCGTCGCGCCGGCCAACGCCGCGTACCCGCCATAGGATGCGCCGACGATACACACGCGCGCCGGGTCGGCGGCGCCGCTCTCGATCATGTGGCGCACGCCGTCCGTGACGTCGTCCTGCATCCGGGCGCCCCACTGACCACGCCCCGCATCGGCGAACCGGCGGCCGAAGCCGCTGGAGCCTCTGAAGTTCGGTTGGAAGACAACGTACCCGCGCGAGACCAAGAACTGCGCGTACGCATCATAGCCGTAATAGTCGCGGTACTCCGGACCACCGTGAGGCATCACGACCATCGGGCGGGGCGTGCCGGCAACGCCGCCAGTCACATAACCCCAAAGCTCGACGCCGTCGCGGGTGCGATAGGTGACGACTTCGGTCGGCAACAGCCGCGTGCGGTCCACACTTGGATAGGCGTTGGCGACTGGCGTTACGCTGGCGGTGCGCGTGTCGTAGATGAAATAGGCCAGCGGATCGACGGGACCATCGACAACCAAGAGCCACACCTCACCGCTCGCTGACGAACTGACCAGCGAGACGCTTGCCTTGTTCTCGAAGAACTGGTTCAGCGCCGTCAGGTGGCGTTGGAGCGAACGGTTGGTCGCGGTGCATCTTTGACGCTGCGCAAATTCACACGTCGCCACGATTTCGTGCGTCTCGGCATTGATCCACGGCATGCTCGCATCGGCCGCCTCCGGTGCATGCAGCGGCGCGCCAAATTCTCCAGTCGCCGTGTTGTAAAGATAGAGCGCCGACAGATCCTGATCGTCGCGCCGCGCCATCACATAGACTTGGCTTTGGCCCGGACCAGGCGCCACCGGCTCGAAGTCCGGAGAATTGGTTGCAACCGCGGTGCGGCGCGCTTCGAGCATGAAGGTCCAGGACCGCTCGCCGTTGGCGCGCCTGAACATCCGATAGCCCGAGCCGTCCGGAACGGCGTCCATACGCATCACCGGATAGCCCGCGCCATCGGCCAGGTAGCCTGTGGTCTCGATCGCGCCATCGGCGATGCGCTCGGCGCGACCGGTGGCGACATCGGCGCGCCAGACGCCAGTGCCGAGATTGTCCCAGGCCTGCAGCAAGATATGATCAGGATCGCTGACGAGCGTATCGAGCAAGAATGTTGAGCCGCGTCCGCCATAGATGCGGTTCATCTGCCCTTCGAACATGGTGACGAAGTTCGCGCCGTTGCGATCGAACGCAACGATACGCTGGATCGAATAGGCGCCATCGACCGTCGTCCTGCCATTCTCGTTGACGCTGACGCTCAAGCTCGCGACGAGACGTTCATTGCCCTTCCACGCGACCCAGCCGATCGCGCCGCGATCGCGCCCGACGCGCTGAACGATCGTCGAAGTCGCATCAGCGACGTTGTAGATGACGATCTGCAAATCCGTGTCGGTCCGCTGGACGTAGGCGACGCGCTGGCCGTCCGGGGAAAGATCGGCGCTCCACACCGAGACAGGATCGACGAACCGCGCCGCGTCCAGGCTCTGTGTCTGCGCACTCACGCTGAGGGCGAAAAGCCAGGACAAAAGGGCCAGCGGAAACGCCCAGCGCTTGGTCGCCATTATTCTTCCCCCAAATCAACGCGGGGCTTCTAGCCCACCAAACGGGCCCGGTCGCGGTTTGACGGCAGCGCGCCGCTGAACTAAACACCCGCCCATGCGCCAGCTTTAAGCTGCGCTTTGACCGGCACATGACCCCCATTTGGGTTAGGAGGCTGGCGAGGCCCCCCGCCCGACGTGATCGTCCGGCGGGGTAAAACTGCTTTTGGCGCATGCTGCTGCTCACCCGTTTACGGGGGAGCTGTCAGCGCGCGGAGCGCGATGACTGAGGGGGCGGTGCTAGCGGAAAGGGACTTACCCCCTCCCGCTCGCTTCGTTCGCGACCTCCCCCGCAAGCGGGTGAGGAATTTGGAGATGGAATGTTTGAGGCCCTAACCGACCGCCTGTCAGGCGTTTTCGACAAGCTCACCGGGCGCGGCGCGCTCAGTGAAGCGGACGTCGAAGCGGCCCTGCGCGAAGTGCGCGTGGCGCTGTTGGAAGCCGACGTCGCGCTGCCGGTGGTCAAGGACTTCATCGCCAAGGTGAAGATCGAGGCGGTCGGCGAAAGCGTCATCAAGTCGGTGAAACCCGGCCAGCAGGTCATCAAGATCGTCCACGATCAGTTGGTGGCGGTGTTGGGCGGCGATGGTCCAGCTGAGCCGCTGCGCATCAGCGGCGAGCCGCCGAACGTCATCATGATGGCCGGTCTTCAGGGCTCCGGCAAAACCACCACCACCGCCAAGATCGCGAACCGCCTCACCAAGACGGATCGCAAGCGCGTGCTGATGGCCTCGCTCGACACACGCCGCCCGGCGGCGATGGAGCAGCTGGCCACGCTCGGCAAAACCATCGGCGTCGACACGCTGCCGATCGTTGCCGGCCAAAGCCCGCAAGACATCGCCAAACGCGCGCTTCAACAAGCCCGCCTCACCGGCCACGGCGTTCTCATCCTCGACACCGCCGGCCGCACCACGCTCGACGACGAGATGATGGATGAGGCCGCGTCGATCGCGCAGATCGCCAAGCCTGGCGAAGTTCTGCTCGTCGCCGACAGCCTCACCGGACAAGACGCGGTCGAAACCGCAAAACGCTTCCACGAGCGCCTGCCGCTCACCGGCCTTGTGCTCACCCGCGCCGACGGCGACGGCCGCGGCGGCGCGGCGCTCTCGATGCGCGCGGTCACCGGCCTGCCGATCAAGTTCCTCGGCGCCGGCGAACGCGCCGATGCGCTCGAGGTCTTCGACGCTCGCCGCATCGCCGGCCGCATCCTCGGCCAAGGCGACATCGTCGGCCTGGTCGAGAAGGCCGTCGAAAACGTCGACCGCGCCGAAGCCGAGAAGATGGCCGCGAAGATGGCCAAAGGCCGCTTCGATTTCGACGATCTGGAAAAGCAACTGAGCCAGGTTCTGCAGATCGGCGGCCTCAAGGGCGTCATGGGCATGCTGCCCGGCGTCCAGAAGATGAAAAACCAGATCTCGGACGCTCAGCTCGATGACCGCCAGATTCACCGCCAGATCGGCATCATCCGCTCGATGACCAAGGCCGAGCGCGCCAAGCCGGACCTGATCAATGGCCGCCGCCGCGCCCGCATCGCCAGGGGCTCGGGCGTTGAAGTCGTGGAGGTAAACCGCCTCCTCAAGATGCATCGGAACATGGCCGACATGGCGAAGGCCATGGGCAAGGGCAAAATGCCGTTTGCAGGCATGGGCGCCGGTGCGCCGAGCCCCGAGGCTCTTCGACAATTGGGGTCCGGTAAGCCGTTGCCGGGCCTTAACCCTCAATCTGGGCTGCCAGGGCTCCCCGGCAGCCTTCCGGGGCTTCCCGGAACCAACAAAAAAAGCTAAGAGTTCAAAGGAGAAGCGTAGAAATGTCCCTGAAAATCCGTCTGGCCCGTGGCGGCGCGAAGAAGCGTCCGTTCTACTCCATCGTTGTGGCCGACAGCCGTAGCCCTCGTGATGGGCGTTTCATCGAGAAAGTCGGAACGTATAACCCTATCCTGAAGTCCGATGACCCGAACCGGGTTCTCCTCAAGCTGGAGCGGATTCAAGACTGGATGAAAAAGGGCGCGCTGCCGACCGATCGGGTCGCGCGGTTCCTTGATCAGGCTGGCGTTTTCAAGCGCGAAGCTAAGAGCAACCCAAATAAAGCTAAGCCCGGCAAGAAGATGACCGAGCGCGCCGAAGCTGAGGCCGCCGCGTCTGCTGCTCCCGCCGAGGCCGCTCCGGAGGCATAAGGAACACCTGTGGCCGAGAAGAAGTCCGCGCTGACCAAACCGAAAGCTGCCGCCAAGGCGGCGCCGGCCGCCGCCAAGAAGGCAGCGCCGGCCCCCCGTCGTGGCGAACCCGCGCCGAAGAAGGCTGCCGCCGCACCGCCGCCCCCGAAGGCGGCGGCGAAGGCTGCCAAGCCTGATCCGAAAGCCAAAGCCCCGGCGCCCGCGCCGAAGGCCGCCGCGAAAGCCGCCCCGGCGCCGAAGCCGGCCGCGAAGGCTCCGCCCGCGAAGCCGCTTCCGGTCGCCAAAGCTGCTCCGAAGGCTGCGGCCAAACCTGAGAAGAAGGCGGACGTAAAGCCCGCCGCCAAGCCGGCGCCCGCACCGAAGGCCGCGCCGGCCAAGGCGGCAAAGCCCGAGCCTAAGGCGAAGGCCGCGCCGCCGCCCCCCAAAGCGCCAGCGAAGGGCGCAGCGAAGCCGGCAAAGCCAGCCCCGGAACCGAAGAAGCCGGTCGCGAAAGCGGCAAAGCCCGCGCCTGAGCCGAAGCCGGCAAAGGTCGCCCCGGTCAAGGCCGAAAAGCCGCCGAAGCCGCCCAAACCGCCGAAGCCTGAGAAGGCGCCCAAGCCGCCGAAGCTCGCGCCAGTGGCCGCCGCGCTGGCAAAGCCGATGCCCGCAAAGCCGATGGCTGTCGCCGCCGGCCGCGCGCAACCGATCACGCGCGCGCCATTGCCGACGCCCGTTCGCGTCGCGCCGAAGCCTCTCGCCGCGCCGAAACCGGTGAGCGAGCCCGAAGTTGCGGGCGATCTTAAAGACGTGCCCGCGTTCAAGGGCAAAGGCACGTCAGCCAAGGGCATGATCATGGTCGGCGCCATTGGCGGCGCCTTCGGCGTCAAGGGTGAAGTGCGTCTGCGCGCCTTCACTGAAAAGAACGAAGGGGTGATCTCCTACGGCCCGCTCTATGACGAAAACGGCAAAGTTCTGCTGAAGCCGAAGAGCTGGCGTGAACTGAAGGACGGCGTGGCCGTTGTTGCTCCTGAAGTGAAAACCAAAGAGCAAGCCGACGCCATGAAGGGTCAAAAAGTCTTCGTGCCGCGCGCCAATCTTCCGGGCACGGCCAAGGACGAGTTTTACGTTGTCGATCTGCTCGGCTCACGCGCCGAAGCATTGGATGGCTCCGTGCTCGGCGACATCGTCGCGGTGTGGAATTTCGGCGCCGGCGACATCCTCGAATACAAGCCGCCGAACGGTGGCCCGAACGTGCGCGTCACGTTCACGAAGGAAGCCGTCCCGCACGTCGATCTCGCCGCCAAGCGCGTCGTCCTCGATCCCCCGGCGCCTGAGCCTATCGAGAAGTAACGCTTCGGGTTACGAAGCGAGGCGATGTTCAAGGCCTCGATCATCACCCTCTTCCCGGAAGCATTTCCGGGCGTGCTTGGCGTTTCGCTGATCGGCAAAGCGCTGCGCGATGGGTTGTGGTCGCTTGAGACAACGCAGCTGCGCGATTTCGGCCAAGGCCCGCACAAAAACGTCGACGATACGCCGGCTGGCGGCGGCGCCGGCATGGTGCTGCGCGCTGACGTGGCCGCAGCTGCGATCGACAGCGTCTTGGACCGCCGGCGCCTCGTCGGCTGTTCAAGAACGCCAATCATCTACCTCTCGCCACGCGGCCAACAATTCAATCAAGCGATGGCGCGCGAATGGGCCGCCGGTCCCGGCGTGATCCTCTTCTGTGGCCGCTTCGAAGGCTTGGACGAACGCGTCATTGAAGCGCGCGGCATGCAGGAGGTCGCGGTCGGCGAAGCGGTGCTCGCGGGCGGCGAGGCCGCCGCGATGGTTCTGCTCGAAGCGTGTGTCCGCCTCATCCCCGGCGTGCTCGGCAACGAGACCTCCACCGTCGAAGAGAGTTTCAGCGACGGCTTGCTTGAGCACGGCCAATACACGCGCCCGCGCGAATGGGAAGGCCGCGCCATTCCAGACGTGCTCACCTCAGGCGATCACGCAAAAATCGAAGCTTGGCGCAAAGCTGAGCGCGAACGCATCACGCGCGCCCGGCGCAAAGATTAAGGCGCGACGCGGTAGCCATCATTGGCGCCAACCCAAATCATCCGCTGCGCCATATCCGGGCGGCCAACGCCGTTCAGCGCGGTTTCCGCACGCATCGTGTCGCCGTCCGGGCGCAACGTCAGACACGTCTCCAGATTGAGCATCGGACCAAGCTGGTTTCGCATCGCGTTTTGGATCTGCGCCGTTTGCTCTGCGGAAGCAGGATTGCCGTCGACAGTGAAGGTGGCGGCGTTGATGTCAGCCGTCGTCAACGGGCCGCAGATCGCATTGTCGCGAATGGTCACGTTCAGCACCATCCGCATGACGATGAGCGGCGCCGGCGAAATCACCGCTTGCGTGGCGTTCTGCACCGCGCCGTCCGCGCCGACGGTGTAGGCATCCAGCGCCTGGCACGTCTTGTTGGCCACGTTCGGTTCAAAGCACTGCAGCTGCCCCGCCCGGGCAGGCGCCAGAATATCGTCGGTCTGGGCCGAGGCTGGCGACGCGAGCAAGCCCAGCGCCAGGGCGGCCCCGCCGAACAAACGAATGAGCATGAATTCCCCTCCAACCTCGCGCCGCCTGCTTAGCCGCAAATACGAGCCAGATGCTACCGTTCGGGACATCGCCCCAAGACGGCCCGAATTGGGCGGCAACGCCTTGGCGGCCAAAGACGGAGCCTCAATGCATCGCGCCCTCCTTGTTGTGTTTTGCCTGCTCGCCTCTCCGGCGGCGGCGCAGACGCTTGCCGCGACACCAGAGCTGACGCGCGCCAGCCAGGCGATCGGCGCGGTTTGGCGCCCGCTCGAAGGGGCGATCACCGCCGACTCCCTTCGCGCCGCATGCGCCGGCGCCGAACAGGAAATGCAGGCGCTCGATGCAGCCATGCCCGCCGAACTCAACGAGACGACGGCCACCCGCGTGCGCGGTCTGCGCGGCCTCCACATCATTCCCCTCACCGGCACCCCGGGCGCGGCGTACTTCTTTCCGCCGCTTAGGATGACCTGGTTCAGCAGCGGCCTGGGCGCTTATTCGGTGATCAACGAAGCCGAGGGCTTCATCGGCATTCGCGACGCCGCGGGCCAGGAACTGGCCTTCCAGATCGGGCGCGCCGGCTCGCATCCGATGCTGCGCATTCGCCGCCCGACGGGCGAGATCGTCACCCTCACGGGCTGCCAGCCGATCGCGCCCTTAGAGTAACCCACTACCCCCTCGACAGAGGCCCGAGCTTCCCTTATACGCCCCGCTTTCCGGTTTTCTGGAGGAGGGTGCGAGCGATCTTGCGCCCCCTGGTGCGTTTATGAATCTGATCGATACGCTTGAAAAAGAAGAAATCGCCCGCGTCACCAAGGGCAAGACCGTCCCCTCGTTCGATCCGGGCGACACCCTCCGCGTGAACGTGAAGATCAAGGAAGGCGATCGCGAGCGCGTGCAAGCCTATGAAGGCATCTGCATCGCCCGCTCCGGCGGCGGCCTGAACTCCAACTTCACGGTTCGAAAGATTTCATTCGGTGAAGGCGTCGAGCGGGTGTTCCCGCTGTTCTCGCCGACCGTCGATTCCATCGAAGTTGTGCGTCGCGGCAAGGTCCGCCGCGCGAAGCTCTATTACCTGCGTGATCGCCGCGGCAAGTCGGCCCGCATCACCGAACGCGCCGGCGGCGCCCGCGAAGAGGATTTCGTCGGCGAAGCCAACGACGCCGCGGAATAATCACCGCGCGCCATCGAAGCTCAAAAGCCCCGCGGGTCACTCGCGGGGCTTTTCATTTGTCGCGCTTGACCTCCACGCCTCACACGCTCACCTGACGCAAGCCACATGAACGCACCGACAAAGCCACCCTGCGCGGACGTCGAGATTGTAACGCTCGGCTGCCGCCTCAACGCTTACGAGAGCGAAGCGATGCGCGCGCTTGCGAGCGACGCTGCGTTGTCGAACGCCATCATCGTCAACACCTGCGCGGTCACCGGCGAAGCTGTGCGCCAGGCGCGCCAGGCCATTCGGCGTGCGCGCCGTGAGCGGCCCGACGCCGAGATCATCGTCACCGGCTGTGCGGCGCAGATCGATCCGCATAGCTTTGCCGCGATGCCGGAAGTCAGCCGCGTTATCGGCAATGCCGAAAAGATGCGCGCCGAGAGTTTTGCGCACACGCATGAGCGCGTTGCCGTCGCCGACATCATGTCGGTGCGCGAAACGGCGTCGCACTTGATCGATGGTTTCGCCGAGCGCACGCGCGTTTACGTGCAGGTGCAAAACGGCTGCGACCATCGGTGCACATTCTGCATCATCCCTTTTGGCCGCGGAAATTCGCGCTCATCGCCCGCGGGCGAAGTCGTTGAACAGATCAAGCGCCTCGCCGCGAACGGCGTGCCCGAGGTGGTGCTCACCGGCGTTGATCTCACCTCGTGGGGCGCCGACCTCCCAGGCCAACCGCAATTGGGCGCTCTTGTCGCGCGCATTCTCAAACTTGTGCCCGACCTGCCGATGCTGCGCCTCTCCTCGCTCGACGCCATCGAGATGGACGATCAACTGTTCGAACTCGTCACGCAGAGCGATCGCGTCGCGCCTTATCTGCACCTCTCGCTGCAGCACGGCGACGACATGATCTTGAAGCGCATGAAGCGCCGCCACTCTCGCGCGCAGGCGATCGAGCTGTGCCAACGTGTGAAGCAGGCGCGTCCCGAGATTGCGCTTGGCGCCGACCTCATCGCCGGCTTTCCAACCGAGACCGAAGCGCACTTCGCGAACCTGCTCTCCATCGTCGATGAATGCGAGCTGGCTTACGTCCACGCCTTCCCATTCAGCCCACGCGAAGGCACGCCAGCCGCGCGCATGCCGCAACTGGATCGCCGTCTCATCAAGGTGCGCGCCGCGCGCCTGCGCGAGATCGGCGCCGAGGCACTTACGCGCCATCTCAACAACTGGGTCGGCCGCGACGAGATCGCTTTGGTCGAGCAACAAGGCAT
>JAEUMT010000017.1 GCA_016791365.1 Hyphomonadaceae bacterium | reverse complement strand
TCTGAAACAGCGGCGATAGACGCGGGTCTGAAGACCCGCGCTCCTTTCGCGCCCATCCGCTGGGCCGAACCCTTCGAATCCCTCCGCGCCAAAGCCGAAGCGAAATCACCGCACGTCTTCTTCGCCAATCTCGCCACGCTCCCTGAGTTCGGCCCGCGCGCGCAATGGTCGCGTAACCTCCTCGCCAGCGGCGGCGTCGCCGGCATCGGCGCCGAAGATGCATACGCCAGCATGGATGCGCTCATCGACGCTTTCCGCGCCTCCAACACGCGCGTCGCGCTTATCGCCGGCACAGACGCGCACTACGCCGAACACGCAGAGAACGCGGCGCAGCGTTTGAAAGCCGCCGGCGCCGATTGGGTCGTGCTCGCCGGCAAACCCGGCGATCGCGAGACTGCGCTGCGCGCCGCCGGCGTCGATCAATTCATCTTCGCCGGCCAGAACGCGCTGCAAGAACTCGGGACGCTGCACGCGGCGTTGGGAATCGCGTCGTGACAGCTCAGGCGCCTTATGGAGCGCGGGCGTCCTCGCCCGCCGGCGCCGGTATTCGCGGGCGAGGACGCCCGCGCTCCATATTGGCGCTTGGCCTTGCGGCGTTGGCACTCGTCTCGATCGCCATCATCGCCGCCGCCGGCGGTTGGTGGACACCGTGGACGTCACGCTGCATCCAAGGCGTCGACGTCTCCTGGCACCAAGGCGCCATCGATTGGCGCACGCTCGCGGCTGACGACGTCGCCTTCGCCTACATCAAGGCCACCGAAGGCGCCGATCACGTCGACCCGCGCTTCGCCTTCAACTGGGCGCAAGCGGGCGCCACGCCGATCTATCGCGGCGCCTATCACTTCTTCACGCTCTGCCAGCCCGGCGCGCGGCAAGCCTCGAACTTCATCGCCGTCGTCCCGCGCGTCGACGGCGCACTGCCGCCCGCCGTCGATCTCGAACACATGGGCCCCTGCCGCGAAGGCCCGACAATGACTAACGTCATCGCCGAAGCGCGCATCTTCATGGACCGCGTTGAGGCCCATTACGGCGTGCGCCCGATCATCTACACCACGCGCGAGTTCCACGACTCGCACTTGCGCGAACTCAGCGGCGAACGGTTCTGGATCCGCTCCATCGCCGCCCCGCCGGGCTTCCGCCAGAACGATTGGGTCATCTGGCAACATCACAACCGCGGCCACAGGCGCGGCGTCGTCGGCCCAGTGGATCTCAACGCCTTCCGCGGCGACGCCGCGGTGCTGGCGGCATTTGCATCAAGCGTGAGGTCGCCGTCATGAAGCGCCGTTCAGTCTGGACCGCCGGCGCCCTCGCCGGCACACGGTGTTTCAACAGGCAGACTGTGTGCGGGTTGAAGCATGCCGGCGAGGGCGCCGGCGGTCCAGACTATCCGCGCCCTCTCGTCCAAAAGCCGAACTCATGACGTTACCGGATTTTTCCAAGCTCTCGCTCGACAGCAATGTCACGACAGCGCCCGCGCCGCGCGGCGATGATTGGCTCTCACCTGAAGGCATCGCAGTACGCACCGCCTACACCGCGGCCGATCGCGCGGGTCTCGATTTCGTCGACGGCTTCCCCGGCATGGCGCCGTTCGGCCGTGGCCCCTATCCAACCATGTACGTCCAACAACCCTGGACGATCCGGCAGTATGCGGGCTTCTCAACGGCAGAAGACTCAAACGCCTTCTACCGCCGCAACCTCGCGCACGGGCAGAAGGGCCTCTCCATCGCCTTCGATCTCGCCACCCACCGTGGCTATGACTCGGATCACCCGCGCGTCGTCGGCGATGTCGGCATGGCGGGCGTCGCGATCGACTCGATCCTCGACATGCGCACGCTGTTCAACGGCATCCCGCTCGATCAGATGAGCGTGTCGATGACCATGAACGGCGCGGTGCTGCCGATCATGGCGCTCTATATCGTTGCCGGTGAAGAGCAGAACGTGCCGCACGCCAAGCTCAGCGGCACGATCCAGAACGACATCCTCAAAGAATTCATGGTGCGGAACACGTTCATCTATCCGCCGAAGCCCTCGATGCGCATCGTCGGCGACATCTTCGCTTACACCGCGACTGAGATGCCGAAGTTCAATTCGATCTCGATCAGCGGCTATCATATGCAGGAAGCCGGCGCGACAGCTGACCTCGAACTCGCTTACACGCTGGCGGACGGGGTCGAGTACATCCGCGCCGGTATCGCCGGCGGCCTCAACATCGACAAGTTCGCGCCGCGCCTTTCCTTCTTCTGGGCCATCGGCATGAACCCGTTCATGGAGATCGCCAAACTGCGCGCCGCGCGCCTGCTGTGGTCGAAGCTCACGGCCCAGTTCAATCCGAAGGACGATAAATCCCGCGCCCTGCGCACGCATTGCCAAACCAGCGGCTGGTCGCTCACCGCGCAAGACGTTTACAACAACGCGGTGCGCACCTGCGTCGAAGCCATGGCCGCTGCGTATGGCGGCACGCAATCGCTGCACACCAACTCCCTCGACGAAGCCCTCGCGCTCCCCACCGACTTCTCCGCCCGCATCGCCCGCAACACTCAAATCCTGTTGCAGAGCGAAGGCGGCGTGACGCGTCCCGCCGATCCGTGGGGCGGTTCGTACTATGTCGAACGCCTCACCGCCGATCTCGCCGCCAAGGCGTGGGCGCATATCGAGGAAGTCGAAAAACTTGGCGGCATGTCGGAGGCGATCGACCAAGGCTTGCCGAAGGCGCGCATTGAAGAAGCCGCCGCCCGCACGCAAGCGCGCATCGACACCGGCCACCAAACCATTGTCGGCATCAATAAGTTCAAGCTGGATGAAAAGGAGGACGTGCCCGTCCTCAAAGTCGACAACGCCAAAGTTCGCGCCATGCAGTTGGAGAAGCTGATGCGGCTGAAAGCGGAGCGAAAGCAAGTTGAAGTGGATGCGGCGCTTGAGGCGCTGACGAACGCCGCAAAGGAGCGCGGGTCTTCAGACCCGCAAAGTGGCGGACCTGAAGGTCCGCGATCCAAGAACCTCCTCGACCTCGCCGTCAAAGCCGCACGCGCCAAAGCAACGGTCGGCGAAATGTCCGCCGCACTGGAGCGCGCCTTCAATCGCCACCAACCGCCGATCCGCCTCGTGCGCGGCATCTACGAGCGCGAAGCGGGCGACGATGTCGCCGTCAAGCGCGTGCGCGACGCGGTAAAGGATTTCTGGGAAAACGAGCGGCGCGCACCGAAAATCCTCGTCGCCAAAATGGGCCAGGACGGCCACGACCGCGGCCAGAAAGTCGTCGCCTCCGCCTTCTCCGACATCGGCTTCGATGTCGAAATTGGCCCACTCTTCGCAACCCCCGAAGAAGTGGCCGACCAAGCCATCGCCAAAGGCGTCCACGTCGTCGGCGTCTCCTCACTCGCCGCCGGCCACCTCACGCTCACACCGGGTCTGCGCGCCGCGCTCCTCGAACGCGGCCGCGGCGACATCATGATCGTCATCGGCGGCGTCATCCCGCCGGAAGACGTGCAAACGCTAAAAGACATGGGCGCAGCGGCGGTGTACCCGCCAGGCGGCGTCATCGCCGACATTGCGCAAGACTTGCTGGGCGCACTGAACGCACGACTCGGATATGCTCAACCGAAGCGCTGAGGGCTTCGAAAGCATGCGAGCACTGGTCGATGCGAATGTAATTCGAAAGGTATTTGCCTGCATAGCGGAGCCGCACGCGCTCAAGCGTCTTCGCTGGGGGAAATCCGAACGCATCAGCGTGGTAATGCGCGCGAGCCACACTGCCGCCATAAACGCCCCTTGGGAGGCGCAAGAAATCTTGTACGTTCCGCCCATATTCGAAGCTGCGCGAGACGGCAGCGTGGCGTTACATACTTCCGACTTCCTTGAGTTCGAGATTCAGCAATCACCACCCTTGCGGTCAGACTTTTCTCGCGACCTCTTCCAGCTTCCTTGCTTGGCATCATTGAAGGATCCCTCTTTTTCAGTGGTGCTCGACATGGAATCGCCAAGGCTGCACCGAGCAGCAATCAATCCGCCGGAATCGCTTCGTGACTTACATACAAGGGTGCTGTCGATCATCGGGGCCGAAAAGACGTTCGACGCCGCGCACATTCTGACGGCAGTTCACCACAAAATCCCATTTTTGCTTACAATGGACAGAAAGCTCCGCAACGGCGCGTCGAAGCTGATGCAGAGCGGCATTCCGGTGCATGTGATGCTGCCGAGCGAGTTTGGCGCAATTGCCGGCACGGCGCGCGCCACTACCAGAGACTTCCAGTGCAAACTGCATGGCGCTTCAATCTTCCGATCTCAGAAAATTGTGCCGCTGGCAGAGAGAACGCGTTACGGTGCGTTTGGCCTGCTGGCCACGCCATACCAAGGTGTTGAGCGCTATTCTCACATGAGTGACCGGCAGGTTCGCTGGGCCCTTAAAGTCCTACGTGAACAGATCTGGGGTCGCAAAATTCTGCGGAGCCTACCGCTCTCGTTACTTTGGACGCACGGCGAGGTCGCAAAAATGCGCACTTTGACGAAGATGCGAAAACTTCCAATTCAACTGGGGTGACCACAGTATGCTTCGTGCTGCGCTCCTTGCCCTCTCCGCCATCCTCGCCGTCGCTTACGGCGCATTTGGCTCTTCGCTTTACGATGGCGCGCCGCCTTACATCGTCGGCACGATCTTCAAAGCCTCCGGCATCATCGTGCTGGGCGCCATCGCAATATGGAGCGCCGGCGCCCCCGCCGGCCAACACCAGCGCCTGCCGGCGAGGGTGCCGGCGGTCCATAACAAGCTCCTCGCCGCCGGCCTCCTCTTTGGTGCGCTCGGCGACGCATTGCTCGCCTGGAGCCCCGACACTTTCCTCTATGGCGCGTTCGCGTTCCTGATCGGCCACCTCTTCTACATCACGCTTTTCCTGCGCGCCGGCATCGGCGTCGGCCCCGCATTCAAACACCCGCCGCGCCTCATCGCCGCCATCGCGCTCATCATCGCCGCCGTCGTCATGACTTCGCTTTTGGTTCCGCGCGACAATTCCATGTTCGCGCCGCTCAGCATCTACACCGGCGTGCTGACGCTGATGGCGCTCACTTCTTTCACGCTCCCCGCCACACGCTGGCTCGCCATGTTAGGCGCCGTGCTCTTCTTCATCTCGGACGGCTTCGTCGCGGCCAATCTCTTCCACCCGCTCGACGATCCCACATTCGCCTACTGGCGCAGCTTCGCCGGCTGGATGATCTACTGGGCGGGCCAAGCCGCGATCTGTTTCGGCGCGCTCGGCCTCCACAAGGCCGAGCAAGAGGCGACGTGATGCAAGATCAGCACCTCGAAGCGCTTCACTTCCATCACCTGTCGCTCGATTGCCAAGCCGCCGTGCGCGATTGGTTTGAGGGCCGCGCCGCCGCCGCCAAGATCGACGGCGCGCGTTCGGTTCACATCGCGCACCCCGACGGCGGCGGTCGCATGCTCAAGATCAAGGGCGCGGGCTTTGCCGGAGGCCCAATTCAATTCGGGACCTATCACAACACCGGCCCGAAAGCGGCGCAGTTCGATTTCGAAGGCCGCATGATGGACGACATCGCCTCCGGCTGGGACGGCGCGCTTGAGGGCGGGGCTTCGTTTCAGCAGGCCGTCACCGAATTTGAAATGGGCCAGCGGCTCACCGCGCTCGGTTACGAGATCATCCCGTGCCTTGGCTACGGGCGCGCCGTCAAAGCCGGGCAATCGTCATGGTTCGCCGTCTTCGATCATGAACCGGGCCTGCGCACAGATTCCGACATGATGTACCCGCGCATCGGCATCGATGAGTGGAAGCATCTCAACACCATCATCGGCGCTCTGATGTTCGAGCTTGCGGTCAAGCACGACCTGATCGGTCATTGCTGGTATCAGGGCGCGGCTGACGGGCGCCTGCTGATCCGCGATCTCCACCCGTTCCGTTACGCCGATCCGATGAACATGTCGCAAATATCGTGGGTGATGCAGGTGTTCTACGCCATGCACATTCGCGGCAACGCCCCGCGACTGCTCGGCTTGAAGCGCAACGATCCGGCCGAGCCGCGCGATCTCCACGTCTGGCAATACCGCGCCTTCTGCCCCGACGTGCGCCTGGAAGATCACGACGAACTCAGAGAACAGCTTGTGATCCCGTACATGCTGAGGCCGCCGCAGGCCTTTTCCTTCGACACCCTGCTCAGCTTGCTCACCCGTAACCGGATCACCGCCGCCTTGATGGACGCTTGTCCGCCAAAATTCGCGCGCGTTTCAGCCGGCGCGCTTCCGGCTTCGGAGTCAGCATGATCTATTGGTCCGAACAAGCCGCGCTATGCATCGGCGCGCTCGCCGTCCACAGCGCGCCGCGCACCATATGAGCGACGCCAACAGCCGCGGCGCCATCTTCACCGAGATCTGGCGCAAACATATTTGGCCCGGCGAGTCGCGCTCCGGTCCGGGTTCAGGCGTAGCGCGCACGGCGCCGCTCCGCGCCGCGCTCGAAGCGTTCCTCGAACGCGAACAGCCGCAGCTCTTTTACGACGCACCGTGCGGCGATTTTCTATGGATGCAGCACGTCAAACTGCCAGCGCGCACGCACTATCTCGGCGCTGACATCGTCGCGCCCATGATCAAGGACCTGCAACGCCGCTACACTACGCCAGCCCGCGCGTTTGGCGTGACAGACATCGTCGCGGCGCCGCCGCCCGCCTGTGACATCTGGCTCTGCCGTGAATCGCTCTTCCACCTCACGCTCACTGACGCGCAAGCCGTCATCGCCCATTGGCGCACTTCAACGATCCCAATCTTCCTGGCCACAACCTCGCCGACGGTGACGGAGAACCACGACATCGCAACAGGCGCGTGGCGCCCACTCAATCTCGAACGGGCGCCCTTCAATCTCGGCCCGCCATCGGAGACGCTGCCCGACGGCGCCCCCGCCGACCCGCACAAGTGCATTGGCGTATGGCGCCGCTAACGCTCCACACGTGTTGGCGCGACGGAGCGCTCAACCAAACAACAAGTCCCGCAGCATAGGCACCGTGGTCGTGATGAGCGTCACCCAGATGACGATCCGAATCTCGCGATTGGGATGCAACAGCCAGTGCCGCACGTCATACCATCGCACCCGTCGGACATAGACATCGTACGTCCCCGCGATCGGCGTATCCGGCTCATCATCTTCAACATTTCCGTTCTCGAACCGCACTTGCGTCAGCAGCGCCTCGTCGAGTTGCACTTCGTTTGTTGAAGTCTGATATTTTCCTCCCATCGGGCACTGAAGCTTCAGCTCGCGATAAACGACCACCTTGCGCTTCTGCCGTTCGACAATGGTGACAACGTAATAGTGCTCAAGATCACGCTGACGGGCATTGGTCACAGCGGCCGCCGTCTTGCTTGCCCCTTCGCCGAGCCTATGGAAACGAAGATAGTCCGCCGTACTGAGCCGAACGTGATCCTTGTAGGTGTGAGCGCCTGGCTTGATGGCGCCGGCCGCGATCAACGGCCTCGTCCAGGGCCATATCCACGAAATGCTGAGAAGCCACGTCGCGATCAGCGCGGCTGACAAGATCAGAAAGGCAAAGAGCGCCGCTGTCTGCCAGGTGAGCAAATGCAGCGGATCGACAGCCGCATGCCATTGGCGGTTGAAAGCAGCCGACAGGTTGGTCTCGAATTGTTGCATTTGAGCCCCCACTCAATGCATCAAGCCTAGCGGACACGAACCAGGCCGCCAATCCGCATGGGACGATTAGATGGCCGATCTCACCGCCGCCCGCGAAACGCTGCAGCGCGTGTTCGGCCACAGCGACTTTCGTGGTCTGCAAAGCGACGTCATCAGCGAAGTGCTCGACGGTCGCGACGTGATGGCCGTGCTGCCGACAGGCGGCGGCAAGAGCTTCTGCTATCAAATCCCGGCGATCCTTCGTCCCGGCGTGGGACTCGTCGTCTCGCCGCTCATCGCACTGATGCAGGATCAAGTCGCGGCGCTGCGCACCGCAGGCGTCGCCGCCGCGCGGCTGGACTCCACAATCCAATCAGACGCGCGCCGCGACACACTCGACGCCGCGCGCGAAGGCCAACTCGATCTTCTCTACGTTTCGCCCGAAGGCCTCTTCGCGCATGGCTTCCTTGACTTCCTCGAACAATGCCCGATCGCGCTCATCGCCATCGACGAAGCCCACTGTGTCAGCCAATGGGGCCATGATTTCCGCCCCGACTATCGCGCCCTCGGCCAACTCGCCGAGCGCTTCGCGCGCGTGCCGCGCATGGCCGTCACCGCCACCGCCGACCTCAAAACCCAAGCCGACATCCGCACGCAGCTTCGTCTCGAACACGCGCGAGCCTTCATCGACAGCTTCGATCGCCCTAACCTGATCCTCAACGCCGAACGCAAAGGCGCAAAGAACCAGGACCGTATCTTTGATCTCGTGCGCGCCCGCCGCGGCAAGTCCGGCATCATCTACGCCGCCACCCGCGACAACGTCGAGAAAACCGCCGCGAACCTGCAAGCGCTCAACATCCCGGCGCTTGCCTATCATGCTGGCCTCGACGCCAATCTCCGCGCCGATCGCCAACACAAATTTCAGGAAGAAGATGATGTCGTCATGGTCGCCACCATCGCCTTCGGCATGGGCGTCGACAAACCCAACGTCCGCTATGTGATCCACGCCGACTCCCCCAAGAGCATCGAAGCCTATTGGCAGGAAGTCGGCCGCGGCGGCCGCGACGGCGAAACCGCCGAGGGTTTTTGCATTTACAGCGCCAGCGATCTGCGGCGCTCGATCATGTTCGCCAACCAATCCAACGCCACCGAGCAGGTCAAGGCGGTGCAAATCAAAAAGGCGCGCCAGCTCTTCGCTTATCTCGACGGCCTCATCTGCCGCCGCGCCGGCGTCCGCCGCTATTTCGGCGAAGAGAACGCCGAGCCGTGCGGCGTTTGCGACATCTGCACCGATCCGCCGACCTCAATCGACGCGACGGAACTCGCATCCAAAGCCATATCCGCCGTCATGCGCTTGGATCAACGCGTCGGACGCGGCCGCGTTGTCAATCATTTGCTTGGCCGCACCGGCGATGGCCTCGACGAACAATATGCCTCACGCTCCACCTTCGGCATCGGCGCTGATCAGGGCGAACCGGTCTGGCGCAATGTTATCGAGCACCTCCTGTTCGAAGGCGTCCTGAGCGAGGGCGACGATCAACGCCCGACGCTCGCCATCGGCGATGAAGACGCCGTGCGCGCCATCTTCCGCAAGGAACGCAGCGTGCGCATGCGCGAAGCCGCCAAGCCCACGCGTCGCAGCAAGGAAGAGCGCCGCGGCGCCCGCGAGGCAAAAGGCGCGGCCAAAGCCGGCTTCGACGGCGCCGACGCCAAACTCTTCGAAGCGCTCAAAAGCTGGCGCCGCGAAACCGCGCACGCCAACGCCGTCCCGCCGTACGTCATTTTCCATGACGCCACGCTCGCCGACATGGTCCGCGCCAAACCCGCCGACCTCATCGCACTCGCCCGCATCTCCGGCATCGGCGAAGCAAAGCTGAAAAAATACGGCGCCGAAGTGCTGGCCGTACTGATCGCCGGCATCTAGCCCCCAAGCCAAACCCAAAATCTGGACCGCCGGCGCCCCCGCCGGCATGGTTCAACCTGCACGCAGCCTGAGCGTGGAAACACCGCATGCCGGCGAGGGCGCCGGCGGTCCAGATTGTGGCCCTGACCCTTGCGCCCACTCTCTCATCATTCCGAGGCTCGCAGCGAGAATCCTGGAACCCAGAGGTCTCCCTGCAAATCCCCTAGATCGTCCGACGTTCGCTTTTTGTTCTTGCCTCACGTCGCCAAACATTGTTTAGTCCGATCGGGAGGATTCACATGATCGGCTACGTCACCATCGGCTCGAACGATATCGCGCGCTCGTGCGCCTTCTTCGACCGGGCATTCGAACCGCTTGGTTACAAACGCACGTTCGAAAGCGGCGGTTGGGCTGGCTACGGACCGGACGGCAAGAAGGAAGGCCTCGAGATTTATCTCGCAACGCCCGAGAACGGCAAGGAAGCCTCGCTCGGCAACGGCTCGATGCTCGCGTTCAAAGCGCCATCGCGCGCAGCGGTCGAAGCGTTTCACGCCGCGGCGCTCTCGGCCGGCGGCAAGGATGAAGGCGCGCCGGGTGTGCGCGGTGAAAGCGATCCGCCATTCTATGGCGCCTACGTGCGCGATCCCGAAGGCAACAAATTCTGCGCCTACTACAAAGGCTAGGCGCTTAGGCGTCTTCGCTTTCAAGCGCACGGCGTGCGACGGCAGGTCCGTGAGCGGCAAGCTCACGCGCCTGCTCAAGCCATTCTTGCTCTTCGATCCGTCCCTGCAGCCGCAGATACTGATCGACCCACGCGACGTTCTCTTCGCTCCACGCCGCGATCTGGTCGAAGTGGAAGACGCCAAGCGAATACATTGTGGTTTGCTGCAATAGGCTCACGCCCTCGATCAAGGTGAGATCGTCCGGCGCGCCATTGCGCGCGGCGCCCAGGACCGGAGGTTTCGCGCGCCGGCTCGGCGCGGGAACAGCACGGACGGGCTGTTCGGTCGCGGCGATCTGTGCGGGCGCCGCGACAACCACTTGAACCGGTCGTTGCTCCAGATGGCGCACGCGCGATTCCAGATAGCGCGCCCGCCACTTCCAGCGATCCGGATCAACAACGGGTTGCGCCGGCGCAAGCGCGGGCTCCGGCTCGCCGGCCGCTTGCGATTGAAGGTGAGCGACGCGCCGCTCAAGATAAAGCATGCGCCAGCGCAGCAGCATATCGACATCCGCGTTCGCGGCGAAGGGTTCGGACTCGACGGGCGCTTCCGGCATCGGCGCCGGCTCACGGGCCTTGCGAAGCTCTTCTTCCAGAAACGCAGCGCGCGCGGTCGCTTCGCGCGCAACCCAATCAGGAAGCGGCGGCGCCTCGCTCTCCTCAACCACAGGCTCGGCCGCCAGCGCCAACACCGGCCGCGACAGGCCCTCAAGATAGCTCACGCGCTGTTCGAAATAGCGCAGCCGCCACGATTGCAGAACCGCATTCTCATCCTCGACCGGCTCTTCCTCGACTTCTTCGACTTCGGCATCAACGGTCCGCGCGCGTTCATCTTCCGCGGCACGCAAGCGCGCCAGTTCCTGCGCATCGAGATCATTCAAGCGCCCGCCGCGCTGCAACTCGGCGAGCTCACTTGCGAGCTCATCCGTACGCCCGCGCGCCGTTTCCAGCGCGCGCTCGAGTTCGGCAATGCGACCGTCGCGAATTTGAAGCAGACGCTGCGTCGGCGCGGCGTCAAGCTCAACCTCCCGCTCCGCGGGCCCGTCGCCGGTGAAGCGGATGAGATCACGAAGCAGCCTTTCGCGCTCCAGACGCATCGCTTCCTCAGCCGGCGCCGCGCGCTGCGCCGCCCACGCCCAGCCGCCCAGCGCCGCGAACGCCGTCGCCAACAGAAGCCAGATCGCCAATTGTCCGATCAGATAGATCATCTCAACCGCTCACATAGAATTCGATGCGCCGGTTCGCGGCTTGCCCGGCTTCCGTCGCATTGCTTGAACGCGGACGATCAGGCCCATAGCCATGCGCGCTCAGCCGCGGGCGCGCCACGCCCTGCCCCACAAGATACGCCGCCACGGCATCGGCGCGCCGGCGCGACAAATCCATGTTGGCCGCCCGATCCCCGGTATTGTCCGTGTGCCCCGCCACCTCGATCGAAAACCGGTCACAGCGCAACGCAACCGACGCCAGCGCATTCAACACACCGCGGCTTGCAGGCGTAATCGCGGCTGATCCCTCGCCGAAGGTGATGAAGTTGCGCTCCATCAACCGATCAAAAGCACGCTCGCAGGTTTCCGCATCTCCATTGTTGAGATTGAGCCCCTGTAGCTCCGGGTGATCGACATCAAGCCCGTCAATCGTCAGCGCCAGACGCGATCGGAAAGGCGTTGGAATGTCCGCCAGCGAAGTCTCGACGTTATGAACCCCCACCTGGCCGCCATCGCCTATGATAACGATTTGGCTATCAATGATACGCGCCTCACCCGTGTTCAATTCAGCGACCGCGCGCACCGCGCGGCGCGCCATTTCGGAAAACAACGGCGAGGCCGCGCCGCCCGCGACATGCATGTCGTCAACCGCCTCCACATCGCGGAAGGCCTGCGCGGCGACAGCCATCAAGGCAACGCGCGCATTCTCGCTTGGCACCGCGCCGCTCAGCACCACGCGCGACGCTTCGCGCTTCACGCTCCAGGCAAACGGCCGTTCAAACGTGCCGACACGAAGACCGGCCGTGTTCACCGACGTAACGCCGCCGGGCCAGAGGCCGCCCGCGCCTGCCGCGCGTAGAGCCGCCGCGCGCGCGCCGACGATGTCGGCCTCGTCCTCGACAATCCCGCGCAAGACAGCGCGCTGGCCGTGCATCTCGACATCGACGCCCGGAAAGCCCCGCGCCGAAAGCGACGTCGCGACACGGTCCTTGAGACCACTCTCGATTCGCGGCGCCAAAAACAAACCGACCAGCGTCACCGTCACCAGGCCGACGCCGCCGATCCAGGCGCCCCATCGGCGCGGCGAGAGATCAAACGGCCACCTCATGACACGCGCGCGCGCCGCACCTGCGCCTCTGTCAGCGCGCTGCGCAATTGTTCGGTTTCCCGCAACGCGGTTTCACGGCGCTGCGCCGCCGCCATGGTGTAGATCCGCCAGCCAATGCCGAAGCCAAAACACGCCGCCACAGCGAAGAGGATCACCTCAGAGAGGATTAGACCGATCATGTTTCCCGCGTTGAGCGCACCCGTTAACGCCTTAACGCCCTTCTAATGCCCGTCGAACTAAGCGAAAACCGGAAAACCCCCCAGGGCGAACCCAAGGCGCAATGGCCCACCACATCACCAGCACCTCCAACCCGCAGATCAAGATGCTAAAGAGCCTGCATCTGAAAAAGGGACGCGCCGAAACCGGCCTGTTCCTCGCCGAAGGCGCGCGCCTGGCGGTGGAAGCCGCCGATCTCGGCGTCTGGCCGGAGATTCTGCTCTTCTCGCCGGCGGCGCTGCAGCGCGAACAGGTTCGAGCGCTGATCGCGCAGGCGGAAGCCAGACGCGTCCACACGATCGAGACGAGCGAAACCGTGCTCGCCCAGATCAGCAAGCGCGACAACCCGCAAACGGTGATCGGCGCCTACAAACAGCGCCTGACGCCGCTCGATCAAATCAGCGGCGATACCGTCGTCGCGCTCGAAGGCATTCGCGATCCCGGAAATCTCGGCACGATCCTGCGCACCGCCGATTCCACCGGCGCCGGCGGCGTGATCCTGGTCAGCGAAAGTTGCGATCCGTTTTCTGTGGAGGCCGTGCGCGCCTCCATGGGTTCGCTGTTCGCGATGAAACTGGCGCGCGCCTCGTTCGAGGACCTGCTGCACTATAAGAAAGAGCGCGGGGCGAGCATGATGGGGCTCTCACTCAAAGGCGCCGCGTTCGACGCTGATCGCCCGGCGCCCGCGCGTGCGATCATCTTCATGGGCAATGAGCAATCGGGTCTGCCGGCCCACATGGAAGACGCTTGTGACACGCTGGTGAAGTTGCCGATGCGCGGGCGTGCGGACAGTCTAAATCTTGCGATCGCAACGGGCGTGATGCTCTACGATCTTTGGCGGAGACGCGGATATGACAACGCGCGCGCCTGAGCTTTTGATCGCCGACGATTGGCGCGACTACCGCCTGCTGGATTCCGGCAATGGCGGCAAGCTCGAACAAGTCGGCCCCTACCGCTTCGTGCGCCCTGAGCCGCAAGCGCTCTGGGCGCCCGCGCGCGCGGCGGCGGAATGGGACGCGGCGGATGCGATCTTTGCGCCGTCACAAGGCGATGACGAAGACAGCGGCCGCTGGCGCTTCAACCGCGAGCTGCCGCAAAGCTGGACTCTGCAATGGGATGACATCGCGTTCGTCTCCCGCCCAACGCCGTTCCGGCACCTGGCGTTCTTTCCGGAACACTCCGTGCACTGGCGCTACGCGCGCGATTGTTTGAAGGCCCATCGCGGGCCACAGCCGGAAGTGCTGAACCTCTTCGGCTACACCGGCCTCGCTTCGCTGGTTTGCGCCAAAGCCGGCGCGAAGGTAACGCATGTCGATGCGTCGAAGAAGGCGATCGGCTTTGCTAGGGACAACCAGCAAGCGGCGGGCTTGGCCGAAGCGCCGATCCGCTGGATTTGCGACGATGCGCTGAGCTTCGTGAAACGCGAGATCCGCCGCGGCCGCCGCTATGACGGCGTCATCCTCGACCCGCCGAAGTTCGGGCGCGGTCCTGATGGCGAAACCTGGCGGCTCGAAACCGATCTGCCTGAATTGCTCGACGCCTGCCAAACATTGCTGCGCACCGATCCCAACGAACGCGCCAGCGCCAAAGGCTTCATGATCGCGACGGTGTACGCGGTGCGCCTTTCCTATCTGGCGCTCGCGCAAACCGCGCAGCAGATGTTCAGCGGCGGCGAATGGCAGGCCGGCGAAATGTGCCTGCCGCACGAAGGCCGCAGCGAACTTCTGCCAACGGCGATCTTCGCGCGCTGGCATAGCTAAACTTATGGACCGTCGGCGTCCCGCCGGCATGCACTTATGCTGGCAAGCATCATCGAGCACAGCGAGCCAACTTGCATATGCCAGTGCATGCTGGCGGGACGCCGACGGTCCATATTTAATGAAAATTCCGTCCCTTCGGCATCACGCTGGCGGCTTTCTTCACATCCAGGTTTATGCGGACGTCGCGGGGGTGGCGTTGACGCGCATCGCCTTCGCCGCTGCGGCGCGGCTCATCCGCCGGACCGGACGGATCGATCTTTTCGCCGTGCGCTGAGAGTTTCGCCAGGAGCGGCGTGTAATCATGCACGCGCTCGGCGATCACATGGATGACGCCGCTTTCGCTCTGCACCGGACCATCGATCGCCACCAAACGGCCGCCCAGCACTTCGCGCCGGTATTGCTCAAACAATTTCGGCCAAACCACGATGTTGGCGATGCCGGTTTCATCTTCGAGCGTCATGAAGATCACGCCAGACGCCGTCCCCGGGCGCTGGCGCACCAGCACTAGACCCGACACGCGCACACGTTCGCCATTGCGGATTTGCGTAAGCTGCTCCGCCTTGATCACCCGCCGCGCCAAAAGCTCCTCGCGCAGCAACGAAACCGGATGCGCCTTCAGCGACAAGCCAATCGTCCGATAGTCCTCCACGATATGCTCCCCTAAGCACATCGATGGCAGATCAAAATCCGGCTCTCGCGTGCGATCCACAGTCGCGCATTCAAACAGCGGCAAATCTTCCTGCCCACCCACCCGGTTCAAGCCACGCGCCACCCACAACGCATCGCGACGATCAAGGCCAAGAGAGCGAAACGCATCCATATCGGCGAGGCGTTCGATGGTTGAAAGATCGAGTCCGCTCTTCAGCCAAACACTTCGCACCGAGTCGTACCCATTGCCGCGATTGGCGACGAGCCGCTTAAGCGCTTCCTCCCGCAGACCATTCCCTTGCCTGAATCCAAGCCGCAATGCGTGCGTGGACTTAATGTCCTTCGCCATCTCCGCATGGCGCGGATGCAGCTTGGCTTTCGGGTTTGGATTCGCCTCCAGCGTGTTGTCCCAATCGGAGCAATTCACATCGATCGGGCGCACGTCAACGCCATGATCGATAGCGTCACGGACGATTTGCGCGGGCGCGTAAAAGCCCATCGGCTGCGCATTGAGCAACGCCGCCGCGAAGACGTCTGGATAGAAGCACTTCAACCACGAGGATACATACACAAGGATCGCGAAACTCGCGGCATGGCTTTCAGGAAAGCCATACTCGCCAAAACCTTCGATCTGCGAAAAACACGCCTCGGCAAATGTCTTGTCGTAACCTTTGCCGATCATTCCGCTGATAAACTTGTCCTTCAGCTGATCGATCGTCCCAACACGCCTAAACGTCGCCATGGCGCGGCGAAGTTTGTCGGCCTCGGCGGGTTTAAAACCGGCGCCCACAATGGCGATTTGCATCGCCTGTTCTTGAAACAGCGGCACGCCCAGTGTGCGCTGAAGAACCGGCTCCAGCTCCTTGCCCGGATAAACGATCTTTTCGCCTCGGCGCTGTTGATCGCGCCGCTTCAGATACGGATGAACCATGCCGCCCTGGATCGGCCCCGGCCGCACGATCGCCACTTCGATTACCAGATCATAAAACTCGCTCGGACGAAGCCTCGGCAGCATCGACATTTGCGCTCGGCTTTCCACTTGGAAAACACCGATCGAGTCCGCCCGATGAAGCATCGCATAGACGCGTTCATTGTGGGGCGGGGTTCTCAGCGTGATGCATTCTTCGCCAGGATAGTGTGCTTTATGAAGATCAAACGCCTTCTGCAGGCACGTAAGCATTCCAAGGCCAAGCACATCGACCTTCAGAATGCCAAGCGCCTCTAAATCGTCCTTATTCCATTCAACGACGGTGCGATCATCCATCCTCGCGTTCTGCACGGGGACAACATCATGCACTTTCTCTCGGGTGATGACGAAGCCACCGACATGCTGGGAAAGATGTCGCGGAAAGCCCTGCAATTTGTTTGCAAGCTCCACGCAATCCATCAATTTCTGATCGCTGATGTCGAAGCCATGCTCCAGGAGGTCTTTTTCTTCGACACCTTTTGACCACCAGTGAAGCATCTTCGATAAGCTGCTTACGCTGTCTTCTGAATACCCGAAAACCTTCGCGACCTCCCGGATAGCGCTTCGTCCGCGATAGCAGATCAGCGTCGCCGTCAGCGCGGCGCGGTCACGACCGTACTTATGGTAGATATACTGAATAACCTCCTCGCGGCGCTCATGCTGGAAATCGACATCGATGTCGGGCGGCTCGTTTCGTTCTTCGGAGACGAACCGATCGAAAAGCAAAACGTTTTCGTTCGGATCAACCGAGGTGATCCCCAAACAATAGCAGATCGTCGAGTTCGCCGCCGAACCACGGCCTTGGCAAAGAATGGGGATCTTATGCCCGCCGTCTTTGTCTCGATCGGAACGCGCGAACTCGACAATATCGGCAACCGTCAAAAAGTACGGGGCATATTGTTTCTTTTCGACGATCGCGAGTTCGCGCGCGAGAGAGTCTTTGATCTTCTGCGGTATTTCGTCGGGATAGAATTTCGCGGCCCCTTCCCACGCACGCGCTTTCAGCGCTTCTTGCGGAGATGGATACCCTTCCGATGTCTCTTCCGGATATTCGTAGCGCAACTGGTCCATCGAAAATTCGATGCTTTGGAGAAAGCTCAAGCTTTCCGCCACAGCTTCCGGCGCATCAGCAAAGATGCGCGCAATTTCCGCTACTGACTTCAATTGGCGCTCAGCGTTTTTTGCCAACAGAGCGCCGGCTTCGTTCAGCGTTTTCTTTTCCCTGATGCACGTGACGACATCCAAAAGCGGCCGAGCATCCGCATGATGCATCAAAGGCTCTGTGGTTGCGATCAAGCGCGCCCCGGTTTGCGATGCGAGTTGCTTTAGCTGCTTGATGCGCCGTCGATCTTCGCCGTTGAATTGGAAGGGCGCCGCAAGCCAGACTTCCCCCGCGGCCTTTTGAATTTGCTGAAGGTATGTTCCGAAACGATAAGGCTCATCTCCAAGCGCGCACGCAGGGATCAAAATCGTCTGCAAGCCCTCAGCGTGCGCTAAATAGTCTGAGAAATTGAGCCAACATTCGCCCTTCGGCGCGGGTTTATTCCCTAGCGTCAGCAATCGGGTGAGATTGGCGTAGCCCGCGCGATCCTTGGGATAGGCAACCAAATCCGGCGTTCCATCGCGAAACACAAGACGACAACCGACGATCGTTCGGATGTCGCCCTTGCCCTGCTCGCGCATCGTTCTCGCTTTCACGTGCGCACGCACGACGCCGGCAAGCGTATTGCGGTCGGCGATGCCTATGCCACTCAACCCAAGCGCAATCGCCTGCTCGACCATCTCTTCAGGATGCGACCCACTTCGCAGAAACGAGAAATTCGTCGTGATGCAAAGCTCTGCAAAGCCGCTCATGTGAGAGAAACCAGAAAGTAGAAGCCAGAAATCAGAAGCCCGCAATCCATGGGCGCGCTACTTCCAACCACTGGACAGCCCTCTCAGCATTTTGGCTAAATCCACATATTCGCGTCCCCACGTCTCAGCCGTCTCAGCAGTTATGTAACCAAGGTCTTGAGCGTATTGAGACCAGACCTGCATCTCGTCGCACGATCCAGTCGCAATCGTGAGAAACCGCCTGAATTCCGCACTTGATGCACGCTGTCGTCCAAAACCTTCCGCTATGTTGGCGCAAATCGACTTACTCGCCCTTCTCATCTGATCGGCGATCGCAAACTGCTCCACCTTCGGAAAACGCAACGAAGCCCGATGAACGTCCAACGACGTCGAGTAGGCTCGCTGATAAACCTGCAAATCCCGAAAGGACCTGATTTGCCCCAACATCACACACACTCTTCTGACTTCTGATTTCCGACTTCTGACTTCCGATTCCGCTCACGCGAACAGCCCGTGCACATACCAGAGTGGCGCCATCTCGTTCTCGCCATAGAGCCCTTCACGATAGAGCCAGTAGCGGCGCCCCTGCTTGTCCTCGACGCGGTAATAGTCGCGCGTCTTTTCACGCCTCTGCCAATCGCCGCTGATCCGCTCCGGCCCTTCCGCACGGACGACTTCGCGCATCACGCGTCGCCAGCGAAACTGGATCGGCGGCCCGTCAGGAACGCTCGCCATCACTTCGATCGGTTGGGCTGGCGCAAATAACCGCACCGGCCGCCGCTGCACGCCATCCGCCGGAGGCTTCACGGATTTATCGTGCCCGCGCGTTGCGAGAGCCGAGCGCCAACCCGCCGCGCGCTCCGGCGCATGCTCCTCATGCACTTGCGGCCGCACGACGCGCTTCGGCCCCAAACGGGCGCTCAGAATATCGACGATGCCGCCGATCTGCTCGGCGTTCGCCGCAGCCGCTTCAACTGTAACTAATGTTTGCGAACGTTGATTCAGCTCCGCCAAGCGCACGACATCCAAGCGCGCCGCCTCGAAGCCAAACTGCGCATCCATATTTTCACCGACAATGTTCAGCTTCTCGCGGAAGAGCCGCATCAGCGGCTTCACTTCGCGGAGCGGCTTGCTGACGTTCACGCCAATCACCCGGTCGCGGCCATCGACGCCGAACAGCATCAGCTCGGCCCGCAAAACGCCGGCGCCGCGCACGTCCAGCTTCTCGACCACGTCGCCACAAAGATCCTGCGCGACCTGCAGAACCGCATCCGCCGTGAAGACCGGCTCCAGAAACCGGCGCAGCGCGAACACGGGCGCCAGCGGCCGGCGCGGCGACAGCGCTTCTCGTGCGCGTCCCAGCGCTTGATCCAGCCGCAACATCGCACGTTCGCCGGCGCGGGCGGTGAACGAAGAGCGCGGCGCTTCGAGAATTTGGCTAATCGTTTTCAGCCCAAGCCGGCGCAACAAAGCCGCCGCATCCGGATCGAGCCGCAAAGCCTCCACCGGCAAAGGCGCGAGCGCATGCGCGAAATCATCTCCCCCGCCCCCTTGTGGGGCGGGGGCTGGGGGGTGGGGGGCGTTCCAATGAGCAGGCGCCGGGTCGTTTGAACGCCCCTCACCCCGCCGTTGCGCGGCGACCCTCTCCGCAAGGGAGAGGGTTCGATTTTTCCCGTACCGCGCAAACGCCCATGCGGCGCCTGGCGTCGGCGCAATTGCCGCGCGCGCGCCGAAGCCTTGCGCATGTAGGCGCGTCACGATCTCGGCGCGCAGTTGTTCCTCGCCGCCGAACAGATGCGCGCAGCCGGTAATGTCGAGAAACAAACCCTCCGGCGGATCGAGTACGACAACCGGCGTAAACCGCTCGCACCATGCCGCGATATGATCGAGCGCGCGCGCATCCTCCTCCGGCTCAGCCTCCACCGCTTCCAGTTTCGGCTGAATCGCCCGCGCGTCCGCCAGCGACATCGCAAGCCGCACGCCGAGTTCGCTTGCGCGCGCATTGACTCCCACAATCCCGTAGGCGCCGCCTTCTTTCAAATAGACAGCGAGCGGACGTTTATCCGAACCGGCGAGCCCCGAGCGGATCAGGCGGTCCGTCCGTATCCGCGGCAGATAAATCGCGAGCCATCTCGCGTTCGGTGAAGCTGCGCTCATGCGCGTTCCAATCCACGGTAAAAGAAGCGCCAGACGGCCCGCCGCGACTACGCGTCAGCTCGGCGCAAAACGCCGGCAACCCAAGCTCGTCCGGCTCAGCATCACTTTGCGCCGACGCTACACGCCAGCGTGTCCACGCCGCGCTTGGTCCATTTTCCGGCATAAGCAGCAAACAGCGCGACGCATAGCGCTCAGCAAACAGCAGCAAACGGCGGCTGGCTTTAAGATCGAGCGGCTTGCCTTGCGCGCCGAGTGCGCAAATTACGATCGCGCCTGTTGCGGCTAAAGCCTGCTCGGCTGCCCAGAGTGCGTCTTCGCGTTTGCGGGCGCGCGCCACGATCAACCGATCGAGTGGCAAACCGTATTGCGCGAGGCCCACTGGATAAGGCGCGCCCTCTTCTGCGAACGCTGCATCCTCGCCGGCCCAGAACACACCTGCAGCTCCCACCCAATGCGCCGCCAGCGCCAAAGTGAATCCCAAAGCCGCCGCCTCGAACCCAGGTCCCGCCGGCCCAATCTCATGCAGCGGCTGGGTCGCCATGGTAGCGAGTTTCGCTGCAAATCCCCCGCCCCCTTGTGGGGCGGGGGCAGGGGGTGGGGGGCGTTCCGACGAACAGGCGGCAGCTGGACGCCCCCCCTCCCTGCCCTCCCCCACAAGGGGGGAGGGTCGAGTTTCGGAAAAGGAGGCTGGACGCGGACTCATGTTCTCTATATGTTCTATCCTCTCGAGTCCTCCGCGGCAAGGCGGCAGCGGATGAAAGGGAGGCAAATCGCAGATGTTCGCCTACGCGCTCTTCGACACGGCCATCGGACGTTGCGCCATCGCGTGGGGACCGCGCGGCGTCATCGGCGTGCAGCTGCCGGAACGCAGCCCTGAATCGACGCGCATTCGCCTCATGCGTCTTTGTCCCAACGCGGAAGAACTGGAGCCGCCAAAGCAGATTGCGCGCGCCATCGATGACATCGCAGCACTGCTGCGCGGCGAAAAGAAATCACTGCGCGCCGTGCAACTCGATTTTTCGCGCGTGCCCGCTTTCAACGCCCGTGTCTATGAAACCACGCGCGCCATCGCCCCAAGCGCCACGCGCACCTATGGCGAAATCGCCCGCGCCATCGGCGAACCGGACGGCGCACGCGCCGTCGGCCAGGCGCTGGGGCGCAATCCGTTCGCGATTGTGGTGCCGTGTCATCGCGTCGTTGGCGCCAACGATAAGCTCGTCGGCTTCTCGGCCAATGGCGGCATCAAGACGAAGCTCAAGATGCTCAAGATCGAAGGTTGGCGCGAGAACGAGCCAAGCTTGTTCGAGGAATTGGCTTAACGCTCACGCCCCAAAGCGCGCTGGATACCGTTTGAAGCGCGCTTTCTGCAAACGCCGGCAACCTCACCCGTCGTTCGTTTCCGCCTTTGCGAAAGCTACGGCGGACGAGCCGCTTACTGACATCCTCTCCTTAACCAGGAGAGGGGAAGCGCAGGCAGATCGCACCACCCAGCATTGCAGCACGGCTGATTTGCACGCCCGGACGCGCCAAAAGTGCGCTAGGTGTTCGCCATTGCCACTGTTCCTGAATGCGGGGATACGCATCGGGTCAGAAGAGCAGCATGCCATTATCCAACATCACCGTTCCCGCCCTCGCGCGCGCCATCGAGAAGCGCGGCTATGAAACGTTAACGCCGGTCCAATCAGCCATCCTCGCAAGCGAATTGCGCGATGCCGATCTGCTGGTCTCGGCGCAGACCGGATCAGGCAAGACGGTCGCCTTCGGTCTGGCGCTGGCGCACACGCTGCTCGGCGGCAAGGACCGGTTCGAACAAGCGCGCGATCCGCTGGCGCTCATCATCGCCCCGACCCGCGAACTGGCGATGCAGGTGAAGGCCGAGATCCAATGGCTCTATGCCGAAGCCGGCGGCGTGGTCGCCTCGTGCGTTGGCGGCATGGATGCGCGCGATGAGCGGCGCGCGCTGGATCGCGGCGCGCATATTGTCGTCGGCACACCCGGACGCCTCGTCGACCATCTCCATCGCGGCTCGCTGCTGCTGACCAGCCTAAAAGCAGTCGTTCTCGACGAAGCTGACGAGATGCTCAATCTCGGCTTCCGCGAAGAGCTGGAATTCATCCTCGACACCGCGCCCGCCGAACGTCGCACGCTGATGTTCTCGGCGACGATGCCGCGCGCCATGGCGACGCTTGCGGGCAAGTATCAGCGCGCGGCCCAGCGCGTGAACACGATCAGCGCCGCCCGCCAACACAGCGACATCGAATACCTCGCGCTCACCGCCGGCGCGCATGACACCGAGAACGCGATTTTCAACGTATTGCGTTATCACGATGCGGCCAACGCGCTCGTGTTCTGCGGGACCCGCGCCGCCGTCACGCATCTGCAGAGCCGGTTCAGCAATCGCGGCTTTTCGGTCGTCGCGCTCTCGGGCGAACTCAGCCAGAAAGAACGCACCTATGCGCTGCAAGCGCTCCGCGATCACCGCGCCAATGTCTGCATTGCAACAGATGTCGCGGCGCGCGGCTTGGATTTGCCGGACCTTGACCTGGTGATTCATGCGGATTTGCCGAAGAATCCGGAGGCCCTGCTTCACCGCAGCGGCCGCACCGGACGCGCCGGCCGCAAAGGCACCAGTGTTCTGATCGTTCCATACCCCGCGCGCCGTCGCACCGAGCGCCTTTTGCGCGATGCTAAGATTGAAGCGCGTTGGAGCGAACCGCCTTCAGCCGACGAAGTGAAGCGGCGCGATCAGGAGCGCCTGCTCGACGATGCCGCGCTGAGCGATCCGATCACCGCTGACGAACGCGTTATTGTCTCGGCGCTGCTTGAACGCCACGACGTCGATCAGATCGCGGCGGCGTTCGCGCGCCTCTATCGTAAAGGCCAACCGGCGCCGGAAGAGTTGATGGCGGCGCCCGCGAACGCACAACACCCCGCCCGTCCCGCTCCGCGCCCGCAAGGTTTTGAACACAGCGCCTGGGTCACGCTTACCGTGGGCTACGCACAGAAGGCCGAGCCACGCTGGCTGATCCCGATGATCTGCAAAGCCGGCGGCATCACCAAGCGCGACATCGGCACGATCCGCATTGAGGATCGCGTCACGCACGTCGAACTCAACGCCGCGGCCGTTGACGCCTTCTTCACGCACCTGGATGCTGGCGGGCGAATTGAGAAGAACATCGTGGCGACGCCGATGCGCACGGATGCCCAACCGGATCAGCGTCAGCATCCGCAAAGACAGCAACGTTCGGAACGACCGGAGCGGCCCCAGCGCCAGGATCGCCCGAACCGCCCGGAACGAGGCGAGCGTCCCGTCCGCCCGGGTCACAATGAGCGGCCGGCGCAAGAAGCGCGGCGCGGCAAACCGCCAACCGGAAAACACCCGGCCGGCGCCAAACCACCCAAAGGCAAGCCGAACAAAAAGAAGAAGGCTTGGCGTCCGGCCGATTAGCGGCCTCATCTATCCTTGAAACGGCTCCGCAACCGTGGCCGCGAGCGCACGCAGCGCGGCCACAGCGGCCTGATCGCCTTGCATGCTGTCGGCAGCGTTCGCCGCGACAAGCACGCCGTTGCCGGTTTCCGGAAACAAACACACGAGTGCGTACCAATTGCCGTCAGAGCCCGAGTGCGTCAGCGCCGGCCCGCGCAGATTCATCGGATGCGGTGCAGCGCCCCACCCCAAGGCCGTGCGTGTGTCGCCTTGCGGCGTGTGGATGAAACGGCAGGTCTCGGTGCGCAGCAAACGTCCGCGGCCATGTTCGCCCTGCATCTGATCAATACAGAATCGCGACCAATCCCGCAGCGTCATGCGCATGGCCCCCGCCGGCGCAAACATGCGCGGATTGACGTCGTTCAGCTCGTTGGCGATGCGGCCATCGACGTGGCCTTGCGGCTCATTCACACCGCCAAATTGATCAAAGCTGATCGAGTGAATACCGAGAGGATCGAAGACTTCGCGGACGATCAGATCCTCGAACGCCCGCCCGGTGACGCGCTCGGCGCACGCGGCGGCGATTAGGAAGCCGGTATTGGAATAGGAACTGTCAGCGCGCGCGGGCCCAACAGGCGCCTCCTGCAGACAGCGATCAACGTAGCTCAGACGCTGGGCTGTCAGCGATGCGCTGTCGGTATGGAACGATAAGAAAAAGCTCAAGTCCGATATGTTCTCGGGCAAGCCGGCGCGATGCGAAAGCAGATCGGGCAGAGTCACGTCGCGGTAGGCAGGCTGCATGCGCGCCGCGAGATCAGGCAGCATCTCCGCCAGCGGACGCCGCCAGGACAACACGCCAGCGTCGACAAGTTTCGCGACCAAGGTCGCGGTCATGGCTTTGCCGTTGGAGCCCTGATGCCAGCGATCATTTGGCGCGACCATCACCGGCGAACCCAAGGCGCGGACACCGGAAAAATACTCATTCTCGACGCGGAAGTCGCGGATGACTATCGCCGCCATGCCAGGCACGGCCGTTCCCGCCATGGCTTCCCCCAGTGGCGACGTCGCCGCTGGCGCCGCCGGCATGTCGGGACGGCTTCCAGCGCTCGCGCATCCGCCCGCCATTAAACCGCCGGCGCTGATCGCGAGAGAAAAATCGCGTCTCGTAAACATCGATTGCTCCTATCGTGCGCCGCGCATCGTGCCGATGCCGGTTGCGATCAACCACAGAGTCAAACCCACAAATCCCCCAATCGTCACCAGCGCGAACCCTTCGCCCGATTGGCCCAAAGCCAGCATCAGCCCTTCGCCCGTGCCGACAACGATTGCCGTTGCCGTCAACAGCGCAAGGCCGCCAGTCACGAACTTGCGCTCGCGCAGTTGCAGCGCGCCGAGGCACACGACGAAGATCGCCAGCAGCAATTGGCCCAGATGTTCGCCGATCGCGATGCCACCGTATTGATTGATGAGATCGAACGTGCGTTCGGCCGCACGCTTCGCCTCATCGCCCGCGGCGGCGTCGCTGTGCACGCGGGCCAAGCCGGGCACAACGAAAACCCAGCGCCACAAACCAATCGCCTGCGCCAGTGCCGAGAGTGCGCCGGCGATCGCCGCGCCTATGGCCAGCCCCGGCGCGTCGGCGACACGCTTGCGCGTCAACGTCAGCGCGAACGCGAGCGGCACGAGCGCGAGGGCCGAAAGCGCAAACGCGTGCCATGTCAGGATCAGCGGCGCTCCGCCCTGCGCAAAAAGATCGAGCACATCGCCCGCGGGCCGGCGCAGCACATCCGGATAGTCGAATGTCGCGCCAAGGATCGCGAACGGCACGTTGAACCCGATCGCCACCGCGATCGCCGCCGCACCGGCAAACGGCCGCGGGGCTTCCGTCAGAACTTGCTCGGCCATGTCTTGTCTCCACTTGGTGACACGCTATTATCACCGACCGGTGACTTGGCAAGCAGAAAGTCACCGGATGGTGATATTTTTCTGGCAGACCTGCCCAAACTGGTCAAAAGCAGCTCTGGAGCGATGCCCAAACAACCCCCGCCCCCTGCGCGCGGCCGCGACCGTGAAGCGACCGAACAGCTCATTTTGGCCGCCGCCAAGGAAGTGCTTGCCGAAGCGGGCTTCGCCGGTTTCGGCGTCAACGCCATCGCCCGTCGCGCCGGCTGCGATAAGCAACTCATCTATCGCTACTATCGCGGCCTCGACGGGCTCGCGGATGCGATCGGCGCCGATCTCGCAACCACGCTCAGCGAAGAACTAAAACCACTCTCGACACCGGCGCCGCGCACCTATGGCGAACTGATGCGCCGCCTGGCGCTCGGCCTGCTCGATCTGCTGCGGCGCGACCGGCTCATGCAGCAGATCAATGCATGGGAGGCGGCCTCGCCCTCGCCGCTGGTGAAACGCCTCATCGCCGCGCGCGCCAAGCGCATGGGAATGTGGATGTTTGAAATGCGCGGAACGCTTCAACCGCCAGCGGGCGTCGATGCGCCCGCCATCAACGCAATCATCGTCGCGGCCGTTCAGCAGCTGGTTGTCTCAGCCGCCGCCAATGGTGAGTTCTCCGGCATGCCGCTTCGCGAGGATGCGCATTGGCAGCGTTTGCGCGCGGCGATTGTTGCGCTGATCAACGGTGTCTATGCCGACTAGCCTTGCAACCGGAGGCGTCAGCGTCCGGTCGGCAAATCCTTGAACGCAACACCCTTATCGACACGCACGTCCTGCGGCAGACCAAGCACGCGTTCGGCGATGATGTTCTTCAAAATCTCATCGGTGCCGCCGGCGATGCGCAAACCAGGCGCGAACATGTAGCTCTGATGGAACGCGCCCTCGAGCGTCGCGAGATCGGGATCGTTGATGATGCCGTAATGATCCTGCGCTTCGATCGCGGTGTTGGCGATGTCCATCATCTGATTGGCGTTGATGACTTTGCCGATGGAGGATTCCGGTCCCGGCGTCTGGCCCTTCGACAACGCCGTCATCGTCCGGAATTTCGCGAGCTTGTAGCCCTCGGCGCGCACGATCCAGTCCGCCAGCTTCTGACGGAAGCTTTCATCCTGAATGAGCGTGCCGTCACCGGACGGCGAATTGATGCCCTTCGCGAAATCGAAGATTTCCTTGTAGTCAGGGCCGTACGACCCGCCGACAGCAAGGCGCTCGTTCATCAGCGTCACCAGCGCGACGTTCCAGCCCATGCCGGGATCGCCGAGGCGCCATGAATCCGGAATGCGCACGTCGGTAAAATAGACCTCATTGAACTCGCGACCACCCGACGCCTGGTGAATCGGGCGCACGTCGACGCCCTTCTGCTTCATGTCGACGATGAACATCGTCAGACCTTTGTGCTTCTCCACGTCCGGGTTCGTGCGCGTGAGCAGAATGCCAAAGTCGGAAAATTGCGCGCCGGTGGTCCAGACCTTCTGGCCGTTGATGATCCAATCGTCGCCATCGCGCACGGCTTTGGTTTTGCCCGCGGCGACGTCCGAACCCGCGGCAGGCTCGGAGAAGAGCTGACACCAAATCTCTTCGCCGCGCAGCGCCTTGGCGACGTAACGGTCCTTGGTGGCTTCGTCGGAGAACGCGATCACGGTCGGCACGCACATGCCGAGGCCGATCGAGAACGGCGCGCTGGGCGCGTCGAACTTCGCTTCTTCCTGATTGAAAATCACTGAATAGATCGGCGGCAGGCCGCGCCCGCCCTGCTCCTTGGCCCACGTAATGCCGGCAAAACCCGCTTCCGCTTTGCGCTTCTGATATTCCTTGGCCGCCTTCAAATACTCGACCGGCTTCAAGCGGCGTTGCAGGCGCTCCTTGTCGTTGCTCTTCGGCTGCACGTTCGCTTCCAGAAACGCGCGCGCTTCGTTGCGGAATTTGGCTTCTTCGGGCGTGTCGTTGAAATCCATTATGCGTTCCGATCAAATCTCAAGTGTCATGCGGCCGCGCATAGGGAGCGCGGACCATTGTGCCGCCAGACGATCGATCTCCGATCGAATGGCGACGATTGCGTCTTCCGTCAGCGCGATCGGCTCTGTGCCGCGCGCTCCACATGTGGTGTGAAAGAGGTCGATCACTTCGGATGCGGGCGGGCGCCCGCTCCAGCTATCGGCCTGCATCGTCTCAACCAAACGCTCCACCGCGTCGCTCTCGGCTTCCGGCGTCATGCGAAAGCCGACGCCTTCACCGGCGACGGCGCGATGAATGAAACCGCGCTTCTGCAACACATGCTCGATGGCATAGTGAAACATGTCGTGCGGGATGGGCGGCTGCTTGGGGCATGCGATCTCTTCAAGCGCGCCGGCGCGTTCGACGAACATGGCGTCGTACTTGCCGTCACGCTTTTCGAAGATCACTTGCGCCATCACGCGGCGTTCCGCTGTTCGAGACGTTTCACCAGCTTCTCTTTCCATGCCGCGGGCGAACCCGCTTGCACGGCCAGGAGCTTGGCGCGGCGATAGAAGAGATGGCAATCGACTTCCCAGGTGAAGCCCATGCCGCCGTGCGTTTGGATGTTCTCCTTGGCGCAGAAATAATAGGCGTCGCTTGCGGCCGCGCGTGAAGCGGCGGCGGCGAAGGGAAGTTCAGCCGCTTCGGTCGAGAGCGCCCAGGCGCCGTAATAGGCGTTTGAACGCGCGACCTCGATGCCGACATACATTTCGGCGAGCTTATGCTTGATCGCCTGGAATGACCCGATCGGACGCGAGAACGCGTAGCGGCTCTTGGCGTACTCGGTCGCCATTTCGAGGCATTGTTGCGAACCGCCGATTTGCTCGAATGCAATCAGCACAGCGGCGCGATCAAGCACAGCTTCCCCAAGCTCCCAGCCTTGACCAGCAGCGCCGAGACGCTCGGCTTTCGCGCCTTTGAACTCGAGCTTGGCGTGACCGCGCGTCGGGTCGAGCGTCTTTAGCGTGGTGCGCGTCACGCCGGGCTGGTTGAGATCGACCAGCACCAGCGACACGTCGCTTCCCTCCTTCGCGACGACAACGGCGTGCGTGGCGCAATCGCCATCAGTGACCGGGATCTTAACGCCGGTCAGCGTCGCGCCATCGAACCTGGCGCTGATGCCTGAGGCCGTCGGCGCGCCGGGGCCCTCGCTCAGAGCAAAGCATCCGATCGTCTCGCCCTGCGCGACCTTGGGCAGATGCGCCGCCTTCTGCGCATCGCTGCCGGCAAGCATCAGGGCTTCGGCAAAGAAATATACGGTCGACGAAAACGGGATCGGCGCCACGGCGCGGCCGATCTCTTCGGCCAGCACGCAAAGCTCCAGGCGCCCCAACCCCAAGCCGCCATACTCCTCCGGGATCGCAACCCCCAGCCAGCCCATCTCGGCGACACCGCGCCAGAGCGCTTGGTCGTAAGACTTTGCCTCGTCATCCAAAACGCCGCGCACGACCTTGATGGCGGACTTATCAGCCAGAAACTTGCGCGCCTGGTCCTTCAACGACTTTTGATCGTCGGAAAAATCGAAATTCACCCCGTTCCTCCCGGGTTATGGTTGCCGCCATCCTAACGCTGTCACTGCAAAGCCCGAAAGAGTGTCTTGGCGTCAACGTCTGTTCACGAAGGCTCAATGGCGCTGAGGTATTATCCGCCCTCCAGATTTGGGGTGAGTACCAATGGCGAAGGCGGTCTTCCATAAGGGCCAGCGCGTTTACGTGAAGCCGGTGGCGACGTGGGCTGTAATCGAAGAGGTGCGCCCGCAATGGGTGAAGGGTGTGGAAGAACCCCTGCGCGTCACTTACGACACCGGTCTTGGCCGCGACTTTCAGGCCCATGAACTGGCGGCCGAAGAAAGAGGCCCGCACAAGCCCGACCTCATCGAGACTGAAAACTGGCGCGTACTGCGCGCGGTAAATCGCCTTTCGCAGGAAGCGCGCGATCCCCGTCATCCGTACCCCGGCACCTACCCGATCGTCGTCACCGACGAAAAGGATTGGGGCGGCTGGCGCGTGCCGATGGCGGAGTATGACCGCGATCCGCAACGCATTGAGCACCAGTCGCGCGTTTTCGCCAATGCGCTGCGCCTCATGCGCGTCGCCCGCGAGCTGATCGAATTCGCGCGCGATTACCCGCACGAAACGCCGGGCCAATTGCTGGAACTGGCGAAGCAGGCCGAGATGCTCTTGGCGGCCGTCTATCACGAGCCGACGCCACGCGCCGACAGCCCCGTAGCGGCCGCGTAACAATATGGACCGCCGACGGTCCGTATATGCTCCATATTGATTTCCGCTAGCGCGCGGCTCATGTCAGGTCTTCCCTGGAGGCCTGAATGCGCGACGCTGAGAACGTCACTGTCCGTCTGTCGGATTACCAACCGCCCGACTATCTGATCGACGAAATCGCGCTCGTGTTCTCACTGGAACCGGAGGCGACGATCGTCGCCGCGCGCAGCCACGTGCGCCGGAGCAGCGCAGACGCCGTCCCCCTCGTGCTCAACGGCGAACGGCTTGAGTTGCGGAATATCGCCATCAATGGCGACGTGCTGAGCGCCGACAAATATAGCGTCGAGCCAGGCCGCCTCATCATTCACAACCCGCCGGCGTCATTCCTGCTCGATATCGTCACGCGCATTTCGCCGGCGACAAACACGCACCTTGAAGGCCTCTATATGTCCGGCGGCCGCTTCTGCACGCAGTGCGAAGCGGAAGGCTTCCGGACCATCACTTATTATCTCGATCGGCCCGACGTCATGGCGCGCTTCGCCGTGCGCATTGAAGCCAACAAAGCCGCCTACCCGACGCTGCTTTCGAACGGCAACCTCACCGAGAGCGGCGAATTGCCTGACGGCAGACATTTCGCCGTGTGGGTCGATCCGCACCCGAAGCCGGCGTACCTGTTCGCGCTCTGCGCCGGCAGATACGAGTCGATCCATGATGAGTTCGTCACCAGGAGCGGCCGCAAGGTCGCGCTCGGCATCTACGTCGATCCCGGCGACGCGCCGCGCGCGGGTTACGCGATGGATGCGCTCAAGCGCTCGATGAAATGGGACGAAGACACGTTCCTGCGCGAATACGATCTCGACGTCTTCAACATCGTCGCCGTGCGCGACTTCAATTTCGGCGCGATGGAGAACAAGGGCCTCAACATCTTCAACTCGTCGCTCATTCTTGCGGACGCCGACACCGCGACCGACGCCGATTTTGAAGCCATTGAAGCTGTTGTCGGCCACGAATACTTCCACAACTGGACAGGCAACCGCATCACCTGCCGCGACTGGTTCCAGCTCTGCTTGAAGGAAGGCCTCACCGTCTATCGCGAGCAGGAGTTCAGCGCCGATCAGCGCTCGCGCGCCGTGCAGCGCATCAAGGACGTAAAGCGTCTGCGTGCGCGTCAGTTCGGCGAAGACGCCGGCCCGCTTGCGCACTCGGTGCGCCCATCGACCTATCAAAAGATCGACAACTTCTACACCGCGACCGTCTATGAAAAAGGCGGCGAAGTCATCCGCATGTTGAAGCGGATCATCGGCGAGGACGCCTTCAACCGCGGCATGCAGCTCTATTTCGAAAGCCGCGATGGCACCGCGTCGACGGTCGAGGATTTCATCGGCTGCTTTGAAGAGGCGTCGGGCAAAAAGCTCGACACCTTCATGCGCTGGTACGAGCAAGCCGGCACCCCGGCGTTGAAAGTGCGCGGCGCGTATGACAAAGCCGCGCGCACCTACGAACTCCACGTCTCGCAGCGACTCTCGGCGACACCTGGTCAGCCGCACAAACTGCCTGCCCCGATCCCGTTGCAGATTGGGTTCATCAGTCCCGACGGCGCAATCATCGCCTCGAAGATCGAAGGCGACACGATCTCGCGCACCGAGCATCGCGCCGTGCTGGAGGACGCACAGGCGACCTTCCGCTTCGACGACGTCATGGAGGAGCCCATCGTCTCCGTCGTGCGCGGCTTCTCCGCGCCGATCACGCTCGACGATGACCTGACGCCGCAAGCGCGTCTGGCGCAAATGGCTCACGATCCCGACCCGTTCACGCGCTGGGAGGCCGGCCAGACCTTGGCGCGCTCGATCATGCTAGGCGAAAGCGGCGCCTCTGTTGCGGCGCTGACGACCGCACTCGGCCGCGAACTCGATCGCGCCCAGGAGGACCCGGCATTCGCGGCGTTGGCGCTGCGCTTGCCCGATCTCAACGAGCTCATCCTGTCATCAAAGACGCCTGACCCGGAAAAGCTCTTCCAGGCGCGCGAAGAGCTTCGCCGCGCTGTCGCCGCCGCTTTGCGTGAACGCCTCGAAGCCATCGCGCGCGCCAAAGGCGAAACGCCGTTCTCTCCGGGAGCGGACGCCGCCGGACGCCGTTCGCTCAAGAGCGCCGCGCTCGATTTGCTCTCTTCGCTCGGCCCAAGCCAAGCGCTGACAGACGCCTACGACAATGCGCAAAGCATGACCGAGGCCGTCGCCGCGCTTGAGGCGCTCGGCGCCGCCGAGAGCCCGGCGTTCGATGAAGCGCTCACCAAGTTCTACGCGCGCTGGCAGGCAAATCCGCTCGTCATCGATAAATGGTTCGCGGTGCAGGCTTCTTCGCCGCGCACCGATGCGCTCGCGCGCGTCGATCGCCTCCGCGCGCATGCGGAGTTCAATTTGAAGAACCCGAACCGTGTCCGCTCGCTCGCCGCCGCGTTCGCGATGCGCAACCCGCGCGCTTTCCATGCCGCCAATGGAGACGGCTATCGCTTCCTCGCCGCGCTCGCGGAAACCATCGACCCGCTCAACCCCGCGCTCGCCGCCAGACTCTTGACACCGTTCGAATCATGGCGACGTTTTGATCCACAACGTCAGGACCACGCGCGCAAGGCGCTGGAACAGCTCGCTTCGATTCCGCAACTATCGAAGAACACGCGGGAAATGGTGGAGCGCACGCTCGCGTAGTTGTTAACAAGTGCGGCAAATCGGTTACCTGCACATATGCACGTGCAGCCTTTCCAGCGTGCGCATCGACAGAGCGTTTACCGACCCGTTACAATTGAGACTCTTCAGAATTCCGAACGGCGATTCGGGGCGGCCGGGGAAGCTGGTGTCGAACGAAACTTCATACGAAGCGCCGCAGAGCGCTGCGCCGGATAAATCAGGCAAGCCATTCATTGTGCTTGTTCTGGTGTTTGTCGCTGCGTTTGCCGCTGCGATCGCGGCGCAAATTCGCGCGCATCATGACGGCGCGGCGGAAACGATCATCGCCGCGCAATCATCCGCGGCCGGTCTTATCGCGGAGCGCGTGAACGCAAACCTCGCCATAGCCATGGGCGCCAGCGCCGGCGTCGCCGATCTCGCACGCTCCGGCGGCGCGGCGCCCGCCTCGATCGTCAACGCGGCGGCGGCGTCTGATCCTGCATCAGCCGCGGCCATCATCAACAGTTCGGGCCAGATCGAAGCGATCACCGATCCCGCGCAAGCGGCGCTCGTCACCGCCGCGATGAACGCCGCCAACGGGTCGGATTTGTGGGTCGGCGCCCCCGGCATGGGCGAACTCCCGACGGCGCCGGTGATCGTGCGCAATCTCGGCGATCGCGCCATCGTGACGGTCGTTGATCCCGCGCTGCTGTTGCCGCAGCTTGATCAAAGCGCGCGCGTCCTGATCGCCTCGTCCGACGGCGCGGTTCTCTACGCATCCCCCGCCCTGCAGCAAGCGGGCGCGCGTGCGCAGCAACAAGTGCTCGCGGCCACGCGTTCAGGGCAGACCGGCGCGCTGATCCGCGACGGCGGCGGCCAAACCTGGGTCGCGGCGGAATCCACCGCGCAGATCGGTAATCTGGGCGTCATGGCGGCGGCGCCGTCGCCTGGCACGTTTGATCTCTGGCTCGCGGCGTTCCTTCGCTTTGCGCTTGTCGCCGCCGCGCCGCTCGCCGCGATGGCCGTGCTCTATCTTCTGATGCGCCAGAACGCGCAGCGCGCGCGCATGGCCGAGGCTGACGCCGAACGCGCCGAAACACATTTCCAGATCGCCGCCGACGGCGCGAAGGTGGGCGTCCTCGAATGGCGGCCCGCCGGTGATGAAGTTCAACTCTCCGAACGCGCGGCGCGCTTGCTCGGCGCGCCCCGTGACGTCTTGGGCCTACGTGAGTTCCTCGAACTGATCGTGGCGGAGGATCGCTTCGGCGTTGAGGAAGAGTTCCGCCGCGCCCGTCAATCCGGTCTGCTTGACGCCCGCTTCCGCGTGACGCGCGGCGGCGGCCTGGGCTGGATCGAAGCGCGCGGCACGGCCGTCGAGGACGCGAGCGGCCGCAGCGAGACGCGTGTGTTCGGCACCGTGATCGACGCCACCCAACGCCACGAAGCCGAAGCCCGCGTGTCGCGCCTTGAGCAACAACTCCGCGCCGCGATCGACAACTTCTCCGGTCCGTTTGCCCTATGGGACTCGCGCAAACGTCTCCTGCTCTGGAACCAGAGCTTCGCCAAGGCCTTCAACCTTGGACCCGACATCCTGCGCATGCGCGCCTCCTACGAGGCCGTCGCCGCCGCCTCAACGCCAAGCATCCGTCGCGAAAAAAACGATCCGACAAACCCGGACGTGCGCGTGATCGAACTCACGACCGGCGAGTGGCTGCACATCGTCGAGCGCCGCGCCGCGGATGGCGGCGTCATCACCGTTGGCGTCGACATCACGCCGCTCAAGCGCAAAGAGGAAGAGCTCGCGAAGAACGAACGCCGCCTTTCCGACGCACTGAGCCGCGCCGAAACTCAGGAATACCGGATCAAGGCGCTCGCCAAGGAAGCGCACGAAGAGCGCCAGAAGGCCGAAGAGGCCAGCCTCGCCAAGTCGACGTTCCTGGCCAACATGAGCCACGAATTGCGCACCCCGCTCAACGCCGTGATTGGCTTCTCGGAGATCATGGCGAAGGAATTGTTCGGCGGGATCGGCAATCCCCAGTACAAGCAGTACGCCAGCGACATCTTTGATAGCGGCAGCCACCTGCTCGATCTGATCAACGACATCCTCGACATGGCGAAGATCGAGGCCAACAAGCTTTCGCTGACCCCGAAGCCGCTCGATCCCACGGTGGTGATCGAACAAGCGACGCGCCTGACCAAGCGCAAGGCGGAGGAAAAAGGCCTTTCACTCGTCATCGACGCCGAGGATTTGGGTGAGATCGAAGCGGACCATCGCGCCGTGAAGCAGGTTCTGCTGAACCTGCTCTCGAACGCCGTTAAGTTTACCGACCAAGGCGCGATCATGGTCCACGCGCGCGGCAATACCCAGGGGCTGACGCTGCGCGTTGTCGACACCGGCTGCGGCATCCCACCCGAGCATTTGCCGCGTTTGGCGCGTCCGTTCGAGCAGGTCGAGCAGGAACTGACGCGCAACCATCACGGCACGGGCCTCGGCCTCGCGCTCACCAAATCATTGGTGGAAATGCACGGCGGCAAGCTCGCGATCCAAAGCGAGGTCGGCCGCGGCACGATCGTGACCGTAACGCTGCCACGCAGCTTCGGCGGCCAGCGCGAACCCGAAGCCACCGCGGCTGAATAAACTCAAGGACGCGTCTCGCGTTGACGTAAGCGCTCTTCGCGGCGCTCACGAAAGCGTTCGCGCCGTTCCTGACGGCGTTCCTGGATCTCCTCACGGCGCTCCGGCGTCAAAGCGGGGCGCGCGCCATCTTCGCCTGCCGCGCCCAAACGTTCGCGGCGCGCTGCAGGCGCCGCACGCCGCAAAGCCTGCAACGCCTCGCGCCGCTGCTCCGGCGACAACTCAGCCAAACCATCAATGACATTGTTCTGAAAGACACCGATCGCCGCCTGATCGGCCGCGCGCAGGCGCTCAAACGCAGCGCGCACGCGCGCCGCATCGTATGGCTCCTGCTCCGCGGCCTGAAACGCGTCCCGGCGCGCCTCTGCGGCCGCCTGACGCACACCGCGTGACTCAGCCCACGTGGCCGCAAGATCATCGCGCATCGTGTCGCGCACCTCCGGCGGCAGGGAGCGAAGGAAGGCGCCCGCTCCGGGCAAGCGCGTGACCACGGCCCGCTCGTCGGCTTCGCGCGCGACCCGCACGCCGGCGCTCCAGGCGCCGGCGATTGCGCCAACCACAAGCAGGTTCACCGCAACCGACACAAACAGCAATGTGCGCCAGGGGAAACGAGTCTCACTCATCCTTCGTCCTCAAACGCGGACGGCGCTTCAAACGCCATCGAAAAATACACATCATCTTCCGTCGGCGTCGGCGCGAGCAGACCGCCGCCATAACCAAGCACAACGCCAAAGACCGCGCACGCAGCGAGCGCGAACAAGGCGCGCCGGTCGAACGCCGGGCGTTGCGTGCGTGGAATCCGCGAAAGGATGCGCGCCGTCAGTTCGCCCGAAGGCGCACCCTGATCGCGAACCAACCCCAAGACCGCATCAAGGCCCCGCGCTTCCGCGAGCAACGCTTCGACGTCAGCATTTTGCGCCGCAAACGCCGCCGCGGCGGCGCGCGCCTCCGCCGGCCAGCGGCGAAAATCCGCCCCGTAGGCGTCCAGCAATGCGACGAACCGCTCCCGGTCCATTGTCTCTTCCTTCCGTGTCACGGCGCGCGCTCCGCGCCGCCCATCAAATCGTGCGCGACATCCGCCAGGGCGGCCTTCAACGCGCGCCGTCCGCGCGACAACAAAGACTCAAGAGCTTCAACGCTGATCCCGAGTATTTCCGCCGCGGCAATGTTGCTCATCTCATCAAAGTGCACCAACGCGATCGCGGCGCGCTGGCGCTCGGGCAGCGCCGCAAGCGCGCCCTGCACCTTCGCCGCCCGTTGCCGCGCGAGCCATTCGTCACTGGCGAGCGGACGGCTGTCTGCCACCATGACGCCGGCGTCCGGGTCGGTCTTCTCGCGGCGTCGGCGCAGGCGGTCGTAGCAAAGGTTGAGCGCGACCCGATGCATCCAGGTCTCGAACTTCGCCTGCCCCGGCTTCCAGCGCGGCGCTTCGCGCCAAACGCGCAAGAACACCTCCTGCGCCACATCTTCGGCTTCGGCGCCATCGTTCAGCATGCGCCGCGCAACGCCCACCATTTTCGTCAGATGCCGGCGCACAAGCGCCTCCGCGGCGCGCGCATCGCCCGCTCCGGCGCTTCGAACGAGGTCCTCGTCCGGATCGATCATGCGCGCCTGGCTTCCATAGCGCTCCGTAGGTCTTGGCCGTTTAACGGACGGGCGGCGCCGATCCGTCGCTCACCACACCGACAATCTGCTGAAAATCCGCGCGCACCGCGGCCTGCGTGGCGCGGAGCATTGTCTCCAATTCCTCGCCGCTCGACACCCCAGCGGCCGCGGCAAGACGCCCGATCAGGGGTCTCGGCGCGTCGGCAAGGACAAACTCGCCGGATACGCTGACCCGGAGCGTATGCTGCAACGAACTTAGCAGCCGCCAAGCGCTATCCAGGCGTCCTACGGCCGCCGCGTCCAGTAATCCCTCACGCGCAAGCTTCGCCAACGCGTCGCCGGTGTTGGCGTCAATCACGGCTTCGGATGCGGCCGTCAGCTGCAATGCTTGCGCGGCGAACTCGATATCGACAAAGCCGCCAGGCGAGAGCTTCAAGTCCCACAGATTGCGGCTGGGACGCTCGCGATCCATCCGCGCCCGCATATCAGCCACGTCGGCGAGCGTTTTGGACTTGTCACGTTCCCGCGCGATGACCGCGCGCGCTTTTGCAAGCACGCGCCCGCCGAGCGCACGATCGCCTGCCACAGGCCGCACGCGGGTGAGGGCCTGCAACTCCCAGGTCCAAGCTTCTTCGTCGTAGTACCGCTCGAACGAAGACAACCGGACCGCGACCGGACCCTTCGATCCGGACGGGCGAAGCTTTGTATCAATCTCGTAGAGCGAGCCCTCTTCCGTCGGCGCAGACAATGCGCTGATCAGACGTTGCGTGAGGCGCGTGTAGAAATCAGACGGCGACGCGTTCTCCGCCGGCGCGTCATAGACGAGCATCAGATCGAGATCGGAATCGTCCGCCAGTTCGCGCCCGCCGAACTTGCCCAGCGCCAACACCGTGAAGCTGCCCGGCTGCGGCCCGTGCTGTCGCTCAACCTCGTTAAGCGCCGCATCCGCCATGACGACGACGCAACTTTCCGCCAGATCGGCATAAGCGGCGCCGGCCTGCTCGGCGGTCGCCGACTGCTCGAGAATCTGCACGGCGATGCGGAACGCTTCCTCACGGTGGAAGCGGCGCGCCGTGTTGAGCTTGTCTTCAAAACTATCCGCATCGCCCAGACGATCGCGAAGCTCCGCCAAGCGCGACCCCGGCGCATCCTCCCCGAGCGGAATGCCAAACCGCGGCTCGATAAGGGCGTCGAGCAGCGCGGGACGACGCGCAAGCTTATCTCCGAGCTTCGGCGCGATCGCGAGCACGCGGGCGACGAGATCCAGAAATTTCGGCCGCGCCTCCATCATCGCCAGCACCTGCACGCCAGCGGAAAGCGCGCCAAAAAACGATGCGAAGCGCGCAAATGCCTGGTCCGCGTCCCCGGCGTTGGAAAAGGCGCGCAACAGCTTCGGCGTCAGACGCGTCAGCTGCTCACGGGCGCGCTCCGAGCGCATGGCGCGCACACGCCCGTGGTGCCAGCCGCGAATGGTCTGACTGACCACGGCCGGATCCGTGAACCCCAGTTTGGCGATCGTGTTCAATGTTTCTGGCTGGTCCTCGACCCCGGTAAAGATCAGCGACCCCATGGGATCGGCGAGGCTTTGCTTGGCGCCGAAAAGCTGGTGATCAATATCCGCGACAATACGGCGTCGTTCAATCAGCGCCGCATCGAACGCCTCCAAAGTCTCGAAACCCGACAACGCCGCCACGTGCGCACGTATTTCGACGTCAGCGGGCAGGCGATGAGTTTGCGCATCTTCCAGCATTTGAATGCGATGCTCGACCTCGCGGAAAAAGACGTAAGACTCGCGCAACGCCGCACAGGCCTCTTCCGAAATCGCACCGGCGACCACCAGATCGCCCAGCGCCTCCAGCGTGTGCGGCGATCGCAGCTTGCGATTTCGGCCACCCAGGATCAGCTGTTGCGTCTGCGCGAACAACTCGATGTCGCGGATGCCGCCGCGCCCAAGTTTGACATCGAACACCGGCTCGCCGAGTTCAGCGCTCTTATGCGCCGAGAGAATTTGGCGCTTGATCGAATGAACGTCCTCGACGGCGGCGAAGTCCAGATGCTTGCGCCAGATGAATGGCGCGAGTGACTCCAAGAACGACGCCCCCGCGTCGCAATCGCCGGCCGCCGCGCGCGCCTTGATGAAGGCGGCCCGCTCCCAGTTCTGACCAAGGTTTTGGTAATAGTGCTCGGCTGACGCGATCGAAACCGCGACAGGAGTTGACCCGGGATCGGGTCGCAAGCGCAGATCAGTGCGAAACACGTAGCCGTCCGGCGTCACTTCCTCGAGCGTGCGCACGAGCGGCGCAACCAACCGCACCGCGGCGACACGCGGCTCACGCGCACCCGCCGCGGCGAGGCGCTGGGCGTCAAAGAACACCGAGAAATCGATATCGCTCGAATAATTGAGTTCGCCCGCTCCCATCTTGCCCATCGCGATGAGCGCAACACCGGGCGCTGGCCCCCAAGCGGGGTCACACGCACCGGCGACAATGTCGCCGCGCTTGGCGCTTTCGGCCGCCGCCACGGCGACCGCGGCCCGCAACGCGGCATCCGCAAACTGCGTCAGCGCGCCGGTCACCTGCATCAGCGGCCAGGCGCGCGACAGATCGGCCAGCGCCGCCGCAAGATGCGCCGCGTCCTTCGCGCGCCGAAGGATCAACATCGCCTCTTCGATCGGCGGCGGCGAAGCGGCGATGGCGTCGGCCGCCGCGATCGCGTGCTGCAATGTGCGCTCAGCCCAAGCCTCATCGGGCGAGGCGAGCAAATCCTCGCGGCGCGTCATGAGCCGCCGCAAGTAGGGTGCGTGCGAAGCCGCCGCCGCGGACGCCTGTTGCCATACCGACCCCGCAAACGCGTCCGGACCATGCCCGCTGGCGAGCGCGTGGCGAACAGCGTGCATCACGTGTCGCTCATCGCGGGCAAGACCAACACCGCGCCCAACCCCTTGCGCTCTCCCTGGCCGCCCAATCCATCGCGCAAATGCAAGCCGCCTTTGTGCAAACGCGCGACAGCTGCGACGAGACTGAGCCCCAGCCCCGCGCCTGGCGTAGAGCGCGCGCTTTCAAGCCGGACAAATCGCTCCAGTACGCGATCGCGATCCTGCGGCAGGATGCCGGGTCCGTCATCGGAGACCGCAATCTCGACCCGACCATCCACGCGGCGCACGGCACGCACTTCCACGCGCCCGTTTTCGTAGGTGTATTTCAGCGCGTTCTCGATGAGGTTCGAAACCGCCTGCGTGAACAGCCCAGGCTCGCCGTAGATGTAGAGACCGTCCTCTATTTCACCCTTCATCGAACGCTGCTGTTCTTCGGCGGCGGGTTCGTAGAAGTCGACCAGTTCGCGCAGAATATTGGTCGCGTTCACGCGCTCGAACCGCCAGGTCACGTTGCCTTCAACACGCGCCAGTTTCAGCACCGCCGCGAACGTGTCGAGCACGCTGTCGGCTTCCTCGAGCGCCACCCGGAGCGCCTCGCGGTCGGCTTCCGTGCTGGGCGGCGCCTCGAGCGCTGCTTCAAGTTTCTGGCGAAAGCGCGTGAGCGGCGAACGCAAGTCATGCGCGATCGCGTCGCCGGCCGTGCGCGACACCTGCATGAGATGCTGCAATCGATCGAGCATGGCGTTGATCGCCAGCGCCAGCGTATCGAATTCATCATTCTCACCGCGTACAGGCGCGCGCCGCGTGAGGTCGCCGCTCATGACATCGTGCGCCGTCGCCGCGAGCGCCTCCACGCGCCGCGAAGCCAGCCACGAGCCGATCAATCCGCTGGCGACCGACAACACAACCCCAAGCAACGCCACGGTCCAAAGCGCGCTCGTGATCCTGCCGGAGATCAGCGCGCTGTCGCCGAGATCGCGCGCCACGAGCAGAATCGGCCCGTTGAGCAGACGCCCGACCTGGCCGCGCGCCCGGCCGCGAATAGCGTTGCCGTCCTCATCGACGCGTTCAAACGTGAAGTCGACACGCTCGGCCGGCCCGGCGGGCGTCGACGGAAGTTGCTGGAAGTCGCCGGTGATGACCGTGCCGTTGCTCTCGGCGAGAATGTAAAGCAAAGGCCCCTGGCGCGCCGCGCGCTCGACGACCTCCTGATTGAGCCGCCGGATGCCGCCCTCGCCGTAAGCGCGATCGAGGGCGGCGTATTCCTGGTCAGCCAGAAGATCGGAGTCGGCGTTAAGCTGACCCACCGTGGCGAAATAAACATAGCCCAGCAGCGCCAGTACGAAGACGAGCACGATCCCGGCTTGCGCAAGCGCGAGCCGGAACGTCGTGGTCCGAAGGAGCGAGAGGCTTGGCCTCATGCCTCCAGTCGATAACCTGATCCTCGCACCGTGTGCAAAAGGGACTGCGCGAAATCACGATCGATTTTCGAGCGCAGGCGCGAAATGTGGACGTCAATGACGTTCGTCTGAGGATCGAAATGATAGTCCCAGACGTTTTCGAGCAGCATCTTGCGCGTCACGGTCTGACCCGAGTGGCGCATGAGGTACTCGAGCAGCCGGAATTCGCGCGGCTGCAGGTCAAGCTTCTTGCCGCCACGCTTCACGGTGCGGGCCAGCAGATCCATCTCAAGATCGCCAACCGCGAGCTTGGTTTGCGGCTCACGGTCACGGCCATTCCAAAGTGCACGCACCCGCGCGAGCAATTCCCGCGTCGAGAACGGCTTGCCGAGATAATCGTTGGCGCCGGCGTTGAGGCCTTCGATGCGATGATCTTCGTCGTGCAGCGCCGAGAGAATGAGCACCGGCGTCGAGACGCCCTGATCGCGCAACTCACGCACGACAGAGACGCCCAGCTTCTTCGGCAACATGCGGTCGAGCACGATCACGTCGTACCCGCCGCTGGACGCCATGGAGTGACCGAGTTCGCCATCGCCCGCGATCTCGACATCATGAGCATCAGCCGTGAGCGACGCCTTCAGGCTCGCGGCCATTTCGGCGTCGTCCTCAACCAGCAGAACCCGCATCGCGTCCCTCCTCATTGGCCACCCACATCGACGGCCACAAAGCCACGGCCGGCGCGGTTGCTGACTTGCAACAAGAGCGGACGGTTTGCGCGGCGGGCGGCGTCAACGGCGGCGGTCAGTTCGGCAGCATTGCGGATCGCACGGCCGCCGGCTTGCATGATCACATCGCCCGGGCGGATGCCCTTTTGCGCGGCGTCGCTCGTCGGTTCGACCGAGGTAATAACCAGGCCGCTTTCATTGGCGCGCAATTCAAGGCGCGTGCGGTCTTCCGCCGTGAGAGGACGAACCGAAACGCCAAGTGAACTTTGCGCCACGCCGCCTTGCTGTTGTTGCTCGGGCTCCGGCGTTGCGTTGTCCGGCGTGTTGTTGGCGACCAGCGTTTGCTCGGCCGGACGTTCCGCAAGACGCAGGTTCAGCGTTTGGCGACGGCTGTTGCGTAGGATTTCGACGCGTGAGTTCGCGCCGATCGCCGTTGCGCCGACGCGCTGGGTCAGATCGCGGCTGTTTTGAATTTGCTGGCCGTTGAACGTCAGGATCACGTCGCCCTGCTGAATGCCGGCGCGCGCGGCCGGACCGTCAGGCGTGACACTCGCCACCAGTGCGCCGCGTGCTTCTTCGAGGCCGAGGCTGCGGGCGATATCTTCATCCAGCGGTTGGATCGAAACGCCAATCCAGCCGCGGGTGACGCGGCCGCTGCTGATGATCTGCTGCACGATCGCGCTGGCCGTATTGGCCGGGATCGCAAAGCCGATGCCGACATTGCCGCCGGTCGGCGAGAAGATCGCGCTGTTCACACCGATGACATTGCCGGCGAGATCGAACGTCGGGCCACCCGAATTGCCGCGATTGATCGGCGCATCGATCTGCATGTAGTCGACGTACGCGGACGAGCCCGCGTCGGTGCGGCCCATGGCCGAGACGATGCCTGCGGTGGCCGTGCCATCGAGACCAAACGGGTTGCCGACGGCAACCACCCAATCGCCGACGCGCACGTGACGCGCGTCATCAAACGTCACGTACGGAAAGCGCCCGCCGCCGCGAACACGAAGCACGGCGATGTCGGTTGCCTGGTCAGAACCGACGATGTCGGCGGGGAGGTCACGGCCTTCGCTGGTGCGGATGGTAATCTCTTCCGCGCCTTCAATGACGTGATGATTGGTGACAATGGTGCCGTCTTGACCAATGAAAAAGCCGGAACCGAGCGACGTGGGCGCCGGACCGCCTGGACGACCCGGCCGTCCGCGGAAGAATTCTTCAAAACCCGGCGGCAAGCCTTCGAGCGATTGTTCCTGCGCCGCGTCCGGGCGCTGGCGCACCGAGATCGACACAACCGCCGGACGCACCCGCTCGATGAGGTCGGCGAAGCTGCCTGGCGCGCCATGTGGGGGCGCAACGGCGGTGGGATTGATTTCCTGGGCGGTGGCGGAAAGCAGCGTTGGGGCCGCGAAACCGGCGAACAACGCCAGTGTCGCACCGCCGGCAATGAGCGTGCGGCGGAGATACTTCATCGAGACGACTTCGGTCATGTATTTGAACCCTTGGGAGGACGCTGCGATTGGAGGCTTAGCCCAGCTACGTTTCAAGCCCTAGTTAGGCGCCATCGTCGGCTGGTTAAGAGCCGTTTGGGGCGAAGTTGCGATGGATTGGGGCTGAACCCGGCGGCTTTTTTAGGACATTCAGCAACTTGCGCGACGAATGGCGGCGTCGGCGCGACCTTTCAGCGTTCACCCTCTTCGGGGACAAAATCCACCGCCGCGGCGCTCCGCCTGCGCCGACCCGCGAGGATCGCCACAAGTCCGGCCCCGCCCAAGAGCAGAGGGGCCGCCCACAGCGCCCAAGTGCGGGCGTCGAACGGCGGCCGGAACAGAACAAAATCGCCGTAGCGCCGCCGAAAGAAAGCGCGGATTTCCTCGTCGCTGTCCCCGGCGGCGATCCTCTCGCGCACCAGCGCCCGCATATCGGCGGCGATCTCGGCAGTCGACTGCGAGATCGGTTCGTTTTCACACTGCACGCAGCGAATCTCGAGTTCCAGCGACTGGGCGCGCGCCTGTTGCGCCGGATCGCCCATAGCCGCTGGCGCGGCCGCCGCGATGAAAAGCGCAACCAGGCTCATGGCGCGGCGCTCCGTCTCCGCCCGAGCGCAACAAGGCTGAGAGCGCCGCCGATCGCCATCAGGACAACGCCAATGAAAATAAAATGCACGAGCGGGTTGTGATAGAGCCGCACCGTCCACTGCCCTTCGCCACCGCGCACCTCTTCACCCAACGCAATGTAAAGATCGCCGTCGAACCCGCTCAGGATGCCGACCTCCGTGGTCGGCATTGGTGACGTGCTAAAGAAGCGGCGTTCGGCGGAAAGCGTATTCGAGCCATTGGCCTGATCAACGCGAAAGTTCGCCCGCGTCGCGGAGTAATTCGGCCCCTCGGTATTTCCAACTTCGATCAGCGTCACACGGCGGCCCGCGAATGCGACGCCCTCGCCAGGCGCAAGCGCGACGGCGCGTTCCGTGCGGAACGCGGTTTCGGCCACCGCGCCAAGCGTCAGCACGCCGGCGCCAATATGCGCAAAACTCATCGACCACACCGCAAGCGGCAGCATGACGATCTTCGCCGGAAGCCGGCCTGCGCCGCGCTGCAACCGCGTCCAGAGATAAATCAGCCCGCCCGCCACCAGCCAAACGCCCAGCATGAGGCCAAGCGCAGGCGCCGCACGCCAGTGCGTGGCGAACAGCGCGCCGACGAGCGTGATGATCGCCAGCACCGCGGCGGGGGCCAGCTTCAACAACGCCGCGCGCATGTCGCCAACGCGCCAGGTCAACATCGGCCCAAGCGGCAGCAACACGAACAGCATCGCCAACAGCGGCGCGACCGTCGCGTTGAAAAAGGGCGGACCAACCGAGATCAGCCCGCCACCCATCGCTTCAACCAGCAACGGATAGATCGTGCCGATCAGCACGACGCCGGCGGCGACCGCGAGCCCAAAATTGTTCCAGACCAGCATGCTCTCACGGCTCACCGCGGCAAATCCCGACGGTTGCGCAAGCTTGGGCGCGCGCCACGCATAGAGTCCGAAGCCAGCACCGAGCGCCACCCCAACCATCACCAGCACGGCGATGCCGCGCTTGGGATCAACCGCGAACGCGTGCACCGACGTCAGAACGCCCGAGCGCACCAGGAATGTGCCCAACAGCGCCAAGCCAAAGCCCATGATCGCCAGCAGGATCGTCCAGCTCGCCAGCGAACCGCGCCGTTCAGTCACAATCGCCGAGTGAACAAGAGCCGCGGCGACCAGCCACGGCATGAAGCTCGCGTTCTCGACCGGATCCCAGAACCACCAGCCGCCCCAGCCAAGTTCGTAATACGCCCAATACGATCCCAGGCCGATGCCAAGGGTAAGACACGTCCACGCGATCAACGTCCACGGCCGCAGGGCCCGCGCCCACGCTTGATCCACGCGCCCCTCAAGCAACGCCGCGAGCGCCAGCGAGAACGGCACGCTCATGCCGACATAACCAAGATAAAGCAGCGGCGGGTGCGCCGCGAGCGCCGGATCCTGCAACAGCGGATTGAGGCCATTGCCCATCATCGGCGCGGGGTCGAACCGCGCGAACGGGTTGGACAGAAACAGCGCGTAAATCAACGCGCCGGCGGTGACCAATCCCTGCACGCCAATCGTTCGCGACCAAAGTCCCAGCGATTGTTTTCCGCGCATGCCGCCGAAGATCGCGCCGAACAATGCGGATACGAAGCACCACAGCAGCATCGAGCCTTCGTGATTTCCCCAGGCGCCGGCAATCTTGTAGATCAGCGGCTTGTCGACATGCGAATTCGCGGCAACGACGGCGACGGAAAAGTCCGACTGCACGAACAACGTGATCAGGCATGCAAACGCCAGCGCGCAACACACCGCGGCCGCCTGCGCCGTTGCGGCCGCGACCGCAGCGCGCGCTTCACTGTTTGCGAAGAACAGACCAAAGCCGCCCTGCACCAACGAAAGCGCCAACGCCAGTGCAGCGGCGAAGGCGCCGATCTCAGCGATCATGGCGCGGCGCCGCCCTTCCACTCGCCGCGCTGCTTCAACGCTTCGGCGACTTCACGCGGCATGTAATTTTCGTCGTGCTTGGCCAGCACGCGTTCGGCCTCGAACGCTTGCCCCGGCTGCCAGCGGCCTTCACACACCACACCCTGGCCCTCGCGAAAGAGATCGGGAAGCTGGCCCTCATAGCGGACCTGCACTGACGTCGCCCCGTCGGTGACGGAGAACGTTGTGATGTTGGCTTGCGTCAGCACCGTGCCTTCAACAACCAGCCCGCCCAGACGAACGCGCTGACCCGCCTGCGCCTTCGTTGAAAGCTCCGACGGCGCCACGAAATAAACGACCGAGTCCCGCAATCCCGCGAACGTCAACGTCGCCGCAAGCACGAGCACGGCGCCGGCGGCGCCAATGATCATCAAACGCTGGTCGCGCCTTCGCATTGGTTTGCCCGTCATGGCTGCTCACCCGAAGCAAAACGCCGCGCCATCTCCCGGCGCGGATCATCGGCGCTCATCCGTGAAAGCGCTTCGCTCCACATACGCCGCGTATCCGCGCCGTCATCGCGTTCCATTGCCGCCATGGCGCGATATATCCATGGGGTCGGCGCATTCGTAAGTGCGCTGGCCTGTTCCAGCATCGCCAACGATTCCGGCGTGAAGCGGCCATCGATCGCCACCATCGCCTTCGCGAGCCCGATGAGCGCGTCCGCCGACTGCGGATCACGCCGAAGCGCGGAATCAAACGCCCGCGCGGCTTCCTGCGGGCGCCCGCTCGAGAGCAAAATCTCACCGCTATAAAGCTGGGGTATTGGATCGTCCGGCGTCGCACGCGCGCGCTCGGCAAGCACCGCCAATGCTTCATCAGCGGTATAAGTTTCAACCGGCCGCTGCGCGAGCGCTTGCAGCCGCGCCGTATAGGCCGCCCCCGGCAAATCCGGCCGGCCGTTCACAAGATAGACGCCCAACGCCATGACGCTCGCACCTGCGACCGCAAACAAGACGGCGCGCGCGGCCTTTGCATCGCCACCAGCACGGCGCATGGAGCGCAGCATCCAGAACGCGGCGGCGCCAGCCAACAGCGCGCCGGCGAGAATGACAGTGATCGGCGTTAACACGGGGCAAGGCCTAGCGCGGTTCGGGACATGACGAAACCGGCGCGGTCGCCGCAGGCCTAGTCGGTGGCCGGCAATCTAAGACGCGCCTTGAGACCGCCAAGTTGACCACGCTCAAAAATGAGCTCGCCCGCATATAATTCTACAGTCTCGGTAAGGATCGAGAGCCCAAGACCCTGGCCCGGCGCCGCTTCATCCAACCGCGCGCCGCGTTCCATGGCGCGGGCGATCTCCGCATCGGAAAGGCCGGGTCCGTCGTCCTCGACCACAATTTCAAAGAGTCCTTTGGATTCGAATGCGGGCAGCAAGCGCACGATCACTTGGCTCGTGCCGTACTTGCACGCATTGTCGATGAGGTTTGCGGCCATTTCGAGCAAATCTTCGCGCTCACCGCGGAACGTCACGTCCCCTGCCGCCTCGATGGATATATCCATCGCCTTGGTGCTGTCGTAACGCTGCTCCATCATGAAAACGAGGTCTTCGAGATTCTTCAGCACTGGCGTCCGGTAGGCGATCGTAGCGCCTGAGCTTGCTTCGGCGCGCGCGGCCACACGGGCCCGGCGGAGCTGGCGCTCCACAAATCCTTCCATCTCTTCGATGGATTGCTTCATCACCGCGTCTTCGCCGCCGCCGGCCGCCGCGTTCTTCAACACCGCAATAGGCGTCTTCAGCGCATGCGCCAAATTTCCGACGTGACGGCGCGCGCGCTCAACCACTTCGCGATTGTGATCAACGAGCGCGTTGAGTTCATTGGTGACCGGTTGAATCTCGGCTGGGTACTCACCCTCCAGACGCTCCGCATCGCCGCGGCGCACGGCGGCAATATCGCGCTGCAGTGCGTGCAAAGGCTCAAGTCCCACGCGAATCTGCAATGCGCTGACCGCCGCCACCATGAGAGCGCAGAAAATAACGAAGACCGCAAAGGCCCAGCCGACGAGATTGGCCGCAGGCGCAATGATCGCCGACGTCTCGACCCCGATCACGAACGCGTAATTGCCAGAGACTTCGGGAATGCTCTCAACGCGCGCCATGATGCGCAGATCGCCGCGCGCGCTGTTGACGGTGAAGTAGTGCCCACCATCGCCAGGCCGGGCGGCGCGGATCGCCTCTTGCACATTCTCTGGCAGCAAAATCGCCGCATCGAGCAGCGACGGCGAGATCGTTTGTGGCTGCAGCGGCTCGTTCTCGCGCACCTGCACCAGCTCGAAATAGCGTCCGCTTAATGGCTGCAGATAGCGCGGATCGAACGGCAAATCCCGCAACACGAGTTCACCGTTGAGGCCGGGTCCCGCATTGCCGATGAGATCGTTGGCGACGCTCTCAATCTCCGGATCGACCGCAAGGCGCACGATCTGCGCATTGAACTGCGCCTGGGCAATGAGCCCCATGAAAACGAGGCCCACCACGCTGACGACCGCAACGGTCAGCAAGCGCGCCGCCATGGAGCGGCGGATCAGCGCCTGAAACTTTTGAAGAATGCCTGCCGGCGCAGCGGTCACTGCGCTTCCGTTGCGGGGTCGATCAATCTGTAGCCGAGACCCTTCTCGGTGATGATGCGATTGGTGCCGATCTTGCGGCGCAGGATACCGATGAAGACTTCGATCGTGTTCGAGTCGCGTTCGTGGTCTTGGCTATAAATCTTCTCGGTCAGCTCGGTGCGCGACACGATGCGCCCGGCATGGTGCATGAGATAGTCGAGCACCTTGTACTGGTAAGCCGTGAGCTTGATCGGTGCGCCCTCGACGGTCACTTGGCCTGTGGCCGAGTTCAACCGCAGATCACCGACCTCCAGCACCGAAGATTGGTGCTCGGTCTGGCGCCTGACATTGGCGCGAACGCGCGCCAATAGCTCCGCCATATGAAAGGGCTTGGTGACGTAGTCGTTCGCACCCAAGTCGAGACCCTCGACCTTCTCACTCCAGCGATCGCGCGCCGAGAGGATCAGCACTGGCATGGTCTTGTCGTCCTTGCGCCAAGACTTGAGAACGCTGAGCCCATCGACCTTCGGCAAACCGAGATCGAGGATCACCAGATCGTAGGGTTCGGTCTCACCGAGAAACTGGCCCTCTTCGCCGTCAGCGGCGCTATCGACCGTGTAGCCAGCGTCGGTGAGTGCGGAAGCAAGCTGCTCCCGCAGGTTCTTATCGTCCTCAACCACCAATACGCGCATCGATCGTCCTAGCTGCCGCTCACATAGAAGTTGCGCAGCTGCTCATCGGGCATGCGCCACCGAATCTCATAGATCGGCCTGCCACCCTGCTCAATGCATCGTGGACGTCCAACTATATATCCGCCGCCAGCGCGGCTGGCCACCTCGGCGATGGCGTCTCCGACCGAGCGCGTACATTCAACGGGGCCGGAATATTGGGCGGGCTGGATCCAGCTTCGTTCCGCCACTCGGACGTGGCGCTCCTGAGCACTCGCCGGCGTCGCAAAAACGCCGGCCGCGAAGATCGCGGAGAGGAGAGCAGACTTAGCCCACATGACGGTCTTGGATTACGCGAGCTGCTCTGAATGGGCCCTGAACGTAACGGGCGCTATCCCTTAACCATTTGGCCTGGTCGGGGTGTAGTCCCGTTTTGGCCATTTCTTCACGAACTTACGCAAATCCTCGTCCACGATGTCCGGCAACACCACCTGCAGGCGCACGAATTGATCGCCGCTTCCGCCGACGCCTTTGCCCTTTAAGCGCAACACTTTTCCGGTGTTGGAACCCGCTGGAATTGTGAGCGTAACGTTGCCGCCCGGAGTCGGCGCCTGGATACGCGCGCCCTCAACGGCCTCCGTCAGCGAGATGTTCAAATCCATGTGAACATCCTGGCCTTCGCGGCGGAAAAACGCGTGCGGGCGTACGCGCAGCTCAACCAGCGCATCGCCGGCAGGTCCGCCTTGAACGCCCGCGGCGCCCTGGTTTTTCAACCGCAGCACCTGACCCGTCTCGACGCCTGCCGGAATCGCCACATCGAGTGTGCGGCCCTCCGCCAACGAAATGCGCCGCTTGGCGCCATTGATGGAGTCGAGAAAATCGATGTCGAGCGTGAAGCGGATATCGCGCCCGCGCATGCGCGAATACGTTCGCGCACCGCCGAAGCCCGGCCCGAACAAATCCGAAAAAATATCGCCAAGATCGAACGGATCGCCCGCACCCGCGGCGCCTCCCGGCCCGGGGCCTGGCCCCGCACCGGCGCCGGCATGCGCACGCGCACTTTGTCGTGGCCCCCTGGCGTAGGACGCCATGCGCTCATTGCCATCAGCATCGATCTCGCCGCGATCGAAACGCTGCTTCATCACCGGATCAGAAAGAAGATTGAACGCCGCCGTCGCTTGCTTGAACCGCTCTTCCGCCGCCTTGTCGCCAGGACGCACGTCGGGGTGGAGCTCTTTGGCGAGCGTCCGATAAGCGCGACGAATATCGTCCGCGCTCGCTGTTCGGCTGACGCCGAGGGAGGCGTATGGATCCCAACTCAAGGTGTCAGCACGCTCCAGCTTCGGGAGATGACCCCGCGCGCCGGACCCCGAAGATACGGAATCAGGCGCGTCCGGCCATTCTGGCCTTCCCGACTATAATGTTATGGTTAACTCCGCGTTCAACCCTGTGGCGCCGCTTTCACCCAACTGCGCGACACGGATGTGCAACGACCCAGGAAGAGAGCCGAAATCCGCCGTTTGTGCGGCTGCGCTGTAGATAAAGCTGGGGACAGAGGTCGTTTCGCTCCGCACAGGGACGCCGGAAACGATCACCTCCAACCGATAGCTCTCGGCAGGTAAGCCCAAAGGCGGCTCACCGGGCCCCCACCCATCGCCCCCGATATGCGCGCAACGCACCCACGACAGCGCCACATCACCCGAAGCGTCGCGCACCGCGCGCACCTGCGCCGGCGCCCAGGGCCGGACAGCGGCATGCGCCAACGCACGCACCTCCGTCGCGGCGCGGTTGCTGCTCGCGGCCCCGTCAGCGGGCGGCGCCACAAACGCGACAGGCTCGTGCCACTCGTGCGCGCTCATGCCGATCCGCGCGAGCCGCTGGTCGAGCTTCACGATCCGCGCACCGGCCGCATGTGGCGACGCCATCGCATGCGCCGAACCTTGCCGCCCGCGCAAAAAATCTTTCAGCTCATAAACGCCTGGCGCGATCAACGCGCACTGCGCCGCCTGGACGATCTCCCATTCACCACCCGCCTCGATCGCGAACGCGTTGGCGCCATTCAGAACATCATCGCGCGTGACGCTCGCCAGCGCGCCGCCATAAATCGCGACACGCACCACGTTCCCGGCATCCCACCGGTCCACAGGACCGGGGTAGAGCGGCCACAACAACTCGCCCATGATCGCGGGCGAGACCGCCGAGCCGCGAAGCGATACTGACGCGCCAGCATAAATGTCGTGCGCGCCAAGCCATGGCTGCGCGAACAAAGCCGCAAGCGGGCGATCATCGGTCTCGTGGCCGGGCAGCGGCGGCAGATCCAGAATCGCGAATGCCGGCGTCGGCGCCGGCTGCGGCAATTGCGGCGCTCCCGGCTCGGCGCCGCCAGACAGCGTCCGGCCTTCATGCACCACGCGGCGAAGCTCTAGCCGACGCGCCTGCGCATCTTCGATCCGCGCGATCTCAAATACGTCGCCCGCTCCCGCGAGCGTCACTCGATCGCCTGGCTCAAGCGCAAGCCGCGCCGGCCCAACGTCAACGCTCAGCGCCTCGACAGCGGCGCGGTGATCAGCAAGCACACGCTGGGCCAACGCCTCAGCGTCGCCCGCCTCCAACACCAGCGGCGCATCCACGCTTGCAACACCACCCTGCGCGCGATCGAGCCGCCGCGCGCTTACGCTCGCCAGCAAATAGTCGCGCGTCGCATCGATAAATCGCACCCGCGCCTCAATCGGCGCATCGATTGCGTCACGCTGCGCGTACGCCTCACCTGCGCTCGATGCCGTAAGCTCACTCGCGGCCAGATCGGCACACACGCGCCCGCCGTGAAAAAAAACCAGCTGCCCTTCGCGTTCAGCCGCGGAAAAATCGTACGCCGCCATCAGCGGCTCAATCGCCGCACGCGCGGTCGCCGGCGAATCCACGATATAGCCGCTGACCGCCCCGCGCAGCGCCGCCACATTGACGGCCCCCGCCCCGGCCCGCTCGCAAAGGGACAGCACAACTTCGCCAAGGTCCGACAAGCCCGCGCGGCCATTGAGCCAATGCCCCCGCGACCAGACGGCGCCATCGGCCCACACATCGCGCCGCGCCGGAAACGCGGGATGCGGCCGCGCGTCCCAGGCCCACACCATGATCTCTTCGATCATGGGCGCGCCGGTCAGCGACGAAACCGGGTTTGCGTCACCGCCCCAATATTCAAGATACGCATCGAGCACGCGGCGCTGAATGAGATCGTCACGCTCGCCCGACGAAAAATACGGCGTCGCCGTCTCGCTGCTCTTGGGATCAACAAAAACGTTTGGCTGATTGGACGCCTTGTCGATCGCCGCGCACCCCAGCTCCATCAGCCAAATCGGCTTGGATTGCGGTGTCCACGCGGTAGGCGTCGCCGAGCGGACGCCACCCGGTCGATCATGATGCGCATTCGTCCAAAAGCTTCGCACATCCTTGGCGCGGTAGATCCATGCTTCACCATGCGCGTCATCACCGATCAAAGTCCGCGTCTGCGATGCGCGATCGGCGTCATTCGCATAGAACCAGTCAAAATTCTCGCCCGCTTCGATCCGGCTCCCGAGATAAGTACGATCGTGAATATCACCGGCCAATTGCGCATCGGCATGAGCATCGCCTTCGCGCCAATCGGTGAGCGGCGGGTACCAGTCGATCGCCACGCAATCGATGTTCGCATCCGCCCAGAGCGGATCGAGGTGAAACAACACATCGCCCGAACCGTCATCCGGGCGATATCCCGAATATTCCGACCAATCGGCCGCATAAGTTAGCGTCGTCGCGCCGCCGACAAGCGCGCGCACGTCCGCCGCGAGCGAACACAACGCCGCGACCGCGGGAAAACTCACAGCGCCGTCGCGCGCCGTCGTCAGGCTCCTCAGCTCCGAACCCAACACAAACGCATCAACGCCGCCCGCGAGCGCGGCCAGCTTTGCGTTGTGCAAGATGAAGCGCCGATAGCTCCATTCCTCGACCCCGGCATAGTCAGGCAAACCGTCGCCATCGCTCACAAACGCACCAGGCGTCGCCGCGCCAAAGAACGCTTCAACCTGATCGCCCGCCGCCGCTGTCTTGTCGGCGTCCGCCAGCACGCTAATGCGTCCACGCCACGGATACGCAGGCTGGACACCAACACCCGACGGATGCGGCAGCCCGGCGTCGCTGGCGATATCCATCATCAGGAACGGATAAAGCCCAACCTTATGGCCGCGCCGCTTAAGCTCGGCGATCGCCTGCAACACGCTGCGATCGCATGGCGTGCCGCCAAAAGCTGGACCGCCATCATGCGTGCTTATGAGGTGTGCGCCGGCGCGCCCGACACCGCTGACGCGCCACGCGAACGGCGTGTTGATCTTGTCGGCAATCTCAACGCCAGGCCGGATCGCGCATTCGCCGCATCGCAGGTCCGAGCCGAACCAGGCGACAACCAGCATCACGGTCTCACAGTTCGGGAAATCCGCCTCCAATTGGTCGAGCGAGACCAACAAATTGGCGCGCTCGCGCTCCGCATGCACGTTCTCGGGCGCCTCAATGCCCGGCCCATCGCGGCGAAACACCGCTTCTGTCGCATAAACGAACTCACCCGCGCCGGGGATGAGACAAACTCCCTTCACGCGATCTTCGAGGCCCACGCCATCACCACGCGCCGGCCTCACAATCTCAAACGAAAGCTGCGGAATCGAATTGCCGAAAGCTTCCAGCGGCAAGTCCTCGAACACAATGTACGCCAAACCGCGATACGCGGGCGCGTCATCCGATCCCTCAATCGCCTCAATCAGCGCGTCGGGCGCTTGATCCTCCCGTCCCGTGTGCAAGCGCCACGCGATGGTCGAAAGATCAAGCGGCGCCCCATTGGCCCACACGCGGCCGATGCGCGCGACTTCGCCTTCGCACAATCCAACCGCGAACGAGAGCGTGTAGCGATAATTGCGCGTCGTGACACGCGGCCCGCCGCCCTTGCCGCCGGTACGGGTCTCGTCCGTCTCAACGTGCTCTTTGAATCGCGCCGCCCATATCACCTGCCCGGCAATACGCACGCTGCCATAGACGCACGGTATCGATGCGCCCTCGCTCGAAGCCTGCAGATGAAAGTCAGTCAGCCGCGCGCCTTCGCGCGTTGTATTCACACCGAACAGCTGACGATCGATGGCCGAGCCCAGCATGGCGCCGCCGACGCGTCCCAGCGTCGCGCCAATCCGGCCCAGCACGCCAGGCAAGGACGCGCCAATCGCGCGCCCGACCGTCGACAAAACCAGCTCAGTCATCAACGACATCCGGAAAACAGAACGCCGCCGCGCAACGCGAACGCCACCACGGCCCAAAGCGCGAGCGCACGACCGCGCGCGCCCAGTACGCATGAATAATGCACCCGCCCTCATCGAGGATGGCGGCGTGTTTTACCGGCGCGGACGCATGCATGCGGAACAGCAACACGTCCCCCGGCCGCGCACCGCCGCTGGGCGCTTCGATCAAATGGCGCGCCGCCGCCTCGCGCAACGTCTCGGCGCCACAACGCTCCGCCCAGTCCGGCGTATAGGCCGGCGCGACCTCCGGCTCTTGCCCGTAGAGCGCGCGCCAGACTCCGCGCACCAATCCCAGACAATCACATCCGGCATGCTTCACAGAGGCCTGATGCTGGTAAGGTGTTCCGATCCATTCGCGGGCTTCGGCGAGGATCGCCGCGCGCGTGATCATGCGCGGCGCGAACCGCCATCAAGCGGATCGCCCGCTTGTGGCCCCACTTGCAACGCATCGTTGCCCGGCATGTGCGGAAAGCCGCGAAAGTTCGCAACGTTCGCAAACTTGTCACGACACGTTTCCACGCGCTTGTCGCAACCTGCATGGATTGTAAACGCGCCGCCCACCTGCAGCGGCGCGACATCCAGCAATTCAATGATCGTCTGATCGGCCAGCGCACGATGCACGGCGACTTCACTGGCGCCACCCGCATCCCAGACGATCCGTCCCCGCGAGAACCACTGATCCGCGAATTCCCCGAGCCCGGACGCCTTGAACACGTTCGTGCCGATCACTTCACTGACAACGCCCGCGCCACGAAACGCGGGCGCGTCGACGTCAACCCCGCACCGCGCGTCGCCAAGGTCAGCGTCACAATATCTCGAGAACACACGTCCCACCGGAATGTTAAGCGGCGCCTGCACACCGCGCAGCTCGGCCTCGAACGCCGCCACCCCACGCCGCACATCTCCGATCGCGCCGGCAAACAAATGCATCCGATCGGCCGGCGCCTGCCAATCCACGCGCCAAATATCAACGCGCGCGCCATCCCAGAGCCCGCTCGAAAGATCCGCCTCTGTGATCGCCTCGGACGAAAGCGCACCCCGCATGCTCGCGCTATCGACACCAAGCCCTACGCTCTTTTCGATCTCTCCGATGCTCAGCCCCTGCAGCGGCTCGGCGACAAGATCATCGAAGACCAAGGGTTCATCATGATCGGTGAATGCGAAGCGTTCATCATCGCGCCGCACAACGCACCACACGTGCGCCAGCGTCGTCACCCCGCCCGCAAGCTTCGCCGCGAGCGCCTCGGACGGGGCGCGCATCAGGCGTGCACCTCAACCAGCGGCACGGACAACGCGTGCCCGGCGCCAAACCCGTCCAGCGCCAGGTCGAGCCGCTCGACATCGAACCGCACCGGCGTGTCGAAAACAAAACCCGCGCTGACAACGACGCCGGCCGCCGGCGCCGTCACAAGCGTGACAACACCCGTATCCGCGGCCACATCAAACGCCTCCGGCGCCATTGCTTCGCCGTCGACCGCCACGCCGACGCTTCCAGCCACCGGTTTCGTAATCCGGCGGGCATAGTCGCCATACGCCTTGATCAGGGAAAACGTGACGCGCTCCCCGTCCCCCTCGCCGATTTCCTGATCGAGCACGGAAGGTGTTGCTGACGGCGCGCATGACTTGAAATCAAACGGATCGCGGAAGCGAAAGCCATGAAGCTTGCCCCGCCGCGCCTCGAAGAACGCGATGAGTTCGTGCATCTGGTCGAGCGAGCGCACCGCGCCGCCAATATCATAGCGCCGTCGCGCGTGCGCCCATGGCGCGTTGCGGTTCTCCGCACCCGAACCGAGCGTGATCACGTCGACCCGCCGCTCTGGCCCTCCGCTTGCGCCAAGCGCAAACGGCAATGGCAATGACACGTCGTGAAATGCGCTCACAGATTGCGCCTCCCATACGCGACGGCCCGCGCAATCGCGGCGGCGACCTGTCCCTGGTTTTTGACGATGGCGCCGGCATCGGCGCCGGCCGCGAGATGAAAGTGGATATTCACCGCACCGGCATTCGCCCCGGCGATCTCGCCGCTCTGACGCGGCACGAACATCTCCGGCCCGCGCTCCCCGACAAGGTATGCGCCGCCGACGTTGACGGCGCCGCCGGCCGCTTTGGCGCCGAACAACGGCGTCTTTCGCCCGGCGCCCGCGAACACGCTTTGCAGCGCGATCTTCGCCAGTTCTTCGAGAATGACCTTCGCCATGCGCTTGAACGACGCCTCACCGCCATCAGCGGCGGATCCGAGCGCCCGTCCGATACGCGCGCCGGCGCGCTCGAATGACGCGCCAACAGCATCGGCCGTCCGCTGCGCCGGACCCTGCGCGAACGATTGCAGCGCCGCCGCCGCAACACCGAGCTCAGCCTGAAACTGACCCAATGCAAAATCAGGTGTTTGATTTGTCATCTCTATCCGGAAACCGTTGCGTCAGCGCCTCAAACGCCGACCTTGAAAGCGCCGCGCCATCCCGCCGCGTCAGCGCGCGCCATTCGCGCAAACTCAGACGCCAGAGGTCAGCGGGCGCGATCCCAAAGAGCGCCGCGCTCGCCAACATGTCGCGCCACGGCGAAGCCTCACTCATCCAACGCCAGGCGAAAGCACTCGGCGACGGCGCCAGCCGCGGCCTTGGGATCAATACATGACGCCGCCAGCATCGCGACGCTCACATCGCCGCCGCCGCCACGAACAAGCGCCGCCACAACGACAAGCAGGTCAGACGCCGTCAGCTGCCCAAGGCGCTCCCCCAGTTCGGAGAACGACGCGACGTCAAACGCCGCTTCCAATTCGGCAAGCGCCCCCAACGTCAAACACAGGCGCACAGCCTGCCCATCGATCTCCAGCAGCACTTCGCCGCGTGCGCGGTTATGCAACTCGCGCATCACAGCGCCGCGAAGCTGATCGCGCCGGCCGAGGCGAGCGTCACCGCGAACGCCGCTTCTCCATCGTGATCACCGGAATAATCCAGCGCCTCGACCAGAAACGGCCCGCTCAGAATTCCAAAATCCGGTATGACGAGCTGAAAGGCGCGCGCCGCCTGAGCGAAGAACGCCTGTTGGATCGCCGCGTCCGAAGCCGCGTCCTTGAAAACGCCGGCGCCGCTCACGCTGGCCGACTTCACGCCCGCGCCAGCAATCAGCTCGCGCCACGCGTTCGGGCTTTCGCCACTCGTTCCATCGACGCTGCGCGCGTTCAGCGAAATCGTCTTCGCCCGAATGCCCGCGACCGTAGCGAACGCCTCCGGATCGCCGCCATCACCGATTTTGATAAGGACATCGCGTCCTTTTTGACCCGACATGCCAGCTCCTATTCAGATTCCGTGATCGCCTTCAGGCGCAACACGCCATGCGTCGTGCGCCCGTCGCCGGAGCGAAACACGTCCGCGAATTGCACAAACAAGAGCACGAGACGCCGGCCTGAAACATCGAGCCCGGCATTGTGCAAACATCCCCGCAGCGCGGCGATCGCATCCAGCGCCTCAGCGCGTCCGCCGTACCGGGACCACACATGCAGCGTCACGCCGTGCTCAAGCGCTTCGCGTTCGCTCGCATCGATGCTCTTGGACTCCACCCTTCCAAGCGTCAGATACGGAAACACCACATCCGGCGGCGGCTCGTCATAGAAGCGGTCCGCCACGATCGCCTGCACACCCGCATCGTCCAGGGCCGCGACGCGGATGGCCGCCGCCAGCGCGGTCTCGGCGCTCAAAGCGTTTCCTCCTCACACTGAAGCTCAATCCGCGCCGCGCCATCATCAGCAACACCGACGACGCGAAGCCGCCGCGCATCCCAGGCGATGCGCCAACCGGCGCGAACGCCGTCAAACCGGTTGATCGTCACGCGATAGCTGGCGCGCGAGGCGTTGGCGTCGAACGCGGCGGTCTCGCCCACGCCACGCGCCTCGATCTCGGCCCACACATCAGCTTCGTTCGTCCACGAGATCGCGACACCGCCAATCTCGTCCGCGACACGCGCCGGGCTTTGTAGCTTCACGCGTGCGCGCATCGCCGAAAGCGCGCTCATAGCCGCACCGGCGCAAACGGACGCATCAGCGCCCGCGCCGTCTCCGGCATGGCGCCCTCGCCTTGGCGCACCTCATAGAGCGAAGCGACAATCTGCAACGTCGCCAGCCGCAGCGCGATCGGCAGATTTGCGGCGTCGTCCGCATATCCGCACTCGTATTCGATCTCGATGCCGCCCGCGCTGCGCAACGTCGAAGGAAACCCCGCGGGAAACACCAGCCGCGGCCGATCGCGATTGCCCTCGAGACGATAGCGCTCGGGATCGATCACGCTCTGCGCGCCATTGTCCGCGAGCAGCCGCACCGCCACGACATTGGTCACCGGCCCAAGCCCCAGCACGGCGCCGTTCACCGCGTCGCGGCGCCAGATATCCAGGCTCTCACGCACACGCCGCGTCAGCAGCGCGCGGCCGATTCCAGCTTCGACCGCCTCACGCGCGGCGCCGATCAGACTTTCGATCAGGCCATCCTCCGCGTTGTGGTCGACGCGCAGGAACAGCTTCGCCTCCGCCAGCGAGACAGGCTCGCTGGCGGCCGGCTCAACGATTGTGATCGCCATCAGGTGTCGCCGAACTTCAGTGCTTTGATCGCATCGAAATTCTGCACGCCGCCGCCGACGCGCTTGGTGACGTAGAAAAGCACGTACGGTTTGGCCGAGTATGGATCGCGCAGCACGCGCACGCCGGCGCGATCGACGATCAGATATCCACGCGCAAAGTCGCCGAACGCGATCGAGAACGAATCCGTGCCGATATCCGGCATGTCTTCGAGTTCAGTGATGGGGTAGCCCAGCAGCGTCGCGCCGCCGGCGTCGTTCGGCTCCCAGACGTACCGCCCGTCGCCATCTTTCAGCTTGCGCACCGCCGAGACGGTCTTGCGGTTCATCACGAAGCGCGCGCCCTGGCGGTACTGGGCTTTCGGCGCGTAGATGAGGTCGATCACCTTGTCGACCGGATTAGTCGCGGCGAATGCGCCATCGGCGCCGGTGACGACATAGCCAATCTTGCCCCAGACGTGGCTGCCCTCGGCGACCTTGTCGTAGTCGAGAAAGCCGCGCGGCTTGTCATCGCCATCGCCGGAGACAAACGCCGCGCGCTCCTGGCCCGCGAACGCTTCCTCAACTTCGCCTGCGATCCATTCCTCAAGATTGACAAAACTGTCGTCGAGCAAGGTCTGCGTCGCAGCCAGATTGGCGTAGAGCTCCGCCGTCGGGAATTCGAGCAACGCCAGAGTCGGCGACGTCGTTTGCGTCCGCGCACCGGTCTCCGCGGCCCATCCCGAGCCCGCCGCCGTCAAGCTGATCGGCTTCTTGAACACATTGGCGCCCGTCGTCCGCACCGTCGCGATGGCGCGCATCGGCGATACCTGACGCAGCCGGCTTTCGATCATCCGGTCCAGCTCGGGCGGCGCGATGTAACCGCCGTCCGCATCCGAACCAACCGAGAGCGCCTTCGCCTCGAACTGGGTCAGCGCCGAAATATCGCCGCGCCGCAGATACGCGCTCCAGGCCGTTTTTTGCTCGCTCACCGCCGGATCAGCGGCGAGTCCCGGACGCCGGCCGGCCAGCGCCCCACGTTCGATCATCGTCTTCTGCTCGGCGAGCGCCCGATCAATGCGATCAACCTTCTCTTCGAGCAGCACATCGGCGCGCGAGCGCTCGATCGCCGTCAACCGTTCATCGTTCGCGGATTTGAACTCTTCAAATGCGCGCATGAGTGCGTCGGCAGCGCCGGGAGGCGCCGCCTTGGTTTCTTTTCTCAATTTAGTGCTCCTTAGGCAGCGCGGGACAAATGCCGCGCGAGGTTCAGCCGCGCCTGCGGCTGCATCGGATGAGTCACGATTGACACTTCCAGAAGATCGATCTCACTCAGCACGCGCCCGCCTGGCGTTCGATGCTGAACGAGCGGAACAAAGCCGATAGAAAGCCCATCGACGCCGCGCGCCAGCATGCGCTTTGCCCGCGCCGCGCCGCGGCACGCATCGCGGATCTCGCCGCGCAGATAGAGGCCGCGCCCATCCTCCCGCAGCTCCGTCCATTCGCCGGCCACCGCGCGCGCCTCGTGCTCCACCAGCATCGGAATCCGCGGTCGGCGCACAATGCTCTGTGCAAACGCCCCCGCGCGAACCACGTCACGCATCTGGTCTGCGACACCAAAGAGAGCGGCGTACCCTTCGATGATCATTCGTCGAGCCGCGCTTCAATGCGCGACAACGAACGCCGCGCTTCGCTCACCTGCTCTTCAAGCCTGGCCAATCGCTCCGCGACTTCCGGCTGCGTCGCCACCGCGCGCTCGACGTCATCAAGCCGCGCCGCCGCGCGTCCGGCCCACATCAGCCCGCCCGCCGTCTCCAGGAACAGCGCCAGGATCAGCGCAAACGTGATGCGTGCGTCGATCTTCATTGGCGACGTTCCGGCATATCGACGCCCGCCAGGCGGCGCTTTTCATCGTCACGCAGAAAATCCGCCGCCGCGATCCGCGCCCACAGCGCTTCACGCTCAACCGTCAGCGCCGGCACGTTCTCAACATCGACGCTGACGCCGGCCGGCCCTGCCTCCGGCCACCGATCGCCAACCCATGCTTCGATCGCGCGGGCGGCCTTCTGCGCCAAAGGCAACGCCGTTTGCCGCCAGAACGCCAAATTGGCTTCTCGATAATTCGAATAGGTGTTGTCGCCCGGGATGCCGAGCAACATCGGCGGCACGCCAAACGCCAGCGCGATATCGCGCGCCGCGCCATGGCGCGCCTGACTGAAATCCATATCCGCTGGCGATAGCGACATCGGGCGCCACTCAAGCCCGCCTTCCAGCAACATCGGGCGCCCCGCATTTGCAGCGCCGGCGTGCATATCTTCCAGTTCGCTCTTCAGCCGCTGAAACTGCTCTTCACTCAGCCGATCCGCGCCGCCGGCGCCGGTAAAGATCAAGGCGCCGCTCGGCCGCGCCGCATTATCGATCAGCGACTTGTTCCAGGCGCCGCCGGCATTGTGAATGTCGATTGAAAACGCCGCCGCTTCCATGGGCGAGAGGCCATACCAATCATCGCTCGGATTGAAGAGTTTCAGATGCAGAATCGGCGCGGCGTTGCTGACAGGATCGCGCGCAAAGCGCCGCACGCTCGTGCCGACACGATGCTCCCAACCGACGGGCCAGCCGTCAGCGCCCGGCACGACGCTCATGCGATCGGGCCGCAACACATAAAGCTCCGAAGGCGCCTCCTCATCAAAGCCCGCCGCTTCCAGATACGCGTTACCCGCCACCTGGAGGTGGCCGTAAAACGCTTCCAGCAGTTCGACGCCCGTTTGCTCGGGATTGGGGCGCGCCAACAAGCGCGCCAGCGGATGATCGTGCGGCCCCACCCTCAGCGGCGCGCTCGCCGCCGCCTCCGCGATCAACCGAACACACCGATACGCGATGGCGTTTCGTCCATAGCCTTCGCGTGCGAACGCGCTTGGATCGCGCATCGGCCACACCGGGCGGCCAGGCGCGTGCCAAGCCATGAGCTTTCGCTCCGCGCTCGGGGCGCGGAGGCGTCGCAACCAATTGAGCATGTCCATCTTTCTTCAGAGCACTCGCACTTGCGGGTCAGCGGCGCCGCCCGCGAGCAAGTCCGTCAAAGCCCAAACCAGCGCGTCGAGCCGGTCCGGACTTCTGCTGAAATCCTCCGCGCCAAACGCGCACATCTCATCTTCCAGCGCCGGAAAGACGGCCGCATGCTTCACCCGCCCCTGCGCATAGAAAGCGGCAATCGGCTCGGCGCGTGCGCGTTTGCCATCGCTTGCACGCACCAGCCGCACATGAAATTCCGGCGCCGCCGCCTTCAAAACCGCGCGCACCATTTCCCCGCCATTGTTGCCTTCCGCAACGATGGCGTGCGCGCCAACCGAACGCGCCAGCTCCGCAACGCGCAACGCCCACACTTGCGGCGCCACGCCCTGAACGCTCGCGTCCGCCAGCACGAGCGCCTCGCGCGCCCGCCCCGACCCACGCGCCGCCGCCGCGACAATCCCGCACGCATCCGCGTGTCGTCCTGCGCTCGCGGGCGGGTCCACCGCGACGACGATCCGATCGAACGGCCCATCAATGCGCCCGCGCGCCGCCTCCACATCAGAGCGCGTCCACATCACGCCATCCATGTCCTCGACAAATTCACCCAGCACTTCCCGGCGATGCCGCAGTGTGCCCGTGAGCCCCTCGCGCAACGCCGCGATGAACGCCGGCGACAGATTTCTTTCATTGTCGAACGTCGATGCGCGCGTCACCACCGTGTCCGGCGCCGCGATCAGGCGCTTCAACGCCGGGATCGGTTTCGGCGTCGTCGTCACCATCATCCGCGGCTGCACGCCAAGACGCAGCCCGTGCTCAAGCGTCTGCAACGTTCGCTCCGGATATGCCCAAAAGCAGAGCTCATCACACCAGGCCGCATCAAATTGCGGCCCGCGCAACGCATCAGGATCCTCCGCTGAAAAACACCAGGCCTGCGCGCCGTTGCTCCAAACCAGACGTCTGCGGCTCACCTCATAGCTGGGCCGCTCATAAGGCAACGACCGCAAGCCCGAATGTCCCTCGATCATCACCTCGCGCACGTCGTGCATCGTTTGCCCGATCAGCGCGATCCGTCCCGCGCGCCGAAATCGCGTCAGTTCGGAAACCCACTCCGCCCCCGCGCGCGTCTTGCCCGCGCCCCGTCCGCCCAAGAACAGCCAGCACCGCCAGTCACCGTCGGGCGGCTTCTGGTTTTCAGAGCCCCACGCGCTCCACTCACTCAGCAACTCCTGTAGCAGCGACTCGGGCCAGTGCTTCGACAGGACGTCCCGCCCCGTCGGCGTCAGCGAAGAGAGAGAGCCGGCGGCGCAATTCCGCGCGGAGGGCTTCAGGATCATTCATCTCCGCCGCCGTCATTTGTTCGCGCGCAAACTCGGCCAGCTCCCGTTCCGCCTTCACCAGCGCCGACACGGCTTTTGCCAACCGTTCGCCCTCTTGCGGCTTACCGTCCGCCAGGTCAGCCAGCGCCTTGTTTAAAAAGCCCCGAAGCGCCGCCGCCGTGCTCATTCCGTCGCCTTCGCCCCGCAATCCCTGGTCCTCGACCGTGCCGGAACTCTACCGCAACGCCGTCACGGTCGGATTGATTTCGCAACAAGGCTTGTTACTTCGGATTTTTCCGCTCAAGCGGCATGGATACGCAGGGGCCCATCCCGCGTTCCCTCTGGCCAGAATTCGGCCATACCTCTATTGGACACCCGCTCCCGGAGAATTACTTGTCCGACAACAACCGGCCCGATTTTCGCAGCAGCATCGACTGGGCGAAGCTACGCGCCGCCGCGGCGCAGCAGCAGCAACATCTCAGCAGGGTGTTTGGCGGGCGTCTCACCTGGCGCAAGGCGGCGAGTATTTTTGCCGGCGTCGTCCTGGTCGGCGTCGTGTCGCTGTGGCTATGGATTTATTGGGGCCTGCCGCGCGTGCCGGACGCCAACGCGATCTGGTCGCTCAACCGCCAGGAGTCCGTGCGCTTCGTCGATCGCGATGGCGAGACGCTCGGCGTGCGCGGCCCCTATTACGGCAACCGCGTCCACCTGGCCGAGATCCCGGACTACGTTCCGCAAGCCTTCCTCGCGATTGAAGATCGCCGCTTCTACGAACACGAAGGCGTGGACCGCATCGGCGTGCTGCGCGCCGTTCTCGCCAACCTCCGCGCCGGCGAAACCGTGCAGGGCGGCTCAACGCTGACCCAACAGCTTGCGCGCAACCTCTTCCTCACACCCCGCCAGACCGTAAACCGCAAACTGCGCGAGATGGTGCTCGCCTCGCGCCTCGAACGCCGGCTCACGAAAGACGAGATTCTCGAACTCTATCTCAACCGCGTCTATCTCGGCGACCAGGCCTACGGGGTCGACGCCGCCGCCCGCCGCTTCTTCGGCAAATCCGCCACCGAACTCACGCTTGCCGAAGCCGCGATGCTCGCGGGGCTGCCCAAGGCGCCGTCGCGCTCAGCGCCGACCGAAAGCCTCGAACGGGCCACCGCGCGCCAACACGTCGTGCTCGCGGCGATGGTGGACGCCGGCTACATCACGTCTGAACAACGCGACGAAGCGATCGCACAGCGCATCCGCGTCGTGGAGCGCCCGTCCGTCGAACGCGCCATGGGTTACGCCTTCGATCTCGCCGTCGAACAGGCCCGCGCCGTCGTCGGCCGCGACACGCCGGACCTGGTCATTCACATGACCATCGACCGCGACACGCAACAATCAGCGGCCGACTCCATCCGCCGCCGCCTCGGCAATCGCGCCTTCGGCCGCCGCCCTTTGCAAGCCGCCTACGTCGCCCTCGATCGTGACGGCGGCGTGCGCGCGCTCGTCGGTGGCACCGACTACGGCACCTCGAAGTTCAACCGCGTCACCCAGGCCCGCCGCCAACCAGGCTCGACATTCAAGACGTTCGTTTACACCGCCGCGCTCGAAGCCGGCCTCGACACCGAGGACGTCCGCTACGACGAACCGGTCGTCATCGATGGCTGGCGTCCGCGCAACTATGACGACGGCTATCGCGGCGCCGTCACGCTCCGCACCGCTTTCGCGCTCTCGATCAACACCGTCGCCGCCTCGGTCGCCGATGAAGTCGGTCCACGCCGCGTCGCCGACGTCGCCCGTCGCCTCGGCATCCAGAACATGCCCGCCGGCAACGCCTTTGTGCCGCCGTCGATCGCGCTCGGCTCGATGGAGACGACGCTCTGGGACATGACCACCGCGTTCGCGACCTACATGGATGACGGCATGCGCGTTGATCCGCACATCGTCGATCGCATCACCAATTCCGCCGGCCAGGAAATCTACGTCCGCCCGCCCTACACGCCCGCACGCATTCTCGACGAGCAAGTCGCGCATCGCATGAACGGCATGATGGGCGCTGTCGTTCTGCGCGGCACCGGCACAGGCGCCCGCATCGGCGATCGCGACATCGCCGGCAAGACCGGCACCAGCTCCGATTGGCGCGATGCGTGGTTCGTCGGTTACAGCCGTGACTTCACCGCCGGCGTCTGGGTCGGTCACGACGACTTCACGTCGATGGGCCGCACCACCGGCGGCACCCTGCCGGCGCAGATCTGGGCCGACACGATGCGCGTCGCGCACCAGGGCGTCGAAAACCACCCTCTGCCCGGAATCGAGCAACCGGCGTACACGCCGGCGCAGGTCGAAATGGCCAGCTTCTTCGACGAACTCGCCAACGCCTTTGGCGGCCCCCAAGATGGCCGCGAAGAAGGCGACGACGACGGCTTCCCGGACCTTGGCGACATCTTCAACTAAGATGTCAGCACTCGCGCACGTAAAGGACCTGCGGCTGACGCTTGGCCAAGCGCCGCTCTTCGACGGCGCCGAATTCGTGCTGCAAAAGGGCGAGCGCGCCGCGTTCGTGGGGGCCAACGGCGCGGGCAAATCGACCTTGATGCGCATGATGGCCGGCGTCGCCGATCCCGATGGCGGCGAGATCGTCTATCAATCCGGCACAACCGTCGCCTTCGCGCCGCAAGACACCAGCTTCGAGGGGTTCGCGACATTGCGCGACTACGCGCAATCCCCGTCCGTCGCGCGCCGCGGCAGCACCGCTGAAATCCCCGCCTACGCCGCCGATGCCGCGCTCGAACAATTCGGCCTCGATCCCGAGCGCGCGCCCCAGGGCCTCTCCGGCGGCGAAGCCCGCCGCGCCTCGCTCGCGCGCGCGCTCGCCGCCGATGCCGACATCCTCTTGCTCGACGAGCCCACCAACCACCTCGACATCACTGCCATCGAGGAGCTTGAGCGCATCATCACAAGCCAGCGCGGCGCCTGCCTCATCATCAGCCACGACAGGCGTTTTCTCGAACGCGTCTCAACCGCAACCCTGTGGCTGCGCCAGCGCCGCCTTCTCAAGCTCAATCGCGGCTACGCCTCGTTCGAAGAATGGGCCGACGCGATCGAGGAAGAAGACGCGCGCAACCTCGCCCGCCTCGAGACGCAACTGAAAGCCGAGGAGCACTGGCTGCGCCGCGGCGTCACCGCCCGCCGCTCGCGCAATGAGGGCCGGCGCCGCAAACTCCTCGCCATGCGCGCCGAGCGGCGCCACATCAAAGACCTCAGCGCCTCGCCAACCGCCGGCATCACCGCCGAACGCGGCAGCGAATCCGCGCGGCTCGTCATTGACGCCAAAAACATCTCCAAAGCCTACGGCGATCGCACGCTGATCTCGAACCTTTCGCTCCGCATCACGCGCGGCGACCGTGTCGGCGTCGTCGGCGCCAACGGCAGCGGCAAGACCACTCTGCTCGAACTTCTTCTAAAGCGCCGCGAGCCGGACACCGGCGCCGTCCGCATGGGCGAGAATCTCAACGTCGCCTATGTCGATCAGCGCCGCGACATCATCGATCCCAACGTCACGCTGTGGGACGCGTTCACGCCCGCCGGCGGCGATCAGATTATCGTGCGCGGCGTCGCCCGGCACGTCGCCTCATACGCCAAGGAATTTCTCTTCGGCCCCGAGCAATTGCGTCAACCCGTCTCCGCGCTCTCCGGCGGCGAACGCAATCGCCTCGCGCTGGCGCTCGCGCTCGCAAAGCCCGCGAACCTGCTCGTCCTCGACGAACCGACCAACGATCTCGACATGGATACGCTCGACGCGCTCGAGGACATGCTCGCGACCTATGACGGCACAGTGCTCATCGTCAGCCACGACCGCGCTTTCCTCGATGGCGTCGCGACACAGATCGTCGCCCCGCTCGGTGGCGGCAAATGGGTCGAGACCCCGGGCGGCTGGGCCGATTTCGAGCGCGAGCACGGCCAAACCATCAGCCCACGCCCACAACAGAAAAAGCAAAGCGCCGACCCAGCGCGTCCGACAGCGCCGCGAAAGCAAACCAAGCTCAGCTACAAAGACGAACGCCGCGCCGCCGAGCTCGACGCGCTCATGCCCAAACTCAGCGCCGAAATCGAAACCCTCGAAACCAGACTGGCCGCGCCCGACGCCTTCACCGCCGGCGATTTCAGCAAAACCGCCGCGCGCCTCGAAGCCGCCCGCGCCGAGCGCGATGCCGCCGAAGCCGAATGGCTGGACATCGAACTCCGCCGCGAGGCGCTCAGCGCACAAGAGTGAATCTGTTGTTAACCAAATCGCCGCCATCGTCACGCGATGCGGTACCTTGTCCCACTCGCCGTTCTCATCGTCGCGCAGATTGGCGCCGCCTGGGCCATTGGCGAGGCTGACGTCGCCCGGCCGGGCGGCGCGTTCGCCACCATCGAAGCCGCCAGCCCCGACGTTTGCGAGCGCGCCTGCGCCGACGACACGCTTTGCATGGCATGGAGCTTCCAGGCCCATTCCTGCGAACTCAAAGCCATCGTGCCCGCCGCGATCGAGCGTCAAGGCGTGATTTCAGGCGTCAGCGCCAGGGCCCCGGCCTCCATGCGGGCGCGTTTCGAGCCGCCACCGCCGCCTGTCACCGCCCCCGTGATCACCACGCACGAAGAGGACGAACCAGCGATTTTCGCTACCGAAACCACCCACGCCGATGACGCCTCGCTCGCGCTTCTCGGCGGTCCCGATACTGAAGAAGGCCTGCGCGGCGGCCTCGGCAACGCAGCCCAATAGGTAAATTTATTTACGACCGGCGACTAACGTCCGCCGGATTCAGGAGACTTCTCGGCCATGTCGAACGCGCGATTTGCGAAACTTGTCGATCTGGCGCGCACAACGGACAGTAACCAGCGCCGCGAGCTGTTGCGCGAAGTCACCGACCTCTTTTTCGAGACCTCGGGCGCCCGGAGCGAACGCGAGACCGCCCTGTTCGACGACGTCCTGCAACTCGTCGCCGCTGAAATGCAGGACAGCGTTCTCGCCGAACTGTCGGAATTGTTCGCCGACGCGAGTGAAGCCCCGATCGGCCTCATGCGCGATCTCGCCAACCATTCATTTGAGATTGCAGGCCCCGTTCTGAGGCGCAGCCGCGCACTCGACGAGCCCACACTGCTGCAGATCGTCAACTACCAAAGCCAAAATCACATCAAGGCCGTCGCCCAGCGCCCCAACGTTTCTGAAAGCGTGTCCGACGCGATCGTGAAGTTCGGCGACGACAACGCACTCGACGCTCTCATCCGGAATGACGGCGCCAAGATTTCGCGCGACAGCCTGGAAGCCGCGGTCGATCGCGCGCGCAACAACACGATGTTGCACGAAGGCGTCGTCAAGCGCTCGGACCTGCCGCTCGACCTGCTGAACGAGATGTATTTCGTCGTTGAGAACACGCTGCGCGATCAGATCATGCAGCGTAACGCCTCGGTCGATCCCGCAACCCTGGACGCCGCGCTCTCCAAGGCGCGCGCGCGCATGTGCCAGAATATTGGCGACGTCGGCGCCGAAGCCAGGAACGCGATGGCGTTCATTCAATCGAAGAAGAACAGCGGCGAACTCAACGCGCGCCTGCTGGTTTCGCTCTATCGCGAAGCCAAGCAAAAGCACTTCCTCTACGGCCTCGCCGAGATCACCAATCTCGACCCCGATACCGTCGCGGACCTCATCGCACGGCGCGACATCGACGGTCTCGCCATGATCTGCCGCGCCGCCGGCATCGAGCGCCCGCTCTTTGTCACGCTCGCCGTGCTCTCGTGCGGCGGCGACGAAGCCATGCAGCGCGCCGAGGAGTTCGGCCGCATGTATAACAATGTGCCGGTCGAAGCCGCGCAGCGCGCCATGCGCTTCTTCAAAGTCCGCAAAGGCGCAGCCCAAGCCGCTTAAGCTGCGCGCTCTTTAGTGTCGCTGAACCTGATCTTCGGGTTCTTGTCCTGCACGTAGCCGATCTCCCACGCGCTCTTGCCAAGATAGACCGGCGAGTTGTCGACATCCTCGGCCATCTGAGACGCTGACTTCTGCGCGAACGCCTCAAGATCAGCGCGGCTCTCCGCGCTCACCCAGCGCGCGGCCTGATAGGGCGACGTCTCAAAGATGACTTCGAGCCCGTACTCAGCCTTCATCCGCTCATCCAGCACTTCAAACTGCAACTGACCAACAGCGCCAACCACCAGATCGCCGCCGAACACCGGCTTGAACACCTGCGTCACGCCCTCTTCGCCGAGCGACTCCAGCGCCTTACGCAAGTGCTTCTGCTTCAACGGGTCTTTCACGCGCACGCGCTTTAGAATTTCCGGCGCGAAGTTTGGAATGCCCTGGAACACCACGTCACCGGATTGCGAGAGCGAGTCCCCGACACGCAATCCGCCATGGCTCGGAATACCGATCACATCGCCAGGAAACGCTTCCTGCGCGATCTCACGATCTTGCGCCATGAACATCATCGGATTGTGGACGTTGAAGCCTTTGCCCGCCGCCGTCTTTAACGTCATTCCACGCTGAAACTTGCCCGACGAAATCCGGAAGAAGCCGACGCGGTCGCGGTGCTTGGGATCCATGTTCGCTTGAATCTTGAAGATGAAGCCGCTCACGTCATTGCGCCCCGGCGCGATCTCTGTCTCGGCGCCCTTCACCTTAGCTTTGAGCGGACGCGGCGGCGGCGCATTGGCGCCAAGCCCCGCGAGCAATTCCAGCACGCCATAACGGCGCAGCGCCGAACCAAAATAAACCGGCGTCAGATGCCCCTCGCGAAACGCCGCCAGATCAAACTTCGGCAACCCCTCACGCGCCAACTCCGCGGTCTCTTCCAGTTCAGCGCGCACATCGTCGCGCAGGCCGTGAAGAAAGTTGCTTGCGCCACGCCGCTGCCGCGCCTCGATCGCAAAGCCCTCTTCGCCGTGCTCCAAACGCCGGAAGGGCACAAACTCATCCGTCGTGAGATCGAGCATGCCGCCAAAGCGCTGCCCCGACGCCGCCGGCCAATACATCGGCACGGTATCCATCGCCAGTTTCGTGTGGATCTCATCCAACAGCTCAAACGGATCGAGCGCTTCGCGATCCATCTTGTTGATGAACGTCGTGATCGGAATGTCGCGGAGCCGGCAAACCTCAAACAGCTTCAACGTCTGCGGCTCGATGCCCTTCGCGGCGTCGAGCACCATGATGGCGGAGTCCGCCGCGGTCAGCGTGCGATACGTATCTTCCGAGAAGTCTTCGTGGCCCGGCGTGTCGAGCAAGTTGAAGACCATGTTGTCGTGCTCGAACATCATCACCGAACTCGACACCGAGATGCCGCGCTCGCGCTCGATCTTCATCCAGTCCGATGTTGTCCGCCGCGCCTGCCCGCGCGCCGCCACTTCACCGGCCAAGTGGATGGCCCCGCCCGCGAGCAGCAAGGACTCGGTCAGCGTCGTCTTGCCCGCGTCGGGGTGCGAGATGATCGCAAAAGTTCTGCGGCGTGCGGCCTCGGTGGCGGGGTCGGCGGACATCAGGTCTCTACATGAAGTGGAGCGGGGCGTTTACGCGCATGGCCTCCCCGGATCAACTCGAGGCCCGCGTCTGCTTCGACAACCCCGGACTAAATCCGGGGATGACGCTACTGAAAACATGGCGCCAAGGCTAAATTGGCGGCGCCCTGAACCTGTCGAAGGACGGCGCCAACGCAGCGTCGAGCCTCAACCAGCACTAGAGTCCACCGGCTCCATCAAAAAGTGCCGACCCTCGCGGTCCTCGATCTCGATCACCCAAAGGTCCGGATCGCCGGTGCGCCGCTTACGGACGTACTCGTCCACATCGCTCTCAACATCGCCAAGCGCGCCGGCCGACAAATCCAGCCAAATCCGTTCGCCCTCGCCATTCCGCGCCGGCCCATAGAGCCGCGCCTTGCCGTTCAACGTCGCCACCTTCACCAGCACGGCGCCGGCATCCGTATCGCCCTTCTTCACGACGCCCGCGAACGCCCCCGCGATCTGCGCGCGGCGGATCAGGGCGCTGGCCCAAAAATCGGTCTTGAGCTCTTCCATGCCGTCATTCACCAGAATTCAACAACCTGAGCTTAACCTTTCACGCTCGCATGCGCTTCATCTTACTTGCCCTCGTCCTCGGGACAGCCGGCGCCGCTTCGGCCACCGAACCCAACGCACGCACCGCCTTCGTCGAGCGGCGCGGGCTCTTGGAAGCTGACGCGCAATGCCGCCTCTTTGAACCCAGCATCCGCTCGGCCTTAAGCGTTGGCCTCGCCCAGGCGCGCGGCGCTTTGCTGCGCTCGGGCTGGACCAGCGCCAACCTGCGCGAACTTGAGACCGCCGCCGTCAACGCCGCCCGCGCCCGCACCTGCGCCGACGAACGCACCGCGACCGCCGCCGCCAACGCCCGCCGCAGCTTCGCCGCGTGGGCCAATACCGGCACCATGCTGTTTCCCGGCTGGGATCGCTCCTGGCGCGCGCGGCGCGTTGTCGATCAATCGGGCTGGCGCCTCAGCCAGGGGATCGAAGCGCCGATACCCGCTCTCTTCGGCGTTCGCCAAGTCCGCGACGTTCAGCGCCTGACGCTCGCGCTGCCGCTCGCACGCGGCGCAACCGCGCCGGCTTCCGTGCAATTGATCATCCGCGACCGCGATCGCGGCCCCATGCGCGAAGTCGCTCTGCCACAGCGCATCTCGCAAGGTCTCGAAGCTGGACTGCCTTCTCCGATGGCGTCGGTCAGCATCCCTTCGGTACGCACGATCGAAACCCACAACGGCGAACGCACCGCCATCTACACCTTCCCCGACACCGCCTTCCGCGATCTCGTCGCCCTCGATCCGCGCGAAACCGTTGAGCTGCGGCTCGAAACCGGCCGCGCCACGCAGCGCCTGCTCGTCGAAGTCGGCGACGTCGCCGCCGCGCGCGCGTTTCTTACGCTTCAACGCTAGTCGGCCAGCACCGGCAACGTAATGCGCACCAAGGCGCCGCCGCCCGGCGCTTCATGAAAGCTCAGCGTCCCGCCATGCAGCGCCGCCAGCGCCCGCACCAGCGATAGGCCCAGGCCCGTCCCCTCCGCACGTGCGCCGCCTGAACCGCGCTCATAGGCTTGACCAAGGATCGCGCGCTCCGCTTCGGGAATGCCTGGCCCGTTGTCGATCGTATCCAGCCGCAGCACGCCGTTCACCTCGCTCGCCTGCACCATCACCTTGCCGCCCTCCGGCGTGAACTTGATGGCGTTGCTCACCGTGTTGATCAGCATCCGCTTCACCGCCCGGTCATCGGCGTGAACCTTGAGCGCCGCCTCGGGCGTCAACATTCCCAGCGCGATCTGCTTTTTCTCGGCGCTATCGACCGAAACCCGCACCACGTCCTCAATCACAGCGCGCACATCGAACGTGCCCAGCTGCACCTCGAACTTGCCCGCATCGATCCGCGACAGATCCAGCAGATCGTTCACCAGTCCAAGAAGATGCGTGCCGCTCTTCCGGATCAGCCCCGCATACTCAACGTAGCGCGACCCGATCTCGCCAAAGATTTGCCGCTCGATCATTTCCGAGAAGCCAAGAATGTGCGTCAGCGGCGTCCGCAATTCATGCGACACTTCTGCGATCCGCTGCCCGGCCGCCGCCTCCCGCGTGTCACGCCGCTGGGCAAAGCCCGTCAGCCACACGATCAGCACCAGCGCCGCAAACGTCAGCGCCACCGTGAACCGCCCGAGCCCCGCATACATTAGCGGCGCCAGCCCCGACGCCGCGTAACCGGCAACCGCGCCAATCCCGGCGATGCGCGTCCAGCGCCCAAGCGTACGCGCCAGCGCCACCGGGATCAGCAGCCCCGCCGCCAGCGGCGATCCCCAGCCGCCGGTTCCCGCCACCAGTCCCGTGAGCGCAACAATCCATGCCAAAATGAGAGCGAGCGCCCCCCAGCGCAGCCCGATTAACGGCAATAGGATGAATCCGATGAGCGCTGGCGCTAACGCTAAAGCGCTCGCCGCGGCCACATCCTGGCGCTCCCCACCGCTAAAAACACCGATAAAGGCCGCCACGACCACGCCGGCAGCCCAAATCCAACCGGCCCAAGCCAGCGCAACTGCCATTGGTGCTGCTTTTGCACCCGGCCTTACTGCCAGTTGTGTTGACACTAAAAGGTCGCCCGCGAGTAAAAGACTTCTTAACGCGCTGGGGGACAGAGTGCCCGCTACGAGTCGTTCTCGGAAGCGGACTCACCAATCTAGGATTAGGGAGCAGAAGCCGATGCGTAGCCTTGCGGTCTGGACAACAACCGCGGCCGTCGCCCTTCTAGGGGTCGCCAATGCACAAACGCCGGCATCTACGGATGCGGCGGGCAGCGTCGATCTGCAGACTGCGGTTACAGCCTACGCCGCTTATCAAAGCGACGTTTCAGAATTGCGCTCATCGACGATGCGCGACGCCAACGCCCTGGAGTCCGCGCTCGACCGCGTCTCCCGCCACAACCGCGACGCGCTCACGCGCGGCTGGGTGGCCTACGGCGCCAACACCGCCGCGCAATCGCCGGCCTTCGTCCAGGGCGTGCGCGACGCCGCCGCCTATTATGGCCGCGACGCCGTCATCTGGGCCGTCACCGTTGATCCCTCCTACGCACGCGGCCTCCGCGGCGGCCAGGAAGCCACCAACATGCTGCTCGCCTCGGCCAACGCCGACAGCGCCCGCATCATCAGCGTCGCCGACCGCTATCAGGAAATGGCCTACTCGCTGCAGAACCAGCGTTGGGCGAACGCAGTCGCTCCAGGCCAGGCCGCACGCGTTCAGCGCGTTCGCTCGCTCGGCCGCGATGGCGCCCCGTCCGACGCCGTGCCGACAGCCGTCGCGCCGCGCCTTTCAGTAACGCCGCTCAGCTTCTCGCCAACGTCGGACCCTTCGGCGTATGGCGGCCGCCGCTTCTGGGACGCCGTCCGTGGCGGCGACCAGGTCGTCGAAGTTGCATCGACGCCGGCCAGCGCCTCGTGGCGCGTGAACGCCTCGCGCGGCGAAGCGCTGGATCGCATGGCCGCGGTTGCGGCTCTTCAAGCGCTCGACGCCGTCAACACCAACCAAAGCGCCGTCAGCCGCCTCATTGCCGATCCGCGTTCGCGCGATTGCATCGAGATGGCCCAGCTCCAACTGTATCAATGCATGTCGGCGGCCCGTTTCCGCTATGAGAACGCCTTCTGCCTTGGTCAGCACGGCTTGCGCGACATCGGCCTGTGCATCGGCGCCGTCGCTCAGCCGGACGCCACCGCCATGACGCCGGTTTCCGGCCACGGCGGCCGCGACTGATCTTGCCCAGGTACGCCGCAAGGCGCATCTGAAGCTCATGGCCGGCATCGACCAAACAATCACAGAGCTAGCAGACGAATTTGCGCTCCTCCCCGACTGGGAGGAGCGCATTTCGTATGTGATCGAACTCGCGCGCGGCCTCGCCCCCATCGAAGAGAGCGAACGCACCGAGGAAAACCGCGTCCGCGGCTGCGTCAGCCGCGTCTGGCTGGTGTCGGAAAAACACGCGGAAGAGCCGGAAAAGCTGTTCTTTCGCGGCGATTCAGACGCCCACCTGGTGCGCGGTGAAATCGCCATGCTGCTGCGCATTTTCTCCGGCCGCACGCCGGAAGACATCCTCTCGGTCGACCCGAAAGCGGTGTTCGAACGCCTTGGCCTCCAGGACGCGCTGACGATGCAGCGCTCCAACGGCTTGTTCTCCATGATGAACCGCATTCAGGCCGAGGCGCGCAACGCCGCTTAGAGCGCCGCCGCCAATTGCGCCAAGCCGAGCTTCAGCGCCAGCTTGCCGGAGCGTGCGGGCCACCCTTCGGCGCGCTCCAGCGCCTCCAAGCCCTCTTCATACAAACACACGCGCTCGACCACGCGCCGCAACGGCGACGCCAGCTTCGCCAGCGCATCGCCAACCCGCCGCCGCGCATCACAACGGCGCGCCATGGCAATCTCTTGCGTATTGCTCGCGCTCCGCGGTGTTGATCCGATTGGCGCGCCCCAATCCGTCCCACGCACCAGGCCAATCTCACCAACAGCCCAATCCGCACGCAACCTTCCGGCCGCTGACAGTTCGATAGCACTCAACCAGGGCTCGTTGCCGACTCCGCGCAACGCCGCGAGCTTACGCATTGCCACATCGGGATCGATGCCGCGCACCTTGTGCACGCGGCCATCTCCTCCGATGACGTCGCGCGCGACAATCGATTGATGTTGAGCGAGAAACGCCTCCTGCGGCGGCGCCGCCTCCCGCGCCGCACGCGCCGCACCTGCCGCGCTCAGCCCATATTCGCCATCCCGCGCTTCAATGGCGCCCTGCGCCTCAAGCTCGCGCACTTCCGCCGCGCTCAGCCGCACAAGAGGACGCGAACGCCTGTCGCGCTTGGCGAAGACGCCATAGACGGAGCCGTCGCCAAGCGCGCGTAGTGACGCCCCGCTTTGCGCCAGGCGCGACAACGCACGCGCGATCCGCCGCTCCTTCATGCGGACACACACTGCGCCATGATCGGTGACGGCGCCGCGCGGAGCGAGGCCTCGATCGAGCCGATCCACAGATCAAACTGCGGCTCGTCGCGCCTGTCTTCGATCGCGTGACATGCGTGCGCCACCGTCGAGCGATCGCGCCCGAACGCAATCGCGACGCGCGCCAGACTTAGCTCAAACGCAACGTGGCAAAGATACATCGCGATCTGACGCGCGTAGGCCGTCTTCGAGCACCCCCGCGCCTCATCGACGATCGCGCCGCCTGGCACGCAGAGCGCGTACCCCACGACATTCGCGGCAAGTTCGGCAGCCGCCGCGTCTTCCGCGCGTTTTGACAACACGCCCATTCCCAACACCTCCACTTTAGAACTGACCGCCATGCCTCAGCAGGATACGGCCACCTCGGGAGTGTGGGATAGATTTTTTCCTATTTCTAGGAAGATTTTCCTAGACTGGATACACGAAGCGCGATACCAAGCTGCATATCGTCGTCTTTGGTCTTGCCGCTGAACCAACGCGCCCGCTCAACCGAAGCATCGGGCAGCAGCGTGATCAATCCGCGAATGTGTAGCCAAAATGCGCGATGTCGCTTGCGTAGCGCTCTGCGACAAGGGCGCGCAAAGCAGGCGTGTAGATCTCGGAATAGTGCGAGCGCTCAAACGCATTCTCGTGTCCGATGGCGCCAAGCGGTGCGGCCAGGTGCGGTCTGATTTGCTCGATATCCTGCGCCAGTGTTTCGGTGCGCCCCACGAAGTCCACGAGAAGCGCGCCGTTCGCGTCGATCAGATAGTCTATCTGGTTTCGCCAGATGTTAGTGCGGTGCCCGCTCTTCGGGCTCACAACATCATCATCCATGCGCTCAAGGAAATCCGTGAACGTCCTGCACTGTGGAAGAGCGGCCAAAACGAGCGGATTTTCAGACTGTCCTGCCTCGAAGCGCTCACGCTGGGCGTCTAACATCGTCCACCACGACAATAGACGCGCCCACGGATTCCGCACGAACGCAAACTTGTAGTACGTCGCCCACACGCTTGGCTCGATCGCCCGACGAAGCTCTTGCGCTGTCCAGTGTTTGCGCGCTTCGCGGCGTCCGCCGCCAAGCGCAAGAGAGACCGACGTTCCGCCTGTCTTCTGAATGTGAATGAAGATGGCGCGGTGCTGGTCCGAAATCATGGGCCAAAACTATGTGAACGTTTCCGCGGATTGTCACCGGCGCGAGCTTGGTCCGGTTGGTCATCACGCGATGAACACTCGCTGGACTTGAGATGAGAACTCTCAACCGCCTTTGCGGCTTTGCCCCAGACCCATGCGCTTCGCCAGGTTCGAGCGCTCCTTGGCGTAGTTCGGCGCAACCATCGGATAGTCGTGCGCCAGACCCCATTTGTTACGGTATTCGTCCGGCGTCATCGCGTAGCGGGTCCGCAGGTGACGCTTCAACGATTTGAATTTCTTACCGTCCTCAAGGCAGATGATGTAGTCGGCGGTGACCGATTTCTTGATCGCCACGGCCGGCTCAGGCGCCGTCTCGCTGACAGCCACACTCGTCCCGGCCACCTCAAGCAGCGCGTTATGCACGGTTCGGATCAAGGCAGGCAGATCCTGCGGCTGAACCGGGTTAGCGGAAACATACGCCGCCGCGATATCGGCAGCCATGCGGACCAAGTCGCGCTGGTTTTCCATTTGCCGAGCTGTTTACCCGTGAAGTGAAGACTAGATAATGTATGAGTATAGCCACAAGTCTTGCAAGAGGAAAGACCTCGCAAGTATTGAGCGCGCGTTTATTGTAACAGAAATTGTGAGGTTGAAAATCAAGTCCCAATAGACCGCTAGTCTATCGAACCAGGAACATCACCAGCAAGACGGCGCCAAGGCATACGAAGGTAACCGCCGCCGTTCCTGACGAACCGTACGGGCGGTCACACGCGTTAGCCAAAGTCTCCAACGACTTCGCCGCCGATTGCGAACTCCGCCGTGTCCAACTCTGCCACGCGCCATACATCCGCAACCCAAGAACGCCGGCCCAACGCCCTGCCGCCGTAAGCGGCCCGCGGTAAAGCGCATCAATGTCGAGCAAGCTGACACCGCGTTCGCGCGGCGCGGCGCGCACCATGCGCAATCCGAGATACGCAACACCCGCTGCGCCGAGCAATTGAAACTGCGGCGTCACACGATCGAGGACGAACGGCTGAAACGAGATTTCAGCAGGCATCAAATCAAACAGCCAGCGCGGGGCCAAGCCGACAGCAAAGCACAGGAACAACGCCAGGCCGGCGCCAAGCAACATCGAGAACGGCGCTTCGCGTATTGGCTTCACGTCACCCGAGGGCGTGTAAGCAGCCAGCGACGGCCGCAACAACAACGCCACCAACATTACAGCCGGCGTCACCCAGATCAGCGCCCACAGCCACCGCAGGTCCCATTGCGCGGACGCCTCAAGCGAAGCCGATTGCGACGCGAACAGAGCCAGTCCCGGCGTCGCCGCCACAGCCAATCCGCAGCCGAGCAGAAGAATGGCGCTAAGCGGCATCGTGCGCCCCACGCCGGCCAAGTGCGACACAAGCACACTGCCATGTCGCTCCAGCACGGCGCCGAGCATGAGTTGCAGCGCCACGAACGAAAGAATGGTCGCGAACCCGTGCCCTTCCGCGGCCGCAAGCGCCAGCGGCGTGCCAAGGCCAACAAGCGCCGTACAGATGCCGGTTTGAACGGTGACGCCATACGCCGCCGCGCGCCGCAAATCATCTTCGGCGACCGCGTAAAAGGCGCCGATCACCATCATCGCGCCGCCAATCCAAACCAGCAGCGGCTCGGACGGAAAAAGTCGCGCCAAAGCATAGACGCCGAGCATCGTCGTAAACGCCGAGAGCGCCGCCGCCCCGGTTGGCGAAGCATGCGAGACCACGTCCTTTAGCCACACATGCGCCATCGGCGCTCCAACCCGGATCATCAGCGCCGCGAAAATGAACGCACCGCCGATCGAGGTCACATCAAGCCTGCCGACGACCGACGCCTGCGCTCCCGCCGATAGATGAAACGCCACGCCAACGAGAAACAACAATCCCTCGAGCCCATGCCAGATCAACAATCGCGCGCCGGCCCGGCTCGCGCCTTCGAGCGGCGAAGCAAACGTCACCCAGGCCGCCGCCAAACCGCCCAGCGCCAACGCCGCAACGAAACTAATGAGATCGCCGACAAACAACGCCGACACCGCGCTGCCCGCCAGCAACAGGATCGCCGCGTCCTCATAGCGATTGCGCCGCGCGCCCGAATAAATTCCGATCGCAATAAGCGCGATCAGCAGCGCGATGCCGAAAATCCGGTTGAGCTCATCGAGATTGAGCAGCACCACCGGCAGACCCATCTGCGCCATCGCCGACGCCGCGCCAAACTCGTGATCGAGCAGCAACCAAAACGCCGCCAGCGCCGTGACCACGATCATAGGCGAACGCAACGTGCGCGGCATCGCCAGGATGAACAGCGCCGCGATGATCGGCACGAAGCCGGGATTAAGTGTGAGAGCTGGCATCGCTGCTCTCCTGTTGATGCGGCTTGCTGCGCGCCGCTAACACCAACCGCGCCGCATGGCTCGCCAGCACCGCAAACAGCACGCCGGCAACGCCGACCGCGGCGGCCGCCGCCGGTTGATCGCCGATCCAGAACCGCACCCGCGATCCCGCGCCAAGATCGAATCCAAGCCCGACCAACAGCGCCGTGATGCTGAACACCAACAGCAAGCCTGTCGCGCCGCTGCGTTGTGGAGGCGGTGCGTTGGTCATGGCCCCTCCGGCGTCCAGATCGGTGACAAAAACACCGCCAGCGGATCAGCCAGCACGAGCAGCGACAAGGTCGCCGCCGCCGCCAAAATCACCGGCGCGGCGAGCAGGATCGAAGCGCCATCAGGGCGCTTGAATGCATCCGTCGGCGCGCGCCCGGCAAACGCGTTCGCCGCCAGCGGCCCCAAATGTGTGAACGTCAATATCGCCGCGATGCTCGCCAGCACCGCCGCCCACACCAGCCCCGAACCGGCCGCCGCCGTGATCAGCCAGAGCTTGGCCCACGCACCCGCGAAAGGCGGCATGCCAATCATGCTCGCGGACGCAATCGCGAACCCCGCGAACGTCCACGGCATCACGCGTCCAAGTCCAACATAGTCCGCAACCTTCGAACGGCCGGTGATCGCCATCGTGGTGCCGGCCGCCATGAGCAACGTCGCCGCCGCGCACGCCAGCGCGACGATCTGCAACGCCGCCGCGAACAATCCGGCCGGCAGCGCCAACAACGCGCCCATCACCACCGCCAGCGATTGCGCCATCACCGAATACGCAAGCCGCTCGCGGATATCCTGCTTCGACAGCGCGATAAGCGCCGCGACGATCATCCCAACGCCGACCAGCACGATCAGCACTTGCGCCGCGATCGCCGCATCGCGCATCGCCGGCCCAAACACGAACGTCGCGACCTTCAGCACGCCGATGCCGCCCGCGGGCAGCACCGCAAGCGCCTGTATCGCCACCAGCGCCGGGAACGGGCCGTTACTCGATGCCGGCAACCACGAGTGCATCGGCGGGATCGCCGCCATCGCGATGCCCATGACATAGAGCGCGAGCAGAACATTCGCCGTCAGCGGATCGACACGCCCCGCGAGCACCCCGCCTGCCTGGAAATCCAACGCACCCGCGATCGAATACGTCCAGATCATTGCCGGCAAGAAAAGCCCGATCGAACTCGCCAGCAATGTCGCCAGGAACGCGCGCGCCGCCGGCTGCGCCTCTTCGTCGCCGCGATGCGCGACCAGTGGAAACGCCGCCAGCGCCAACGCCTGATACGCGACAAACAAGCTGAACAAATTCGCCGAGAACGCCACTGCCGTAACGCCCGCCATCGCCAGCGCGATAAACGCCAACAGCCGCGCCGGCGCTTTTTCCTGCTTTGCGCGCGCGACACCCGCCGCATGCACGGCATGCAGAACGCCAAGCCCAGTCAGCACGACAGCCATCAGCGCGCCGAGCGGATCGATTGCGAACGCCAAATCCACATTCGGCAACGGCCGCGCCAACACGATCCGCGCCGTTTCGTGCTGCGCGACCGCGTTCATGAGATATGCCGCGCAGCCGAGCGCAACGAGCGAAAAGCCAATGTGAATAAGATCGCGCAGCCCCGGCGGCTTCGGGATCAGCATCACCAGCAAAGCCTGCAACACCGGCGCGCCCAGCACGCAGAAGAGAGCGATCTCCGGCGTCATGGCGCCAGTCCCGTCATCAGCCGTGACGCGTTCGCGGCGGCGTTCAGCAGCGCTCCCGGCGCCAGTCCGATCGCGATCGTCGCAATCGCCGCGATCAAGGCCGGCGCCAGCGCCACGCGCCACACCCCGCCTTCACCGGCATAGGTCACGTTGGCGCGGCGAAAATACATCCGCTCCACCAGGCGCCCGCCATAAAACACGCCCGCGAGCGATGCGATGATCACCAGCCCCGCCGCCCACCACCAGCCGGCGCCGACGCCTGCTTCAACCAAACGCCAGCGCCCGAGAAAGCCAATCGTCAGCGGCGCGCCCATCAAGCTCAGCGCGCCAGCCGTAATCGCCCCACTCGCAAGCGGCGCGCGCGTCGCGTAACCGTTCAACATATCGAGCGAATGGACGCGGCCCGCCAGCGCACCGCCATAAAACGCAAGCGACGCCGCCGCGAATGCAACCAATTGCATCAGCGCCGCCGCAAATCCCGCCGGCGATCCAAGCGCCAAGCTCAGCAGCACGCACCCCGCTTGCGAAACACCCGCATAGACAGAAAGCCGCAACAGATTGCGCGATCCCACCGCTTGCACCGCGCCGACCACAACGCTCAGCGCGCCCAGGCCAGCCAGCGCCACGGAAAATCCGGCGCCAATCTCCGGCGCCGTGATTGCGTAAGCGGCGAACCTGGTCAGCACACTCAACGCGCCAAGAACCCCAAGCGTCCCGACGCCAAGCGCAATCATCGCGCCGCCGCGCCCAATCGCGACCGGGCTCCAGGCATGCAACGGCGCAACACCTGCTTTCACGCAGAGTCCCAACACGATCAGCGCGGCGCCCGCGCCGGCCAGGTTCGGCATCCGTATTTGCGCCAACGGCAGCGCATCGATCTCAAACCCGCCAGCCGCACGCCCCAACATGCCGATACCGAGCAACATCAGAGCGGAGCCGGCGCCGCCTAACGTCAGCATACGGAACGCGCCATTGAGCGGCGTGCGATCGCGCACCGCGTTAACCGCCGTCAAACCGACCGCAGCCAACCAGCCCGCTTCAACGCTGGCGAACAGCGCAATCAGATCGCGCGTCATCAGCGCGCCGGTCCAACCCGCCGCACCCGCCAACATCAACGCCGGGCTCAACGGCGCCGGCGAAGCGCCCGACTCCTTCAACGTCGCCCCGACCGCGACGATCGCCAACGCCAACACCACCGCCACCAAAGCCGCCGCAAACACGCCGATGCCATCGACAAACAGCGCCACGCCGACCTCAGCAACGGGATGCGTCAATTGCATCAGCAACACTGTCGCGAAATCGACGGCAATCACCGCCCCGAAAACCGCAGCAGCGCACGCGATGAGCCAGCTCATGCGCGCCGGCCCGCTGATCAACATCAGCGCCGCCCCCACAAGCGGCGTGACGATCATCAACAGCGGCGCATGCGCGCGCGCAAGTTCGAGATATGCGCCGTTCATGAGGCCGAGCCCCGCGCATCATCCTCGAGGTCAGCCCCGTCAATTTCAGACGAAGCAACGCTTCCATAGCTTTCCTGCAGCCGCACCACGATCGCCGCGCCAAGCGCGACCTGCGCAAACAAGACAGCGACACCGGCCGTCAATGCCCCCGCCGGCGCACCAAGAACAGCCAGCGCCGCCAGCGCGCCGATCCCGGCAATCACCAAACCCGCGAGCCGCTTCACCGCGTTTGTCAGCACCAACGCCGACGCAACACCGATCACAACCAACGCGCATGCAAATGCCGCCAGTGCAGGATCGAGCGAAAGAGGCGCCGCCGCCGCGATCATTCGGCGTCTCGCAGAGTGGGCGCGCGGCCGAACACAACATGGATCACCATCGCCGCCGCGGCGACGGTCGCCGCGAACGCCCCCGCTTCGATCACTTGCGCCGAGAACACGAACCCGGGCAGGCCGGCGCCGGCGCAAACGCCGATCATGCCCAACGCCAGCATCAACCGCGCAACCGGTGTCGGCAATGCCGCGCGCGCCGCGACCGCTCCAAACGTCAGCGCGTGCAGCATCAACACCAGCGCGAACGCCATGCCGGCGACAAACCCGACGCCGTCTCCAGCCGCGCCGCCGACCAAGAGCAGCGCTGCAAACAAGGCCGTCAGCGGCGTGAAAAAACGCGCAGCCGCGGCCACAATGACATTGGCGCCGTTCATGCGTTCGGCCCGCGTGTCAGCGCGCCGCGTTCGCCATACCCCAGCACGCCAACGCATCCCGCGCCGGCGACAAACACAACCGGCGCCAACCAAAACGCCAAGCCCTGAAACTGATGCGCAATCCCTGTCGGCGCGACCGATGCAAGCTCCACCAGCGGCCACCAGATCGCGATCGCCGCACCCAATGCTCCAGCCAAACTGAACAGCGGCAGGCCACGACGGGATGCGCGCGCGGACCGTGCACTCAGCAGCGTCACCGCCAAGAGCAATACCGGCGCCCATGCGGCCGCGAACAACGCCAGCGCCAGGCCGCCTTGTCCGGCTTGCAACACCAACACCGCCGCCGCGACCGACACACCCGCCGTCACCAAATGCATCACGGTCACGAACATGGCGCGCGCCGCGACAGCGCCGATCGCGCTGGCGATCGCCACCGCCAGCAACGCCAGCGCCAACCACGGAAGCGCAACCGTCATCGCGGCGGGCCCGTGTGCGTCGCGCCAGGACGCGGCGCCGCATATCGCCCGGCGATCGGCGCCAGCCCGGCGGCGTGCGCCGCTTGCGCAACCACATGCGTCAGTGTCGGCCCCAGCGCCATCAACAGCGCCGCCAGCAACAACAACCGAACGGCGATCGCCCAATCGGGCGCCGCGATCGCAAGGCCAATCACCACCACCACCGAGCCGACAACGTCAGCCACGTTCGAAGCATGCAGCCGCGTATAAAGATCGGGAAACCGCAGCAGCCCCAACACCCCGCCCGCGATCAGCAACAAGCCAACGGCGATCACGATCCCCGAAAGCCCCAGCCGAAACAGCTCCAACACCGCGCCCGGCTCCATCACAGATCCTCCGAGCGCGCGAGCGGCGCTTGAAACGTGCCGGAGCGAAAAAACTTCAGCACCGCGACATTGACAACGACGCTTGCCAGCAAAAGCCCCAGCCCCGCATCCACGAACACAGCGCGTTCCGTGATGACGCCGGCCGCCGCCACGATGATCGCCAGCTTGATCACGACGCCGTTCACCGCGAGCGTGCGATCGTAGAGCGTCGGCCCCGCAAACAGGCGCGCCACGCACAAGAGCAACGCAACGCCCACCCCGATGATGGCTGCGAACGCGGTCATCTGCCGCCATCGCTGACAACGCGTCCTTCCAGACGTCCGAGATCGGCCGCATCGATCGCGTCTTCATCCAGCACGTGAACGAGCAGGCCGTCGGAGTCGGTTTCAACAACAGCCATGCCCGGCGTCGCGCTGATCATGTTCGCAAACGAAGCGCGTTCCGCCGCGCGAACGGCGCGCGAGCGCACGCGCACCAGGGCAGGTTTCATGGTCACATCGGCGGACGCCGACGCGCGCAGCGTCGCCAGCGCGCCACGCGCCACCGCACCAGTGCGCGCGGCGCTCAGCATCCACAAGCGCGGCGCCCGCGCGAACGCGCTGCTTGCGCCGCCAAAGCGCAGCGCCACCACGACACACGCGAGGCTCACGGCCGCGGCGATCGCCCAATCCTGTGGAGAACTTACGCGCTGTGCAACCAGCGCCCAGAGCACAGACAAGCCAATCAGCATTGCTGCGGCGTGAAGCATTGATCCGCCTCCCCGCGCCGCCATCGCGCGGCGACAAGGCTTAGACCCGCGCTAGTGGATTCGCCAGATTGAACCGGCCTGCAAGCTCAGCCGTTGCGGCTGAACAACAGCGCGGCGTTGCGACGCGCCAACGACAATTCAAGCACATCGTTGCCGTATGTGGATTGTTCGATTCCGGCCGCGTCCGCGGTGAATGACCAATTCCAATACCGCAACACTGTCTGCGCTTTCGCGGTCGCCAATGTGTCAAACACATAGCACGTGCGGCCGAGCGAATTATCGGTTGAGTCCGGATCGCCGTTCGGGCGCCGCAAAGCTTTCCACAGCGCAATCATCAGCGGACGCTTCAAACCCACGGATTTGCAGAACACGCCGATCGCTTCGCCGCCGGCATCCGCGAAAATCTGCGCCGCCGTGGTCGGTTTTACGCCCGCGAGATGCGCGATCTCGTGGATAAGCCCGCGATCCAATCCCCCTTCCGCCGCCGCCAACGCGCCTTCCAGCGATTTGTACGGGCTCTGCGTCGCCGCCGCGCGATTGCGCTGACGCCGTTCAATCACTTGCAGCGTTTTGCGCGTGTCAGCATCCGACCATCCCTCGGCGGCCGCGAGTTTGAACACTTCACCCAGTTCCGAGATCAGCACCTGACGATCGACAGCGAAACGACGCAGGATTTGCAGTCGCACCTCGAAAGACGCCCACCAGAATAAGACCAGCGCTTGCGTGGGTTTCAATTCCGTTCGCGGAACGAGTAGCGGCGGCAATGTCGGCGATTGACGCGACTTCGCAACGACCAGGTCAACGCCCTGCGTCGACAATCGCGCCGTCTGATTGCGCAACACCGCCTCAATGGCCGCCGTGTCGCTCGTCTGTAGCAATGCATCGGTGACAGGCTCACCCAATCCGCGCCGCTTGGCGATGGCGAGCCAGTGGCCCGAAGTCCCCGCCCGCGCGGTTGCGATCAGATCTGAATCATCAAACCCGACGCCGTTTTCGAGAAGCGGCTGCGCCACGCCAATCTCGTCCCGCGCCAGATAGCGCAGCAGCGCCTTCGGCGCGTCCTGCACCCGCATCAGGCCCCGCGCGCACCGCATCCGAAGCTCAATGCTGCTTGTGCGCAGCAGGTCCACAAGAATGTCCGCCGCGAGTTGGCGCTCATAGGTCGGCAACCGCGTCTCAGGCCAGGACACAATCTCGCACAGCCGTTGCACCAGCGCGATCCGGGCCCGCGGCGTGTGCGGCTGGTTCAGTTCCAGCGGCTGCGGGTCCGCAAGGTCGGCCCGGGGTTGATTCGGCAACGCCATCCCACCAGCCAGCACGCCGCGCGTTAAGCCCTCGTCAACGCGCGCGCACTGGACCCTCCCGCGCCTCGCGACTATGGCAGAAGCCCATGGAGCCAGGGGCGGACCAGGGGCGCACACCGCGTTCGGGCATAATGTCCGAACTCAACATCTATTACGCGCTCGTCGGCTGCTACTTCTTCGCCTTCGGGATGCAGTTTGTTCTGTATCCCTCGCTTGTGGCGTTCGTGCTCACCGCCACGCCCGCCGGCATCGGCCTCGCCCAATCGGCGCTCTCGGCGCCAATGTTCTGCTTATTGCTCTTTGGCGGTCTCCTCGCCGAGCGCGTACGCGCAGGCGCCACGCTCGCCAAACTCAATCTCGCATTCTCGTTCATGAGCGTCGCGCTCTGCATGATTGTGGGATCGGGCGCGCTCACCTACGAATTGCTGATCGGCTACGCGATCATCGTCGGCTGCTGCGCGGCGTTCATGATGCCGGTGCGCGACGCGGCGCTGAACGGCATCGTCGAACGGGAAGCCGCCATGGGCCGGCACACGCCCATCGCCACCGCCGCCGCTGTCACCACCGCCGTTCAGATCGGCGCGCAAATCGCGGGCATCCTTGTCGCGCGTTTCGCCGGCTCGCATCCGGCGCCCTTCCTTGCGCTGCAGGCTGTTGTGCTCGCACTCGGCGCTGCTGTGTGCCTTGGCCTCCAGGCGCCGAAGCCAACGGGCCATGAGCGCACCATCAGCGGCGCACTACGCGATATGCGCGAAGGCCTCGCCTACGCGTTCCGCGATCCCGTGATGTCGCCGATGCTGATCTCGGCCGCCTATGTCGGCGTCTTCGTCATCGGCGCGTTTCAGGTGCTCTTCCCGCTCATTGTGCGCGAAGCCTATGGCGGCGACGCGCGTTCGCAGGCAAGCCAACTCGGCGCGCTGCTGGCATGCTTCTGGGGCGCTTCGTTCGTCTCCGCCGTGGTCCTTAGCCGACTGAAACCACTACGCCAGCCGGGCCGCTCGCTCATCGCCTCGCACCTCATCGGCGCCGCCGCGCTCTTTTCCTTTGGCTTTCACAAGCCCTTCGCGATGTTCGCGCTGATCGTGGTATTGTGGGGCTTTGCCGCCGGTGTCGCCATCTCCACCAGCCGCACCATCGTGCAAAGCGCCGCCGGCCAGCGTTATCTCGGGCGCGTGCTCGCGGTTTACTCCATGGGCTTTATGGGCGGAGCGCCGATCGGCTCAGCGCTCGTCGGCTTTGCCGCCAGCGAATGGGGTGCGCGCTCGGCCGCCTTCGCGCCGGCCATTTGCCTTGCGCTCGCGGCCATCGCTCTTGCGGTTTTCACCCCGCTCTGGCGTTACGCACCCACCTCTGCAACCGCGGACGCCGAGACGCGCTAGCTTGCCCCGCCAGCGCGATCGCGCCGGCCCGCGACCGTGCCGCGCGCGGTATATTCAGCGTTCTCCGCCGCGAACCGGTCAATGGCTGCATTGGTTTCAGCGAGGCCGGCATTGTACGCACTCGCGCCCGCCTGCGCCTGCGCCTGCAATACCTGCGTCGCCGCCTGGCACGCCGCCAACTCATTCGCACGCGTCGTACGCCACGCATCCAAAGCTTCGCGCGCCTGACGCATCGACGTGTTCGTCGCCGCGGCGCCATCCGGGATCGCCGGCGCCGGCGTGAATGAACACTGGGCCGGCGCCGCGACCTGTGCGAGCGACGGCGTCGCGGTCAAAACAAAAGCAGCTGCGCCAAGCAGAAATCTCATCGTCATAGCGTCAATCCCGGAGCGCGAAGGAGGTTAGCCTCGGCGCCGGGAGTTGCGAGGCAAACACGGCTAAAATGCCGTGTTTGCCTCGCGCCCGACCGGGCTAATTGGTCTCGAAAGGTACCCGCATCCGGTAGCGCCCCTCAACCGCCTGGCCGTCGCGCATGGCCGGAACCATGCGATAATCCCGCGAAATCCGCAGCGCCGCTTGCGCGAAGCCCCAATTGGCGGGCGTCTCGGACGTCACGGAGCATGCGAGCGCGCCGCTTGTGTCCACCAGACAATCAAGAACCACCTGACCGGTCATATTCCGCTGCAACGCGCGCTGCGGATAATAGCTCGCCAGATCGCGCGGCTGACGCAGCCAGCGCGGATTGCTGATCAGCGGCGGCGCCGGCGGCCCAATCCACACTGTCGGCGGCCCGGTATCCACAATTGGCGGCGGCAACGGATCGCTGATCAACGTCGTCACCTGCGTTTGATCAACGACAGGAGGCGGCAGAGGCCTGTCGCGCACCACCGGTGGCGGATCCGGCGGCACTATTGGATCGCGCAAGATAGTAACGCCAGGAGGATCGGCCGGTGTTGAGCCGAGCGTGATCGAAACACTGAGCGCCGCGAACACGGCAAGTCCGAGTAAACCTGCCGACGCCGCCAGCGATGTCGCGCGCGCGCCAAGTGACTGAGTCATATCAAGCCTCCCAAATGATGGTCCGGTCTTTGCGCCGGTTGAGAGCAAGCTTGTTCGCGTTTGCGTCCGGCGAATATTCACAGGCGCGAGATCGCAATCACGCTTACGCGATGTGATCACTCGCCGGACGAAAACGGCACGATCATCCGGTAACGCGCGCGTGTAGGCGCGCCATTGCGCGTCGCCGGTCGCATCACGTGCGCATTCGCGATGCGAAGCGCGGCTTCGCCAAAGCCGTTGCCGGCCGGCATTTCCGAAACCACAACGCACGTTAACCGCCCTTCGACATCGACATCGCAATCGAGCACGACCTGCCCCGCGATGCCGCGCATGAACGCCTCGCGCGGATAAAAGCGCTCCGGATTGCGCGGCCGCTCCACCCACACCGGATCGGTGATCGTCACCGGCTCGCTTTGCTCGGCGCTCTGCTGCGGCGGCAAGGCCATCGGCGTCTCTTGCGGCGCCGCCTCCCGCTCCGGCGCGCGCGGCGGCGGCGCAACACGCATTGTTTGCGCCGGCTGCTCGCGTTCGATCTCGCTTACGATCGCAATCGGCGGCGCCTCGGTCGGCGGCCAAAGCGGCGCGTAGCGCAACATCGCGACGCCGAGCAGCACCAGGCATGCGAGCGCGATAGCGGCCACAAACGAAACAAGCCGCACGATCCTGAGAGATCGTACGGCTTGCTCGGGCGATTGTACGCCATCGTTCAAGTTCGCTGTCCTGCCGGCGTCACCGCCGGCCAGCTAGCGGATTACGGCAACACCCAACGGATGGTCCGGCGGATACGGCCACCCGATGTGGCGACACCATCGCGCGTTGCCGGAGCAACACGGAAGTGACGCGTCACACGCAGTGTCGCATCGCCGAAGCCGTAGCCCGGCGGGTCTTCCGACGTGACCGTGCAGTTCAAACGACCGTCAGCGGCGACGATACATTCGACTGTTGCCCGGCCTTCGACTTCACGCTGTTGCGCACGCTCTGGATAGTAGCGGGCGAAGTCACGTGCGTCGGGTTGCTCCAGGAACACCGCGTTGGTGATGACTGAAGGCGTTGGCGGCGCCGGCGGTGGGTCGACCGCAATCGGAATCGGCGTTGGCGTTGGCGGCGCCGACAGATTCGGCGGCGGCACGCGCTGCTCAGGCGGCGGCGGCGGCGGCGGACGGTCCGGCGGCGGCGGAGGTGGAGGCGGTTTTTCCTCTTCCTCGATTTCCACCTTCACGGCGTCGGGATCATCGAACAGATCGGCGATCGCGCTGAACTTCTGGGTGACCGCCAGATAGACGAGCGCGAGACAGATCGAAGCTGCCAAGGCCAGAGAGAAGAGACGCAGACCTACCATGTCTTATCCCTCACTCGCGAGTTCAGCGAAGATACCGACTTTCACGAAGCCCTCTTCCTGCAATCGGCTCATCACATCGACCACGTTGCCGTAAGCGGTGCTTTGATCGGCGCGCACGAAAATCCGTGCCTCCGCATAGATCTCCTGTGTTTCCAAGGCAGGATTGTTGCGAATTGCGTGCGTCAGTGTGACATCACCAAGTTGTGCTAGCTGAACGACTTCCTCGTCCACGTAGATCGCAAGACCTGCCGGCGTTTCTCGAATGCCTACGACTGTCGGATTTAAACCCTGAAGTCGGATCGGCACCGGGTTCGGCGGCGGAAGATCGACGCGAATATCGACCGTCGGAATCGGCGCCGTCACCATGAAGATGATCAGCAGCACGAGCAGAATGTCGATGAACGGGATGACGTTCGGTTCTGAAACCGGGCCGTCCTTGGACCCACCTACTTTGGCTCCCATGACCTACCTCCGCCGATCTTCGGCAACGAGGCCGATTTTGGTGAAGCCCCGGTCCTGGAGGCGGTTCATGACGCGCACAACTTCACGGTAGGCGATGTCGGCGTCGGCGCGGATGTAGATGCGTTGATCGAGAATCTGGAATTCGTCGTCCGCGATCAGTGGGGTGTTGGCCTGCACTGCCTCGTACGTACGTTCGCCGAGAGAATTCAAATCCACAGCATCGTTCATCACGAACACACCCTCGCCGTTCACCGAAATCCAGGTCGGACGCGGTGGGCGCTGCGAAGGCGTGATACGGGCGTCAGGCATCGAAACTTCGATGTCCACGCTCGAGATTGGAGCGGCGATCATGAAGATGATCAGAAGAACAAGCATGATGTCGATGAACGGGATCACGTTCGGATCCGCGGTCACGTCATGACCCTTGTTCTTGCCGCCAGCTGATATTTTACCCGCCATTGGGGTAGTCCTCCAATGCTAGGTCAGCTCAACCGGCGCGACGATCCATGTCACGCGACACAAGCGCGATGAACTCGGATGCGAAGTCGTCCAGCTTAGTGGCCTGCTTGGAGATTTGCTTGGCTGCGAAGTTGTAGATCAACACGGCCGGGATAGCGGCGGCGAGACCGGCGGCGGTGGCGAGCAGAGCGCCGGCGATGCCAGGCGCGACGACCGCGAGCGACGTGGTTTGCGTTTTGGCGATGCCGACGAACGCGACCATGATGCCCCAGACCGTACCGAACAGACCGATGAACGGTGCGTTCGCGCCGATCGAGGCCAGGAAGGTCATCGATGAGCCCAGGTCATCGAGGTGCTCGTTCTGACGCGTGGCCATGGCCGACGAAACGCGCTGCATCGTGTGATCGCGGGCGTCGCGCATCGTGTAGAGGCCGAGGTCTTGGGTGCGGCGGACTTCCGCCATGCCGGCGTCGAACATCGACTTGATGCCCGAGTTCGGAAGCTTGCGAACGATGGCTTCGGCTTCTTCAACCGAATTGGCTTTGCGGAACGAGGCCAGGAAGTCCTTCGTTTGCTTCGAAGCCTTACGCATCACGTAAATCTTTTCGAAGAGCAGAGCGACAGCGTAAATCGCGCAGAGGCCAAGGATGACCATGACGCCCATTTCGACACCGTTGAGGTGTTGGACGAGTTCGATCATCGAAACTTCTTGCTGACCGGCGGCCTCGGCGGCGGCTTCAGCGCCACGAGCTTTTGCGGCTGCCAGATCTTCGGCCGACGGCGTAGCCGCGGGCGCGGGCGTCGTGGTTGCCGGCGTTGCGCCAGCCGGTGCGGTAGTTTGCTGCGCGAACATCAGCAGCGAATTCATCAACGTCATGGTCTGCCCTTTGTGCCTGCCCTGAATTCTTGGTTCTCTAGTGGGCCCAGTGCGCTCCTCATGTGCGCCACGGGATCACCGCGATAGGTGTTGTGCGTGTGGTGTTTTGCTGCGCCGGGCTTTGCTGACCTGGCTTACGCAACTTTCCACCAGGCGCCGCGGGCTGCCGCATCTGCGGTCTTCTTTCCCTACGACGGTCGACGCCGGCGCCTAAATTTTCGGAAATAGTGCCGTTGTCAACGTCTCCCACGCAGTGGGCGATCTTCTCAGACCGCCCATCCCCCAGACCCGTCCTGATGCCTGATCAGCGCTTGGACCCGCAACCAAAACTTTCGTGATCGTCATGCAGTTCCCGATCTCTGGGTGCAATGCCATGCGCCAGGGGATAGAAGCGCTGGAATCCCAGTTCTTTCAGGATGATCCGATGGCCATGAGCGCCGAAGAAATCGAGACTTTGCTGCGCGAGGCGCTGCCGGACGCTGATATCCAGATCCAGGATCTGGCCGGCGACGGCGACCATTATAAAGCGACCGTCCGGTCGGCGGCGTTCGCGGGCAAATCACGCGTCGCGCAGCACCAGATGGTTTACGCAGCGCTCAAAGGGCGAATGGGCGGCGAACTTCACGCATTGGCGTTGGATACGGCAGCAAAATAATGGCAGTCGGCAGTCGGCCGGCATGGCGAAAAGGCCGGCCTTCCGACAGCCCATTGCCGACCGCCGACTGCCGTCTTACCTCCGCCCCAAGGAGTACGCATGACCGACGCCCTCACCACCATCCGCGACACGATCAGCGCCCATGACGTGGTGCTGTTCATGAAGGGCACCTCAGCGCAGCCGCAGTGCGGCTTCTCGCAAATGGTGGTGCGCATCCTTGATCACGTCGGCGTCGACTATCACGACGTGAACGTCCTCGCCGATGACGGCATCCGCCAAGGCATCAAGGATTTCTCGGACTGGCCGACGATCCCGCAACTCTACGTCAAGGGCGAGTTCATCGGCGGCTGCGACATCGTCCGCGAGATGTTTCAGACCGGCGAACTCAAGACGCTGCTCGACGAAAAAGGCGTCACCGTCGCGGCCTAAGCCGCTTTCGGTTCCGGCCGCGTGCTCACGGCAAGCTTGAGCTTCTTGCGGGCGCCATTGCGCAACACGTTGAGTTCGACTTGGCGCCCGATACGCTCGCGCGTCAGCAATTTGTGGATCGCGTCGACCGAAGGCGTCGCCTCGCCATCAAGCTGTAGCACCACATCGCCCTCTTCAAGCCCCGCCGCTTCGCCGGGCCCGCCCGAGGTGACGGCGACCACCAGCACGCCGCTTTCAGCGTTGAGCCCCAAACGCCGCGTCAGTGCGCGCGACAATCCCTGCGTCTGGCCGCCAATGCCAAGCCATCCGCGCGCCACGCGCCCATCGCGCATAAGCTCCGGAATAACCAGCTTCGCCGTGCTGCTCGGCACCGCGAAGCACAGCCCCTGCGCGCCGCCAATAATCGCCGTGTTGATGCCAACGACCGCGCCGCGCGCATCCACCAAAGCGCCGCCGGAATTACCTGGATTGAGCGCCGCATCGGTCTGAATCACATCTTCGATCAGCCGTCCGCTGTCGCCGCGCAACGTGCGCCGCAATGCTGACACGACGCCGACGGTCACGGTCGCTTGCAGACCCAACGGATTTCCAATCGCGATCGCCAGTTCACCGACGCGCAACGCCGAGCTATCGCCCAATTCAGCCGCGTGGTGGCCTTTGCTGTGCAATCTCAGCAACGCCAAATCCGTGTCTGGATCAAAGCCGACGACCTCAGCCGAGGACACGCTCCCGTCATGCAGGATCGCTTCAATTTTGCCCGCCCCTGCAACGACGTGATTGTTGGTCAGCGCGTAGCCATCCGGCGAAATGATCACGCCTGAGCCCGCGCCGTCATAAAGCCCGCGCGCGCGGCTGGTGCGCTTTATGCCGATAACGGCGGGCCCGATGTCATCCACGACTTGAATGACCGTTTCAGAAAAGGCGTCTCGCGGGCCACGCTGCGGCTTCGCCGAGACGAAGGTATTCTTGCGACCGAACATGGCGTCAAACGTAAGATCGCACAGTTCCCTTCGCTAGCCCCGCTTTATCCGGCGGGTCGCTTGCCCTACATGCCCCCTAATGCCTCCGCCCCCGAACGCCGCAACCAAACCGCCCGAGCGCCCATTCCACATCTTCACGTGGCTGCGGAATTCATTCCTTGCCGGCGTCGCTTTGGTGTTGCCGTTCGTTGTCACCGCCTGGCTGATCTGGATCGTCGTCACCTTCATCGACACCCGTGTCGAGCCATTGGTGCCGCAGGATCTCAACATCCTGACGCGTTTCCCGGGCGGGGGCCTCTTGCTTGCGGTCGCGGCGCTCACGCTCATCGGCGCGCTCGCCGGCAATCTCGTTGGCCGCTGGATCGTCAATACCGCCGACACCGGCATCGCCAACCTGCCGCTCGTGCGCACGATCTACGGCGGCGCCAAGCAGGTCTTCAAACAGGTCGCCACACCCGAACGCACATCATTCCAGCAAGCTGTGCTAGTGGAATTTCCGCAGCCCGGCTCCTACGCCATCGGCTTCATCACCAACGAAAACACCGCCGAAGTCGTTCACGACATCGGCGAAGACCTCGTCGCCGTCTATGTGCCGCAGGCCCCAATCCCGACCTCAGGCTTCCTGCTCTACCTGCCGCGCAACGAGCTCAAACTGCTCAGCATACCGCCCGACGAAGCCCTAAAACGCGTCATCTCCCTCGGCATCATCCGCCAGCAAGACGGCATCAGCGGGAAATAGAGGCAGTCGGCAGTGTTCAACCTGGCGTCATGCTGAGCCTGTCGAAGCACGACGCCAAGCACCAACGTGCAACTGCCGACTGCCGACTGCCGACCGCCCTCTGCCCAACCAATCACTCGATCCTAAAGTCCGACGCCTTCCAATCCGGCTTCGGATACACAGGCGCCATGTCTTCGAGCGTCTTGCGCACCACCGCCGCGACAATGGCGTTGCGCTGCCACTTGCGATCGGCCGGCACGACGCGCCATGGCGCGTAATCGGTCGAGCAGCGATCCAGGGCATTTTCATAGGCCTTGGCGTACTCATCCCAGAGCTTGCGATCGTCGAGATCGCTCGCATTGAACTTCCAGTTCTTCTCCGGATCATCCAGCCGCGCCTGCAAGCGCTGCTTCTGCTCATCCTTGGAAATGTTGAGCATGAACTTGAGCACGCGCGTGCCCGTGTCGTGCAGGTGCTTCTCGAAAGCGCTGATCTGCGCATAGCGCGCCTCAACCACATCAGCGGGCGCAAGCCCCCGCACCTTCACCACCAGCACATCTTCGTAATGGGAGCGGTTGAACACGCCGATGACGCCCTTCTTCGGCGCCGCCATATGAATCCGCCACAGGAAATCATGCGCCAGTTCTTCCTCGCTGGGCCGGCCAAACGGCGTCACATTGACGCCAAGCGGCCCGCAGCGATTGAACACGGCGCGCACAGTGCCGTCCTTGCCCGAGGTATCGATGCCCTGCAGGACCACCAACAAGGCGCGCTCGCCTTCGGCCCAAAGCGCGTCCTGCAGCGCGTCAATCGCCTTGGCGTTTTCCTTGGTCGCCGCTTCCGCCGCTTCGCGATCGGGGAAAATATCGTCCGCAACGGTCGCGCGCTGGCGCAACAATGACTTCGCGCCCGGGGCCACCAGGACGCTGTTGTCGATCAATTTCGTGAGCTTCACCATGGCGTCATTGGCAATAGGCAATGGGCGGTAGGCAATAGCGAACGCCAAAAAAGAAGGCCGGCGCGCAATCCTGCGCACCGGCCTCCCAATTGCCTGCCGCCCTTCTTAGGAAGCGTAATACTCGACGACGAGGTTCGGCTCCATCTGAACCGGATACGGCACGTCCGACAATTGCGGGATGCGGCCGTAGCGGGCGGTCATCGCCTTCGCATCGACTTCGATATAGTCCGGGGTTTCGCGTTCACCGCTGGCGAGCGCTTCCAGAACCAACGCCATCGACTTGGCCTTGTCGCGAATTTCGAGAACGTCGCCGGCTTTCACCAGGAAAGACGGGATCGTCACGCGACGGCCGTTCACCTTCACGTGGCCGTGGTTCACGAACTGGCGCGCCGCAAAAACGGTCGGCGTGAACTTCGCGCGGTACACCACCGCGTCGAGACGGCTCTCGAGCAGACCGATGAGGTTTTCAGCCGTGTTGCCCTTCCGGCGCGCGGCTTCCTCGTAGGTCTTGCGGAACTGCTTTTCGGTGATGTTGCCATAATAGAGGCGCAGCTTCTGCTTGGCGACCAATTGCAGGCCGAAGTCAGAGGTCTTGCCCTTGCGGCGCTGGCCGTGTTGGCCCGGGCCGTACTGGCGCTTGTTGACTGGTGATTTCGGACGGCCCCAGAGGTTCTGGCCGAAACGGCGGTCCGATTTGTATTTGGCTTGGATACGCTTGGTCATGCGCTAGGAGCGCCTTCTTCTTCTGACGGGGACCGGCGACCTCACAAACGAGATCGCAACTGCCCTGGCGGTGGCCCGTCACCCAGCATGATCCGCCCTCCGGGCCAAAAACGAAGATTTGGCCGGGATTGCGGAAAGCGGGGCTTCTAGAGGGCGGCGGCGGCGGGGTCAACCGGCTGTGCGACCTCCCGTTACCGCGCCCGCCGCGTCCGCAGCCGGTTTAACCAATCAGCAAGCGGACCTCAGCACAGGCTTACGCAGGAGGATGTCGCCCGTGCCGGTGGTGCTGCGCCACAATGAGTCTCTCGAACTGAACCTGGCCGAATACCTGGGCTCGGTGACGTACGAGGAACTGCGCGACCTCGCGGCGTTCCTCGCCGAAAACCCGTCCTATCTGAAACGCGATTGTCTCAGCGTCGTCTATAGCGGCTGCACCTTCGACACCGTCGACTTCAGCGCGCTCGACACGCTCTTTAGCGGCTACGCCGCGCTCTACGCACCCATCAGCTTTCAGATCATCCGCCGCTCCGCCTGGGTGTGCCTCAGCGCCGCCGCGCAAAGCTACATCGACTATTGGATCATCGGCCGTGACGCACGCGGCGCCATGTCGACGACGCTTCGCCACTTCACGACCTACGAAGAAGCCGGCGAATGGCTTGTACTCAGCGAAGCGGAGACGCTTTCGCTCCAAACCCGCGTCGGCTTCGAAATTGTGGCTCGTTTCGAACACGCGCCGCACCAAGCCCCCGCGCGCTGAGGATCAGCTATGCCGATCGTACTCCGTCACAACGCCGCGCTCGAACTCAGCCGTGTCGAATATACCGGCGCAGTGTACGCCCGGGACCTGCACGATCACGCCGCCTTTAACGCCGCCAACCCTGACTGGCTCGGTTTTGACTGCATCAGCGTCATTCACGCCGACATTGACGTCTCCGCCATCAACATCGCCAATCTGGACGGCGTCTTCAACGCGCACCGCGAACTGTTCGAGCCGCTGAACCTCATGTTCATGCGCCGCTCGGGCTGGGTGTGCGAAAGCCCCGCCGGTCAGCGTTTCCTCACCCATTGGCTCGCCAGGCGCAACGCCGACAAAAGCCCTTGGGCCGACGTCCGCCAACTCGACAGCTTCGAAGCGGCGGGCGAATGGATGCTGCTGAGCCCCGCGGACACGGCCACCCTAAGGAGCGGCGAAGGTTTCAAGGACATAGCCAGCTTCAGAAGCAGCGCAGCGCCAACACGATAGGAGCGCGCATATGCCAATCCTGGTTCGCCACAACGAAGGTCTCGAACTCACACGCGTCGACTTCTTCGGCAAGGTGTTGCCCGAGCACGTGCGCGGCTACGGCGCCTACGGCATGGCCAACCCGCACTGGACCGAGTTCGACACCATAACCTTCGTCGCGGACGACACAGATGTCCGCGCCATCAAGCTCGCTGATGTCGATGGGTTCTTTGACGCCTTCGGCCCCGTGTTGCGCGCCGCCGACAAAATGGTCCGCCGCCGCAGCGGCTGGGTCTGCGACAACGCAACGTTCAAGCGCGGGCTCGCGTTGTGGCTCGCAAAACGCAATGCCGCCTGTGAGCGGGATGGCGAGGTCCGCCTCTTCGCCAATGGCGAAGCCGCCAGCGAATGGCTCCTGCTCAGCCCGGAAAAGGCCGCCGCGCTCGTCTCCGGCAAGGACTTCACCGAACTCGCGCGCTTTGACTCCGCCAGTGACACGGTGCGCTAAACTCACGCAGACGACGATGCACGAGTAGCGTCACGCTGAGCCTGTCGAAGCGCGACGCCAGCCAACGCCGTTAAGCGTCCGGCTTCTGCTTATCTGCGACACAAAAAACCATGGTCGGCGCCCGACAGCGCGCAGAGCCTCTCAGCTCGCCTCGCTGTTCAGATCGTATTGGCTCTGCAGATAATTCTGCAGCCCCATCTGATCGAGGTTCATCAGCTGCGTTTCGAGGAAATCGATGTGCTCCTCGGTGTCGTCGAGCAACGCGGTCAGGAGATCGCGCGTGACATAATCCTGCTTGGTCTCGCAGAGCGCGATGCCGTCTTTGATCGCCGCGTGACCGGTCTTCTCGGCGCTCAAATCCGCCGCCAGGCGCTCGGGCACGCCTTCGCCGATCTGCAGCTTGTTCAGGTTCTGGAGGTTCGGAAAACCCTCGATCAGCAGGATCCGCTTAATGATGCGGTCCGCGTGGTTCATCTCTTCGACGGATTCTTCGTACGTCTTCTTGCCGAGCTTGCCATAGCCGTCGGACTGATACATCCGCGCATGCAGGAAGTACTGATTGATCGACGTCAGCTCGTTCGTCAGAATTTTGTTGAGCGTCTTAATGACGTCCGCATCGCCCTTCATCGCGCTTACTCCGCTGCGACGAGGCTCCGCTTACCGCAGGCCATACCGCCGCCAGAAATGCCATCGGCGATCTCGGGCAGGCAGCGCCCGCAGCACGGCTCGCACCCATGATGGGCCAAGACCGCCTCCGGACCTTCCGCCCCGGCGGAAATGGCTTCGTCCACTTCCGCCCGAGTCACACCGTTACAGTTGCAGACGTACATCCCGCATTTCTCTGTAAGCAAAGACAATTTCGGCGACTGAGAGTCAGACGCAAAGAAAACATAGCCTCCCGCGACCGCTCCTGCAAGTCATTCGCAGCACCAATAGTGCCCTGTTCGCAGCGCCAATGGTTTGATCTTGGTCAATTCCGCTGCGTCTTCGCCGCCAGCGTCCCGATTGACCGGTCGTAGTTTATATACTACATCTAAGTACGGTCATCCAGACAGTGGCGTTTCGAGATTGGCTCGTTGCGTTGAAAGACCGCCGCGCAGCCGCCCGCGTTCTCGTGCGCGTGTCTCGCCTCGAAGCCGGAAACCCGGGAGACGTGAAGCCCGTCGGTGAAGGCGTCAGCGAAGCCCGCATCGATTACGGGCCCGGCTATCGGATCTACTTCGGGACCAGAGGCAAAGTGCTGATCGTGCTTCTTGTCGTTGGCGACAAGAGCACACAGGACAAAGACATCAAGGCCGCAAAGGCGATGTGGGAGGCGTGGAAGGAAGAGAACAATGACAGAGATTAAAACTGTCCCCTTCGATGCGGCCGACTTCATCAACACGCCAGAAGATGTCGCGACCTTCCTTCAGGCCGCGTTCGATGAGGCTTTCGAAGCAAACGATCCCGGCTTTATCGCGCAAGCGCTTGGCATCGTCGCGCGCTCCAAAGGCATGACACAGATCGCCGACAAGTCCGGCCGTTCGCGCGAGCAGCTCTACAAAAGCCTAAGCATCGACGGAAATCCAACGCTAGCGACAACAATCAGCGTCATGCGCGAGCTTGGCGTAAAGCTGACCGCCGAAGCCGCGTAAGTCTGGACCGCCGGCGCCCTCGCCGGCATCGATCAGTAGCGTCATGCTGAGCCTGTCGAAGCGCGGCGTCCTGAACTCAACCCAACGCCTTCGCCATAGCCGCCAACCCGGCCTCCATCGACGCCGCCTGCAATTCCGCCATCGCGTCCGGCAGAAAATCCACGGTCCACACAAACCGGCAGCCGTCGCCGTCCTCAACGACCTGCGCCGCCGCGGAGTAGTGTTGGATTTTCGGGTGATCGGTGATGGCGTAAACCAAGCGCCGTTCGGCATCGTTTGAACTCACCAGCCACTCGCGGATTTCCGTGCCGTTCGCGAATGTCACCAGCCGCGCTCCGCTCGGCTCCATCTTCGTCGCTGTCACGAAGCCCGGCGCCATCTCGTGCACCGCCTCGAACTTGCGCACCGCCGCCCACACCTCATCGGCCGAACGCGCGCTACGAAACTCTTTCCTGATCGTCGCCATGAGCCTCTCCTCTGACGCGCATCTCGCCAGAAACGGGCGCCGCCGTCTGGCCGTTTCCGGACGCCCTCGTCAGCGCGGGGCCGCAGGATCGCCTCGCAGAGCGGCAAGCGCCCGCTCCAGAATCGCGACGTCGGCGCTGAAATTGGCGCGCGCTATGTAGGCGTTCGAGTATTGGTACTGAAGCTGTGCGCGAACCTGACCGTCGGCGCGAAGCGCGTTCGCCGCTCTATTCAAGACGGCGTCGCTTACATCAAGTACGCATTGGTCCATGAACCCGACGATCTGCCCTGCCTCGTTGCGAACATCGCCGCAGCCCGCACGCATTGCCATCTGAATTTCCAGCGGAATGACCTCACGCACCCGGCGCCGGTAGTCGGAGCGCTGAAGTATCTCTGTGATAAATTGCGACGAGTCCCGCGCATAGTACGCGGCAATGCCATCGACGGAATCGCGCGGCAGCAGACCGATATCACCGGAAGACACAATCTCATTCCATGTCGCTCGCGTCGGTGGCAAATAGGTGATCTCCGTTGCGCGGTACGCGCTGACGATCAACGCTTCCGGGTTCGCGTGAGGGTCGGCAAGCAACGCATTCGCGCGCAACACGCTGTCGAGCACCGCAGCATAATACGCCACCTCGCCTCGCCGCGTGGCGAGATCGATTTCCATATCGCGGCTCAGCCGCGCGACATATTCCACACCGCGCCGCCTATCGGAAGCATCGTCATTCCAATTCGCGACCTGGATACCGACGAACACACCGACCACGACGATCACAAAATCGATCGCAATCGCCGTCCACTCCTGCTTGCGGAAGTGCGCGATGATACGGCGTAGGATCATCGGCCCTCTCCTTCCAGGTGGTCCGCGATCCTCGCTTCGAGCGCGCTGGTCGCCTCGAGCAACCGTCGCGCCGTGCTTTCGTTCGCCACCGCGCCGAGTGAGCGCCACGACAAATGTGTAATCACAGGCGCCCAATGAGGCGCGTTCGGTGCGCTCGCAAGTGAGGGAATCTGAGCCTCGAACATCCGCCCCGCATAAATCTCGTCTTCAAACGGCCCCGCCGTCTGCGCGACACTAGAAACGCGCACGCCCATCAATCGGTCGTCCCACGGCCGAGCCGGGAGGCCGTTCTCTCGCATGAACGAGAGCAACGCCTCGTCGACGAAGAACGCATTGTTCTTCTCGATCACGGCTTCGAGCCGGCTTCTTTGGAAAAAATACGAAATGATCTCGGCGCGCAGCGCCGGGTCTGAGATGATCTCCAGATTACCGGAGCTTTGAAGGTCAACGAAGGTCGGGCTTTCCGTCCGCAACGTGCGGCGCATGGTGAGCTGCGACAGGCCTGCGCTGATCCTGCGGCTGCGCTCTGCGCTCCTGTCGTTCGCGATCATTTCGGCGACAGCGCCCGCGAGCCTCCCCTGAAACTGCTCGAACTCAATCTGCTCGCGCACGACAACTTCGATACGCTGCAAGTCTCCCTGCAGCTGCGAGAGATACGCTGCCTCGGCTCTGCGATCCGCCGCCGCCTCGTTCCAATTGTTGACCTGAAGACCAAGAAACACCCCGAGCACAACGATCAGAAAATCGAGCCCGATCGCGGTCCATTCCTGCTTGCGCAAATGCGCGATGATGCGGCGGAGGATCATGGCGCGGCCTCAAGCATTTCCAGCACGCGGCGAGCGTTTTCGCGTTGGGCCATGCTTAGTCCGCCTTGGTTGCCGGCCGTCGCGCCGAGCAGGCTGATGGCTGCGCGTGAGCGCGGGTCGCGCGCGAGGGCGGGGAAGTCGATCGACTGGAAGTATTCCCGATTAGGGTTGTCGTTGATGTTCTCAAGCGTGTCCGGCAGCGAGACTTCGGCATGGCTGCCAACCGCCACGGTCGCGTCTCTCGTGCGATCCACCAGCACATTGTAGGCGACAAGTGCGAAGTGCGCTTGTGTATCGTAGGCCAGCAGAGCGTCGCGCAAGGCCTCATCGCGAAGCACGCGAATTTCGCCGGTCGACAGCAATTCGACGAAAGTGGCCGCGCGGGGCGCGGGAATGCGCGTGCCCTGTATGTTGTTCACGTCCGCCAGAATTTCTTCTTGTGTGCGGGACGCTCGGCCGGTGGCGTTGAACGCATCGATGTCCGCAAGCAGTCGCCGGCTCGCTTCAATCACCGCTAGCCATTTGTCATTTGCGAACTCGGTGCGGTCCTCAATCGCCGTGAAATCGCGCGCCAGCCGCTCGATATACATGCGCTCCTGCACGCGATCCTGGCGGCTTTCGTTCCATGATTGAACCTGCAAACCGACGAACACACCAACCACCACGATCACGAAATCGATCCCGATCGCCGTCCATTCCTGCTTGCGCAGATGCGCGATGATGCGGCGGAGGATCATAGCTGGTCATCCACGCGGTCGATGAGAGCCTGAGCGCGGCCTAGGTCAAAGCCCGCAAGTTCTACGGCCATCCGCTGCGTATCGGCCCAGTAACGCAGCGCGTCCATGATCTCCTGATCCGCCGCGAGCTGACGGATAATTTCGGCAACACCGGTGACGCCTTCGGGGGCCGGGCAATCGATGAACGTCGTTACGCCAGCCGACTGTTGATAGCAGGCTTGCCAGTAATAGCGCATAATATCCGAACGCATGCGGCCGCGCACCATTTCGCGATACTCAGGCAACACTTGGTAAGGGCCCTGGCCGCCCCGGCGCGCCGCAACGAGGACATAATAGTCCGCCAGCGCGCTGCGGAGGTCGGCATCGGGAATAAGTCTAAGCTCGCCAGCGCTGCGCAGTTCGAAATACGTCGTGTCAACGAACGAGAGTTGGAAAGACTGGCTGGCATGAAGGAAGGCCCGCAGGATTTCCCAGTCCGTTGCGCCAGCGCGCGCGCCCGTCTCGGCGTAGCTGATCGCCACGTAGCCCTCGCTGGCGCCCGTCTGCCATAGGCCTCTGTGCCGTTCCAGCTCGGTCATGTCCGCGACCAACTCGGCGCGTATGCGTGACAGATATTCCCGCGACCGCTCCGCTTCGCCTCGGGCCTCATTCCAATTGTTCACCTGCAGACCAAGAAAAACCCCGAGCACCACCATCAGTGTTTCGATGGTGACGGTGAACCAGTCCTGCCTGCGGAAAGCTTCGGCGGTGCGGCGCAGGATCATCGCACTTCCTCCGCCGCCGCGCCCAGATCTACGCCCCATCGCTCAGCGATCTCCCCCTCGATCATTGGCGGCAATCTTCGATATAGGGTAGCGAGCGCCTGATAGGCGTAGAAACGATCCATCGTTTGCAGCCTGATTGCGGAAACGGCCGAGGCGATCTTCCGGTCTCTGCACAATTCGCCGATGTCGTATTCGACAGAGGCCGTCGACCCGAAATCATCGAAGGGTCGTATGTTTGTGAACAGAACGTTTTCCTCCACGGTAAAACGGTGATGCTCGGTCAAACGATAAATATTTTCGACGGTGTGATTTAGGTGCCCGACCCTTCTGACGACGTCTGAAAGGCCGGTCCTGATGTCTTCGTTTTCAATTATGTCGAAGGCGCCGCTTGAGGTGAGCTCGTCATAGGTTCTGCTCGAAAATATTGGAGCGTTTATATAGCCCAAGGTGGAAATCGCATATTCGATCTCGTCGCGTGAATCCGGCGGCACTGAACATTGCGCAAGCGCGTCGAGAAAAACCGTTTGCCCAGCGGCTTGCCGTTCCAACATCCCCACAGTGCGCTCAATTGTTGAGATGCTTCGCGTCAGGTCTTCGTGAAGGCGTACGAGATAGCCATACTCCTCCGCACGTTCGGCGCGCGCCTCATTCCAGTTGTTGACCTGCAAGCCGACAAAGACGCCGACGACAACGATCACGAAATCGATCGCGATCGCTGTCCATTCCTGCTTGCGGAAATGCGCGATGATGCGGCGGAGGATCATTGCGCGCCACCCGTTTCGGAAGAAGCGCGCCTCACTTGCTCCAGGAGGGACATCACGAGCCGCACTTCAGTATGCTGACGACGAGCGCATCCACTGATGTCGAATTGGTAGGACTGCCAAGCTTGGAGTTCGCCCTCGGACTCTTTCAGCCTGGCCCAGTCATAGCTGACAATTGCGTTGCTCCCCCGCCAGGTGCTCGGATCGGTGCTCCAATGAACCGCCCGCAAGAACCCAGAACGCGGATCAAATATTGCCGCGTAACTCATCTCGAACTTTGATGCGTAGCAGGCCGCCGCATCGCCGTAGCGCGTTAGTGCGGAGCGTAATCGGGGATCGGAAATCCGCGTCAAACCGCCCGTCGAAACCAATTCGGCATAGGTGGCCGAAGCGGGGGGTACATCGGGAAGGGTGTTCGCGAGCGCCAATTGCCCCATAAATGCATCGTCGTCATCGGGGCGGTCTCCTCGACGTATTGCCTCAATGATGATGCCGCTCGCTCGCGTAGACCGCTCCAGGCGCTGGACCGATGTCACCAGACTTGCGTCAATCGCTTCGAACTCTTCTTGAAGGCGCGCCAATGTTGCTGTCGCATGCTGCCTATCAAGGCGCGCCTCGTTCCAGTTGTTGACCTGCAAGCCGACAAAGACGCCGACGACAACGATCACAAAATCGATCGCGATGGCCGTCCATTCCTGCTTGCGCAGGTGCGCGATTACACGGCGCAGGAGCATCTGGACTTCCCCCAGTTTGCTGGAACTAAAGCATGAAGGACTTCGCGGCGATATGCCAAAGTGGGCGAGTGCCAGCTGAACGCCCGACCCGGGCCAACGTAAGCCGTTGCACAGAGCTCGACGACCGGCTCACTCGCTCGATCGTAAACGCATCTCTCGATGCGGCCGTTCATTCCGCGTGTTCGACGCTAAGCATCTCATCAAGGCGATTGTGAACCGCCGTGAGCCGAGTGTTCCACGGCGCCAGCGCATCTCGCACAAACCCATCGAATGTATCTGCGTTTTCGCTGAGGTTGTTCAGGAAGCGCTGGTCTCTCCGCATGGCGTTCGTATCACAGGTAGCGCGCGTCCAGACTTCTCCCCGGGCCTCATCGTAGTAGGATTCCACCTGAATCAGCGCCGGATATTTGTCCGGTAACGCGTGCTGGTCGCGAGTGCCCCAACTACGCCAATAGGAGAGAATTTCGAGCGCTTGCTGGAATTGGCAAGATCGCTGACCAATTGTCTGTCTCGGATTATGTCGAGCCTTCCCGAACTCAGGAGTTCGTTGAACGACGGCATTTCGGGTGCTGTTAGCACATAATCATGGCTGAAGGCGATGAACGCGCACTCCTCATCGGTGAGAATTTGCCGCTCTCTTTGCCCGAGCAGTACTGCCATCCCTTCGACGATGCCGTCGCGCTGCCTGAAACGTCGTTCGCGCAGGCGTGCGCTCCTAGCTTCCGCTTCGATCACGTCGTCATGAAGACGCTGCAGGAACACCCGCTCGTCAGCGCGGGCCTTTTCGGATTCGTTCCAATTGTTGACCTGCAGACCAAGAAAAACCCCGAGCACCACAATCAGCGTCTCGACCGTGACGGTCAACCAGTCTTGCCTGCGAAAGGCTTCGGCAAAGCGGCGCAGGATCATGAGGCGCGCTCCGGCGGCGGCAGGCGCTGCAAGAGGCTGTCGATCTGCTCAACGGTCGTCGCGCTGCGGATCAGCCAATCCCTGTTCAGGTCGACCATCTCCCAGACCGCACCGCGAAGCTCTAGGTTCTCGCAATGGTCGAGAGGATCGAACTCGGCGCGAACCCATGAGTCGAATTCTCCAGCGTCCCGATCGATGCTCTCAACGGAATCGCTCGCAAACGAAAAGGCGATGGACCTCCACATGATCCTGCCCGCAGCCAACTGGTCCGCACGCCCTCCCAACGCGCCTTGATTGTCCGCTTCGATGAGCGCGTAGAGACGGGCGACATCATCCTTCAGCTCTCTGTTCGACCAACGCGAAAACATGCCGAGCGATGTCATCTCGTCATAGGCGGTCCGTTGAACGCTCACCACACTGGTGCGTTGATAGCGGGCGAGCGCATATTGAACGAGCGCCGGGTCCGCCTCTATCGGCCGGCAAGACTCAAGCGCGCGGAATATGGCGACCCAGCCGTCATGCGTCCTTTGGGCTATGGTGTCTGCGAAGACAAATGAGTCGCGCATGCTGCGCAGGTCGCCGGCGAGTTGGACGATGAGAACGGCCTCCTGCCGGCTGGCCGCCCGCGCTTCGTTCCAGTTGTTCACCTGCAAACCGAGAAACACGCCAAGCACCACGATCAGAAAATCGAGCCCGATCGCGGTCCATTCTTGCTTGCGGAAATGCGCAATGATGCGGCGGAGGATCATGGCGCAGTGCTCGGAGAAGCGAGCGTGAAGTTCATGCCGGTTGTTGCATTCAGATCGTCGATGAAGGGTTGGAATTGCGTGGTATCCACGCATGTGCCGTATATTTCGACATCCTTGGCGATGAAATCGGCCAGGTCCACATCGCCCGATGTAAAGCGGATGAAACGCTGCTCGTTGTGGAATTCGATCTCCGTCAGCGCTTGGTGCACTTGTCGCCCATGGACAGTCATGATGCCCTCCATCGACGCGAGCCGACTGAGGATGGCGTATGTGTCGCGCCGTTGCGCGGCATCCAGCGGACCCGATATCGACAGATGCGACAATTCCCCCGCGAGGTCGAATGCGGCGACCTGCCTGTCGCGAAGCATCTGCGCTGAGGAGAAAATCGAGCTTATGTGCGTGAAGCGTTGCCGGTCCATGTTGATCGCGGCGTCGCTGGAGAGCAGCGCGCGCCATGTCGCATCGGACCAGGGCCGGTGCGGCGAGCGCAGCACGCGGGGCAGCACCATCGTGTCGGCGTGCAGATTGATGCTCGCGGGAATCTGCGCGGTCCAATAGCCATCGGAGCGCTGAAGCCGATCGGCAAGCGCGCGGAACTGCTCGCGTCTGCATGGCTCGACGGCGAGGCGTTCACTCGAGTGGAGATACAGCATGACCAGATCGACCTCGACCGCATCGGTGGCCTCACGCGTGGCGCGAGCGCGGTTGGCGTTGGAGATCAGGTCTTGGGCGATGAGCGTAATGCCCAAACCAAAGACGATGATGGCGACCTCGAAGCCGAAACGCTTCCAGCCCTTGAGATCGCCGATCTGACGAAAGAAGCGCATTCCATCTCCCCCGCAAGCATCTAGCCGCAAGCACTGACTACTGACAACGATCCGCGTGGAGGCTTGGGAAAAGCCCCGCTTTGCGCTATGAGCCCGCCCTCAATGTCCGCAAAAGCCCCCACCATCGGCGTCGTCTCGCTCGGCTGCCCCAAAGCCCTCGTCGACAGCGAGCGCATCATCACGCGCCTGCGCTCCGAGGGCTATCAGCTCAGCGGCTCCTACGAAGGGGCCGACCTCGTCGTTGTGAACACGTGCGGCTTCCTCGACAGCGCCAAAGCCGAAAGTCTCGACGCCATCGGCGAAGCCATCGCCGAGAACGGCAAGGTCATCGTCACTGGCTGCTTGGGCAAGGAAGAGTCGCTCATCCGCGAAGCGCACCCGAAAGTGCTCGAAGTCACCGGGCCGCACCAATATGAAGCCGTCGTCGGCGCCGTGCACACGCACCTACCGAAGCTGCACGATCCGAAAGTCGACCTCGTGCCCGAAGGCGGCTTCCGCCTCACGCCGCGCCACTACGCCTATTTGAAGATTTCCGAAGGCTGCAACAATCGCTGCACCTTCTGCATCATCCCGTCCATTCGCGGCGACCTCGTCTCGCGCCCCGCCAACGCCGTGCTGAAAGAAGCCGAAGGCCTGGTGAAAGCCGGCGTCAAAGAACTGCTCGTCATCAGCCAAGACACGTCAGCCTACGGCGTCGATGTCAAATATTCCGAGAGCAAATGGAAGGACCGGATGGTCCGCGCCAAATTCTACGATCTCTGCAATGAGCTTGGCGACTTAGGCGCCTGGGTGCGCCTCCACTACGTCTATCCATATCCGCACGTCGACGAAGTCGTTGGCCTGATGGCCGAAGGCAAAATCCTGCCGTACCTCGACATCCCGTTTCAGCACGCCTCACCAAACGTGCTGAAAGCCATGCGCCGCCCCGCGAACCAGGACAAAGTCCTCGATCGTATCAAGAAGTGGCGCCAGATCTGCCCAGACCTCACGATCCGTTCGAGCTTCATCGTCGGCTTCCCCGGTGAAACCGAAGACGATTTTGAAACCCTGCTCGACTTCATCGAAGAAGCCGAGATCGATCGCGCCGGCGTGTTCAAATACGAAAACGTCGATGGCGCGCCTTCACGCGATCTGCCCGGCCACGTCGATCAGGACGATGTCGATGAGCGCTACGATCGCTTCATGGAAGTGCAAACCGCACTCGCCCACCGGCGCCTCCAATCCATGATCGGCAAAACCGTCGACGCCATCTGCGACGGCTGGGACGAAGACGCCGAAGCCTACGCCTTCCGCACCAAAGCCGACGCGCCCGAAATCGACGGCGTCACCTACGTCGATAACGACGAAGAAATCGCACCAGGCACAATCACCCAACTCGAAATCCTCGGCGGCGAAGGCCACGAAATGGTCGGCGCGCTAGTAGAGTAACGCGCGCACACCGCCGACAGGTTGGACCGCGCGCTTCCAAGCGCGCAGCGACCGCGCACGACATCCCGCCTTCGACAGGCTCAGGCTGACGCTAGTGGGAATCGCACAGGCGCTTGAATTGGCGTCATCCCCGGATTTAATCCGGGGCTGTCGAAGCATGACGCCAACACCCTATCAGGCGTACGTCGCCGCCTCTTCCGGCACAACTTCTCCCGCGATCGGGCGATCAACCGGCATCGGCGCTTCGATCTCCTCCGGCGTCACGAACACGCCGAGGCGGCGCGCGAAATCGCCAGCGGCCGCGCTCGACGTCACCATCGCGATCGGCGCCGAGCAGACGAGACCAATAATGATCGGCGCCATCCAGATCACCAGATCAGAGAACGGCGCCGCGATCACAAGCAACGCCGCGCCCACCAAAGTCGGCGTCCGATACGCCGCCCACGCTTCCGCCAACGTCGCGCGTGACGCGCTCCGACGCTGCGCATTCCAGCCCGTATCGATGCCGCACACGACCTCAAGCACGGCGCGGCACGCAATCAGCATCCGCACCGGCGCCAGCAGCGCCGACATCACGAACTCCGCCGCGAAGCCCGCCGCCAATGAACCAACGCCGCCAAACGCGCGCCGCTCGGCCGGATCCATCAGGATCAGCACCGCGCCCATCACCTTCGGCCCGAACAGCATCACCACCGTCAGCACGATGCTCCAGTGGAGTTCGAAGATTTGCTCGGCGCTGCCGCCAAACCACGGCTCGCCCGCCTCCGGAAAACCCTGCTGAACACGCAGCGCAACCCCGGTCGCCATGAAGCAGAACCACAATGGCCCCGCCGCATAGACCATCGCCGCCATCACAATCTGGACACGCGCCAGCCAATGCAGACCCTTGGCGTTGATCAACGCCAAGTGCTGCAGATTGCCCTGGCACCAGCGCCGGTCGCGCACCGCTTCATCGACCAAAGTCGGCGGGCACTCTTCGTATGAGCCATCGAGCATCGGCGCCATCGCCACGCCCCAGCCGCCGCGGCGCATGAACCAACCCTCGACGACGTCGTGACTCAAAATGTCGCCGCCAAACGGCGCCGCACCCCGCAAGCGCGGCAGCGCCGCACTGTCGGCGAACGCATCGACGCGCACGATCGCATTGTGCCCCCAATAGAGGCTCTCATTGCCCGTCCACCACGCCACGCCCGCCGTCGCCACGCGCCCATACAAGCGAATGCCGAACTGCAAGTGGCGCGCAAACAAGGTTTCGCCGCCAACACCCATCGGCGTCGTCTGCAAAACGCCAAGGTCCGGCCGCGCCTCCATCGCCGAGGCGAGGCCAACAAGCAATTCGCCGCTCATCACGCTGTCGGCGTCGAGCACGATCATATGATCATAGGCGCCGCCGTAATTGCGGACCCAGTCATTGATGTTGCCGGCCTTACGCCCCGCATTGTTGCTGCGGCGGCGATAGTAGAACGCGCTCGCGCTATGCGCGGCCAGACGCGCGGCCTCGGCATGCTCACGCGTGCCGATCAAATCATCGCTGGTATCGCTCAAAATGAAAAAATCGAACGACGCGCTCTGCCCGGTCCGCGCCAGCGACGCATCCATCGCCGCCAGTCGCGCGACCACCGCCGCGACATCCTCATTGCGGATCGGCGCCAGCATCGCCACGCGCGGCATCCGCGCCGGCTTGCCGATGTGCTCCAGCCGCAAAAACGAACGCGGCTTCCACAGCATCAGCGCAAAGCCCGCCAGCGCGCTGCAGAACCAGCACGAAATGCCGATGAACAGCGGCCCGAACAACACCAGCCCCGCCAATTCCAACGGCGTCAGCCCATCGCCCGCGAACAATTCAAACGGCGCCGTCCACGCCGCCGCCGTCAGCACCAATGTCGCCACCAGCAACGCGACACGTCGCAGCCAAATGCCTGCCGGCCCCGCGCCACGCGCGCGCGAAAGGCGCCCATCAACCGCTTGCACGGGCATTGCCAACGGCGAGCGTTGCGGCATCAAACGCGGATCGAAGTAGTCGTAAGCCAAGCGAGCCCCCAGGGTGGACGAATTAGCCGTGCGTGTTCGCCCCTTACGAGACGCGCCTTAGGTCAACTGTCCGGAAGCCCTGATTTTAGCCCACAAAAGCGGCGCGCCAGACGCCCAAAGCGGCAACGCTGCCCTGCACTTGTTCGCGGAACCATTTATACTCATGCGAAAGCGCCGCGCGTGGCGCGCAGTATGCATAGCTGAGCCAACCAAGCATGTTCGATCCCGCGCTTTTCCTAGCTTTCATCGCCGCTGCAACGATCCTCACCATCACGCCCGGTGTCGATACAGCGATGGTGTTGCGTGCGGCCGCGACGGAAGGTCCGCGCTCAGCGCTCTTCGCCGGCATCGGCATTTCTATCGGATGCCTGATCTGGGCGGGCGCCGTGTCACTCGGCCTTGGGGCGCTTCTGCAAGCGTCGGAGCTCGCTTACACGGTCTTGAAGTGGATCGGCGCCGCTTATCTCGTGTGGCTGGGCGTCAAGATGTTGTGGAAGCCGCGCACGGCTTGGGCCGAAGAAAACACCGCTGCCGCCAAAGGCTTCGCCGCCATGCGCGCCGGCTTCTTCACCAACATCACCAACCCGAAGGTCGGCGTTTTCTACGTGACCTTCCTCCCGCAATTCATCCCCCACGGCGCCAACGTCGCCGCGTACTCATTCCTGCTGGCGCTCGTGCACATTGCGCTCTCGGTCGTGTGGTTTGCGTCGCTCACCGCCGCCACCGCACCGCTCGGCCGCGCGCTCCGCCGGCCCAATGTCATCAAGACCCTCGACCGCGTCACCGGCGGCCTCTTCATCGCCTTCGGCCTAAAGCTCGCCGCCTCCCGCGCCTGACCAATATGGACCGCCGGCGTCCCGCCGGCCAACACCGGCGCATGCCGGTAGTCCATAGAAGCTACTTCTTCACCTTCGGCTCACCGAGCGTCATGAAGATCACCGGCCCTTCTGTCGGCGCGCGATAAACGCCATGCGAGCCGTTCACCTTCATCGCCAACGCCGTCATGTGCCAGGCGCCCTTTTCATCCATCTTCAGCCAACGCTGCGTCAGTTCGTCGATACCATGCTTGTCGCCGAACCAGCGCGTGCGCTCCGCATCATTACGCAGACGCTGCACCACCATCGGATGATCCCAGCCCCAGCGGAAAATCTCAGTGCGCGGATTCCATGCGCCGATGATCTGCACCGGCGCCGTCACCACCGCGCCGTCCTTGCGCTCGAACTGGATGATGCCGGCGTTCTGATCGACGACCCAGGGCGCGGCATCGAGCTTGAGGCGCCGCGACATCCAACGCTGGCGGTTCAGCAGATCGATCCAGCTCTCCGCCCAAAAGCGATCAACGTTGACTTCCTCGCCGCCCCAAGGCGCGAGGTCGCGCGACTGCGCGCTTGCGTCTGCCTGCGGCGATCGCGCTTTTCGCTTCGGTTTGAGCATGCGCTCCTGAACGTCCCCGCCCTGTGGATAAGCAATTCCCCCGGGGCGGGTAAAGCCCCTTATTCCTAAGCGTCATCCTTCTTGCGGCCGCCGCGCCCAATTGTGAGCGCCTTGATCACGCCGCGCATCGTCTGCGCCTCCTGCTGCGTCAGCCGCGCCCGCAAAAATAACGCGCGGAGGTTGCGCTTCATCAGCGGCGCTTTGTCGATCGGGTGGAAAAACCGTCCATGTTCAAGCTCTTGCTCAAGGTGGTTGAACATCCCCTCCAACTCCTCCTGGGTCGCCGGCGGATTATCCAAACGAAACCATGAGGGCGCGTCCGTCTCCTGGCGCGCCTCTGCGAACGCATACGCAAACACCGCCACCGCATTCGCCAGATTAAGCGACGCAAATCCCGGATTGACGGGCAGCGTCAGGATCGCATCCGCGCGCGCGATCTCATCGGTCTCCATGCCCGAAGCCTCCGGCCCGAACATCACCACCGGCCGCTCCCCCGCGGCGATCGCGGCGCGCAATTTTGAAGCCGCTTCGCGCGGGCCCCACACCGGCTTTTCCAAGCCGCGCGGCCGCGCTGTCGCCGCAAGAACAAGCGTCGCATCCGCCAACGCGTCTTCGAGCTTCCACTCGACCTTGGCGTTCTTCAACACCACGTCCGCGCCCACCGCGACCTGCTCTGCCTTTGGATTCGGCCAGCGATCGCGCGGCGCGACCAGGCGCAGCGAAATCAAGCCAAAATTCAACAAAACCCGCGCCACCGCCCCGATGTTTTCCCCCATCTGGGGACGCACAAGACACACGGCCGGCCATGCGTCCTCGATCGGAGGCGGCATGTTTCGTGCGCGTGTCATCGGTTGAGGCCGTATCGGGACATGACCGCAACCGTCATTCAGCATACGAGGCCGCGCCGCAAGCGCGCCGGCGCGTGGTCATGGACCGCGCGACACTTCGGCCTGCTCGCCGTCGCGATCATTGCTGTCTTTGCCGCAAGCTGGCTCGCGCCTGAGGTGGCTCAAGCGCCCACGCCCGCCGCCACGACGCCGCGCACCCAACAGACGTCCCCCAACCTCCCGTCGACCCTGTCCGAGCCGACCGCCGCCGACGCCAACGCCGCGATCGACCTCGTTCGCGCCCAACGGGCCCGCCCGCGTGCTCTTCCACGCAACCCCGGCGTGCCGCTTGACGCCGTCGCCACGTTCCGCGCCGACGAATACGAAATCCTGAGCGCCGCCGAACTCGACGGCATCTCACAAGCCCGCAACTAGAGGCGTCCCGCCACAGTTTGCGCCCCGCCGCCAAGCTGCTACTCACGCGCAAAATTCCCCGGTTGAGGCGCGAGAGGCAATACGATGGCGAAGATCAAAGTGGACAATCCGGTCGTCGATATGGACGGCGACGAGATGACCCGGATCATCTGGGCGGCGATCAAGGAGCGCTTGATCCACCCCTATCTCGACATCGACCTGAAATATTACGACCTCGGCGTCCAAGCCCGCGACGCCACCAACGATCAAATCACCATCGATGCGGCGAACGCCACCAAACAATACGGCGTCGCCGTGAAGTGCGCGACGATCACGCCGGACGAAGCGCGCGTCAAAGAATTCAACCTGAAAGAAATGTGGAAGAGCCCGAACGGCACCATCCGCAACATCCTTGGCGGCGTCATCTTCCGCGAACCGATCATCTGCAAAAACGTGCCGCGCCTGGTGCCAGGCTGGACGCAGCCCATCGTTGTCGGCCGTCACGCCTTCGGCGACCAATACCGCGCCACCGATTTCCGCTTCCCAGGCAAAGGCACGCTCACCATCAAGTTCGTCGGCGACGACGGCACGGTGATCGAGAAGGAAGTGTTCAAGGCGCCGGGCTCGGGCGTCACCATGGCGATGTACAATCTTGATGAAAGCATCAAGGACTTCGCCCGCGCCTCGTTCAACTACGGCATCCTGAAAAACTACCCGGTCTATCTCTCGACCAAGAACACGATCCTCAAAGCCTATGACGGCCGCTTCAAGGATATCTTCCAAGAGATCTTCGACACCGAATTCAAAACCGAATTCGAGAAGCGCAAGCTCACCTACGAGCATCGCCTGATCGACGACATGGTCGCCTCGGCCCTCAAGTGGTCTGGCGGTTACGTCTGGGCCTGCAAAAACTACGACGGCGATGTCCAATCCGACACCGTCGCCCAAGGCTTCGGCTCACTCGGCCTGATGACCTCCGTGCTGATCACGCCCGACGGCAAGACTATGGAAGCGGAAGCCGCGCACGGCACCGTGACGCGCCACTATCGCCAACACCAAAAGGGCGAGCCGACAAGCACGAACTCCGTTGCTTCGATCTTCGCCTGGACGCGCGGCCTCGCCCATCGCGGCAAGCTCGACAGCAACCAGAAGCTCATCGACTACGCACTGCTCCTGGAAAAGATCACTGTCGACACGGTTGAGTCCGGCAAAATGACCAAGGACCTCGCCGTCCTTGTCGGCGACAGCCAAACCTGGCTCACCACTGAGGGCTTCCTCGACGCGATCGCCGACAACGTCGACGCGGCGATGGCCAAGGCATGACGTCAAAGCGCCGCTCCTCGCTCACCGGCAGCTGGAGCGGCGCTTATCGTTATCCCGACAACGGTCAGGAAACCGTTTTCAACGCGCAAATCGAAGAAACCGCGGGCGCATTCATCGGCGCAACGCAGGAGCCAAACGAGTTTCTCAACACAACCGACGCGGTTCTCTACGGTGAGATAGACGGCGCGCGGGACGGCAGCGCGGTGACCTTCGTGAAATTCTACAACCACGGCGAGGAAGGCGCGCGCCACTCGATCCGCTACGAAGGCTCTGTCGATGAGAATCTTACCCGCATCGAAGGCCGCTGGATCGTGGCAAGCGGCTGGTCCGGCACATTCTTCATGACGCGTGACGATCTCGGCGAAGCCGAAGCCGTCAAACTCGAAGTCGAAGCGCCAATCGAGGTGCGCAAATGATCATCCGCGACATCCGCCCCACCGATCGCGCGCAATGGCAGCAACTCTGGGACGGCTACATCGCGTTCTACGAATCGGCCGTCGCGCCCGAAGTCACGGAAACGACCTGGCAGCGCTTCTTCGATCGCAATGAGCCGATGCAAGCCCTCGTCGCCGCCGATCACATGGGCGACCTTCTCGGCTTCACCCACATCGTCTTCCATCGCGGCACCTGGGCCATCGGCGATTTTTGCTACCTCGAAGATCTCTTCGTCGCACCCGCCGCCCGCAAACACGGCGTCGCCCGCGCGCTCATCGAAGAAGTCTATGCCATCGCAGATAAACGCAAGTGCGAGCGGGTCTATTGGCTGACCCACGAAAGCAACGCCGTCGCGCGCAGGCTCTACGACCAGGTCGCGCGCCATCTCGGCTTCATTCAGTATCGGCGCTGAACCTTTCCCGCCTTCGGCAAGCTCAGGCTGACCCCGGTGGTAGAATTGCGCTCGATGCCAGAATTGCGTCACGCTGAGCCTGTCGAAGCGCGACGCAGGCACTAGCCCTTGAACGGCGGCGTCGGCCGCCACGGATAAGGCTGCGGCATGTCGCTCGAAACCTTGTCCGGATAAACCGGCGCGCGTTTTTCCAGGAACGACGTCACCCCTTCTTTCGCGTCGCCGGCCCGCCCGCGCGCCACCATCAATCGGCTCTCCAGCCGGTGCGCCTCCATCGGGTGCGAGGCGTCCAGCATGTCCAGCATCATCCGCCGCGCCAGCGCCACCGAAACCGGCGACGTGTTGTCCGCGATCTCGCGCGCCAGCGCATGCGCCGCCGGCAGCAACTCATCGGCCTTATGCAGCGAGCGCACCAGTCCGCGTTCTTTGGCTTCCTCGCTCGTGAACACGCGGCCCGTCATCGTCCACTCAAGCGCGGTCGACACGCCAACCAGCCGCGGCAGGAAATACGAAGACAACGTCTCCGGCACGATGCCGCGCTTGGCGAACACGAAGCCCAACTTCGTACCCTCGACCGCGAGCCGCACATCCATCGGCAACGTCATCGTCGCGCCAACGCCGACCGCGGGCCCGTTGATCGCCGCAATCACCGGCTTCAAGCTTTCATAGATGCGCAAACCCACGCGCCCGCCGCCGTCACGCACCCGATCTTCCGCGAACTCCTCGCCGCGCCCCGCGAGGCGCTTTTCGTAGTTGAAAGTATCGCCCGCGCCGGCCAGATCCGCGCCCGCGCAAAACGCGCGCCCCGCGCCGGTGACGATCACCGCACGCACGCTGTCATCGGCGTCGGTCACATCAAACGCCGCGATCATCTCGCGCATCATCGGCTCGTTGAACGCGTTCATCCGATCGGGACGCGAAAGCGTCAGCGTTGCAACGCCGTCGGCGATATCGAGTTTGATGGCTTCGTAGCTGGACATTGGTCACCTCGGCAGTCGGCAGTCGGCAGTCGGCAGTCGGCAGTCGGCAGTCGGAAAGCTAGCACCTTTCCGTTCCGCCAATGCAACGTTCGGATTCCGATTGCCGGATTCCGATTGCCGCTCCTAAAGCCGCAGCAACTCGACCTCTGCCGCCTGGTAAGGATCGAGCTTATAAATCATGTGGTGATGGATCGCGACAAGCGAGCCCGCGCCCCAATCCTCGATGATTTCGGCATCGTCACGCTCGCGCGCCTGCCATTGCGAACCGTCTTCACAAATGACGACCTTGCCGCGCGCCAACACCGCGTCGATCGTCGAGACCGCCCCCGATTGCACGCCGGCGCCTAATCCGACTCGGAACACGGAGAGAATCGCGTCACGTTGCGCATACGAAAGTCGGCCCCAATCGAGCCGCTCAAAAAGCTCTGGCCCAAGAAAAGCGGCCAGTGCGTCGTTCTGTGTCATCCGGACGTCCCCACAACCGAATCGAGTCGTCCAAAAACGGCTGATTTGGTTTCCGGGACGTTACTGACTCGAATTGAGTCACGGCGCTGCCGCGTTCGACAGCCCCGGATTAAATCCGGGGAAGGCCGACGCCGCTGCGCAACCTCTCAACTCAAGATATTCGTCACTCTGAGCCTGTCGAAGAGCGACGTCACCGTAGCCTAGAGTTCAAGCCGCCAAATAAAATCGCGGTCCGCCACCCGTCCGACCATGAACTTGTGTTCCTTCACATGCTCAAAGCCATAGCGCCGATAAAACGCCTGCGCGCGCGCATTGTTTTCCCAGACGCTGAGGTACATCACCCGCGCGCCCTTGCCGCGCGCCCACGCCAACGCATCGTCCATCATCGCCTTCGCAACGCCAGTGCCCTTGGTCGACGCATCAACATAGAGCCGATGCAATTCCAGCGCGCCGGTCGCATCAACGTCCATGTCGACGTCGCCCATCTTGCAATAGCCGACGATGCCGCCGTCGCGCAGCGCCAGCACATAGCGTGTCGCCGGATCGGCGATCTCTTCGCCGATCACCTCCGCGCGATATTTCGCTTCGACAAACGCAGCGAGATCTTCCGGCGGATACAGATGCCCAAACGTATCGGTGAACGTCGCCCGCGCGAACGCGCCTAACGCTTCCGCATCAGCCGCTCCCGCATCGCGATACGTAATCTCGCTCACGCCGCCAGCGCGCCTTGCAGCGCGGTGCGGATCGCGTCGAGCGCTTTTGCCGCCTCGCCGCCGTTCGGCCCGCCGCCTTGCGCCATGTCGGGGCGTCCGCCGCCGCCCTGTCCGCCAACCGCCGCAACGCCCGCCTTCACAAGATCGACGGCGCTGACTTTGCCCTTGAGGTCGTCGGTGACGCCAACAGCAAGCGCCGCCTTGCCGTCTTCAACGCCGATATACGCAATCACGCCAGAGCCGATCGACTTCTTGCCCTCATCGACAAGTCCACGCAGCTCCTTCGCTGGCACGCCATCAAGCACCCGCGCCAGCACCGACACACCGCCGATGCTCTCCGGACCGGCGGACGCCGCGCCACCTGCATTGCCGGCAAGTGCGAGCTTCTTTTTCGTGTCCGCCAACTCGCGCTCAAGTTTGCGGCGGTCATCGGCAAGCTGCGACACCCGCTCCGTTACTTCCGAAAGCGGCGCCTTGATGTTCGACGCGATCGCCTTCGCCAACGCCGCCTGCGCCTTCAAATGCGCCAGCGCCGCCGCGCCCGTCGCGCCTTCGATGCGGCGGATGCCGGCCGCGACGCCGCCTTCGCTCATGATCGCGAACACAGCGATATCGCCCGTGCGCTTCACATGCGTGCCGCCGCAGAGTTCAACCGAGTACGCCTTGCCGTCATGCGCCAGCGCATCGCCAAGACGCAGCACGCGCACACTGTCGCCGTACTTTTCGCCAAACAGCGCCAGCGCGCCCTCTTCGATCGCCTTCGCCGGCGCCATTTCCTTGATCACGCCTTCCGCGTTCTGGCGGATCACCGCGTTCACTTCGTCTTCGACGCGGCCGATCTCGTCAGCCGTGAGCGCCTGCCCATGGCTGAAGTCAAAACGGAAGTAATCGGCCTCAACCAGCGAGCCCTTCTGCGTCACGTGCGGCCCGAGCGTGTTGCGCAGTGCCGCGTGCAGCAAATGCGTCGCCGAATGGTTGGCGCGGATTTTCGCGCGGCGCTCGTGATCGATCTCAAGTTTGGCTTTATCGCCAACCTTGACCGCGCCTTTGACGAGACGCCCGACGTGCGCATGCAACGCGCCCGCTTGCTTCAACGTATCTTCGACGGCGAACTCAGCGCCGTTAGCGAATTTGATCACGCCATGATCGCCCGCTTGGCCGCCGCTCTCAGCATAGAACGGCGTCCGATCGAACAGGATGGCGCCCGTCGCCCCTTCACGCAGATCATGCTGCTCAGCGCCGCCGGAGACGATCGCTGTTATCGCGCCGTCGCCGCCCTCGGCGCCATAGCCCAGGAATTCGTTGCCTTTGGTGCGTTCGAGGATCGAAAGCCAGACCGCCGGATTGTCGGCGCCGTCCGCGCCCTTCCAGCTCGCCGCGCCCTGATCGCGTTGTTCCTGCATCGCGGCGTCGTACGCGGCGACATCCACCTCAATGCCCCTGCCTCGCAAAATATCCTGCGTGAGGTCGAGGGGAAATCCGAACGTGTCGTAGAGCTTGAACGCGGTGCGGCCAGAGAACTTCGTCGTACTAGACGTTGGAGCATTGCCGGCCACCGGTGCGGTCGATCCAATCGTCATCACACCGCCAGTGCCAGTCGAAATCGTGAGTATCTCATCTTCGAGCAAACGCAATCCGTTCGACAGCGTGCGGCGGAAACGTTCTTCTTCTTCCCGCAATTGCGCCTCGATAACCGGCTGCGCGCGACGCAGCTCAGGATACGCATCGCCCATCTCCGCAATCAAAGTCGGCGCCAGGCGGTGCATCAGTGGCTCTTTTGCGCCCAGGATATGCGCGTGGCGCATGGCGCGGCGCATGATCCGGCGCAACACGTAGCCACGGCCTTCGTTCGAAGGCGAGACGCCATCGGCGATGAGGAAGCACGACGAGCGCAAGTGATCGGCGATCACATTATGACTCGGCGCCTTGTCGCCTTCCGCTTTGGTCTTTGTCAGTTCTTGCGACGCCGCCTTCAACGTGCGGAAGAGATCGGTCTCGAACACCGAATCCACGCCCTGCAGCACGCAGGCGATGCGCTCAAGCCCCATGCCGGTGTCAATCGACGGCTTCGGCAATTTCTCACGCGGCCGCCCATCGTTGAATTGCTCGTATTGCATAAACACGAGATTCCAGAATTCAAGGAAGCGATCGCCATCCTCATCCTTCGACCCGGGCGGGCCGCCGAAGATGTGGTCGCCGCGGTCGATGAAGATTTCCGAGCACGGACCACACGGGCCCGTATCGCCCATCGACCAGAAATTGTCGGCGGTGGCGATGCGGATGATCTTGTCGTCGCCAAGGCCGGCGATCTTTTTCCAGAGCGCCGCCGCTTCATCGTCATCGTGATAGATGGTGACGAGCAGCTTATCTTTCGGTAGGCCGAGATCCTTCGTGATCAGCGACCAGGCGGCGTCGATCGCGCCTTCCTTGAAGTAATCGCCGAACGAAAAGTTGCCGAGCATCTCGAAGAATGTGAGGTGGCGCGCGGTGTAGCCGACATTGTCGAGATCGTTGTGCTTGCCGCCGGCGCGAACGCACCTCTGGCTCGTCGCCGCGCGCGGGTACGGCGGCTTCGCCGCGCCGGTGAAGTAGTTCTTGAACTGCACCATGCCCGCATTGGTGAAGAGCAAGGTCGGATCGTCCTGCGGGACAAGCGAGGACGACCCCGGCAGCTCGTGGCCGCGCGCGTGGAAGAAGTCCAAAAATTGCTTACGAATGTCGTTGACGCTGGGCATCTGCTCTCAAGCCAAATCGAAGTTTGACTTGGTATATTGTACCGCGCCTGCGAACGCCAACCGCCACGAGAGCGCGGGCAGCCCTGTGCTTACGTCAGACCCGCTTCACGGCGGTACGGTGAGCGCGCCTTCGGGCGACAAGGGGAAGTGCGGATTCCACGCCACTTCCCAAAGATGGCCGTCCGGATCGGCAAAGTACCCCGACCGGCCGCCCCAGATCGCATCGTGCGCCGGCTTCGCGACTGAGCCGCCCGCGCTGACCGCCTCGGCGATCACCGCATCGACCTCATCCTTCTGGCGGACATTGTGCGCAATCGCGATGCCGCGGAAACCACTGCCTTCGGCCGGCACGTCCGCATCACACGCCAGGCTCTCGCGCGGAAACAGGCAAAGCGCCATCGGGCCTGCATGGAGAAAAACGACCTCGGCGCCGCCCACCGACGACGCCGCAAAACCAAGCTTTGTGTAAAACGCCTTCGCGCGGGCCAGATCGCCGACGCCCAATGTAATGAGAGAAACGCGCGGCTCCATCGCCATTCCTCCAGAGCTAATCCGCCGGCCGGCCCGAAACGCGCCAGGGCATGGGGTCGGGTCGGCTAAACGTCCCGAACCGGCCAGCGAAACTCAAACTCTATTCGCCGTCAGCGGCTTCTTTTTCTTCCTCGTCCGTCGGCGGCGAATACATCGCATCGGCGACCGCTGCCGACTTGCCGCGGATTTTGTCCTCGATATCCAGCGCAACCGCCTTGTTCTCTTTCAGGAAGCGGCGCGCGGCTTCCTTGCCTTGGCCGATCTTCTGCGAACCGTACGCGTACCAGGCGCCCGATTTGTCGATAATGCCGGCCTTCACACCAAGCTCGATCAGCTCACCGGTCTTCGAGATGCCTTCGCCGTAGATGATGTCAAACTGCACTTGCTTGAACGGCGGCGCGACCTTGTTCTTCACCACTTTCACGCGGGTTTCCGAGCCCACGACCTCGTCGCGTTCCTTGATCTGACCGGTGCGGCGGATGTCGAGACGAACCGAGGCGTAGAACTTCAACGCGTTGCCGCCCGTCGTCGTCTCCGGATTGCCGTACATCACGCCGATCTTCATGCGGATCTGGTTGATGAAGATGACCAGCGTCTTCGACTTGTTGATCGAGGCGGTCAGCTTGCGGAGCGCCTGGCTCATCAAGCGCGCCTGCAGACCCGGCAGGCTATCGCCCATCTCGCCTTCGATTTCCGCGCGCGGCGTCAAAGCCGCGACAGAGTCGATCACCAAAACATCGACGGCGCCGGAGCGCACGAGCGTGTCTGTAATTTCGAGCGCCTGTTCGCCCGTGTCAGGCTGCGAAACCAGAAGATCGTCGAGATCGACGCCCAGCTTGCGCGCATAGATCGGATCAAGCGCATGCTCGGCGTCGACGAAAGCGCACACGCCGCCGGACTTCTGGGCTTCGGCGATGCAATGCAGCGCCAAAGTCGTCTTACCCGAAGATTCCGGGCCATAAATTTCAATGATGCGGCCCTTCGGCAGACCGCCAATGCCAAGCGCGATATCGAGCGACAGCGAGCCCGTGGAGATCGCTTCGATCTCAACAACCGGCCGTTCGCCCAAACGCATCACCGAGCCTTTGCCGAAAGCCTGGTCGATCTGTTTCAGAGCCGCCGAGAGAGCCTTCTGCTTGTCCGTTTCCACAGCTTCCTCAACAAGCTTCAGCTTCGATGCCATCTCTCACGCCCTCCATTTGGCCCCGAGTCCAGCTCTAAGGCCATCGACCGACCCATACGCCGCCGATGAATCGTTTGTACCGCGTTTGTTCTACGAACACAAGCGGAACATCGGGCAACCCAAGACGCCGCCCCGAGGGCTGGTGTGGTGGGATTCGGCAGGTCACGGGTTAAATCCGGACGCCGAAAGCGCCGATTTTTGCCCGAACGCCGCAGCCACTCTGAGCGCCACGCTATCCAGCGTCGCCCGCGTTAAGTAATTTCGAGGGAGAAACGGAGAGGATAGTCGGATGGCTCAGTCCTTGGCGCCCATTCCCCCGCGCGGCGGCGTTCCGGCCACGTTGGAGTCGGTGACGTCCTTCCGCGTGAAGACGGCCGCCCTCTCGCGCCCTGCGGGCCCGATCCAAAAGCCGGACCCGAACATGGTGATCGTCACTGCGCCCGATGGCGGCGTGATTGTGTATCCGCCCAGCGAAAAGCTCGCGATCCTCGCCGCGCGGCGGCTGCCGAAGGTCAATCGGTAACGACTCGGGGCTACTGCCTCCGCGAGGAGGTGCAGATGTCACGCCGCATGAATTGGCGAGAGCCGTATCGCGACCGAGACCCCATCCGAACAGACGTCGCGAAAGAGCTCCTGCCTCATCACTTGGCGCCGAGATCGTCCTGGAGCGCACCTTCTACGCCTGACATGACGCACGAAGAACGCCTCGACTTGATGATTGCGGAAGTTTCAAACCAGTTGAAAAGAATCGAAACGCGTCTGGCAGCGTGGCGAGACCCGACAATGAAAGCGCCAGACTTCGTTCGCACGTCGTCGGTTGCGACGCTCGATCAACGTCGAGCTATGGGGCTAAGTATTCTCCAGCGGATCGAGCAATGTCTAGCCGAAGACGAGACGCCAATCGGCGCCCGCCGCGCATACCTTGAGGTTTGGCTCGAACATCGAGCGTTTTTGGCGCCGCTCTAAGCAAACGCGCGCATATCGCCAAACTTACCTGCATTGAAATCCGTGATCGCCTGACGAATCTCGTCCTGCGTATTCATCACGAACGGCCCGTAATGCGCGACAGGTTCATCGATCGGCTCGCCGCTTAGGATCAGCACTTTCGCGTCGCTGTGCGCTTCAAGCGCAATCGCGCCGCCTTCGCGTTCGAAGATCGCAAACTGCGCATCACGCGCGAGGTCCGCATCATTGAGCTTCACCACGCCGCTTTGCACCAGCACCGCGAGTGTATGGCCCTCCGGCAGCGCGAGGCTCGTCTTCACGCCGGCCTTCAAACGCACATCCCAAATGTTGATCGGCGTAAACGTCCGCGCCGGCCCCCGCGCACCGGCGTATTCGCCGGCAATGACGCGCAAGCGCCCCGCACCGTCAGCCAAATCAACCGATGGAATCTCGCCATCCATCAGCGTCTGATACCCGGGCGGAGACATCTTATCTTTCGCCGGTAGATTCACCCAAAGCTGCACCATCTCCATCGTGCCGCCGTCGCGCGTGAACGCCGCCGAATGAAACTCCTCATGCAAAATGCCGGATGCAGCCGTCATCCACTGCACATCCCCCGGCCCGATGTGACCGCCATTGCCGGTGCTGTCGCGATGATCGACTTCACCCGCATACACAATCGTCACCGTCTCGAATCCACGATGCGGATGCACGCCCACGCCCCGCTTTCGCGGCGCGGGCGTAAACTCGGTCGGCGGCGCATAGTCGAGAAGAATGAACGGCGACAGAAACGCGCCATGCGTCTGCGGCGAGAACATCGAACGCACCGGAAACCCATCCCCCACCCAATGCGGCCGCGGCGCATCCTGAACGACAATCAGCTTTCTCATGACATCCCTCTTTTGCGGCCAGAGGTAGGGCGCCCGCATGCCAACGCAATAAGGCACATGCGTGATCCTAAGCCACAGCCTTCAGAGCGCGCAGGCTGGTCAGCGTCTTGAACCGCTTGACCAGCGACGATTGTCCAAAGTAGCGGCGCACAAACGCATCATAGGCGCCGATATCAGCAAGCTCGAGCGTCAGCACGACGTCGGCTTCGCCAGTCACGTAGTGGGCTTCGATCACGGCGCCGTTGCGATCGATCTGACGGCGAAACCGCGACACTGTCGCCTCGTGATCGTCAATCAGCTCAACAAGCGCGTAAACACGCATTCGCGCCTGATCCGGCTGCTGTGCGACGCGCGCGTTGGCCCCCAGCAAAACGCCCTCACGCTTCAACCTTTCGACTCGCCGCTGCACCGCGCTGGCCGAGAGATGCACTTGCCGGGCGAGATCCACATAACTCACCCATGCGTCCTGACGCAGCAGCTCGAGAATTTGCCGATCACGTTCATCCATTGCGACGGTGTCCGTTCGGACGCAGGATTCCTGCGCCAACGTGCAGACTTTGCATGAAACAAGCGCGGCGACAACGCTAGCCTGGCGTCCACACGGGAGAGGACTCCGATGCGTTGGACAAAAGCGTGGTTGTTGTTGATTGCGTGCTTGCTGTTTGGCCCATTCGCCGCGCACGCGCAGGACGCTCTGCTGACGCGCGACCAATTGGGCGCGCCGCAACAAACGTCAGGCGCCATCAGTCCCAACGGCGCCTGGCTTGCCTATATCGGCCTCGAACAGGGCGTACCCAACATTTTCCTCGCACCACGAGCGGCGCCCTCGCGCGGCGAAGCCGTGACACATGACAGGCAGCGCGGCATTCGGGACTTCCGCTTCGCCTACGACAATCGTCACCTCTTGTTCACGCAGGACAACAACGGCGACGAAAACGATCGCCTCTACGCCTTGAATCTGCGCACACGCGCCGTGCGCGCCCTAACGCCCGCCGGCTCGCGCGCGATTATCGACACGCTAAGGCCGCATGCGTCACGCGCGGTTTTGGTCATGCTCAATGACCGCAACCCGGAATATTTTGATCCGGTTCGCATCGATATCTCCAGCGGCCGCACCGAACGGCTGTTCGAGAACAGCGAGTATGCGGCCTTCGTCGCCGATACACACCTCAATCTGCGCCTGGCGACGCGCTACACGGACGACGGCGCCAAGCACTGGTTTCAGTATCGCGACCACCAATGGCGACCATGGAGCGATGCACGCCCGGAAGACGCGCTCACCACCACAATACTTGGCTTCGCCAGCGACGACCGCACGATGTATCTTGCTGACTCGCGCGGCCGCGACACGGCCGCCATCTTCGCCATCGATATGCGCACTGGTGGCGCCACGCTCGTCGCCGCGGACGATCACGTCGATCTCACGCGCATCGTCACCCATCCGCGATCCGGTCGCGCGCAGGCGATTGTGCGCAATGATCTCCGCTCAGATTGGATCGTGACCGAACGGTCGCGCGAGGCCGACTTCGCCGCCCTGCGCGAAATCGCGCATAACGAGCCGTTCGCGGTGACATCACAAACGCTCGATGATCGGACATGGATTGTAGAAGTCGCGCCGACCAACGCATCGCCGCGCACCTACATCTATGATCGATCCACTGGCCGGGCGCAGGTGTGGTTTCAGTCCAATCCGGAATGGGCGTCACTGCCATTGCAGCCTTTGCACGCCAGCGAACTCAGGAGCCGCGACGGGCTTCGGCTGACAGCCTATTACATGTTGCCGCCAGGCGCCGATCCGGACGGCGACGGAATGCCTGCTTCGCCTTTGCCGACCATCATCTGGGTGCACGGCGGCCCATGGGATCGTGAGAGCTTTGCTTTTCGAACGCTCTTCCAGCTCTACGCCAATCGTGGCTACGCGGTCGTGTCGGTGAATTTCAGAGGCTCGACCGGCTTCGGGAAAGCCTTTCTCAACGCGGCAAATGGCGAATGGGGCGCCCGCATGCAGAACGACCTGATCGACGCAAAGAACTGGGCGATCGGGAGAGGCCTGAGCCGTGGAGACCGGATCGCCATCGTCGGCGGTTCGTACGGCGGCTACGCTGCACTCTCCGCCATGTCCATGACGCCTGGCGAATTCACGTGCGGAATCTCGGTCGCCGGACCGTCCAGCCTGATCACATTGATGAGCACCATTCCCGAATACTGGACATCCACACGCGTGATCTACGAAACGCGAGTCGGTGATCCTGACACGAGCGAAGGTCGCACGCTTCTGCAAGCGCGCTCACCGATCAACTTCGCGTCGCAAATTCGAGGCGCATTGTTGATCGGCCAAGGCGCCAACGATCCGCGCGTCACAACAACGGAAGCCGAACAGATGGTCGCCGCCATGCGCGCACGTGGACAGCCGGTGACGTACGTGTTGTTTCCCGACGAAGGTCACGGCTTTCAGCGCGAAGAGAATGACCGCGCCTTCTCGGCTGTCACCGAGGAATTCCTGGCCTCCTGCCTCGGTGGGCGGTTCGAACCAGTCGGCGACGATTTCCAAGGCAGCTCAATCACCATCCCCTACGGCGCGCAGTACTTGCCGGGCGTGGCCGCGGCCTTGCCGGACAGGAGCAACTGATCGACATCAATCATCGCGACCGCCCTTGCCGCGGGAGCGACGCATTCCCAGGTGTCGTCTGCGCATGCCCGCGCACCCTCCCCCCTTATCCCCGGAAGCGCGTCACTTCGTGTGCGCCTTCGGCGACGACCTAGGACGCCCCAACCATGTCGCAACCCAACACGCCCGCCGCGCGCTCAGGCCAATTCAAAATCGGCGGCGAATTTGAAGTGAACCGATTGGGCTTCGGCGCCATGCGCGTCACCGGCAAGGGCATCTGGGGTCCGCCACGCGACAAAGCCGAAGCTATCGCCGTACTGCGGCGCGCGCCGGAACTCGGCATCAACTTCATCGACACCGCCGAATCCTACGGTCCGCACATTTCCGAAGAGCTGATCCGTGAAGCGCTTTCGCCCTACGCCGATAACCTGCTCATCGCCACCAAAGGCGGGCTCACGCGCGGCGGGCCGGACGATTGGGGTCAAGACGGCCGCCCCGAAAAACTGATCGCCGACGCGAAGTCGAGCCTGAAGCGTCTCGGCGTCGAGCAACACAAGCTCTGGCAACTGCACCGCATCGACAGCAAAGTCCCCGCCAACGAACAGTTCGACGCGGTCAAATCCCTGCTCGACCAGGGTATCATCGCACACGCTGGCCTCTCGGAAGTCAGCGTCGCCGACATCAAAGCCGCGCAAAAAGTCTTTCCCGTCGCGACGGTGCAAAACCTCTACAATCTCGCCAGCCGCCAAAGCGAAGACGTGCTCGACTATTGCGAAGCGCACAACATTGGCTTCATCCCCTGGTATCCGCTCGCAGCCGGCGATCTCGCGCGCCAGGGCTCGGTGCTCGACAAGATCGCGAAAGCCAAGGGCGCCGCGCCGTCGCAGATTGCGCTCGCCTGGGTGCTGCAGCGCAGCCCTGTCATGCTGCCGATCCCCGGCACCGGTAAGGTGAAGCACCTCGAAGAAAACACCGCCGCCGCGAACATCGAACTCACCAAAGAAGAGTTCGACACGCTAAGCAAAGCCGCGCGCTAACGCATGGACCGCCGGCGTCCCGCCGGCCGGCGCATGCCGGGGCGGTCCACGCGCGGCAACCAATGGCGAAATGACGTGACGAGCAGCGCCAAGGCGTGCGAAATCGTCAGCCAAAGCCACGACCAGAAGGACGAAACGCATATGCTTTGGCGCATTGCCTATGAGGACAAACACGACCGGATTTTCGTCAATTGCGACGCTTATCCGTTGCTGGAGCGCTGGGTGACAGCGTCGTTCAACGACCTGCCCATTCTCGTGCGCTACGCCAAGGAGCAGGATCCCGCGGCGACCTTCGAGTTCGCCCCAAACGCCGAAAGATTTCGCGCCAAGATCATGGCGCGCTGACGCCGAGTGCAATGAGGCACACGGACGAGCCTCCCCTTCCGCCTTCGACAAGCTCGGGCTGACGGCCCAACAGCACCGGCTTTTAGATTGGCGTCACGCTGAGCCTGTCGAAGCGCGGCGCCACGCACGGGTGCTTCAAACAGTCACCTCGCAGGCCCTTTGCCGCGCGCCAACACGCTGATCCGTTTCCGTCGGGCAATGCGATGCCCAGCAATGCAACGAAACGCCAGCAACCAACGCAGCTACGGCCATTGCCTCACCTTAAGCCGCCGCCAGCAGCTCTTTCACCCGGCCGACCAGTTGCTCCATCGTCACCGGCTTCGACAGATAATGCACCGGATATTTCTCCAGCATGTCGCTGAAGCTCTCGGGCGCATAGCCTGAGAGAAAGAGCACTTTGGCGTTGCCGATCATCGCCGGCTCGGCTTCCTGCAGCATCTCGGGGCCGGTCATGATCGGCATCGAGACGTCGGAGATGATGATGTCGAACGAGCCCGGCCGCGCCGTCAGAATATCCAGCGCCTCCTGTCCGTCGCCCGCCTCTTCGACTTCGTAGCCGCACTCTTTCAAATTGCGCACCGTCGCGCGGCGCACTGGCACCAGGTCTTCGACGAAGAGAATCTTGCCGCGACCGGAAACGTCTTTCGGCGGCGGCGCGATCAGCGCGCGCTCCTTCGCGGCGATCTCGTCAAGTTCTTCCTGCGTCGGCGTGTATTCCGGCAGAAAGATGCGGAACGTCGTGCCGACGCCGACTTTCGACGTGAAGAAGATGTAGCCGCCCGATTGCTTGATGATGCCGTAGCTGGTCGCAAGGCCAAGCCCCGTGCCTTTGCCGGCTTCCTTGGTCGAATGATACGGACGGAAAATCTTCGCCGCGTGCTCCGGCTTGATGCCCCCGCCCGTATCCTCAACCTCGATCATGACGTACTTGCCGTCTTCCATCGGCGTGTGACCCATGGCGCGCGCCGACGCGGCCTCAATCACCGACGTGCGGATCATCAGCTTGCCGTCGCGCGCAATCGGCGAGCCCTTCGGCGTCATTGCATCGCGCGCGTTCGTCGCAAGATTCACCACCACGCGCTCAAGCTGCGTCTTGTCCACCTTCACATACGGCAGATCGCGGCCATGCCGGATTTCGGTTTGGATCGAAGCGCCCATGACGCGGCGGATCAATTCCTGTTTGGAGCCCAGGAAGTCGCCGACATCGAACACTTCGCGCGCAAAGTTTTGCTGACGCGCATAGGCGCGCAGCATTTCCGAAAGCTCTTTCGCCGTCGTCGCGTGATCGGCGATCTCCTTCAACATCGGATAATCGGCGTCGCCCACCGGGTGGCGGCGCAGCAGATACGAACATGTCTGCATCACGACCGTCAGCAGATTGTTGAAATCATGCGCGACGCCGGCGGCAAGCTCGCCGATCTCGCGCATCTTCTCGGATTGCGCCAGCCGCGTCTCAAGCTCACGCTGCTGAGTGACGTTGCTGACATAGGCCAGCGCCCGGCCATCGCCGCCGCGCGCCAATTGCACGTGCACCGCCGTCGGCGGCGACGTCGCCAACTGGATTTCGATCGGATCGTTCATCGCCTGGCGCAAACGATGCGCCAATTGCGCCGGCCCTTCCGAAGCGTCGAACAAATCTGCGAACGCGGCGCTCGGCGTCGCCCGCCCTTGCGTCATTTCCATCAGCGACGCATTTGAATCCAACACGGCCGCCGAGGCCGGATCAATACCATCCAGCACCGCCACGCCAAACGGCGCCTGCGCAAATACGCCATCGGCGCTCGACACATCGGCCGCGCGCGCCGGCGCCGTGCCTTCCGGCGACTCCGCGTCCGAGAAGAACACCAGGCCACGCACCGCGCCGTCGATGTCATCCATCGGCACGAAGCTCAGCACGCTGGCTTGCGTTTCCTGCCCATCGACGCCTTTCAGCGTCACCTTCGCGCGGGACGGCCCAAAGCCGCGCCGATCGCGGCGGATCAGGCGGCTCGCGTCTTCCTTGATCATATCCTTGATGCGCAGCAATTGCGGATCGTCGCCAAGCCCAAGCACGGCGCGCAGCGAGCGGTTCATATAGGCAATCTGCCCATCCGCCTTCGCGGCGAAGAAGCCAACCGGCGAGTCATCCAGGAAGAGCTGGCGGCCGTCATCGCCGCCTTCGCGCTGCTCGCTAGCGCCAAGCTCGCGCAAGCGCCACAGCACATGGCCGCCCGGGATCGGCCCAACGCACGCTTCGTAGCGCGCATGCTTGCCCGTTATCGACGACGTGCCCGGCAATTCCTCGCGCCGCGTCTGCCCAAGCTGCGCCGCCTTCGACAAACGGAACATCGGCGCCGACAGCATCGGGTCCGCGCCAAACAAGCGGCTCATCATCGGCGGACGATCGCTCTCGCCCAGAATGCCGGCCGCTTCCGCGATATCGAGATAGGCATGGTTCGCCGCCAGCGGCGACAGATGCGCGTCGGTAATCAGCGTCGCTTCGTCGAGCGCTTCGACAAAGGCAAAATCGTTGCGCCCGCCCAGCAGCGAGTTCGCCGCGATCGCGCCGCGCTCCGGAAACGCGCCAACCCGGCGCCCGGCGCCGCGCGACATCCAGAAGAACAACACCAGACCCGCGGCCGCGAGCAGAATGAGCAGCACCGCGCCCGCTTGCCCAACGGCCTGTCCTGCTGTCAGCGCAACGCCTGCCGCGCCGAGGCCAACGGCCACGGAAAACCAGAACAGAATCTGGAGCGGATCAAGCCGTCCGCCGCCACGCGGCGCGGAAGTTTGGGATTGGTCGGTCATATGGTCGCCAATTGACCCCGATTCGCCCTTACGGGCATCGCCGCCAACTGTGGGAAAGCCATCCGCCATGGGGCGTCTCCAGTCATAAACTGCTGCGCCGACGGCCGCGCCGCCTCGACATGCGCATAACAAAGCCAATTACCTTGGCCACTGCCTCGTAATGTTCCTTCGGAATCGGCTGATCGAGTTCCGCCGTCGCGAACAAAGCCCGCGCCAAAGGCGGATCTTCCACGATCGGAATGTCGTGCTCGTTCGCCACTTCCCGAATTCGTAACGCCACCGCATCGACACCCATCGCCAGACAAATCGGCGCCGGTGTCGTGATCGGATCGTATTTCAGCGCCACAGCATAGTGAGTCGGGTTCGTAATGATGACGCTCGCCTGCGGCACATTCTGCATCATCCGCTGACGCGAGCGCTGCATCCGGATTTGCCGGAGCTTGGCTTTCACCATCGGATCACCGTCTTGCTGACGATGCTCTTCCTTGATCTCGCGCGGGCTCATGCGCTGACGCTGCATGTAGGATTGACGCGTCGCGACGAAGTCGATCACGGCAATCAGCGCCGACGCGCTCGCCAGCGCCATCAGCATCGCCACGACACGGTCCTGCACGTACGGCAGCAGCGCCGCGGGATCGAGCAGCGACAGATTCTCCAGCGTCGAGTCCTTCGGCCACATCGCCCACAGCATCACGCCGCCGACAACGCCAAGCTTGGCCAGCGATTTCAGGAAGGTCGCGAACGCCGCCTTGCCGAACACACGCTTGAAGCCTTCAAACGGATTCAGCTTTTCCAGCTTCGGCTGCAGCTTGTCGCTGGTGAAGGTCGGCTTGTCTTGAATGTAGCGCGCCGCAACCCCCGCGCCGGCAAGCGCCAAGCACATCATGCCGAAGATCGCCAGCAGCTTCAGCCCGATCTGGCCCAGAATGTTCTCAAGCGCGCCCGGCTGCGTCGAAAATTGTTCAGGCGTCGCTAGAAAGCCGATGAACGCATGCGCCATCTGCGAGGAGATCGGCCCCGCCATGAACGCAACGATCCCCGTGAGCACGACCAGCGACAGCGCACTGCCGACTTCCGGCGAATAGACGATGTCGCCCTTCTCGCGCGCCTGGTCGAGTTTTCGCTGTGTTGGCTCTTCTGTTTTTTCATCATCATCCGCTGCCATGCGATCACCTCAACCACGTCGCATAGCGCTCGAGACTATCGAGCCAGATCAGCATGCCGGTGGAAAGCCCGAGCGCGAACACGACGAGCCCGCCCATGATTTGCAGCGGCAATGCAACGAAAAACACTTGGATTTGCGGAATCAAACGCGAGAGCACGCCCATGCCGACGCGAAACATCATGCCCGCCACCAGCAGCGGCACCGCGATCTGAAAGCCAACCCGGAATGATGTGGCCGTCGCCTCAAGGGCCAATTGCGCCGCGTCTCCGACTGGCGGCGAAGCACCGATCGAAATCACTTCATATGAGCCGGCGACGCCGAGCAGAAACATGTGGTGAAGGCCGGTCGCGAAAATTAGCGCAACGCCCATGATGCCGAGAAACACCGCGATCAACTGCCCCGACCCCATCGCCGTCGGGTCCGCGGTCTGCGCGAACGAGATGCCCATCTCCATGCCGACGATCTGCCCCGCCGTCGCCAGCGCCGAGACCAGCATCCGCGCCGCGCCGCCAAGCATCACGCCGATCAACACCTCGGCGCCGACCTGAAACGCCATGCCGAGCGCACTGTCCGCGGCTTGCGGCACGTTGTTGGCAAGCGCCGGCCCCATGCCGATCGCCAGCGCCAGCGCAAACGCCAAACGAATGCGCGGCGGCACCGCCGGTTCGCCAAAGCCCGGCAACAGCATCAGCATGCCGCCAATCCGCCCGAACAAAAGCGCGGTCGCCCAGATCTCGACGCCATAGAGGGTCAGGTTCATGCGCCGCGCTCCGCGCGACGATAGGCAATAGGCAATGGGCAGTGGGCAGTAGTTTGGACCGCGCGTTCACTGCGCGCCTGCCTACTGCCCACTGCCCATTGCCTATTGCCCCTCCTCATCAAAACGCCGCGATGCGTTCGAAGATCGAAGTGGTGAAGCCGCCCAGCAGCCCGCCCATGATCGGCAGGAAAAGCAGGATGGCGAAAAAGATCGCCAGGATCTTCGGCACGAACACCAGGGTCTGTTCCTGGATCTGGGTCAGCGTCTGCAGCAGCGACACCACGAGACCGACAACCAGCCCCACAATCATGGGGCCTGCGGCGACCAGAACCGTGATCCAGATTGCGTCGCGACCGATGTCGAGGACTTCCGCGCCGGACATGTGGCCTCCGTCTAGGTCGGCAAATTCTGCCGCCCTCGATCAAGGGGTCGGCCCGACTTGGTTAATGCGAGGTTTCGAGTGGCGTTACGTCTGCGAAAGCCGGTGTTGTGTGAACTTCCGCACAGGAAAATGTGCTTGCGCGGCAACACTCGGATTCAGTTTGCACGAGAGGCATCCAAAATACCGATTCCACTGCATCCTGGTGTCGGACGTGCATGGAACGGCGAGACGTTCCGGAACGTAGAACACGTCGAGGAAACGCGCTGCTGCTGCCAAAGGGGCGACACATGCTGACTGCAATCTCTAACTTCTTCAGGGGCCTGTTCGGCCGCAAGGCCGACAACTTCAAGGACCTGCTGATGGCCGATCTCGGCATCGAACGCTAAGAGCGATCGGCAACACCACCCCAACCAAACGACGACCCTATCCGCCGGGCGGCGCCCCGGCGTTGAAGCTTTCGATCAGGCTGCCCGCCACCAGGCGCCAGCCGTCGACCAGCACGAAGAAGATCAGCTTAAACGGCAAGCTCACGGTCACCGGCGGCATCATCATCATGCCCATCGCCATGAGCAGTGACGCGACCACAAGGTCGATGATCACGAACGGCACGAACAGCATGAAGCCGATCTCGAACGCCCGTCTCAGCTCGGAAATCATGAACGCCGGCGCGAGGATGCGCAGCGGCGTCTCTTCCGCGGTCGCCGGCCGCGTTTCCAAACGCGCCATATCGATGAAAAGCGCCAGATCGTCCTGGCGCGTCTGCGCCACCATGAACACCTTCAACGGCTGCACGATACGCGGAAACGCTTCGTCCAGCGGCATTTCCTCGTTCATCACCGGCCCGATGCCGGCCTGATACGCCTCATTCCAGACCGGCTGCATCACGAACGCCGTCAAGAACAGCGAGAGCGAGACGATCACCACGTTCGGCGGCGCCTGCTGCAAACCGATCGCCGTCCGCAACAACGAGAGCACAACGACGATGCGCACGAAGCTGGTGGTCATGATGATGATCGAGGGCGCCAGCGAGAGCACCGTGATCAGCGCCGCAAGCTGCAGCACCCGCGCGGTCAATCCATCGCCAGTGCCGAGATTCACACTTAAAGTCGGATTGGTCGCCGCCGCATACGCAACGCCCGCCCCCACCGACATTGAAAGCGCCAGCGACGCTGCTAGCACAATCACCCATCCTCGGATGGACGCGAAGCGGCCAGTCCGGGGCCCATAAACACGATTGTCCGAGCGAACGCGCGAGCCGCCGGAGTTATCGGTCCCAGGCTCGCCGCAGGCGCGGCGGCCGCGGAACGGGTGGAGCAAACTCAGCATCAGTTCGTCGTCTCCCCAATCCCCGTCGAGGGCGCCGGCGGCGTTTCCTTCGCCGCCATGTCGCCGACGATGAGATCGCCGGTCGGCCCGAGCAGCAGCACGTGTTCGCGTTCATCGACGCGCACGATGACCATGCGCCGGCGGGTATCGATCAGGAGCGTCTCGGTGATGCGCATGCGCTTGATGCCGGGCCCGCCCGGTTGCAGCATGCCGAGCCGGCGCGCCGCGTAAGCGGCGCCGACAATCAGAGCCAAAGTCGCAATGAGCGCGAATAGCGTGCGCGCCCAATCCAGCAAATCCACCAACGCCTCCATTCTGGAGTTGAGGCTCTTGGCTGGGCCGGTTTGGTAAACGAGGTCTTAATTTTCGCGGTCGAAATTAAGTCGCGCTTAACCATACTCACATCCACTAGGCAAAGTTTGCAGCCCTGAGTCGGACCATCGTGGACCTCGCCAACACACCTTTCTTCGGATTGCTGCGCCAGCGTCTCGATCAATTGAGCGAGCGCCAGCAGCTCATCTCCGAGAACATCGCCAACGCCTCGACGCCCGGCTACCGGCCGCGTGATGTCGATACGTCCGGCTTCGAGCGCATGGTCGCTTCGATCTCATCGCGGAGCGCCGCCGGCGGCGTGACCATGTCGCGGACCAATGCCGGGCACATGCAGCCAGGGGGCGGCGCCGGCGCGGTGCGGGTCGTCACCCGGGACGACAGCGAAACCACGATCGACGGCAACGCCGTCGTCCTCGAAGAACAAATGGCGCGCGCCGCCGAGACGCGGATGGCGTTCGAAACCGGCATCGCGCTTTACCAGAAGGGCCTTGAGCTCATGCGCCTCGCCGCGCGTGCGCCGGGGAGATAATCCATGACCGACATCAACGCCGCGATCTCCGCCGCCGCGTCCGGCATGCGCGCCCAAACCGTGCGCATGCGGATCGCCGCCGAGAACATCGCCAACGCCAACTCGACCGGCGTCAATCCGAACGAAGATCCGTTCCGCCGCCGCATCCCGCTGCTCGAAACCACCACGCTTGCCTCCGGCGCGCGCGGCGTCGAAGTGGCGGGCGCCGTCAGCGACATGAGCGATTTCCGCGAAGAATATAACCCCGCGCACCCGGCCGCCGACGCACGCGGCTACGTGCAATTGCCGAACGTCGACACGCTCGTCGAGATGATGGACTTGCGCGAAGCGACGCGCGCCTACGAAGCAAACCTCAACATGATTGAAGCCGCCCGCACGATGACCTCGCGCGCGCTTGATCTTCTGCGGAGATAATTAGATGGCGATCGATCCAGTCTCGGCCGCGCGGGCCTATCAGCAAGCCGCGCAAGCAATGCAAAGCGGCGGCGCGGCGACAGGCGGCGAAGGCGTCGATTTCGGCGGCCTCGTCCAGGAAGCCATCCGTCAGGCCGGCTCAAGCGCGACGATGGCCGAACAGCAATCGCTCGCCGTCGCCGGCGGCCAGGCAGACATCGTCAACGTCGTCACCGCCATCGCCGCCGCCGAAACGCAACTTCAAACCGTCATCGCCGTGCGCGACCAGGTGATCAGCGCGTATCAGGAAATTCTGCGTATGCCGATTTAAGCGCGCTGCGCGCGCAAGGCATTGGACAATGGGCAATTGACAGTGGCTCGCCGTCCCTTCTGCCCACTGCCTATTGCCTACTGCCCAGCACATTTGTTGCACTCTCCGGGAACTTCGCTCCGTAGCTGACGTTCCACCGGCATCAGATTTGCTGAACGGAGAATTTCCCATGCTTGGCTGGGCGATTGGTTTCTTCATCGCCGCGCTTGTTGCGGCCGTGTTCGGTTTTGGCGGCATCGCTTCGGCGTTCACCGGCATCGCCATCATCTTGTTCTGGGTCTTCCTTGGCCTCTTCGTTCTGTCGCTGCTGTTCAACACATTCGGCGGTACGCACGCCACCGGCCATGGCGGCAGCGGCCGCACGGCGGCGACGATCGCGCTGATCGGCGGCGTTGCCCTTCTCGTTTACGCCTGGGTCCATAACGACATGTCGGCCGAGCGCGTCGGCGCGGAAATTGACCGCACGGCCGTGCAACTTGCCGAAGGCACGAGCGACGCGATTTCAGAGGGCGCGGATCGCGCCGAAAACCTCGTCGATGAAACCAGCACGCAAGTCCGCAACGACACCGCTGAAGGTCTGGACGAAGCGTCCGACAACGTCGACCCGGACAACAACCGCGAGAACTGAGCCTTCCCGCGCGTCACCGTGCATGCGCCTGTGAGTAACACCCCACGCGGGTCGTCGCCGAGGTTGAGCATGTGGCAAGTCAAAGCTGGGTAAGACGCACGGGAGTCGCGTGGTTACGTTCGCTTTGATTGCCGAGGCTGGTCCGCTGGAGAGCCAGGCGGTTCTGCTCGTCCGCAGCATCCGCCGCTTTGCGGGCGCCTACGCTGCCGCACCGGTGATAGTGGTCTCGCCACGCGCGGACCGGCGGCCGTCAAAGGCGGCGCTTCGCGCCTTCGCCGATGAGAACGCGATCTATCTGGAAATGAACATATCGAGCGCGGTGCCGGAATACGGCACATCGTATCGCGTGCATGCGGCCTCACGCGTTGAGGCGATGACGCCGGACGTGCTCGTATTTCTCGACAGCGACATCCTCTTCGCCCGCCAGCCCGACCTGACGCTCGAAGACGGCATGAGCGCCGCGGCGCGGCCTGTCGACGCCCGGGGCATGTGCACGACCGGGCCCGGCGATCCCAACGATGGCTATTGGCGTGCCCTCTGCGCACTCTGCGACGTGGACTATGACGCCATTCCGTTTCTCACCACAACAGTGGACGGAGCGCGCATCAAAGCCAGTTACAATGGCGGTTTTTTTGTCGTGCGCACGAGCGAAGGCATTCTACAGCGCACCGAGGACTTCTTCCGCCGCTCCGTCGAGGCGCAATTGATGCCGTGGCGCGCGGGCAAACAAGCGCATTCGGGCCACGGCCTGGTGACGGGACGCGGCGCGCGTTTCTGGGGCAGTTCGCAAGCATGCTTCTCACTCGCCGCGTGGGGCGCGGGCAAACGCGTGCAAGAACTGCCGCCGTGTCACAACTTCCCGATCAACAATCCGGGCTACGTCACCGCACGCGGAATGCTGGAGCCGATAAAGGCCCTGCACTACCACTCGCTGTTCGGGCCTGGCGGTCAGCGTGATTTGTGCCGGCGGCTTAACTTGCCGGCTGATTGTCTCGGATGGCTCGAAGCGCAATTGCCGCTCGCGGAAAGCCGCCTCGGCGGCGACACCAGCCTATGAAGCCGCGGGCAGCGTCAGCGTAAACCTCACCCGCCCATCGCCGCTCGCAACGCGCAGCGTCCCGCCGTGCGCCTTTGCAATTTCGTTTGCGATGTAGAGTCCCAGCCCCAAGCCCGCTTGTGAGCCGTCGCCGCGAACGAACGGCTTGAACAACTGGGCTTCGGCTTCGGGTGGAATCGGCGCGGCGAAATTCACGACGACGAGTTCAGCGCCGGCGGGCGAGGTGTGCAGCGCAATTTCTATAGGTTGTCCCGGCGTGCCATGCGCAATGGCGTTGGCCAGGAGATTAGACGCAAGCTGAGCGATGCGATTGATGTCGCTATTGACCGGCGCGGTGTCGATGATGTCGGCGTTGATCGCCTGATCGGGCCACACGGCTTGCAGCTCGGCGATCACCTGCGCGAGCGCGGGGCCGAGATTGGCGCGCTGGCGCTCCAAGGTGATGCCGTCGCCAAGGCGGCCGCGCGCGAAATCGAGAACATTGTTGACGAGGGCGTTCATGCGAAGCGTGCTGGCGCGCATCAAACGGACGACGCCGCGTTGCTGATCGGTGAGCGCGCCGCGCTCCAGCATACGCGCGCCGGCGTCGATCGCATTCAGCGGATTGCGCAGATCGTGACCGAGCACGGCGATGAATTGATCGCGCAGCAATGCTGCTTCGTTGGCGGCGAGGAGTTCGCCGCGTGCGGTTTTGAGATCTTCGACGGCGTCGAGCTGGGCGGCGATCAGCTGGGCGAACAGCTCGAACGTGGCGCGCACTTGCGGCGTATCGACAACGTGCGGCTCGGGATCGATGGCGCAGAGCGTGCCGAAGAACGAGCCATCCGCGCGAATGATCGGCGCGGACGCGTACGATTGCAGACCATAGAATTTGGGCGTGTGGTGATCGCGCCAATCAGGGTTGTCGGCGACGTTGTCGATCAGGATGGTGCGGCGGTGGTCGCGGATTTCGTTGCAAATGGTGGTTTGGATTTCGAGTTCGCCGCCGGGCGCCAGGCCAAAGGCGATCTCATCCTTCACGCTGCACGCGATCCAGCGGTCTTCGGTGACGCGGGCGACGGCGGCAAAGCGCATCCCTGTCATGGTGCAAACCACGTCGAGGATGCGCGCGACGGCGGGGTTCGCGTCTATCCGGTCAATGTCGCGCTGAAAGTGCTCTTCCATTCCGGCCCCGCCACGGCTTCGCCCGCCAGCATGGGGAACTTTTGGGAAACGCGGAAGTTCCTGGCGCCGTTCGGGCCCCCAACGCAAAACGCCGCCGTCTCGCGTGGGCGGACGGCGGCGCAAGCTTTCGAACGAAAGCGGCGCGCTACTTCTTGGCGGCCTTCTTGTCGTCCTTGTTCTGCTTGGGTTTGCGCTTCTCTTTGTTCGACTTCATCTGCCCCTTGGCCATGAGAATCTCCGTCGCTGACGCGACAGAGATTAGGCAATAGGCAGTGGGCAGTAGGCAATAGGAAATATCACGCAGCAGGCGCCCTACTGCCTATTCCCTACTGCCCACTGCCCCTCTGAGAATGCTCTAGTCGTTGCAATCGCTGTCGAGCAGGCCTTCGTCGTTCGGGCCGTTGCAGACGTCGTTGTCGTCCGAGAAGTAATCGACGGCCGCGGCGCCAACGGCGGCGCCGGCGGCAAGCGCACAACCGCTCGCCAGGGGCGCGGTGAGGCCAAGAAGAATAAACAGCGCGGCGCGGGTGCGGGATTTCATTTGGGGGCTCCTGTGATGGAGACCCAACTGTGTGCGGGTGCTTGATGTTCCGTGCAGCGGCGAGGGCAATAGCCAGTAGGCAGTAGCGGCCCCGCGTGAACCCTCTCCCCGTGAGGGGAGAGGGCAGGGTGAGGGAGGAGCGTCAGTACAAACCGTCGCCCCACCGATCCGCGCTCGATCGCCCCTACTGCCTATTGCCTACTGCCTCGATCAGGCCCGCTGCTCGTTCACGCCCCGCCCCAGCGCCAGGAGTGCGGCGTTGGCGATGGCGTCGGCGTCGAGGCCTGCGGCGGCGTACATGAGTTCCGGCTTGTCTTGATCTTGGAAAACGTCCGGCAACGTCAGCGTGCGGACTTTGACGCCGCGATCCAAAATACCGTCGCGCGACATGAAGTGCAGCACAAAGGCGCCAAAGCCGCCCTCTGCGCCCTCTTCGATCGTCAGCAGCACTTCGTGCTCGCGCGCGAGGCGGCGGATGAGATCTTCGTCGAGGGGCTTCGCAAAGCGCGCGTCGGCGAGCGTTGTGCTGAGGCCCATCGCGGCGAGCTTGTCGGCGGCTTTGTTGGCTTCGCCCATGCGGGCGCCGAAGTTTAAGAGCGCAACGCTGGTGCCTTCGCGCAGGATGCGGCCCTTGCCGATTTCGAGCGGGATATCGGCATCGGCGCCGAGCACGCCGTCAGCGTCGCCGCGCGGATAGCGGAAGCAGCTGGGGCGATCGTCGATCGCGGCGGCTGTCGCGACCATGCGGCTGAGATCGTTGCCGTCAGCGGCAGCCATGACGATCATGCCAGGCAGCGCACCCATGTAGCCGACGTCGAACGTGCCCGCATGCGTGGGGCCATCGGCGCCGACGAGGCCAGCGCGGTCCATAGCGAAGCGCACGGGCAAACGTTGAATGGCGACGTCGTGGACGACTTGGTCGTAACCGCGCTGCAAGAACGTTGAGTAGATCGTGCAGAACGGCTTCATGCCGTCGGCGGCGAGGCCAGCGGAGAACGTCACCGCATGCTGTTCGGCGATGCCGACATCGTAGGTGCGATCCGGGAATTTCGAGCCGAAGAGATCGAGGCCGGTGCCGCTCGGCATGGCGGCGGTGATGGCGACGATCTTCTCGTCTTTCTCGGCCTGGCGCACGAGCGCTTGCGCGAACACCTTGGTGTAGCTCGGCGCGCTTGCGCCTTTGGTTTGTTCGCCGGTGACGACGTTGAACTTGTTGACGCCGTGATATTTGTCGGCGGCGTTTTCGGCCGGCGCGTAGCCTTTGCCCTTCTTGGTGACGACGTGGATCAGCACGGGGCGATCGTCGATTTCCTTCGCGTTGGCGAGCACGCGGCGGAGCACGTCAATGTCGTGACCGTCGAACGGGCCGAGATAGTGGAAGCCGAGCTCTTCGAAGAAGGTGCCGCCTGTCACCATGGTGCGGGCGTACTCTTCGGTCTTCTTGGCGATGTCGTGGATGGTTTCGCCGAGCGCTGAGGCGACGCCCTTCGCGGTCTTGCGGATGCGGCGGTAGGTTTTGGTCGCGGCGAGGCGCGCGAGATAAGTCGACATGCCGCCGACCGGCGGCGCGATCGACATATCGTTGTCGTTGAGGATGACGATGAGACGCTTGGTCGTCTCAGCGGCGTTGTTCATGGCTTCGTACGCCATGCCCGCCGACATCGAGCCGTCGCCGATCACGGCGATGACGCTTGAATCTTCACCGCGTTTGTCGCGCGCGACAGCAAAGCCGAGGCCAGCGCTGATCGAGGTCGACGCGTGCGCGGCGCCGAACGGATCGTATTCGCTCTCGGCGCGCTTGGTGAAACCGGAGAGGCCTCCGCCCTGGCGCAGCGTGCGGATGCGGTCGCGGCGGCCGGTGATGATCTTATGCGGATAGGCCTGGTGACCGACGTCCCAGATGATCTTGTCGGTCGGCGTATCGAACACGTAGTGGAGCGCAACCGTGAGTTCGACGACACCGAGGCCGGCGCCCAAATGGCCGCCAGTTTGGCTGACGGCGCTGATCATTTCGGCGCGCAACTCATCGCAGACTTGGGCAAGCTGGCTGCCGTCCAATTCCCGGAGATCGGCTGGAAGCTTAATCTGGTCCAGCAAGGGGGTGTTGGGCGCCATTGATCCTCAGCCGCTGCAAACTCGCGCCAAAGCTAGCTCCGTTCCCCTGCGAAAGCGACGCCCAGACCGTGGCCGGAACATGGTTTTCCCGCCTCTTTTCGTGCGTCAGGTCGGCGCAGATCAGAAAGACAGCACCAATCCGTCCCGCGGCGGCACATCGCCCGCCGAAAGCTTGGTCCAGGCGGCTTGGATCGCGCCAGCGCCGGCAATGCGTTTGACGTCCACGAAGGCCGCGCGAGGCGGGATAGAACGCGCGCAGGTGGCCGCTCTCGCGCACGTAAGCATCGTTGCGGGTCTCTTGATGTGCAGTTCGCGCACGGGTGCTCCGTTGGACCCGTTGCGCATTTGCGCGCGAGGCGTCGATACACGTCTGGACCGCCGGCGCCCTCGCCGGCATGGTTGAAACTGCTGACCTCCCGGCAGTTGAAACACCGGATGCCGGCGAGGGCGCCGGCGGTCCAGATGCAATCATTGGCGGTCGTGCCGTCCGCGCGAATGCGACGAACAACCTTGTGCGAACAGACCCGATCACTAGTCTGCACCGCTCAAACGATAAGGGTGCTGGGATGAAGATCGCTTCGGTTGCGCAGATTGTGGCTGTTTGCCTGACGCTTGGCGCGTGCGCGTCGCGCCCCGAACCGATGCCGACGCCGCCTCGCGAACAGCAAGCCGCAACCGATCCTTATCTCTGGCTTGAAGAGGTCGAAGGCGAACGCGCGCTGGCATGGGTGCATCAGCAGAATGATCGCTCGCTGCCGATCCTCGAAAACGACCCGCGTTACGCTGCGCGCCTCGCCGCGGCGCTGGAAGTCGCCGAAAGCCGCGATCGCTTGCCGCTTGGTCAAATCCGCGGCGGCTACGTTTATAATTTCTGGCAGGATCCGGATCACGTGCGCGGCATCTGGCGCCGCGCGCGCATCGACGGCTACACGGCCAACAATCCGCGCTGGGAAACGGTGCTCGATATCGATGCGCTGGCGCGTACGGAAAACGCAAACTGGGTCTATCAAGGCGCCGACTGCGATCCCTCCGGCGTGCGCTGCATGGTCTCGCTTTCCAACGGCGGCCTCGACGCCTCCACCGATCGCGAGTTCGATCTGCGGACGCGCCGCTTCGTCGACGGCGGTTTCGTCGTCCCCGAAGCCAAGTCCAACATCGGCTGGCTCGACCGCGACACCATGCTGGTGGCGACCAATTGGGGCGAAGGCTCGCTGACCGAGTCCGGCTATCCCTTCATCCTCAAAGCCTGGCGCCGCGGCACGCCGCTTTCCAGCGCCACCGAAATCATGCGCGGCGAAGCCACAGACGTTTCCATCGGCGTCGCCACCTTCGAGGACGAAAGCAACGACCACATCGCCATCGCGGTCGAAGGCGAGACCTTCTTCGAAACCGTTTATTCGCTGATCACACCACAGGGCCCGCAACGGCTGACGCTGCCGCGCAAATCCTCGATTCGCGACTATTTCCATGACCGCTTGATCGTCACGATCGAGCAAGAATGGACAATCGGCGGGCGCACCTACCCCAACGGCTCGCTGCTCGCGATCCCGCTCGCGACCGCGACCGCCGCCGCGCCAACGATCGAGGTGATTTTCTCTCCGAACGCGCGCCAATCGATTGAGGAAGTCCAAGCAACGCGAGACTCGATTTTGGTCGCCGGCTTTGACAACGTGCGCGGCCGCCTGCAGCGCTTCTCGTTCGCCAATAGTCAGTGGAGCGGCGCGCAAATCCAGGTGCCGCCAACCGGCGTCGTCCACATCGCCGGCGCCTCAACCAGCGATGCGCGCGCGTTTGCGACCTACGAGGATTTCCTCACACCCTCGACGCTCTACGCCCTCAACGGCACGCGCACCCGCACCGTGCGCGCGCTCCCCGCCCAATTCGATGCATCGCCCTATGTGACGGAGCAATTCGAAGCCACGAGCGCGGACGGCACGCGCGTGCCCTATTTCGTCGTGCGCCGCCGCGACATGCAGATGAACGGGCAAAACCCGACGCTGCTCTACGCCTATGGCGGCTTCCAACTCTCGCAAGTGCCCAGCTACAACGCTTTCATCGGCCGCCTCTGGCTCGATCAGGGCGGCACATACGTGCTCGCGAACATACGTGGCGGCGGCGAGTTCGGTCCCGCCTGGCACGACGCCGGTCTGCTGACGAACCGCCAACGCATCTATGAAGATTTCTACGCCGTCGAACGCGATCTGGTGACGCGCAACATCACAAGCCCACGTCGACTCGGCATTTCTGGTCGCTCAAATGGCGGCCTGCTCATGGGCGTCATGCTGAACCAGCATCCCGAAATGGTGCACGCCGCCATCATCGGCTCGCCGCTCTTGGATATGCTGCGCTACGATCAGTTGCTGGCGGGCGCGTCATGGGTCGGCGAGTACGGGTCGCCAAACATTCCAGAGCAACGCGCGTTTCTGGAGCAGATCACGCCCTACCAGAACCTGCGCGCCCGCGACGATTTCCCGACCGTGTTCATCTACACGTCAACCAAGGACGATCGCGTTCACCCAGGTCACGCGCGCAAATACGGCGCCCGCCTCGACGACCTCGGCATCCCATATCTCTATTACGAAAACACCGACGGCGGCCACCAAGCCAACGCCAACCTCCGCGAAGCCGCGCGGCGCCGGACGCTGGAATACATGTATCTGACGCAGCGGTTGATTGATTGACGGGGCGCGGCGTCGCCCTTCGACGGGCTCAGGGTGACGCCATCTTCCAACCTCCGCACGACCACTCCAGCGTCAGCCTGAGCTTGTCGAAGGCGGCGTGTTCGCGCGCCGCTAGTACCGCCGCTCAACAATAAAATCGACAGCATCCAGCAGAATACGCGCGCGTGAGCCGAACACCGAGAGGTGCGCCTTCGCCTGACTCGCCAGCATGTTGATGCGGTCACGCGTCGCGTCCGCGCCAAGCACAGTGACGAAGTTCACTTTGCCGCGCGCCTTGTCCTTGCCGACCGCTTTGCCCGTGTCACGGACGACGCCTTCGGCGTCGAGCAGATCGTCCCGCATTTGGAACGCCAGGCCGACATCGTGCGCATAGCGCGAGAGCGCCGTCTTCTCGGCTTCCGAAGCGCCGCCGATCAGCGCCCCCGCATCAACAGCGAAATTGATCAGCGCGCCCGTCTTCAAACGGTTCATGCGCGTGACGGCGATGAGATCCGAACCGATGTCGGCGCCAGCCATGTCCGCGGCTTGGCCCGCCACCATGCCTTGCGCGCCTGACGCCTTCGCCAGCCCAGCGATGAGCTTGCAGCGCATTTGCGGATCGGAGTGCGTCGCGGGTTCGGCCAGCAGTTCGAACGCGAAGGTAAGCAGCGCATCGCCGGCGAGGATCGCGGTCGCTTCATCATATTGGCGATGCAGCGTGGGGCGCCCGCGCCGCAGAACGTCATCGTCCATTGCGGGAAGATCATCGTGCACGAGCGAGTATGTGTGCACGAGTTCAATGGCGCACGCGGCGCGCAACAACGCGCCCTCGTCAGCGTCAAAGATGCGGCCCGCTTCCAGGGTAAAGAACGGACGCAGCCGTTTGCCCCCGCCCAGCGCCGCATAGCGCACAGCGCCAAGCAGGCGCGCCTCCGAACCCTGCTCGGCGGGCAGCAGGCTATCGAGCGCGATCGTGACGCGCTCGGCGGTTTCCTTAAGGCGGGCTTCAAGTTGAGACATGGGCGCCTCCCCTAAACGAACGCCCGCCGCGCGCAAGCACCCCTAGGGGTTGTATTCTGTCACGGGCGCCGCCCAGCCCCTTGCTGCGTCGTCACTCTTTATTGAGCCGCCCTAACAGGGCAGTATGCACATTACGGGGGGTTCAGAACGTCCGGTGCGGTCTTTGCAGGCGGCGCCGGGGGTCTGGGGTCTTCCCGTGGTTTAGAGTGGGGAATTTGCATGGCGTCTGTGGTGATTATCCACGCCGCGGAAGACACGCTGCCGGCGCGCGCGCTGGCTGAGAAGCTTCGTCAGGCCCAGGTCCAGGTCATTCTTGAGCGCCCGCCGGGCGAAGAGCTGCGCAACGCGGTCAAGAGTTCGCAGGTCACCATCGCCCTCTGGTCGCCCCGCTCCAACGGCAACGCCGAACTGGCCGAAGAGGTGAAATTCGCCCGCGGCAAGAGCAACGTCTTCCACGCGCTGATGCAAAGCGCCCAGGCGCCCGACGCGTTTCGCGGCGACAAGTCGGTAAACCTCACCGGCTGGCGCGGCGAAGATGAATTCGCGCCCTGGCGTGAACTTGCCAACCTCGTCACCGCGAAAGCCGGCGTCGCGCCGCTGCCGCCGCCGGCGCCGAAACCGCCGTCAGGATTTTTCCAACCCGGTCGCGCCCCCGAGACCGGCGCGCCCCAACAACAGCAACGCGCGCAGCAGGGGCAGCGCCCCGCGCCGCAGCCACAGCGCCAGCAAGCGCAGCAACAGCAACGCTCCGCGCCGCCACCGCGCGCCGCGGCCCCGCCACGCGCCCCCGACGCCGGACCCAAAAAGGGCGGCGGCATGGTCGTCATCGCCGCAATCGTCTTCGTGGTGGTCGCGGCCCTTGGCGGCGGCGGCTATTGGTTCATGACGCAAAACAGCGCAACCGCGACATCGAACGCCTGGGACTCTGTCTCGCGCGACGATGCAGACGCGCTGCGTGACTTCCTCGCCGGCGATCCGGGCGAACATCGGGCCGAAGCGCAGCAGGCGCTTGCCAGCCTCGAACAGCGCTCGTTCGACAACGCCAACAGCGCCAACACCATCGAAGCCTTCGAAGCGTTCCTGAACGACTTCCCGGAGAGCGAACACGCAACCCGCGCGCGCGGCCGCATCGCTGAACTGCGCCTGGCCCAGCCCGCGACCGAACCGCCGACCGAAGAAGTGCCGCTCGGCCCGGAAACCGATCCGGACCTGCTGCCCCCCGGCGTCCCGGCCACCACAACCCCCGAGCCCGACACATCGGCCGGTCCGCAACAAATCACGCCGCCGGATGAAACCAATCAACCGCCGGCCGATCTGCCAACAAACTGATCGTCAGCAAAATCTCAATACAAAGGGCGCGGAGCAATCCACGCCCTTTTTGTTTTGCCAGTTCGCATCATTACGTCCGGCGCACATCTGGCAGTTGTCAGCGCTTTTGCGCTCCGTGACGCACGCGCAAGATCGTTATCACGTTTCGCGATGGCCTATAGATAGCGATGTAGGGCGTGTGCGGAATCACCAATTCACGCAGGCCGCGCCGCCCTTTCCGGCCCATTCCTGACCAGTCCGCGAGAAAGCCGACTGAATACAGTATTTGCTGACGCACACGCGCCGCTCCGCTGGGGCTCTCTGTCGCAATGTGGCCGATGGCTGCGCCCAACTCCTTAAGAGCTTGTGCAGACCACTCGATCTTCATCCAGGATACTTAGCGCGCATCTCTGCCACCACGACCTCGTGAGGAATAGTCTCGCCACTCTCATCCATCGTCGCTTCGATCTCCGCCCACTCTTCGTCGCTAAGTGCGCTACCCGCGCCGGCATTATCGAGTCGCAGCTCAATTTCGGCCGCAAGCGCTTCTTGCTCTTCGGCCGAGAGATTGCGTATCCGCGCAAGTACGAGATCCAGCTTCGTCATCAATACATCCGTCCGCCCTGCAGTGCCGGCCGATCCACGTTGAGCAGCACCACATCGCCGTTGCGATCGGGAAAACCAAGACACAGCACTTCGCTCATGAACTTGCCGATCTGCTTCGGCTCGAAGTTTACCACTGCAGCGACGCGGCGGCCTAGTAGTTCGCCGATATCGTAGTTCTGAACCACTTGCGCGCTCGATTTCTTCACGCCGAGCGGATCGCCGAAATCGATCCAGAGCTGATACGCCGCCTTCTTCGCTTCTTCGAAGACCTTCACATCGACAATCGTGCCGAGGCGAATGTCGACCTTCATGAAGTCGTCGAATGAAATGATCGGCTGGCGCGCATTGCTTTGCGGGTCGTCGGCCATTGGCGTTTTCTCTCCCTATTGCCCGATCTTTGCGGGCTCGGTGCGCGGGCCTTCAGGACCCATCACGATTTGATCGACTTCAAGCTGCGCGTCTTTCAGCTGGCCCTCACACCGGGCTTTCAAGGCTGCGCCGCGCTTGTAGATACGAATCGAATCCGCCAACGGCACATCGCCGCGTTCCAGATGCGAGACGATTTTCTCCAACTCATTCAAGGAGTCCTCGAAAGAGAGGCTGGCGGGGTCTTTTTGATCCGTACTCATGTTGCTGAAAGTATGGGCTCCACTGGCAGTCGGCAATCGGCAGGTCGGCAATCGGACGAAATTCGGGCTGTTCCCGACTGCCTACTGCCGATTGCCGACTGCCGACTGCCGTCATTTCACTTTCTCGTACCGGCGATAGCTCCAATGGCTGTCGCCGCCGTCCTCGACTTCGCGCCAGCCCTGCGAGCGCAGGATCGGGCGCATCATCCGGTTGAACCAGCCGTGCGCGCACAGGAGCACATTTTGCCCGCGCAGCGCCTGCGCGGTCAGCGTTGCGACGGCCGCTTCGGCGCGCACTTCGGCCTGGTTGCGCGTTTCGCCGTCCTCGTGGCGGCCGAACCACCAGGCGATGCGCGCCCATACGCCCCACGCGCGCGGACTGCGCCGGCCCCAAACCGGGGGTGGCGGCAACGGCGCTTCAATGAATACAGGATCAGTGATGATCTGACGCCCGCCCGCGACCATTTCGGCGGTATGGATCGCGCGCGGCAGCGTCGACGCGTAAATCACGTCGCTCGCTTCGGCGTGCTTCAACAGTTTTTCAGGCGGCCTCTCATCGGGATGCAAGCGCGCGAGATCGTATCCCGCCCACCAATCGCGATAGCCGTGATGATCGATCCGCACTGTGCGATCGGCGTGCGGCTTGCCGTGCCGCGCGATGACAATGCTGCCAATGCGCGCGGCTAAACGGCGATCTAGCGTCTCGTTGGGCGCCATGGTCGTCGTCATTCTGACCCTTCGCGCGAACGGACGCCCCCTCCCCTTGAGCGGGTCTTAGTCGCGCTGGAGCGCTGCCAAATAAGCCGTGGCGGACCCGGCAAGCGCGCCCAAGTCGTACCCGCCCTCCAGAGTCGAAACAAGCTTACCCTTGCAGTGCCGTAATGCGAGTTCCTTGAGCCTTTGCCCCGCCCAGGCGAAATCCTCGGTCTCCAGTTCCATTTGCGCGAGCGGGTCGGCTTTGTGCGCGTCGAAGCCCGCCGAAACCAGGATCAGTTCGGGAGCGAACGCATCAAGCGCCGGCAGAACGCGCTCTTCCATCGCGCGCCGCCATTCAGCGCTGCCGGCGCCCGCGGGCAATGGCGCATTGACGACATTACCATCAACACCCGTTTCATTGCGTGCGCCGGTGCCCGGATAAAGCGGCGCCTGGTGCGTCGAGACAAACATCAGACGCGGCTCGTTCTCAGCGACGGTTTGCGTGCCATTGCCGTGATGCACGTCGAAATCGACAACCGCAACGCGCGCGAGCCCATGCGCTTCAAGCGCATGCAGCGCGCCGATCGCGACATTGTTGAACACGCAAAAGCCCATCGGCGAAATCGGTTCGGCGTGATGGCCTGGCGGGCGCACCGCGCAAAACGCCATGTCGTCTTCGCCGCTCATCACCGCATCGACAGCGGCGACGCAGGCCCCGGCGGCGCGATAGATCGCTTCGCGTGAGCCGGCGGAGATGAACGTATCGGGATCAAGTCGCACGCGCGCGTGTTGCGTCTCAGCGAACGCCGGCTCAAGCGCGTCAATATACCCCGTTGGATGCACCCGCGCGATCACATCACGCTCAGCATACGGCGCCTCCCGGCGATCGAGCTCAACGCCGTCGAGCGCATCCAGCACCGCTTGCAGACGGCCCGGGTGCTCGGCGTGACCGCTCGGCGGCTCGTGGCGAAGCATGGATGGGTGCGTGAACAGAAGCATGCCGCTCATGTAGCGCAAAACCCCGCCGGAAACACCAAGGGCTCAGCATGCGCCACGCCCCTGGTCTTTCACGGGCTAGTGCTCAGCGATCACGTCCACGGCGCCCGCCGTGATCATCGTCGCCGCTGCTATGATGATTGCCGCTGCTGTGATGGCGGCCCCCGGTCGCGCAATCGTCATCCGACTTGGTGCGCAAGATCTCGCCACTGCGCCGGCTGACATCGAGTTCGACACACTGGCCGGACGCGTTCAGCGCCTTCACTTCGTAATGGCCGTCGTCGCGCTCGATCTGGAGCACCCGGAAGCCCTGTGACGTCAGGCGACTCTCGATCTGACCCAACGCCAGATCATTGCCCGCGTTCGATTGCGCCAGAGCCGGCGTGGCGAACGCCAGCGAGCCGATTGCGGCAGCCGCGATGATGGCGCGTGAGCGTGTGATGCGGATCATGATGTTTCCCTCTGGTAGCCGCCGGGGCACATCCGGCGTTGACCGGGACATGGCACAGGCTCGCTGACGCCCCGCAGGCGGGAAGCGTCAGCTTCGTGTCAGCTTCGCCGGGGCATGGATCACGCCATGTTGCGACATCGCATCGTCATGTTCGTTGGAATGGCGCTCGCCGCCATGGCCATCGCGACAAGCGCTGCGGCGCACCAGGGGCGCGGGCGCGGCCGCCACGGCGACCATGACGAAGCGCGCGCCGCCGTCGAAGCGCGCGAAGCCCTTCCCCTCACGCGCATCCTGGAGATCGCGCGCGGCGCCGTGCCTGGCGAAATCGTTGAAGTTGAACTTGAACGCGAGCACGGACAGCTGATTTATGAAGTCGAAGTGCTGACACGCACCGGCCGTGTGCGCAAAGTCGAGATCGACGCGCGGAGCGGGCGCGTGCTGGACGTGGAAGACGAGAACTGATGCGTGCTTTGCTGGTCGAGGACGACAGCGACATCGCTGACGATGTCGCGCGCGCGCTCACCAGCGCCGGATATCTCGTGGAGCACGCCACGGACGGCGAAAGCGCCTGGTTCCTGGGCGACACCGAGGACTTCGCAATTGTTGTGCTGGACCTGGGCCTGCCACGCCTCGACGGCCTCTCGGTCCTCAAGCGCTGGCGCGCCGCCGGACGCGCCTTTCCTGTCCTCATTCTCTCGGCCCGCGGCGCCTGGACCGAGAAGGTCGACGGCATCGAAGCCGGCGCGGACGATTATCTCGCAAAGCCATTCGAAATCGGCGAACTCATCGCGCGCGTGCGTGCGCTGGTGCGCAGAGCCGGCGGCCACGTCAGCGCACAAGTCACGATCGGGCGCCTCACGCTCGACACCACACGGATGAGCGTCGCGATCGACGGCGCGCCGCAAAAACTCTCGGCCCTCGAATATCGCCTGCTCGACTATCTGGCGCACCAGCAAGGCCGCACCGTGCCGGCAGGCGAACTCGCCGAGCATTTGCACGGCGTCGATGGCGCGGCCGACGCCAATGCGATCGAGGCCCTCGTCGCGCGCCTGCGCCGCAAGATCGGCCGCGACATCATCGAAACCCGCCGCGGCTTCGGTTATGTGCTGAGCGGCGCCTGATGCAACGCTCGCTTCGCCTGCGGCTCCTGCTCGGCGCCGGAATCGCCATCTTCGCCGCGCTCGCCATTGCCTGGGTCGCGATGGGCTATCTGTTCGAGCGCCACGCACAGCGCCAGCTCGAAGCCGAACTCAGCGCGCGCGGCGCCGGACTCATCCCGACGATCACGGCGGATGCGGCAGGCGCGATCGCCATCGACCCGCTGCCCGCTGATCCGCGCTACGAAACGCCGGCAAGTGGGCTCTATTGGCAGGTGCGCGGACCGGCCAATCTGCTGCGTTCACGCTCTCTGTGGGATGAAACGCTCAACGCGCCCGGCGCGGCCAGCGGTGCGGAATGGCGCGGCGGACAAATCAACGGCCCGTTTGGTCAGCGGCTCGTTTTTGCCGAACGCCAGGTGCAGCTTGACGTCGCCAGCGCCCCGCTGACCATCCTCGTCGCCGCCGACGCAAGCGCCATCACGACGGCGCGCAACGCCTTCACGCGCGATCTCATGGCGTTTCTGGGCCTGCTCTGGATCGCGCTTGCGGCCGCCGCCTGGATACAAGTTGAACTCGGCTTGCGCCCGCTCGAGCACGTGCGCGCCGCTTTGGGCGGCTTGCGCAAGCAGGCGTCAGCGCGCCTGTCGCAACACGACTACCCCGCCGAAGCCGCGCCTTTGGCGAACGCGATCAACGATCTCGCAACCGCGCGCGAACGCGATCTTGAGCAGGCGCGGCGACGCGCGGCGGACTTGGCGCATTCGCTGAAAACACCGCTGGCGGCGCTCGCGGCGCAAAGCCGGCGGGCCCGGGAAGCCGGCGCCAGCGACGCCGCCGACGGCCTGGACCGCGCCATCGTCGCCGCGACCCGCGCAGTCGGGCGTGAACTGGCGCGCACCCGCGCCGCCGCTTCGGCCGGCGGTTCGGCCAATGGCGCGGCGGTGATCCAGCGCCTGATCCAAGTCATCGAGCGCACGGAAGCCGGCTCGCGCCTCCAGTTCGAAAACGCCGTCAGCACAACACCGCTGCCGCTCAACGAAGACGTGCTGACCGAACTCGCGGGTCCCCTGCTCGAAAACGCCTCACGCTTTGCCCGCGCTCGTGTTCGCATCTCCGGCGGCGCGCACGCGCTCACGATCGAAGACGATGGCCCCGGCATGAACGATGGGGACGCGGCGGAAGCTTTGTCACGCGGCAAACGCCTGGACGAAGCTGGCGATGGTCATGGGCTCGGCCTCGCCATCGCCAACGACCTCGCTCAAGCCAGTGGCGCAACAATGACGCTGACCCGCGGCGACCTCGGCGGCCTCAACGTCATCCTCACCTGGCCCGACACGCTCTAACAAAAAAGACGAAGGCCGCGGAGGGGGAGCAACCTCCGCGGCCTTCCTTCAGGGCCGCAATTCCGACCGCAAAGCTGAGAGCTAAGCGACGATCAGAGCGGCCTGGTTCATCACCGTCATCGCCACCGGCGCAAACACGGCGCACGCGGCGAGCAGGAAGTAGAGCTTCGTCATTTTGGTCTCTTGAGGGGTTCGTGGGCTGGGCGTTGAGAACTGTTTCAGGCCACCATCTGCGCGGCTTGGCTCATCGTCGCGAACGCGACCGGCGCCAGCAGCAGGGCTGAAAGAACGAGGCTGTAAAACTTGGTCATTGTCTTGCTCCATTTCGGTTGAGGCGTTGGCCTCGCTTCGATGAAATGAAGATAGACGCGCGCTTACCTTATCGCCGTGACAGAGGTCACGCAGGCGCGCGTTCGCCGTATTTAAGCGTCCGAGCCTTCTTCGCGCGATTTCGCGGTGACCTTGCCCGCCGCGGCGCCCAGCAACAGTCCCGCCAGAATGCCGATCGCGACCTGGTCAAAGATGATGCCGAGGAAAAGGCAAAGAACGAAAACGCCGCCGGCGGATATCTTGTTCATGACGCCGAACATTCTCATCGCCGCTTTGTGAGTCAATGCCTATGGCTCGCCTCCGCCAAGCGCATCCTGCAGGACGCCGGCAGCGCGCTCGCGACACTATCGCATCATCCGACTAGGCGCCGGAAGAGCTCAACTGCGCCTACAACGAACGCGATGACGCCAACCACGGCATAGGCGCCCAATCGCAACCGAAACAAGATCGGCGCCTCGTCCTTCGACCACCTCTCATTTGCTTCATAAACTGTCTGGGTAACAAGTATTGTCCGAACCTTCCAAAGAACCAGAATAGCAATCGCAAGAGCGATGAAGGGCGCAAACTCCGAGAAGAAGTCGAAGATAGAATCTCGCGTCATTCGGCGCCTCTATGGCTCGCCATCGCCAAGCGCGTCCTGCAGGACGCCGGCGATGCGGCCTCGCTGCAGCGAGGCGATCGCTTCCTCATCCATGCTATAGAGCCCCTGCAGGAACGCACGATCCGAGATCGTCAGCTCTTGCGGCGCGCTCGGGCACTCCTGCGAAAACAACTCCAGAATGGTGACGAGCCCGCCGCAGCCCCAGCGTTCATCGCGAATATCCGTCAGCGCCATCATCGCAAGATAGTCGGCGATCGGCCCAATCGGCGCGTCAGCGACTTCGCTTTGGTTCACCACGATAAGCGCATGCACGAACACGCTCGAAAGCCGGTTGGTCAATCGGCTGCCCGCCATGCCGCTCGGCGGATCGCGCATCGGTTCATCGAGCGCCGTGACATGGCCGTTGCTCGTCGCCGTCACGTGCCACGCCTGGATCGGCCGGGTCATTGTCGCGACCGCATCGCGCTCGCCGAGAGCGTGATAGCCCAGCATTTGCGGGTTCTCGGCGCGGATGCTGTTGATGAGCGCCTGCGGCTCCGTCGTGAACACGATCGAGACGTTCGGCGTACAGCCGGCCCGATCTTGCGCCGGCGCCCCGGCTTCACGCGCAACGGCGGCGATGCGGTTGGCGATGAAAGACCCGTACGCCTCCGGCAAATTGATCACGTTCACGCAAATCGGCTCACGCCACCGCGCGATCTGATCGATCCGCGACAGCCGCGCGTGTCCGCGCACAAAGCGGCGTATCTCCGTGGTCAATGTCGGCGGATCGAGCCGCCCCGTGACGACGATATCGCCGCCGTCTGTCGCCCGCTGCGTCTCGCGGGTCTGCGCCAGCGCCGGCGTCGCACACGCCAGCAAAGCGGCGCCTAACACCAAAGTTCGGATACCCAAGACCATCCCGCGACCCTAGCGCCAAATCCACAAATTGACACCGGAGGCCGCGCCAGAGAGTGCGGCCTCCCCCTTTTTGGCGGGCAAGCCTTGGGGATAGACACGCCACTCGCCCGATTGAGACGCACATTGGCAGCAAATCACTTGCGCCGGCGCTTTGGGCGCTGCTTTAGCAGGCGTAAGTCTAGGGATTGTCTTATGAAACTGCGTACCTTGTTGCTTGCCCTGGTCATGTTGGCCGCCGCACCCGCCGCGCAAGCGCAACGCCAGTGGTTCGACGATGGGACGACGCCCCTCCGCTATCAAATTGCGGTGACGCCCGATGCGAACGCCGCGACGTTCACCGGCGAAACCACAATCACGATCCAAACCACCGAGCGGCTGACGGCCGTCATCATGAACGCGCTCGATCTCACGGTGCAGCGCGCCAGCATCGATGGCGGAACGGCGCAGGCCGTGGTCGACGCCGCCGCGCAGACGTTGACCCTGACCCCGCGCCGCGCACTGGCGCCAGGTCGCCACACGATCCGCATCGCCTATAGCGGCAAGATTTTCGACGACGCCTACGGCCTCTTCCGCGTCGAGTACCAGGACAATGGCGCAACCAAGCGCGCACTCGCCACCCAATTCGAGCCGGGCGACGCACGCCGGTTCGCGCCGATGTGGGACCAGCCCAACCGCCGGGCCGTATTCTCGCTGACCGTGACCGCCCCAAGCAATCAGTTCGTCGTCGGCAACATGCCCGTCGCCCGCACGGCGCGGCTCTCGGGCAACCGCACGCGCACGACGTTCGCGGACACGCCGCTGATGCCGAGCTACCTGCTCTTCCTCGCCGTCGGCGATTTCGAGCGCGTGACGCGCAACGTCAATGGCGTCGAACTTGGCGTCGTCATGCGCCGCGGCCAGGCCCATCGCGCCGAAGACGCGCTCAATGCCGGCGAGCAATCGCTGAATTATTACACCGAATATTTCGGCGCGCCCTACCCGCTGCCGAAGCTGGACATGATCGGCGTTCCCGGCGCCGGCGGCTTCGGCGCCATGGAGAACTGGGGCGCCATTCTCTATTTCGACCAATATCTGCTCGTGGATGAAAATTCGAGCATCGCCGAACGCCAGAACGTATTCGGCATCGTTGCGCACGAGATCGCGCACCAATGGTTCGGCAATCTCGTCACCATGAATTGGTGGGATGACCTTTGGCTCAACGAAGGCTTCGCCTCCTGGATGGCCGCAAAGGCCACCGAACGCGTGCATCCGGACTGGAATCCGTGGATGTCCCAGCTCACCGACGGCACCGCCACGGCCATGGCGCTCGATGCGCGCGAGGGCACGCACCCGATCGTGCAGGAGATCAACACGATCGATGACGCGAACCTCGCCTTCGATACCATCACCTATGAAAAAGGCCTCGCCGTCATCCGCATGCTCGAAGCCTATGTTGGCGAGGACGATTTCCGCAACGGCGTGCGCGCCTACATCAACGCGCACCGTTATGGCAACGCGCGCACGGAAGACCTCTGGACGTCCGTGCAAGCGGCGTCCGGTCAGCCTGTGCTTGAACTCGCGCGCAGCTTCACCAATCAGCCGGGATTTCCGCTCCTCACGGCAAACGCCGGCTCGTGCCAGCGGGGTACGCGCGCCGACATCGCCATCACGCAACGCCGCTTCGCCATGGATGAGTCCGCGCGCACCAACGAACGTTGGAGCATCCCGGTCGTGGCGCGCCACGTCGACGTCGGCGATCCAGTGCGCGTGCTGATGGAGCCTGGTCAGCAGAGCGCAATCACACTGACTTGCGGGGCGTACCTCGTGAACGCCGGTCAATCCGGCTTCTTCCGCGTGAAGTACGACAACGCCAACTTTGGCCTGCTGACGCAACGCTTCCGCGACCTGCAAGGCGTGGATCAACTTGGCCTGCTGCTCGACTATTACGCCTTCGGCCGCAGCGGCGACGCACCGTTCACGAACTACCTCGACCTCGTCAACGTTCTCCCGGCGGACGCCGATCCGCTGATCGTCATGGATACCGCGGCCTCGATGTCGGCGTTCGCCGCCTACACACGCGATCGGCCAAGCGCCCAAGCCGTGCGCGCCTATGGCCGCCGCGTGCTCGATCCGCACTTCGCCCGCGTGGGCTGGCAGCCCCGCGCCGGCGACGACGCCAACCTCACCAACATGCGCGCCACGCTGATCACCACGCTTGGCGGCTTGGGCGATGAAGCGATCATCACCGAAGCGCGCCGCCGCGTCCGCGCCGCCAGCAGCGATCCCAGCGCACTGCCTGCCGCCATTCGCAGCGCCGCCCGCTCGGTGTTCGCGGCCAACGCCGACACGGCGGATTACGAACTCCTGCTGACGCAAGCGCGCGGCGCGAGCGACTTCGTCGAACAGCGCCGCTCGTGGTTGCTGGTGGCGAGCGCGCTCGACGATGCGTTGGCGCAGCGCACATTGGCGATGACGCTGGGCGACGACATCCCACGCCAAATCCGGCCGCAAGTGATCAGCGTTGTCGCCGGCAACCACCCGCGCATAGCGTGGGATTTCCTCGTCGCCAACCGCGCCGCCATCGAAGCCATGCTCGATCCGCTGCAGCGCCTGGAATTTCCCACCAACATCGCCGCCATCAGCGGCGATCCGGCCATGATCGCCGAACTCGGACGCTACGCGCAAAACTTCCCGGAAGGCAGCGCGCAGGATTCGGTCGCCGCGGCCCAGGCGCAAATCCGCCTGCGCGCCGAGACGATCCGCGAGCGCATGCCCGCGGTGGAAGCATGGATCGCCCAACACCAGCCTCAGCGCACGCCGCGCACGGTCCAGCGACATTAGCACGCTTGGACCGCGGGCCTTCAGGCCCGCATGCGCGTCTGAAGACGCGCGGTCCCAATGAACTAGCGCCTCAGGAACGCGGCGAACGCCGCGGCGGCTTCGGGCGAACGGAGCCGTTCGGCGAAGATTTCGCCCTCTTCCTGCATGCGCGCCATCAGCGCTTCGCGGTCGCGCATCAGTTTCTTGGTGTGACGCATCGAGCCCGCGGGCTTCGAGGCGATCATCTGCGCGGCGGCCCGAGCGCGCGGCAGCACCTCGCCCGCCGGCAACGCGGCGTTTGCCAGCCCCCACGCAGCAGCATCGCGCCCATAGAGCGGCTCGCCCAAACCGAACAGCGCAAACGCGCGCGTGTGGCCGAGGCGATCGACCATCGTCATGCTGGACGCGTTCTCCGGCACGACGCCAAGATCGATGAACGGCACCGTCAGCCGCGCGTCTTCAGCGATGTAAACCAGATCGCACTGGAACAGCATCGTCGTGCCCACGCCGACCGCATGCCCCTGCACCGCGGCAATGACCGGCTTTTCAGCCTTGATCACCACTTCCAGAAAACGCCCGACATGGCGCGGACCATCAAAGGCGCCGGAGGACTGCGCCGCGAAGTCCTTGATGTCATTGCCGGCCGAGAAGAAGTCACCGACGGCGCTGAACAACACGGCGCGAATGCCGTCATCGCCTTCCGCTTCGGTGACGGCATCCGCCATCGCGCCGTACATCGCATTGGTGATCGCGTTCTTCTTCTCCGGCCGGTTGAACTGAATTTCCAGCACCGCGTCACCACGGCGGACAACGATCTGCTCTTCGCTCACGGGGCGCTCCTTCAAGTCGGATTGGGCTCTTCGCCCAAGGCGCGATAGATATCGGCAAGCCGCTGTTCGGCTCTCGCCCGCCGTTCGGCGTAACGTGGGCCGCGCAGCACTTCGAGCGCTGATTGAAGCGCCGCAGCCGCCAGCCGCAACTCATCCGGATCGCCCTGCGAGCGCACCACGTACGCACTCGCGAGCGCCATCTGCAGGCTCACCCAAAGATCAGGCTGGCGATCCCGGCGGATCGTCGCAACAGCGCGCGCCAGAGTCTCAGGCGCCGCCGCGCGCGCTTCCAAATCGCCGCGCGAACCCAAATAGGTCTGAGCCTGGCCGATCATCGATTGAAGGCCGGCCCAACGCGGGCGCGTGTTGTCGCGATCATAATAGCGTGCGGCAAGGCGGGCCATTGCGATCGAGTCGCGCATGGCAAGTTCATCGCCCGTATCGCCCAAGATCAACAACGCAGTCGCTTGCGATTGGCGCAACTCGGCCTGACGGCGCGGCTGCGACGCGGCGTCCGGCAGCATCCGGTTATTGTCGTCGATGAGTTCGCAAATCTCGTGCAGGCGTTGATCGACACCGTCGCCGGCGGCGCGGCACGCCATGTAGCGCTCCGCCGCGGGGCCAGCCTCCTGCGCAAGAGCGGCCGGCGCCGCCAACAGGCCAACAACCAGCGCGCAGCCCGGCAATCGCAACATTTTACCCACCCAAAACCGCTCTAGTTTTTCAGTCTATAGCCGGTTTTGAATATCCACCACACCGCGCTAAAGCACACGACCAGGAAGATCGTGATCGCGCCAAGGCTGAGGCCGATGTTCACGTCGGCGGCTTGTTCGCCGAAGAAGGCCCAGCGGAAGCCGCTGATTAGATACACGACCGGATTAAACAGCGTCACCGTGCGCCAAGGCTCGGGCAGCATGTCGATCGAGTAGAACGTGCCGCCGAGAAACGTCAGCGGCGTCAGGATCAGCATCGGCACGATCTGCAGCTTCTCGAAACCGTCAGCGAGCACACCGAGGATGAAGCCGAACAAGCAGAACGACACGGCGGTCAGGACCAAGAAGAGCAACATGGCCGGCCAGTTCTGCACTTCGTACGGCACGAACAAACGTGCGGTCGCGAGAATGACAAGGCCGATGATCACCGATTTGGTCGCCGCCGCGCCAACATAACCGCACACAGCTTCAAGCGCCGAGATCGGCGCCGAGAGCAATTCATAAATCGTGCCCGCCCATTTCGGCATGTAGATGCCGAAGCTTGCGTTCGACACGCTCTCGGTCAGGATCGACAGCATGATCAGGCCAGGCACGATGAACTCGCCGTAGCTCACGCCGCCGATCGAAACCATGCGCGAGCCGATCGCGGACCCGAAGACGATGAAGTAAAGCGACGTCGACAACACCGGCGAGAACAGACTCTGCCCAAGCGTGCGAAACCAGCGCGCCATTTCAAAGCGATAGATGGCTTGAATGCCGTGCGCGTTCATGAGTTCATCTCGATTCGAATGGCGAAGTCCGTCATCCTGGGCCGCACGCAGTGCGAGCCCGGGATCCAGGGGCAACCGACGCGCTGGCGGCCCTGGATCCCGGCTCTCGCTCCGCGAGCGCCAGGATGACGAAAATAGCGCGGAAGCGTCATTTGCTGTGCACCAGCGACACGAAGATGTCCTCCAAAGACGATTGCTCGGTGTGCAAGTCTTTGAAATCGACGCCGAGTTCGGCGAGGCGCTTCAAGAATGTCGGAATGCCGGTGTCCTCGGCCTGCGTGTCGAAACTATAGATGAGCTGACGGCCCTCATTGCCCAGTTCGACATTGTAGCCATTCAGACCATCAGGCACTTGCGTCAACGGCGCCGGCAGATCGAGCAGAAGCCGCTTCTTGCCAAGCTTGCGCATCAGCGTGTTCTTTTCTTCAACGAGGATAAGCTCGCCCTTCGAGATCACGCCCACGCGATCGGCCATCTCTTCGGCTTCTTCGATATAGTGCGTCGTGAGGATAATGGTGACGCCGTCCTTGCGGAGGTTGCGGACCATCTCCCACATATCGCGCCTGAGTTCGACATCGACGCCGGCGCTGGGCTCATCGAGGAATAGAATTTTCGGCTCATGCGAAAGCGCCTTCGCGATCATCACGCGCCGCTTCATACCGCCCGAGAGTTCCATGATCTTGGCGTTGCGTTTGTCCCACAGCGAAAGATCGCGCAGCACCTTTTCAATGTAGGCGGGGTTCGAAGGAAACCCGAACAGCCCGCGGCTGAACGTAACCGTATCGATCACGCGCTCGAACGCGTCGGTGTGCAGTTCCTGCGGCACCAGCCCGATTTTCTTGCGCGCCTCCTTGAAGTCGCGAATGATATCGTTGCCGTCGGCGACGATCGTGCCGGAAGACAAGTTCACGATCCCGCACGTCATGTTGATGAGCGTCGTCTTGCCCGCGCCGTTCGGCCCCAGCAGCGCGAAGATTTCGCCCTTCATGATCTCAAGCGAAACCGGCTTCAGCGCTTGAACGCCGGACTTATACGTCTTCGAGACGTCCTTGATCGTGATGATCGGCTGCATGCGACTCAGAGGGGTTGCGGCGGGAGCGCCGGACATAGGGGCGAGAACCGGATTGGGCTAGTGGCGTTTCGATATTCCGCGGAGCGTTTGCGGAAATGCGCCGCAACAAACCCTATCTACTCGAAGGACGATGCAACCGGCTCACATCCTACATCCCCGGCCCGAGGGCATTTATTGCCCCAAGGCGGACCTCTACATCGACCCCACGCGCCCGGTCGCGCGGGCGCTGATCACGCACGGCCACTCCGATCACGCGCGCGCCGGCCACGCCAGCGTGCTGGCGACCCCGGAGACGCTGGCGATCATGGCGGCGCGCTATGGGCCCGGATTTGCCGGTTCAACACAGGCGCTCACATACGGTGAGAAGCTCGATATCGGCGGCGTGACGTTCTCGCTGCACTCCGCCGGTCACGTGCTGGGCTCAGCGCAAGCCCTGGCGGAATGCGGCGGCACGCGTGTGGTGGCGAGCGGCGATTATAAGCGCCAGCCAGATCCGACATGCGCGCCATTTGAAGTCGTGCGGTGCGATGTGTTCATCACTGAGGCGACGTTCGCGCTGCCGGTGTTCACCCATCCAAGCGCCGCGCATGAAGTTCAAAAACTGCTGGCGTCGGTCGCGATATTTCCCGAGCGCGCCCACGTCGTCGGCGCATATGCATTGGGCAAAGCGCAGCGCGTCATGGCCGAGATGGTCCGCGCCGGCTGGGACAAGCCAATCTACCTGCACGGTGCGCTGATGCAGCTGACCAAACTCTATCAGGAGCACGGCGTCGATTGCGGCGACGTGCGCCCCGTCGAGACCGCGCCGAAAAGCTTCTATGCCGGCGCCGTCATCCTTGGCACGCCAGGCGCGCTGCTGACGCCATGGGTGCGCCGCTTCCCCGATCCGGTCACATGCTTTGCATCAGGCTGGATGCGCATCCGCGCCAGGGCGCGGCAGAAGGGCGTCGAGCTGCCGCTGGTCATCTCCGACCACGCCGACTGGTGCGACTTGCAGCGCACGATCAAGGACACAGGCGCAAGCGAAGTCTGGATCACGCACGGTGAAGCCGATGCGCTCGCGCACTGGTGCGAGGGCGAAGGCCTGAAAGCAAAAGCGCTACACCTTGTCGGCTACGGCGACGAGGAAGAGCCTCCAAACAACGAACCCGGCGCGGCCGCTTGAACCGGTTCGCCGCCCTCCTCGATCGCCTCGCATACGAGCCGCGCCGTTTGGGTAAGCTCGCACTGCTTGAAGCCTACTTCCGCCAAACGCCCGATCCGGATCGTGGCTGGGCGCTGGCGGCGATGACGGGCGCGCTAACGTTCAAGAACGCCAAGGCCGGTCTCATCCGCAACCTCGCGGCCGAACGCACCGACCCTGTCCTGTTCGGCCTATCCTACGATTTCGTCGGCGATCTCGCGGAAACCGTCTCGCTGATGTGGCCCGCCGACGCCGCCCGCGCCAACGCGCAGCTCACGATCACGGATGTTGTCGAAGGCCTGAAAGAGACGCCGAAGAACGAATTGCCGGCGACCGTCGCCAACTGGCTCGACCGGCTCGACGAAAACGGACGCTGGGCGCTTCTGAAACTCATCACCGGCGCGCTGCGCATCGGCGTGTCCGCGCGCCTCGCCCGCACCGCGCTCGCGCAGCTTGGCGGCAAAAGCGCCGACGAGATCGAAGACGTCTGGCACGCCGACACGCCGCCCTACTCGCATCTCTTCGCCTGGCTCGAAGGCCGCGCCGAGGCGCCGAGCGTCTCCACCATGGTGCGCTTCTACCCGCCGATGCTCTCGCACCCGATCGGGCCGGAGGAGTTCGCGCCGCTCAATCCGGCGGACTTCGTCGCCGAATGGAAGTGGGACGGCATTCGCGTGCAAGCGGCGGCCGGCAAAGGGGCGGGCGGCGAACGCGTGACGCGCCTCTACTCGCGCACCGGCGAAGACATCTCCGCCTCGTTTCCGGACCTGGTCTCGGGCTTTGACTTCGATGCCGTTCTCGACGGCGAATTGCTGATCAAACGCGGCGGCGGCGTCGCGGACTTCAACACCCTGCAGCAGCGCCTGAACCGCAAGAGCGTCACCGCAAAGCTCATGAGCGGGTTTCCCGCCTTCATCCGCGTCTATGACATCCTCGCGCTCGGCGATAAAGATCTGCGCGCACTGCCCTTCATCGAGCGGCGCGCCAAACTCGAAACCCTCGTGCGTGCGCATCCGCTGGCGCCCATCGATCTCTCGGAGATGATCCGCTTCGATACCTGGGCCGAACTCAGCGCCGCGCGCGCCGATCCTTCGCATGGCGGCGCCGGCATCGATGCCGAAGCCGTCGAAGGCGTGATGATCAAGCGCCGCGATGCGCCGTATCTCGCGGGGCGGCCAAAGGGCTATTGGTTCAAATGGAAGCGCGATCCGATGGTGATCGACGCTGTCGTCATGTACGCCCAGCGCGGCTCGGGCAAACGCAGCTCGTTCTATTCGGACTACACATTCGGCGTCTGGACCGAAGCTGGCGATCTCACCCCCGTCGGCAAAGCCTATTTCGGTTTCACTGACGAAGAGCTGATCGAGCTCGATCGCTTCGTCCGCAACAACACCGAAAACCGCTTCGGCCCCGTGCGCGAAGTCACGCACACAAAAACCAAGGGCCTCGTCGTCGAAGTCGCCTTCGAAGGCCTGCAGCGCTCGACGCGCCACAAGAGCGGCGTCGCCATGCGGTTCCCGCGCTTCTCGCGCATCCGCTGGGACAAGCGCCCCAGCGACGCCGACACGCTGGAGGCGCTGGAGAAATTTCTCTCCAAGGCGCCCGCGCCAGCAGGCTAACGACATTCGGCCAATCCATTGGCGCCGTTCGCGCGTACCAGGCGTTGAGGTTCCAGGAGCCCCCATGCGCCGCACGTTCGCCGCCATTGCCGCCCTTGCTTTGCTCGCCGCAACGCCGGCGTCCGCGAGCCCAAGCGAAGTGAACCGCGTCTTGCCCAACGCCGAGCGCGTCGGCGAGGCGAGCTATAGCGTGCTCTCGGTCCGCCTGTTCAACGCCGAACTCTTCGCCAATGGCGGCGCATTTTCATGGGATCAGCCGTTCGCGCTCAGCATCACTTACGACCGCCAAGCGCAGGCCAGCACGCTCATCAATCGCTCGATCCGCGAAATGAGTTCGCGCGGCGCCGGCAACGCCCGCACCCTCGCGCCATTGCGCACCCAGCTTGAGCGCTGCTTCACAACCGTCGCGCAAGGCGATCGCTTCACCGGCGTCAGCACCAGCGCGGAAACGGCCGTCTTCTACCTCAACGGCGCGCAACGCTGCGAAGTGCGCTGGCCGAATTTCCGCCGCCACTTCTTCGGCATCTGGCTCGCCGGCCGCGACGGCGCCGCCGCCCGCCTCAGCGCGCAATTGCGCGGGGAAAGCTAGCTAGGCCGTCTCGCGTGGGCGAACGCGAGCGCGAATTTCCTTGCCTTGCTCCACCTCAGCCAAGGAGAGATCAAAGGCCGCCTGAAGATTCATCCAAAATGCGGGCGTCGTTCCGAAATACCGCGCCAGACGGAGCGCCGTGTCCGCTGTAACGGACCGTGGCGCATCGGATCGAATGATCTCGCCAATCCGAGTCGCTGGCACACCCAAATCAATCGCTAACTTGTTGGCGGACAGCGCCAGCGGCGCCATGAATTCTTCCTTCAGAATTTCTCCGGGGTGAGTGCGAACGCGAGCCATCTAGCCTCTCAACGGTCCCATGCTGACACCAGGCGGCAGCGGCGTATTTTCTGGCACGAAGAAATCCGGCATCAGGTCTTTAGTCGGATCGATGCGGTATTTGTCGAAATCGCGCTCGCCTTCGGCATAGAGCAGCACATCGTCGATGAAGAAATTGCCTGTGCATTGGCGCGCCGGCTTGTTGAAGATCGCGTACGCGGCGTCCGCCATGATATCGACAGTCCGGCAATGGCGCATGCCCTCTTCGCCCGCCAGCGCGAACTCAATCGCCGCCGTCGCGATGCCCGTGCGCGGCCAAAGCGCATTGAACGCGATGCCCTCATCCTTGAATTCCTCGGCCATGCCCAAAACGCACATGCTCATGCCGAACTTCGCCATCGTGTAAGCCACATGCCCCGCGAACCAGCGCGGACTCATGTCGAGCGGCGGCGACAGCATCAGAACATGCGGGTTCGACGATTGCTTCAAATGCGGGATGCAGGTGCGTGAAGTGATGAACGTGCCGCGCGCATTGACCTGGTTCATCAGATCAAAGCGGCGGATGTCGGTTTGCAACGTGCCGGTGAGCTGGATGGCGCTGGCGTTGTTGACGCAAATATCGATGCCGCCGAAACGCGCGACCGCGGCGTCCACCGCCGCCTTGACGCTATCGGGCTCACGCACATCGACGATGATCGGCAGGGCATGGCCGCCCGCCTTCTCGATCTCCTCGGCGGCGGTATAAATGGTGCCGGGCAGCTTCTTATGCGGCTCGGCCGTTTTGGCTGCGATCACAACGTTCGCGCCGTCCCGCGCCGCGCGCAGTCCAATCGCCAGGCCAATCCCGCGGCTCGCGCCGGTGATAAAAAGGGTCTTCCCGCGCAAGCTCATGGCCGTACTCCGCCTCGTTTCGGGCACAATAGGCCGATCTGGAACTCAATCCAGCGTGAGCAAAGCGCTCCACTCTTGACTGCGGCCCCGGGTAAGCGAAATTCCGCCGCTGAGGGCTAGGTTTGGAGGATACCGTATGCGCACGCTTGCGCTTGCCGCCGTCTGTGGCGTCGGACTACTTGCGGGCGGCATTGCCGCCGCCGAACAATGGAACGACCCGGGCGGACGCCTGACGTTCAACGCACCCGCCGGCTGGCGCGTGCAGCCGCAGAATTCCTCGGGACAAAACACAGTCGTCCTCGCGTTCAATCCAACCAACGATTGCTATTTCTTCGGCGTGCCGAACCCGGCCACGGCCAATTCGTCGGCTGAAGCCGCGCGCACCACCACCGCCGCGCTCCCTGCCTCGGCCTGGATTTCCTCGGCCGCGCCAATCAGCGATTTCTTCGCCGGCGCCCCGCCGACCCTGGTTTCGCAAACCGTCGATACGACCGGTTTCTGGCCGGTGCAGCGCGCTGAGCTGCGCGGCCCGACCAAAACCGTGTACGGCGCGATTCTGGCGCGTCCGGGCACGGAAATTCGCGCCTTCTGCTCAGGCGCGGCCTCCGCCGCGGCTTACGACGCGATCTTCGCGTCATTGGGCCACCCAAACGATGCGACCTGGCAACAAGCCGCCACCGAACAACGCAGCACGCGCGAAGCGGCAGCCCAAGCCGCACAGCAAGCCGCCGATCAAGCGGCCGCAGCCGCTGCGGCAGCGGCCGCACAACAAGAAGAACAACAGCAACGTAACCGCCGTCGCGAGGGCCGCGGAAGCCGCAATTAACGCCCTGGCCATTAGCGTAAACGCTTGGTTATCCTTGCGTTTACGTGCAATTCACGACGATGGCTCAAACCATTGAGCCATGGACGGACACTTCCACCGAACCCTTGCAGCGCCCTCAACCGGCGCTGCAAGTCGTTTGAGCGCTGATCGCGGCCTCGTCGCCGCGTTGGCTGCGCTTGCGCTGGGTGGTGTTTCGATGTTTTCGCCGCCGCTGGCTTTGCTGGGTCTCGCCGCGCTCGCCGCGCGCGTGCTGCTCAGCGGCGAATCTGTGCGCATCAACTGGCTGCAACTCGGCGGTCCGGCGCTTGCCGCGCTCATCGTTGGCGCCTTCGCCGGCCTCCCCGGCGCAATCGGCACGCTGTTCGTATGGCGACTCATTGCGGACACCAGTTGGAGCTCGGGTGAAGCCGCGCGACTCGCCGCCGCCGCCGGCCGCCCCGCCGAAATCACGATCAAAGCTCTCGCGCACGCCTGGATGACGCCGCTCTACGGCCTCATGCTCGTCGCCTACACCGCCCCGCACATGATTGCCGGCATGCCGCTCGATCTGCCGCACGTGCCCTCATGGCTCGTCATCGGTGCGGGCGTTCTCGCCGCCGGCGCCTTCTTCGACTGGGGCCTGCAACGCGCCGCCGATTGGCGCCTGGGCGAACTCGCACGTGCGCCCGCCGCGCATCTCTTCATCCACCACGTCATGTTCGTGGTCGCGTTCGGTCTGATGATCGACGTCTCGGCCGGCGTGGTGATGATGATGGCGTGGCGCCTGGCGCACGCCGCCCCGCTGCGTCAGCCCAACTGACTCTCGGACCGCGCGTCTTCAGACGCGCTCTTCATCGGCCACCGAGCCAATTGCGGGTCTGAAGACCCGCTCCACGCTCAACCAAGCTTCACGGCCGTTCCGTAAGCCAGAACCTCCGTCGCTTGGCCTTGGCCGGCGTCGGTGGTCTCGAAGCGCACGCCGACAACCGCGTCGGCGCCGAGTGATTGTGCGTGTTGCACCATACGGTCCAACGCCTGCTCGCGGCTTTCGGCCAGGAGCTTGGTATATTCGTGGATCTCACCGCCAACGATCATCCGCAGCCCCGCGACGATATCGCGCCCGATAAAGCGCGAGCGCACGACGTTGCCGCGCACGAGGCCAAGATGCTGCGTGATGGTGCGGCCAGTGACGTCAAAGGTGGTTGAGATGATCATAGCTGGTTCCTCGAGTAGGTGACTGTCGCGCTTCGACAAGCTCAGCGTGACGTTAGTTCTTGAATTTGCGCCACTGACCAAACAGCGTCAGCCTGAGCCTGTCGAAGGCCGACGTCACACAGGCAGTCACCGATCAACATCGCGATAGCGCTTCTCCTCGTCGCCGCCGCTTTGATCGGCGATCACTTGGCCGACCATCCAGATGCCGCCAATCAACATCAGCACGAAGCCGACAATCGTCGCGATCCCCAGTCCGATCGCCGCGATCAAACCGCCAACCACAACCGCGGGATCGCCGCCGGTGAACAGCGCGCCGATGACGGCGCCGGCGCCAAGAAAATACGCCAGCGTGCACAGCCCGGCGCCGATGCAGAACAACAGCATCGCATTGGACGAACGATGCTCAAGGTTACGGCCTTCAGGTTTGCTCAAAGGGCGGCTTCCTCATCTCGCGTTCAACATCCCGTTTCAATTGCGCGGCTTGTAGGCGTGGCCGAAGCGCTTTTCCAATAGCAAGGACCGGAACAGCGATCAGCGCCAATCCCACTACACGCACGACCAACCAGAGCGCCCATATCGCGATAAAGAGAGCCAGGAAGGCGATGGCGATTCGGGCGTCCAGGGTCGCAATCCCCGAGATCACGGATCCCGCACAAACGAACGCAAGCAACCCGCGTGTCGATCGCCACTCCAGCTTCGCCCACGAACGCAATTCGCTAAACAGCGACATAGCGGGCGACCCCTTGTTCGTCGACGACGCGCTTCGCAACGCCGCGCCCAATCAGGCAATTGGCGTGCGCGATCGCCTCACCCGTCGCCATGCCGATCAAATCCGGTCCGATCTTACGGGCGAACAAGGCGCCGAACAGATCGACAGCCCGGCGCGGCTCCTTGGTGATGCGATCCAGCACCCGATCGAGCGCTTTCTCATGCCCATCGATCAAATTCTGCAACCGCTCATGCAATCCAATGAACGGCTCATTGTGCGAAGGCAGCACCAGCACGTCATTGGACACAGCGGCGATCAGTTTCTTGCAGCTCTCGATCCAATCGGCGAGCGGATCGCCGTCAGGCTCGGTCGGAAACACGGACACATTGGAACTGATGCGCGGCAGCACCTGGTCGCCGGAGATGAAGAGTTTCAGCTCTTCCTGCCATAGGCACACATGCTCCGGGCAATGGCCGTTGCCGGTGATCACCCGCCACACGCGCCCGCCGATCTCGATCACATCGCCATCGCCAACGCGCCGGTACGCGTCCGGCATTTTAGAAACCGCTTTGCCAAAGCCGCCGAAGCGCACTTTGTAACTATCCAGCGCATCCTCATCCCAACCGGCGGCGCGATAGAAGGTGACACCTTCCTCCGGCGCCTCGCGGCCGGTATCGGCCACCAACATGCGGCCGGTAATGTATTCCAGCCGGCTCATCAGCAAAGTCGCGTTGAACTTGCGGCAGATCCAGCCAGCGAGGCCCATATGGTCCGGATGCATGTGCGTGCAGATCACGCGCGTCACCGGTTTGCCTTTCAGCGTCGCCTCGAAAATTTGGCGCCAATACTCGCGCGTCTGCTCCATGCCCATGCCGGTATCGACAATAGTCCAGCCGTCGCCGTCTTCGATGAGCCATAGATTGATCCATTGCAGCGCGAACGGCAGCGGCATCGATATCCAATAGACGCCAGCCGCAATTTCACGCGCGACGCCCGGGTCGGGGCGATCGCCAAGCGGATACTCCAGCTTCGGCTTCACCCGAGCCGGCGCAACATCGTCTTCAAGGCCATCCATCGACATGGGCGGAGTCTAGCGGGACGCGGCGGTTCGCACTAGCGCGCAGATGCGGCGCACCGTCCCCTCTCCTGGTTAAGGAGAGGGTGTCAGTGAGCGGAAGCGAACGACGGGTGAGGTTCACCGGCCCATCAGAACGAGACTCATACTGCGTCGCGCGCCAAACCTCATCCGGCCGCCGCGCGGACTTCCTTGTCCTTAACCAGGAGAAGGGACCTAGCGCGCAAAATCCTCTGACCTCAGCACCGCCGCCCCAAGCTTGATCTCCGCCAGCCGCGACGGCGCGCGCGCCAGCACCGTGCGCGCGTAAAAGCGCAGCAGCGCGGCCTGCTCGGCATTCGCGTCCCGCGCCCCGCCTTTCACGAGCAGCACGCCGCCAACAACATCGCCGGCCAGTTGCAGATACGCATACGCCCCGGCCTGCGCATCCTCGCGCGGCGCGGCGAGCATATACGCTGTCGCATCCGCGAGTGCATCGAGCGCGGCGTTCAGCTTGGGATGCGACGACCCCGCGACCACTCGCCCTTCGGCGATCAAAGCCTGCATCGCATCGCCGCGATCGCCCAGTAATTTGCGCCCATAAAGATCGAGCGCCTGGATGCCGTTCGTGCCTTCATAGATCGGCGCAATGCGCGCATCGCGGTAAAATTGCGCCGCGCCGCCCTCTTCGACGAACCCCATGCCGCCATGCACCTGCACGCCAAGGCTTGAGGCTTCGACGCCAAGATCGGTGCCCCACGCCTTCGCAATCGGCGTCAGCAAATCCTCGCGCGCCTTGTCGCCCGCGTCCGCCGCCACCGCCGTCGCGTAGCAAATCGCGCGGCCAGCCTGGATCTTCGACTTCATCGTCATCAGCATACGCCGCACGTCGGGGTGTTCGATGATGAGCGCACCGCCCTGTTTGCGCTCTTTCGCGTAGGCCAGCGCCTTTTGGTACGCCGCCTCCGCAACCGCCACGCCTTCCATGCCGACATTCAGCCGCGCCGCGTTCATCATCGTGAACATGGCGGCGAGCCCGCGATTTTCCGCGCCAATCAGCCAGCCTGTCGCGCCCTCATACGCAAGCGTGCATGTCGGCGAAGCGTGAATGCCCATTTTCTCTTCCACGCCAATGCAACGCACGGCGTTGCGCGAGCCGTCGGCGTCGCGAAATTTCGGCACGATAAAGAGCGAGATACCCTTCGACCCCGCCGGCGCGCCCTCAATACGCGCAAGCACCAGGTGGATGATGTTCGGCACCAGCTCGTGCTCACCCCAGGTGATGAAAATCTTCTGCCCCGTGATCGCGTACGAGCCATCGGCTCGCGGCACGGCTTTCGTCGTCAGCACACCCAAATCCGAACCTGCCTGCGGTTCGGTCAAATTCATCGTGCCCGACCACTCGCCAGAGATGAGCTTTTCCAGATAGAGCGCCTTTTGATCCGCCGCGCCGTGCTGTTCGATCGCTTCAATGGCGCCGAGCGTCAGCATCGGCAACAGACCGAAGCTCATATTGGCGCTGTGCACGGTTTCCATCACGGCAAGCGCCAGCGCGCGCGGCAAACCCTGGCCGCCATATGCAGGATCAGCCGCAAGCCCCTGCCAGCCGCCCTGCCTGAACGCGTTGTAAGCTTCCTGAAAACCGGGCGCGGAAGTCACCACCCCGTCCTTCAAGATAACGCCAGCTTGATCGCCGCTACGATTCAACGGCGCTAAAGTTTCAGCCGCAAGCGCGCCCGCGCCCTCGAGGATCGCCGCCAACGTATCTTCATCGAGGTCCCGATAGCGCTCGCGCAACGACCAGAAGTCGGCGCACGCTTCGAGTGCGAAGCGCATGTCGGCGATGGGCGCGGCGTAGTGCATTCCAGGTCCTCCGCGGCGCACAATAGCCGCACTTGGTGTGCATGCGAGCGCTTCTTGTGCCCGCCGGACGCACTAGATTGCCGAAAGCAGGTACGGGCGGCGGGTAAGGAGGATGCGATGCGCTTATCGGTTCTGACTTTGGTTCTAACCGTCGCCGCCTTCGCCAACACAGCCGGCATCGCGCAACAAACCACAACAGACGTTGCGCCCTATCCCGTCGCCGTCGATCTGCCGGCCGGCACGTACCGGCTCGATCCGCGCCATGCGAGCGTTCTCTTCCGCATCCGCCACGAAGGGCTCTCCTGGTTCACCGCGCGCTTCGACGGCAAGGACGCGACGCTCACCTTGGACCCCGCCGATCCCACCCGCTCACAGCTCAGCGCCAGCGTCGTCACCGACAGCGTCAACACCGGCGTGCTCAACGCCCAGGGCGAACGCGCCTTCGATCGCAGCATCGCCCGCGCGCTCGGCGCCGAGGCGACGCCATCGATCACCTTCACCTCGACCGCGATCGAACGCACCGGCGCCGCCACCGCGCGCATCACCGGCGATCTAACCATGAACGGCCAAACCCATCCGGCGACGCTCGACGCCACCTTCCTGGGCGACACCAACGATCTCCTGCGCGGCAACGCGCGCGTGCTCGGCTTCTCCGCCCAAGGCGCCATCGATCGCAGCCAATGGGGCGTGAACGACTGGCGCGCTTTCACCGGGAGCCAGGTGCAGATCGTCATCGAGGCCGAATTGGTCCGCACCTGAGCCCCGCGCCTGTTGATGACAGGGGCCGGGACGCTAGGTTACCGCGTTGTGCCCGGTAGCCGTTGCCGCCGCTTGGCCTACATAAGCGGTTCCAGCGTGGGAGACCTGAATGAGATATTTGATCGCCGCCGCAGCAGCCTTGACCCTGGCCGCTTGCAACCAGCCCGCCGAGACGCCCGCCACCACCGAGGCGGCGCCGGTGGAAGTGAACGCGCCAACAGGCGCCTACACACTCGATCCGAACCATTCGAGCGTCACCGTGACGGCGCAGCACTTCGGGCTCGCGAACTACACACTACGCTTCAACAAGCTTTCCGGCACGCTCAACTTCAACGCCGAGACGCCGACGCAATCGACGATCCAAGCTGTGGTTGACGTCACCTCGCTCGATACGCCTTACACTGGCCCGCGCGATTTCGATTCCGAACTGCAGAACTCGTCATGGCTCGACTCCGCCGGTTTCACGAGCGCCACCTTCACCTCCACGGCGGTTGAATCGACCGGCCCCAACACCGCGCGCGTCACCGGCGATCTGACGCTTCGCGGCCAGACCCATCCGATCACGCTCGACGTCACCTACGACGGCAGCCACAGCCCGCACCCGCTAGGCATGCAAGTCTCGTCGATTGGCTTCTCGGCGCGCGGCACGTTCAATCGCTCGCAATACGGCGTGAACGAACTTCTGCCGTCCGCCGGCGGCAATGACGGCGTCAGCGATGAAGTCACGCTCATCATCGAAGCCGAGTTCACGCGCCCGATCGAAAGCGCGCCCGTCCCCGGCAACACCACCGCCGAGCCAGTGAACTGATGGCGGCCAGAGCCCAACGATATACAGCCGTCGCGATCGTCCTTCACTGGGCGATCGCGACGGCGATCCTCTTTATGATCCCGATGGGACTCTGGATGCACGAGAGCGCCGAGCACGGCGATGTCAGCGCTCAGCTCTTCCGCGCCTACCAACTGCACAAATCGATCGGCCTCACCGTACTGGCGCTCAGCTTCGTTCGGCTCGCCTGGCGGCTGATGAACCCGCCGCCGCCCATGCCCGCGCACATGCCGGTTTGGGAGCGCTTCGTCGCCAAGGCGACACACTGGGCCTTCTACGCGCTCATGATCGGCCTGCCGCTCTCCGGCTGGCTCTACGTTTCAACCGGCTGGTCGATCCACGACGAAGCGCCGTTGCCGGTGGCGACGCATTGGTTCGGCCTCTTCGAAGTGCCGGCGCTGTTTGGTCTGAACCAGGCCGGCCTCGGCGTGCGTGAAGATGCGGCCGAGGCCGCGCTCACGGCGCACGCCTATCTCGCTTACGCCGCCCTCGGCCTCGCGGCGCTTCACGTGCTTGCCGCGCTGAAACACCAGCTCTTCGACAAGGACGAAGTGCTCGCACACATGGTCCCCGGCCTGCGCGCGCCGAACGAAACCGAGGCGGCGCCGAAGAACCCTGTGCGCCTCGCCATTCTTGGCGGCGGGCTCTCGGTGATTGTGGTCGCACTTGCGGCCGCGTCATTCATACTGCTCAGCGGCAGCCCGACGGCGACATCGCCCCAGGCCCAATCATCATTCGAAGTGGTCGAGACGCCCGCCACGACCACGGAAGCGCCCGCAACCACGACCGCCGTCGCCCCACCCGCCGCATCAGGCCAAGCCAGCGCCTGGCGCGTCGATGCGGCGCGCAGCTCCATCGCCTTCGCCTTCTCGATGGACGACGGCTCAGGCAGCGCCTCGCGCATCGACGGCCGCTTCGCCCTCTGGCGCGCCGACATCCGCTTCGATCCGAACGATCTCGAAAACTCGGCCGTCGCCGTCACGATCCAAACCGGCTCCGCCAGCGACGGCATCGCCTCGCACGACGCCTACATGCGCGAGCCGGGCTGGTTCGATGTCGACGCCCACCCCACCGCCACCTTCCGCGCCACCGACTTCCGCCGTCGCGGCGAAGGCTACGAGGCGCGCGGCGAACTCACGATCAAGGGCCGCGAACGCAACGTTCGGCTGCCATTCACGCTGACGATCAATGGCGACACCGCCGTGATGAACGGCACGGTGGCGATCGACCGCGAGGAGTTTGATCTCGGCAAGGACGTCGAGGGCGCGGACATGATCTCGCGCAATGTCGACGTCACCATCCGCGTGCAGGCGACGCGATCCTCATGAGCGTGGCGCGGGGGGCGGAGGTTCTGCGCGCTGGCGGTCTGGTCGTCTTCCCGACCGAGACCGTCTATGGCGTCGGCGCTGACGCGACCAATCCGCATGCCGTCGCCCGCATCTTCGCCGCCAAGGGCCGCCCGCAATTCAATCCGCTGATCAGCCACGTGCTCAGCCTCGCTGACGCGGAGCGGCACGGAGAACTGCATCCGGTCGCACGCGCTCTCGCGGAGAAATTCTGGCCTGGCCCGCTCACCATTGTCGTCCCGCGCCACGCGGACAGTCCCGTCGCTGAACTCGCCTGCGCCGGCCTTGCCACCATCGCCTTGCGCTCACCCTCGCACCCGCTCGCGCGCGACCTGCTCGCGGCGTTCGGCGGACCGGTCGTCGCGCCGAGCGCCAACCGCTCGGGCCATGTCAGCGCGACGACCGCCGCGCACGCCGCCGCCGACCTTGAAGGCGCCGTCGATCTCATTCTCGATGGCGGCCCATCCGCTGTCGGCCTCGAGTCGACCATCGTCGCCATCGACGCCGACGGCCACGCCACATTGCTCCGTCCCGGCGCGATCGGCCGCGACGCCATCGAAGCCGTCACCGGCGCGCTCGCAACGCCCGCCTCCGGCGCCATTGCCGCGCCCGGCATGATGGAAAGCCACTACGCGCCGCGCGCGCGCATCATCCTCAATGCGGCGACGCCGCCTGCGGGCGCCGCCTATCTCGCATTCGGCAACGAAGCGCCTCCAGGCGGCCTCTCGCTCTCCGTCAGCGGCGATTTCACCGAGGCCGCGGCCAATCTCTACGCCCATCTGCGCGCGCTCGACGCCACCGGCGCTGACACAATCGCCGTCGCCCCCATTCCCGGCGGCGGATTGGCCGAAGCCATCCGCGACCGCCTCGCTAGAGCCGCCGCACCGCGTTAGGTTCGGACTCACATGTCCGATCTCGCATCCCAAATCGCCGCCCGTATCGGGGCCAAACACGTCGTCAGCGACGCCGAACAGCTCGCCCCGCACCTCGTTGAATGGCGGGGCAGATATAGTGGCCGCACGCCGTTCGCCGCCTATCCCGCCACAACCGCCGAGGTAGCCGACATCGTGAAACTTTGCGTCGCTGCAGGCGCGAAGATCACCCCGCAGGGCGGCAATACAGGCCTCGTCGGCGCGCAAATCCCCGATGGCGAGGTGCTGATCTCGCTCCGCCGCATGAACCGGATCCGCGCGGTCGACGCCGCCAACGACTCGCTCATCGCGGAAGCGGGCGTCGTGCTCTCCAACGTGCAGAGCGCCGCCGCCGAATCGAATCGCTTGTTCCCCCTCTCTCTCGCCGCCGAGCACAGCGCGACGATCGGCGGACTCATCTCGACCAACGCGGGCGGCGTGCACGTGCTGCGATACGGCATGATGCGCGAGCTCGTGCTCGGCATCGAAGCGGTGCTGCCAGATGGTCGCACCTTCTCCGGCCTCAAGGGTCTGCGGAAGGACAACACCGGCTACGACCTCAAACAGCTCTTCATCGGCGCGGAGGGCACACTCGGCATCGTCACGGCGGCGTGCCTCAAGCTCCACCCCCGGCCGGCCGCGCGCGAGACAGTCATGCTCGCGGTCCCGTCGGCGGACCACGCGCTCGCGCTTCTCCACCGGATGAAGGCGGCGACGGGGGCGGTCTCGGCCTTCGAAGTGATGAACCGGCTGAGCGTCGATGTGACCGTCAAGAACGTCGCGAGCGTGCGCGATCCCCTGAACGGCGCAGGCGCGATCGCGGTGCTGATCGAGTTCGAAGCGGCGCACGCCGAAGGCCTGCGCGACGCCATCGAAACCGCCCTCGCGGCCGCCATTGACGCAGGCGAAGCGGAAACCGCGCTCATTGCGGAAAACGCAAGCCAGGCGCGGGTTTTTTGGGCTTTGCGCGAGAGCATTTCGGCCGGCCACAAGCCCGAAGGCGCGCAAGTCAGCCACGATATCAGCGTGCCGGTTTCAGCAACGCCAACCTTCCTCGCGCGCGCCAACGCCGCGATGGAGCAACGCTGCCCCGGCGTCCGCATCGTCGCCTTCGGTCACATGGGCGACGGCAACTTCCATTACACCGCGATGCAGCCGCGGGGCGCCGATCCCGCCGCCTTCCCGGGTCCCGATCTGACGCAACTCGTCTATGAGACAGCCACCGTGCTCGGCGGCTCGATCTCCGCCGAGCACGGCATTGGAATCGCGCGTCGCGGCGACCTTGCGCGCTTCAAGGATCGCGAATCGTTGGCGCTGATGCGCGCCGTGAAGCACGCGATTGATCCGTCGAACGTGATGAACCCGCGCGTGTTGTTCGAGTGATGTGAGATGATGTTCAGCATCGAAACGATGCGTGTGACTCAACATCGATGAACGCGAATCGCACGCGCGATGCTGTTGCAGATTCATCGCGCAAAATTTTTTCACTGGCGAATGTGCTTGCAACAGATTAATTGACGACGTACTGCGGCTGCGTTGCCGTAACTAACGAAGGAGCCAGGGCATGGCCAAGAAAGCAAAGAAAGCGACCAAGAAGGTCGCGAAGAAAGCGAAAGCCAAGAAGGCCGCCGCGAAGAAGACGACCGCGAAGAAGGCGAAGGCGCCGCGTAAGACTGCCAAGAAGAAGGCAGCTAAGAAGGCGAAGCGCCGGTAACGGCCCGCCGAGTGTCTCCATGGTGAGACGCTCGAATGAGCTAAGGACGAATGTCCAAGAGAAGCGCGTCGCGAAAGCGGCGCGCTTCTTCGTTATGGGGCCCCGCGTCGCCCCGCATTGCTGCAAAATTCTATTTTGTTTTCAGCTTTCTGCCCCAAGACGCACGTAGGCGTCGTTGGCCGGGCCGCACGAGCGCACATCGCGCCTGATTGTGCGCGTGACGAACGCATCGAAACGATAATTCACCCCCTCGCGCATGACCTCGAAGCACGATTGATACGTATCCGGCGGGTAGGTGAAGCAGGCCTGACCATCCGGTCGGATTTCCAGCCGCCCTTCGCTCACTTCACCGCCGCGCCGATAGATCGTTCGCCCGCCTGGCTCGATACATTCGCGCCATTCATCGCCCACGGTCTCGTTCACGCCGCCAAACTCGACGCCAAACAACTCGCGTCGCGCCTCATCGGCGGTGAGTCGCACCGTCTGGGCGGCCGCGATCCCGCCAGCTGACACGATCAGCAGGACAAAAAGAGACAAACCGCGCCGCATCGACGCCTCCCACCTCATCGGACTAGATCAAGGTCTGCCCGGAGGATGGCATGAACGAGGCGCAAGAGAGCAAGCCGGTCGCCGCCGCCGGCGTCGTATGCCTGCGCGGCGGGGAGGTGCTGCTCATCCGCCGCGGCGCGCCCCCGCGCGAGGGCGAGTGGTCACTCCCCGGCGGCCGCATCGAGTTCGGCGAACGCGCCGCCGACGCCGCGCTACGTGAGTTACGTGAAGAGACCGGCTGCGTGGGCGAGATCATCGGCCTCATCGATGTCGTCGACGGCCTCATGGGCGACCGCCACTATGTGCTGATCGACTATGCCGTCCGCTGGGTCGCGGGAGAACCAATCGCGGGCGACGACGCGCGCGAAGCCGCGTTCTTTTCCGCCGGCGAAATCGCCGCGCTCGGCATGTGGAGCGAAACGATCCGGATTATCGAGGCGGCGCGGGCAATGGCGCGCTGACGACGCCGCCGCCCGGCATTTCGGTCTTCGGCCTACGCAGCACTTCGCCGGCATCGTACGCCATCTTAATCAGCGCCAGGATGACGATGCCCGCGACCGGCTGGTTCAGGATCATCAGCACGAACGCGCCCACGATGATGGTGAAGTGAAGCGCCATGATGCGCGGGTACGGCGCGCCCATGAGATCAACCGGCGTCGTGCGCTTTGCCTCGCCGCTGGTCAGGAAGCGCACGAACAACACCACCTGCCAGGCGACGATCGAGGCGAAGCCGATGATGAGATTGGTCTGCGCCGCGACGACGTTCCGCGCCGTCCCGGCGACGTCGAGGACATTGTCGCCACTCCAATTGCCGCCGAAAAACCCCATCACGAAGACCCCATGCCCAAAGCAGAAGAGCCCGTAGTGCAGGGTAAAGAAGGCGCCGAGCGCGAGAGCCGCGATCCAATTCGCGCCGCCGGTCATCGCGGCGTTGGCCGCCATGCTCGCCAGCGTTCTGACGCCGATGACCACATTCTCCAGCCAATAAAGCACGATGAGCGCAAAGGCGCTCCATCCCCAAAAGAGAACGCCGGCGACCGGGATAAGGTTAAGGCCGATAACCAAAATGAGCGGCCAGGCGCGCGACCGGTCGAAAGGAACTTTTGGCTCGCTCATACGCTGTCGTAGCCTGGGTGCGGCTCGCCGCAAGGGCTTGTGTGCGCGCGAATTCAGCCGATCTCCGATACAGACAAGCAAGGAGCACGATCTAGTCATGGCCAAGGACAGAATGACCCGCGCCGCCGAACTCGCCGAAGAAGCGCGTGACCGCGCCGAGGAAGCTTACGAAGCGGCGCACGCCGCGATCGAAGACGGCCTCGATGACGCGCACCGCTATCTGAAGCGCCAATGGAAAGAGCGCCCGCTGGCCGTCACCGGCACGGCGGTCGGCGTCGGCCTGATCATCGGCCTGCTCCTGGGGAGCCGCCGCTAATGTTCGACCGCGCCATGGCAGCCGTCGTTGCGACGGCCGCCGCGGCTGCGGCCGTGGTGATGATCGTCTTCGCGCTCGGCTTTGCGCTTTACGCGCTGATTGAGCCTAACGTCGGCGCGGCGGCGGCGGCGGCGATCGTCGCCTTGTCGGCGGCATTGTTCGTCGCGGTGTTCGCACTGATCACCGCTTACCGGAAACGCCGGCACGAACGCGAAGCCGCTATCGCACAGGCGCAACTCATGGACGATCTTCCCATGGGCCTTGGCGAGATCGTGCGCGAACGTCCCCTCGTGACGCTGGCTGTCACCGCGCTCGGCGCCCTCTTGGCCGCGCGCCATCCGACATTGATGCGCGACCTCATCCACATCGCGGCGCGCTTCCGCCGCTGACCCTTACGTAAGCGGGGCGCTGCGGCGCCCCCTTGTCTTTACACCGCCCCCTCCGGCGGCGAAGCTCCGCGCAACTTACGTGGGGAGTTCATGATGCGGCTCATCGCTGCCGCCGCCATTGCGGCAATCGTCATCACTGGTGCGGCGGAGGCCAGGACATGGCGCATCCGCCCAGGCGCCGGCGCCGAACAGCAATTGCAAACCGCGCTCATCGAAGCACGACCTGGCGATACGGTGCGCCTGGCCCGTGGGCGCTTTGAACTCAGCGGCGGCCTGTCGCTGGATGTCGATCGCGTAACCATCCGCGGCGACGGCCACGATCGCTCCATCCTGTCGTTCAACACCCAACGCAGCGGCGCCGAGGGCCTGCTGATCACCTCCGACAACGTCACGCTGCGCGGCTTCGCTGTGGAAAACGCCCGCGGCGACGCCATCAAGGCGCGCGATTGCAACGGCATCCATATCCGCGAGGTGCGCGTTGAGTGGACACGCGGTCCCAACGCGGAGAACGGCGCTTACGGGCTCTATCCGGTGAACTGCGACAACGTCCTCATCGAGCGCTCGATCGCGCGCGGCGCCTCGGACGCCGGCATCTATGTCGGCCAGTCGCGCAACATCATCGTGCGCGACAATCTGGCGGAGTTGAACGTCGCCGGCATCGAGATCGAGAACAGCTTCAACGCCGACGTCTTCGGCAACACCGCCACCCGCAACACGGGCGGCATCCTGGTGTTCGACCTGCCGGGCCTGCCGCAACAAGGCGGCCACGCCATCCGCGTCTTCGAGAACACCATCACCGGCAACAACACGCCGAACTTCGCGCCGGCCGGCAATATCGTCGCCGGCGTGCCCACCGGCACCGGCGTACTGATCATGGCCAACTCAAACGTCCACGTGTTCGAAAACGAAATCGGCGACAACGGCACGATCAACGTCCTGATCAGCGCCTATCGCGAGAGCTTCCAGGACGCCAACTACAACCCGCTCGCGCGCGACATCGTCATCCGCAACAACGCCTTCGGCAACACCGGCTTTGCGCCCGCCGGCGATCTCGCCGCGCTCAGCCAACTCGGCGTGCCGATCCCGGACGTGCTGTGGGACGGCGCCACCGTATTTTCACGCGCCGGCACGCCGCGCACTGAAACGGTGCGCATCGTCGTCAATGAAAACACCTCGACCCGCACCGGCACAGGCAGCTTCCTGTCGCTCGGCATGCCGGTGGCCGGCTCGCCTTTGACCGAAGCGCAGCCAAACCCGACGCCCCCGCCACTGCTCGCCATCGCCGAGCCCGAGCGCGTGCGGATCGACGATTGATGACGAGCAACGCGCCTAT
>JAEUMT010000048.1 GCA_016791365.1 Hyphomonadaceae bacterium | reverse complement strand
GCGTGCGTCGGCGTCTGTTCGATCACTATCCGCACGGCCCGCTCGCGCAGCTCACACGGATAATGATCGCTTTTTTTCGGTTTGCTCATCGGTCCATCCTCTCAAGGTTTGGACCCTCCGGCAAACCCGGCGCGGTTCACTCCGCTGCGCAGAGTGAATCAGCGTTCGCCGCCCATGTGAATCCTATTTATGAGTACAGAATCTAGCCGGCCAACGGTTGCGGGATGCTACAGACAAGCCGACAGCCAGCTGCCGCCGCCAAGTAAGGACCAGACCATGAAGATTGACGTGTACGACACCTATGCCACCTCCAAGGCAGGAAAGACGATGCATTTTGACGTATTCCTGCCCAGCGGCGGCAACAAGGAAACAGCACTGCGCTATGCGCACGCATTTTTGGAATCGATTGGCGAAGCGGCAGGAGCGCTCAAATCAGAACGCTGCAATTTCTGCCACAGCGAACAGGCGCATCCTGACATTGAAGCGGAGATTGCCAAGTCTGGGCATTATATTTTGCAAATGGAGGGCTGCCCCAATCGCTATCGATGAACCTAGATTGGCGGTCTAAACAATCTGGCGCTTTCCCGTGCTGCGCCACTCGTAAGGGGCCACGGCGCGCCGTGGCGCAGATTTTCGTCACTGTCTCGCCTTCCCCAACCCGGTCGGTCGCTTAGGCCAGGACCGGCGCGGGGTCGCCGATGACAGCCATTCAACTCGCGCGCAAGTGTCTGTATTGGAATGCAACTCGGCCGTCGGATCCTTTTGCCGGGCTGATCAAAAGTCCGACAATGGCCAGTCGTTTCCTCCTCCGAAAGCGAACCTCCCGCCCAACACAGCGCACTCACGCGCGCCCGGAACTCTCTGACAAAACAATTCCGGCTATTCCCCACTAGTCTAGCTGTATTCATGGCATTCCTGCCAAGACTGGGGGCATAAAATTCGGCGAGTACCTCAAAAACCGGCGCACCGAGCTTGGATGGACGCAACCAAGGCGCGCATCACAATCCCTTCTCGGATCGCGGACCGGCTCTTGTGCCCACGCACGAGACCATGTCGGCCACGAACGCCGAAGCGTACCTTCGCGCTCCGTGCCGCGCGATCCCTGACGCGAGAAATCCATCTTATTTCACAAAATCCTGCAAATCAGGTGTCTTAAATTACATTTTCCTGCTATGTGCCGACCTTATGGCGCAGCCGCTCGACGATTTGCCGGAAGTCTTTCTGTCCAGCGACGACCTCAGTTCGGCGGTGTCGAGGGCGGTCGCGGCCGGCGAGCTTCGCCAGCTCGGACCCAGACTCTACACCAAGAACCTGACCGATGCGCCCGAGATCATCATTCGCCGCAACGCCTGGCCGATCGTCGCCGCCTATGCGCCGGGGGCCCTGATCGCCGACCGCACTGCGCTGGAGAACCGACCCGCCGAGGACGGATCGGTCTTTATCGTCGCGGCCCGGCGCCGTGACATTGAGTTGCCGGGACTTTGGATCAGGCCGCGCTCCGGGCCGGCGCCCATGGAAGACGACCGCGCCTTCATTGGCGGCTTGCGTCTGTCTTCGCCGGGCCGGGCCTATCTCGACAATATGGCCCCCTCGCGAAAACGCGGCGGCGTCAGCCGAACCTTGAGCCGCGAAGAGTTGGAGCTGCGTCTCGACGACATCATGCGCCGCCGCGGCGTTGAAGCGCTCAACCAGGTGCGCGACGAAGCCCGCCGCGTCGCGCACCTGATCGACCGCGACGAAGAATTTGCAGCGTTCGACAAGCTCGTCGGAGCCCTGCTCGGCACGCGCGACGATGCCCTCGTTTCCGATCGCGCGCGCGCGCGCCGCACCGGCGCGCCCTTCGATCCCGACCGGATCGCGCTCTTCGAACATCTGCACCAGGAGCTGCAGAACACGGCGTTGCCAAGCCGGCCGGTTGCGGCGCGCACCGGCGAAGCCAACGCCTCGCTCACCTTCTTTGAAGCCTATTTCTCGAACTTCATCGAAGGCACTGAGTTCGAAGTCGCGGAAGCGGCGGACATCGTCTTCAACAATGTCATTCCGGCAGATCGGCCCGAAGACGCCCACGACGTTCTGGGCACATGGCGGATCGTCTCCGATCCCGTTGAAATGGCCCGGACGCCGCAAACCGCCGATGCGCTCTTTGATCTGATCAAAAAACGTCACGCCATTCTGATGGAGAGCCGCCGCGACAAGCTGCCCGGCGCGTTCAAACAAGCCAGCAACCGCGCAGGTCAAACCGTCTTTGTGGCGCCGGATCAGGTCGAAGGCACGCTGGCGCGCGGATTTGAATTCTATCCGAGCCTCGCAACGCCGCTCGCGCGCGCGATCTATATGATGTTCCTGATCTCCGAAGTGCATCCCTTCGCCGACGGCAATGGGCGCATCGCCCGGATCATGATGAACGCCGAGCTTGTCGCCGCGGGCGAAGAACGGATCATCATTCCGACGATCTTCCGCAGCAATTATCTCCAAGCGTTGAAGGCCCATTCCCTGAGCCGCCATCCCGCCGCGATCGTGCGCACGCTCGACTTCGCGCAGAAATGGGTTGCCGCAATTCCCTGGTCGGACCTGCAACGCTCCCAGGAGGCGCTGACGCGCACCAATGCCTTCATGGACCCAGCAGCAGCCGACGATGCCGGCATCCGGCTCAAAATTCCGCAGGCCTATGAGTAAGGTGCATACGCAATAGCGCACTTGCCATCGTGCTCGCCGGCGTCAAGGGACGGCTTTCGCCTCTTCGCCCTGGACGCCGGCTTGCGCGCGATGGCGTCCTGAAGGTGTCGGGACGTGGGAGCCACGTCCCTTCTTCATTCGACCTCGCGCCCTGCTCGGGCCGAGGTCGAACATGGGAGCATTGCCTGGTCAGAAGAGGTCGCGCTGGCGTTCGTCCGGGCGACGCGTGCGCTTGAGGCGTTTGGGCTGAGGGCGCGCCTTCGTCATGGCGGCGATGCGTTTGGAGCGTTGGCGCTCCTCTTCGAACTTGCCGCGTCCCGCGAACTGCATGAGCGCGTCCTCAAGCTTGCCGAGATCAGCCTTCCGCCAGAACACCATGTTGCGGACAATGACCGGCGCGGGAAAACCCGGAAGATTGCTGCGGCGCGCGCGCCAGAGCGTAGCAAGGCTCACGCACAGATCGTCCGCCACCACCTTCTGCGGGACGAGATCAGGCGGCACCTTCATCGTCTGCGATCGTCCCGATAGGGACGAAGCTCAATGTCGCGCGTCACCAGCAGGCGCACGGCGCCGCCGGCGCGGATGCGGATGGTGGGCCTCACACCGAGTTCGCGATCGACGATCCGGCCGCCGGTGCGCGCCGCTTCGGACGCCGCTGCATCGCCAACACTTTGTGCAAATGAGTTCTCATCATCGTCCTCCGCATTGTCGGCGATCACGCTGATGATGGCGGAAAGCCCGATGGCGCCAGCGAGACGATCCAGATGATTGTCGGTGCGATCGCGGAGGCCCGCCGCGCCGGTCGGGTCGGTCCCTTCCATGCCGCGCAGAGAAATGCTCCAGCCATTGGGGAAGATGAGCCGGTTCCATCATAGTCTCGAAGAACGGCATGCGTCCGAGCATCGGAAATTCATCGAGCACCAGGATCAGGCGGTGGCGCTTTGGCCTCCCTTGCGCATCCTTCTCCTGATGCTCCATCAGCGCGCGGGCGAACTGATTGATGACGAGACGCAGGAACGGCATGAGCCGCAGCGCATCAGAAGGCGGCGGCTGCAGATAGAGCGTCACCGGCTTCGGCCCACACATAAGATCGCCGATGCGGAAGTCGGACGTCGCCGTGTTGCGTGCGACGATTTCATCGGCGAACAAGCCGAAGAAACTTTCCGCCGTCGCCTTCACGCCGCTCTGCAGACGCTCCTCGCCGGCGAGAAAGGATTCCGCGGCGTGCAACACTTCAGGATGCACTTCCGGCTGGTTTGACGTGGACCCAAGCCGATGCAGGGTCGACTTCATCTCAAGCGCGGTCGCATCGAGGTCGCGCAGCTTCTCGCGCACCACGGCGAGCGTTTTTCGCTCCGGCGGCTCAGCATAGAGAACATGCAGGATGACGCCGACGAGGATTGTCTTGGCCGAACGGTCCCAGAAGTCCTGATGGCGCCCATCGCCCTGCGGATCGACGAGGATCTCGACAATGTTCTGGACGTCACGGACCTCGTTCGGCCCCTTGCGCACTTCGTGCAGCGGATTGAACGAAGCCGAGTCCAGGCGCGTCGGCGCGAGGCGTAAGACCGGCCCCAGACTTTCGCGAAGGCCCGCCGTGCCCGGAAATCGATGGCGCGCATCGCCGTCGGCGAGTTCGCCTTTGACGTCGAGCACGAGCGCCGAATGCGGCCACGCTAGGAGCGTCGGCACGACCTGGCCTCTGCCCTTGCCCGAGCGCGACGCGCCGATGAGGAGCTGATGTTCGGGACCGTCGAAGCAAAGGATGTCGCGTCCGAATTTGCCGAGGACCGTACCAGTATCGGCAAAGAGTCCCGCGGCCTTCGCATCGTCCGCCCCGCCCCACGCTTTGGCGCCGAAGGGTTTGACGCCGAGCTTTGCGCGCGCGGCGACGACAATTGGCAGGAGCGCGATTACGAAAGCGCCGAACACGATGAGACGCGCCGCCGAGAACGGCTTTGGGAACGCCTCCGCATGCGCGCTGGTCCAGGCCAGCACTGCCCAGGGCGCATAGATTGGCGTCTCGCCGACCATCACAAGCGGCGCGCCCAGCGCGCGTTGATAGGAGAACACGTCGGCAATGAAAGCGGTGGCGAGCCAAAGCCCGGTGAGCGCGATCAGCGCCGAACCCAGGAATGCGATCCCAGCCCGCTGCATGAGCGAATGGCCTCGACGGACAGCGCAGGCCAATCCAGCGCCAGTAGAGGAAGGGTCATGCTGACCTTGCGGCGGCGGGAATCCGATGCGCGCATTGCGTGTATGCCGCAGAAGTCATTGCAGCGCCCGGTTCGTGCAGAAGCTTCGCAGGCAGACTGCCGCACGCGCATTGAATGCGTGTCGGCATGCGTAGGCGCGCATCGGATTCACACTCTGCGGCGTCTCGGCGCAGCGGTAAATGCACGGTGTCCGAGCGGTGGAATTAGCGTGTGTGGTGAGTTGCACAAACACACCCGCCGATCTTGCTCGCGACCGAGGAGCGTGAACGGCTTCGTGCGCCCTAACTCTGTTCGCGTAAAGAGAGCAAAGGGTGGGGGCTCTTCTCCTTTGCCGTGCGCAATCCCGGCAGCACATCGACGGATTTTATGAACCCATTCTCTGGATCGAGACGCTCGCGCAAACCGTCCCAGGCCGATACCGACGGCAGCGCCATCTTCAGGATATAGTCGAACCGGCCCGCAACGCTGTGCGCCTCGATGACTTCCGGTGTCGCGCGTAACGCCGCTTCGAAGTCCCCGCGCCGCTTGTGAGCCCGGCGGCGCAATTTGATGCTCACCCACAGCATCGACCACGACGCAAACATGCTCTCTTCCGCGATCGCGACGTAGGCCTTGATCGCGCCGGCCTCCTCCAGCCGGCGCACGCGCTTCAAGCATCCGCTTGGCGACAACCCCAACGCCCGCGCGAGCGTTTGATTCTGTATGCGTGCGTCCGCTTTCAAACGGCGAAGCAACTCCAGATCGACGTCATCAAGGCGCGCCCCGTTCGGCGCGTACAGCGGCGGCGTATGCGACCGCCGCCCGGTCACGCTTCTACCCTGCCCACTTGTCCGGTCAGCGCGCACGTCATCTTCACGTCCCCACCGCACCCACTTTCGGTTGAGTCTTGGCCTAGGGCCACCCGATCGCTGCTCGTTTCTGACCCGAATCGGCCGGGGCCGCGCGCCGCGACCAACGCACATCGCCCGCGCAGCCG
>JAEUMT010000036.1 GCA_016791365.1 Hyphomonadaceae bacterium | reverse complement strand
GATCGTCGCTGCGCCCTGGCGCACGGCCAGAGGGTTCCGTTCGATCTCTACCATTACCTGGGTCCGAATCTCGCCCGCAAGAATAGTCAGTCGACGCCAGAACAACGATAAATGCATTAAGCCCCGCTTAATCGTGTGCAGCTTTGGCACAAACGAACGCCAAATATTCCGCAGCAGCCCAGAACGTTTCGCCTGAGGAATATTGTGACCCCGGGCTCCGGCGGGATACAGGACGCGCGCGCGAGGGGCGATTGACTTTTTGTTCATAGTCTCGCCTCCCACCAGAACTGGGCCATTTCTGTCGGCGGGTGAAACCGTGAGGTCACGCCGAGAAAGGCCAAAGCCCGCAAAGTCTTGCGAAGCTCGTGCCAGTTCACCAACGAGGCGAAATAGGCCGCGACGGCGGGTCGCGGCGGTCGCAGACGGGTGACGCGACGTTAAATCATCGCCCTCCCCCCTTGTGGGGGAGGGTTGGGAGGGGGGTGTTGGCTGGGGCGCTGACACCCCCGGCCCCGCCCCCAAAGAACGAAATCCGGGTGACGGGAAGGAATCTCTATTTCTTTCCGCTAAGGGCGGCCTGGGCGGCAGCCAGACGGGCAATCGGAACCCGGTACGGCGAACACGAGACATAATCGAGGCCGACGCGCTCAAAGAACGCGACCGAGGCGGGGTCGCCTCCGTGCTCTCCGCAAATGCCAAGCTTCAGCCCCTTACGGGTAGCTCGCCCCCGTTCGCAGGCGAGCCCGACCAGCTCCCCTACGCCTTCGGCGTCGATGGAGACGAACGGATCGGCTGTTAACACTTGGGTATCGACGTAAGTTCCGAGGAAGCGCCCGGCGTCGTCGCGGGAGACCCCGAGCGTGGCCTGCGTCAGGTCATTTGTGCCGAAGGAGAAGAACTCGGCCGCCTCGGCGATCTCCCCCGCCCGGAGGGCTGCGCGGGGCAGCTCGATCATCGTGCCTACCAAGTACTCAAGCTTACGCCCGCGTTTGCCAAACACCTCGGCAGCGATCGCATCGACCCGCCCCTTGAGTATCTCGAACTCCTTCCTGGTGATCACGAACGGGATCATGATCTCAGGAATTGGCGCCGCGCCCTGCTCGGCCACATCGCACGCCGCCTCGAACACTGCCCGCGCCTGCATCTCGTAGATTTCAGGATAAACGATCGCGAGCCGGCAGCCGCGGAAGCCGAGCATCGGATTGCTCTCCGCCAACGCCTTTACGCGCCCCGCCAGCCAATCGGCTGTCACCCCAAGCGACGGCGCGACTTCTTCGATGTCCTCTTGAGAGTGAGGCAAAAATTCATGCAGCGGCGGATCGAGGAAGCGGATCGTAACCGGGCGCCCGCCCATCGCCTTGAAGATGCCGACAAAGTCGGCGCGCTGGTGCGGGAAGAGTTCATCGAGCGCCTTGATGCGCGCGCTCACCGTTTCCGCGACAATCATCTTCCGCACCGACGCGATGCGTTGGGCGTCGAAGAACATGTGCTCGGTCCGGCAAAGGCCGATGCCCTCCGCGCCGAACTTCACCGCAACGTCCGCATCCTTCGGCGTGTCAGCGTTCGCGCGCACCTTCATGCGGCGCACGCCGTCGGCCCATTCCATCACCTTGGCGAAATCGCCGGTGAGTTCGGGCTCGACCATATTGGCCGCGCCGAACAACACCTCACCGGACGAACCATCCACAGTGATCGTCTCGCCCGCCTTGATCACGCGCCCGCCGGCGCTGAACTCACCGGCCTTCATGTTAATGCGCACATCGCCGGCGCCTGAGACGCACGGCCGCCCCATGCCGCGCGCCACCACCGCCGCGTGGCTGGTCATGCCGCCGCGCGCCGTCACGATCGCTTGCGAGGCGTGCATGCCGTGAATGTCTTCCGGGCTCGTCTCTTCGCGAACCAGGATCACCTTCTTGCGATCCGCGTTGAGCCGCTCGGCTTCATCCGGATCAAACACAACGATGCCAACCGCCGCGCCAGGCGATGCCGGCAAGCCCTTGCAGATAATGTCACGCTTGTAGCCAGGCGCGATGGTGGGGTGCAGCAATTGGTCGAGCGCCGCCGCATCAACACGCAGCACCGCCTCGTCCTTGGTGATGAGCCCCTCGCCCACCATATCGACCGCGATTTTCAGCGCCGCTTTCGCCGTGCGTTTCCCGTTCCGCGTCTGCAGCATGTAAAGCGTGCCGCGCTCGACCGTGAACTCCAGGTCCTGCATGTCGCGATAATGCGCCTCGAGCTTTTGATACGTGCGCTCAAGCTCGGCGAACACTTGCGGCATCGCCTCTTCAAGCGATTGACCGGTCTCCTTCATCTCTTCGCGCGACGCCTTCGTCAGCGCCTTCGGCGTGCGGATGCCCGCGACAACGTCCTCGCCCTGCGCATTGATCAGGAATTCGCCGTAGAATTTCTTCGCGCCCGTCGAGGGATCGCGCGTGAACGCAACCCCGGTCGCACTCGTCTCGCCCATATTGCCGAACACCATGGCTTGAACGTTGACGGCAGTGCCCCAGCTTTCCGGGATGTTGTTATGCTTGCGATAGAAGATCGCGCGATCGTTCATCCAACTCGCGAACACGGCGCCGACCGCGCCCCAGAGCTGATCCTTGGGATCGGACGGGAACGGCTTGCCAAGCTGGCGCTCCACGGCGCGCTTGTACTCTTTGACGACCGATTTCCAATCGTCCGCATTCATCTCGGTGTCTGATGAATAGCCCTGCAAATCCTTCTGCGAGCCGAGAATCTCCTCGAACTCGCCATGCTCAAGCTCAAGCACCACGTCCGAATACATCTGAATGAAGCGCCGATAGCTATCATACGCAAAGCGCGCATCGCCCGAGAGCTTGGCCAAACCCTCAACCGTCTCATCATTGAGACCAAGATTCAGCACCGTATCCATCATCCCCGGCATCGACGCGCGCGAGCCCGAGCGCACGGAAACCAGCAGCGGATTAGAAGCGTCGCCAAAACCCTTGCCGCTCTTCTTCTCAAGCGCCGCCATCGCCGCATCGACTTGAGCGGCAAGCTCCGCCGGGTAATTGCGCTTGTTGGCGTAAAACTCAGTGCAAACTTCGGTGGTGATCGTAAAACCCGCCGGCACCGGCAGCCCAAGCTTCGCCATCTCAGCCAGGTTCGCGCCCTTGCCGCCGAGCAGCGCCTTCATCGACGCATCGCCCGCGCTCTCACCGCCGCCAAACCCATAAACCCACTGCTTCATCGTTCGCTCTCTTCTCCCCCTCTCCCTTGCGGAGAGGGGGTTGGGGGGTGAGGGGCGTCAAGGCGGGCGCGCACTTCGGCAATCACCCACGCAGGCCGGTCCCACACGTCATTGTTCTGCAGACGCAGCAGGCGAAAGCCTTGCGTCGCGGCGTAAATCGTCTTGGCTTTGTCGTTCGCCTGAACGTCAGCACGCTCGTGAATCGAGCCATCGATCTCAATCAACAAACGCGCGCCGTAACACGCAGAATCGAAAACGTAGTCGCCGATCGGAACTTCTTTCCGAAAGCGCACGCCTTCAATCTCGCGAAGCAAATGCCACAACTTCTTTTCCGAAGGCGTCAGTTCCTTGCGCAACGCCTTCGCGCGAAGCTTCGTCCGCGTACGATCTTTCTGACGAGGCCCCGCACTTGGATCAGGCGCCCATCCATGCCCAAGCTTCTCCGGACGAATATCCTCCCCCCTCGCGGGGGAGGTGTCCGCGGAGCGGACGGAGGGGGGGCGATCGGCGTGCTGCGCAGGTTCAGATGGAGCTGCGAAATGTCTTCGCCCCCCACCCCCTACCCCCGCCCCGCGAGGGGGCGGGGATGATTGAGCATCGCGTCGCTCGTTCATCCCTCAATCTTCGAAAAATCCGCGACCTGAGACAGCGCCTCACGTAACCGCGAGAGCAGCAAAAGTCTATTGCGCCGCAGCATCGGATCGTCGGCGTTGACGAGGACTTTTTCGAAGAAAGCGTCGACCGGCGCGCGCAGCCCCGAGAGCGCCTTCATCGCCGCGGCGAACTCTTCTTTCTCCACCGCCGCGCGAGCCGCGGGCAGCGCTTTTTCCAGCGCCTCGTAGAGCGCCTTCTCGGCCGGCTCGGCGAGCTTCGCGGCATCGACCTGGCTCTTGGCCTCCTCGGCGCTCCACTTCCCCTTCTTCTCTTCCGCCGCGAGAATATTCGCCGCGCGCTTATAGCCCGCAAGCAAGTTCGCGCCGTCTTCGGTTTTCAGGAACGCATCGAGCGCTTCGACGCGCGCGACGATGCGAACGAGATCGTCGTCGCCAAGCGCGAATACGGCATCGACGAGATCGTGCCGCTTACCTTGATCGCGGAGCTGAACTTTGAGGCGGTCGGCTAGGAAGGCGAGTAGATCTAGACTCGTAGGCGGTTCGGGAACCTCCCCAATTTTCCGGGAGAGTATTTCCTTGATCTGCTTTGGGAGCGACTCGTAGTCGTTCGGCCTGTGGTCTTTCAGAAGCACCAACTTCGGATCACTTCGAACGCGTTCCTCAAGAACATCTTGCTCAAACGCCTCTTCTTGGAGCGCCCGATAGTCCGCCGATTGATAGTAGAGTTCCGCCAAACTCATATTTAGGTAACCGAGAAGTATTCGACGCCGATTGGAAGATTTGAAACGGATTCCATTCTCCAAAACCGTTCGCACTACCCCAAGCGACGCACGACGCAGAGCATAAGGATCGCTGCTACCTGTCGGCTTCTCCCCAATGGCCCAGAACGCCACGAGCGTATCTAGCTTGTCCGCAAGCGCCAATGTCACCGCGACCTTGTCCGTCGGCACGCGATCATTCGGCCCGAGCGGGCGATAGTGATCTTCGATCGCGGTGGCGACGCTTTCGTGGTTGCCCTTGGTCAGCGCAGAAAGCTGGCGACCTACCTGCCCTTGAAGTTCGGGGAATTCGCCGACGGTCTCCGTCACCAAATCCATTTTGCAGAGCGCGACCGCTTCGCGCACGAGCTTCGGCTCGGCGCCCGTAACTGCGCAGAGCTTCTCAGCCAGCGCCTTCACGCGCTCAACCTTATCCCAGACGCTGCCGAGCTTTTGGTGGAAGACGATCTTCTCAAGCTTCGCCTTGCGCTCTTCAGTGTAAAGCGGCGTCGCCGTGTCGACCTTCCAGAAAAATTGCGCATCGCTCAAACGCGCCGAGAGCACGCGCGCGTTACCCGCCGCGATCGCCTTGCCGCCATCCTTCGCTTCGATGTTCGTGACAACGATGAAATGCGGCGCAAGCCCCTTCGTCTTCGGATCGCGCACGGCGAAATACTTTTGGTGCGTGCGCATCGAAAGCCGGACCACTTCGCCCGGCAGATTGAGGAACGCCGGGTCCATGTCGCCCAGCACCACAACCGGCCACTCAACCAACCCCGCCACTTCTTCCAGCAGGCCGATATCCTCGACCAGCTCCAGCCCCTTCGCGGCGCAGAGCCTCGAAGCTTGTTCGAGAATAATCGTCTTGCGCTCCTCGCGCTCGATCAGAACTTTCGCGCCGCGCAGCTTCGACGCGTGATCGGCCGCGCTCGTCACCGGCAGCGCTTCCGGCGCATGGAAGCGATGGCCCCACGTCACCGCTTCAGAGCCCACGCCCTCAACCGCGATCTTCACGGCCTTTCCGTCGAAAACGCAGCAAATGTTGTGCAACGGGCGCACCCATTGCAGGTCGCTCGATTGCGAGCGCATCGATTTCGGCCACGGAAACGCGCGGATGATCTCCGGCACGATCTCCTGCACGATCTCCGCCGTCCCCCGCCCCGCGCGCTCGATCTTGGCGACATAAAACGCGCCCTTCTTGTCCTCAACAATCTGCGCTTGATCGATCGACGTCAGCCCCGCGCCTTTCAAGAAGCCCTGCAGCGCCTGCTCCGGCGAACCAACGCGCGGGCCTTTGCGCTCTTCATTCACATCCGCCGCCTTCGCCGGCAGATCGTCAACGAACAAGCCAATCCGGCGCGGCGCCGAGAACGTCTTGATCGCCTTCGCGTCGAGACCGGCCGCCTTCAGCTTCTCGCCAAACGCCTTCGCCAAATCCTCTTCCGCACGCTTCTGCATGCGCGCGGGAATTTCTTCCGAAAATAATTCAAGCAAGAGTTGGGGCATTAGCTTCGCTCCTCCTCGATGGAGGAGCTGTCATCGCGTAGCGATGACTGAGGAGGTGTGGCCAATGGTGTTGCGGGGTGAGCCTCCAAAGGCTCGTCCTGCATCACCGCGCGCGCACCTCCTCCGCCGCTCCGCGGCGCCTCCTCCATCGAGGAGGAGGCTATTCGTGCATTAATTTGGTTGATGCGAACCAACTCTTCAGCCTTCCACCGCTGCATACGAGGCGCCGCAGGCGTCTCGATCGCGGCAGCTTGAATGGTTCGCCACACATCGTCACGATTGCGCAGCGCCTCGCCATTCCAGAAGCGCAGTACACGATAGCCCTCAGATTTGAGCCAAGCCGTGCGCGCTTCATCGCGCTCCGCGTTCTGCGGCTCGCAATGTTGCGAGCCATCGACTTCAATCACAAGACGCGCGGGATGAGACACAAAATCGAGTATGTAGTCGCCGAACGTCGCCTGCTTGCGCCAGTTCAACGCCACCAATTCGCCCTCATGCAGCAGACGCCACATTGCCTTCTCATGCGGCGTCATCTCGGCACGCAACTCTTTCGCCCGCCGCCGCAACCATGATTTGGCGCCCCGCTCCTCCTCGATGGAGGAGATGTCATCGCGTAGCGATGACTGAGGAGGTGTGGCCGATGGCCTTGAAGAGCGAGCCCGGTCAGGCTTCTTCTTCGCAGCCGGAGCGCGCACCTCCTCCGGCCGCTGCGCGGCCACTTCCTCCATCGAGGAGGAGGTGTGCGACTTATCCAGCGCACTCATTGCTGCCCCTCCGCCCAAGCGCTCGCGCAGCCCTTCGCCAGATCGCGCACGCGCGCGATGAAGCTTTGCCGCTCCGTCGGCGACACCACGCCGCGTGCGTCGAGCAGATTGAACAGGTGCGACGCCTTCAGCGTGTAATCGAACGCGGGCAGCACGTTGCCTTCGGCCAGCAAGCGCTTCGCCGTCGCTTCCGCGTCGGTGAACCAGCGCAGGTTCTGCTCAGGATCACTCAGTTCGAAATTAAAGCGCGATTGCTGCTTTTCGTTTTCGAGAAAGATGTCGCCATACGTCAGCGGCGTGGCGCTATCGGGATCATTGAACGGCAGATCGTAAACCCGATCGACGCCGAACACGTACATCGCCAAGCGCTCGAGCCCGTACGTGAGTTCACCGCTCACCGGGCGCACGTCGAGGCCGCCGACCTGCTGGAAGTATGTGTACTGCGACACCTCCATCCCATCGCACCACACTTCCCACCCCAAGCCCCAGGCGCCGACAGTCGGGTTTTCCCAATCGTCTTCGACAAAGCGGATGTCGTGCAGCAGCGGATCAATGCCGATGCGCGCCAGCGAGTTGAGATAGAGCTGCTGCAGGTCCGGCGGGTTCGGCTTCAGGATCACCTGGAACTGATAATAGTGCTGCAGCCGGTTCGGGTTTTCGCCGTAGCGGCCATCCTTGGGCCGGCGCGACGGCTGCACGTACGCCGCGCGCCAGGGTTTCGGCCCAAGCGAGCGCAAAGTGGTCGCCGGATGCAGCGTGCCGGCGCCGACCTGCTCGTCATACGGCTGCAGGATCGCGCAGCCCTGCTCGGCCCAGTAAGTCTGGAGCGTCAGGATCACGTCCTGGAAACAGCGGGGCGCTTTATGAGCAGGCATGGGCGGACGCCTAAAGGCGCCCGCCCCCGCTTTCAAGCCAAGCGCACCGCGATTTCGGACCTATTGCACTCGTTCGACACGAACACCGCGGGCGCGCAACTGTGCAATCAGCCCGTCGGGCCCGTAGAGGTGGCCTGAGCCAACCGCGACAAAGTCCACGCCGGCGCCCTCCAATTCACGCGACAGCACGCTCATCCAGGCGTCGTTCCGATCCGCGTAGAAGGCCTGGTACATGTCGGGGGCGCTGTTGCGCGCTTCGGTTACGATCCGCGCTTCCAGAGTGGCGATGTCGCCGCGATCCCACGCGCCGGAGAGCGTGTTGACGAGTTCGACGCTTTGCTCGGCGCTTTCGAACGAATAGCGCAGCATCTCCATTTGCTCGTCGTGATCGAACCCCGCGAACAGCGCGATCTGCTGCTCGGGCGTTTCAAACGAGCGCAGCGTCTTGCTGTTCGCGCGGCCCCAGGCCACGACCGCACGGTCAACGCCCGCTTGCGGATCGTACCCGGCTTGCATCATCGGCATGAGCGATAGAGTGAGCGCCGCCATCCACGGCTGCATACGCTCCAATGCTTGCGGCGGCAGACCGAGACGCTGGCAAAGCGCGATGAGCCGCTCATCGTCCTCTGCCGTCAGGTGCGCGGAAAGATTGTTCTGAGGCGACATACCGAGGCGCAGCGCTTCAGCTTGTCCGCGCGCCTCCGCCGCGGGGTCCATATCGACCTCAGTCCAGATTTCTTCGGACTGCGCCAGTGCTGCCTCTACATGCGCACCACCCCACGCATCGCCCGCGCGGCGAAGGTGAATCGTGCCGTAAACGTACATGGTCGAATCCGCATCGCGGGCGACGAAGAGCGCGGGCGCGGCGCCCGCTGCATCGTTATTCGTGGGCGTGCTGGCGCAAGCCGCAACAAAGCCAAACACTAACGAAGCCAGCAAAAAGCGTGTGATAGACATAATTCTCCCTCCACGCATTCGCTCAGGCCGAACGCGTCAAATGATTAGGGTTTGAAAAAGTTTCGGCGAGCTTCGCCGCTGCTTGAACCCGGCGTCAGCGCCGAGACACCAACACAATCCACCACGCAACATAGCCAATCGCCGCCGGTATCATGGCAAGCAGGAAGCCGGCCGCGAACGATAGGTTCGTCGCGAATGCAGCGAGCTGTTGAGGTATGAAAGCGTCCATCCCGTTTGGCGACACCAGCACCGGCGCGAGCGAGACAAAGATCAGCGACGACACCATCAGCCCCGCCGAGCCGCCCCAGTACCACGCAACATAGTGCGCATTGATCTTGCCTTCATCGAGCAGACGCGCCCATCCGAATGCACAAACGGTGCACGCAAGGACTAACGCGATTGTCAGCCAAAAGAGATTGATCTCCAGCAGAAGGTCCGCCGTGAACGAGACGGCGTAGAGCGTCATGAAGACAAAAGTGAGCACGGTGAGCAATGTCTTGCGGCGTTCGCGCGGCGATCGACGCTGCACTTGGCTTGACTGACTCATGGCGTGAACTCCTATTCCGCGGCTTGCGCGACTTCGTCGTCGCTAAAGATTTTTTCGATCGGCAGCGCGAATATCTTCGCGATCTTGAAAGCGAGCGGCAGCGAGGGATCGTACTTGCCGGTCTCGATCGCGTTCACGCTTTGACGTGAGACATCGAGCTTGTCGGCCAGATCCGCCTGGCTCCAATTGCGCTCGGCGCGCAGGACCTTGAGGCGATTTCTCATAGATATTTCTGCCGCACGAACAGGTTCGCGATGCTCCAGGCGACACAGAGCGCGGGAAACACCCAAATCAACGAAATATGCGGAAAGTCCGCCAGGTCTTCGAGCAGACCATAACCGAGCGTCGCAAAAGCCACGACGATGGCGGCGATCATCATCGCTTCGCTATGGATGCGGCGATGCAGCTCGTCGAGCGATCGCGTGTAACGCAATTGCGCCCGCAGGATCAGCAGCGCCGGCCCAATCGGCGCAATCGCGAGCAACGCCGCCACCCATTGCGGCGGATCAAACCATTTGATCGCCAGCGCCCCACCCAACACCGTGGGCAGATAGATCAGCGCGGCGAAAAACATGTCGCGAAAAACCTGCTTCACGGCGTGTCTTTCCGCGGTGTCACTATGATGTGTCATGACCGCCCTCTTCTGGCTCTTGGCTGCACGCATTGCGCCGCGCGCGGGCGTTCAAATCGGTTTCTCATTTGTAGCGCCGCGCCACGAATATCTGCGCGAGACCCCACACAAACGTCATCGCCGGAAACACCCAAAGCAGCGCGCCATCGATGCTTGGAAAGCCTGCGAAGCTCTCCAGGAAGCCATAGGTGAAGCTGGCAAAGCCGACGATCGCGGCCGCCGCCAGCATCGACTCCATCTGCACGCGCTGTTGAAATTCATCCATGGCGTTGAAGCGCCGCATGTAGGCCCGCATCATCAACAGCGCCGGCGCCGCTGACGCGAGCGCCAGCACAACCGCCACCCATTGCGGCGGGTCCAGCCTGCGCACGACGAACACGCTGACAACAAGCACGGCGACATAAATCAGCGCCGCGATCGCCATGTCGCGCGCGTACTGCCGCGCCATAACCCTGCCAGTCACGTCGGTTTCACAACTCATCTGCGCACTCCTAGAATTTGAACGTCACGGCGAGGCTCTGGTGCGCGACGCGCACCTCAAGCCCGTCGCTTTCGAGCGCCAGCGTCACATCGACCGGCGCGGCGGCGGCGCGCACATGGCTGGCGCGGCTTGGGTGCCCGAAGCTCGCCACCGCAATCGCGACCGCGATGGCGACCACCACCCCAAAGCTCCAACGACGCTTCATCGAACCCTCCATCAAGCGACCTTGTCTGCTTGCCAAGCTTCCTTGACACGCGCCCAACCGATTGTCAAGCGTCCTTAGCAAATAGCCAGCCAGGCTTGCTTTGCGCCGACGCCGGAATCCGCAGCATTCTGCTCGCATGGGGATTTGCGGGATCGACGAGGCGGGGCGCGGGCCCTGGGCGGGGCCGGTGGTCGCCGCGGCCGTCATCCTGCCGGCCAAAAAGCGCCCCAAGGGGCTCGCGGATTCCAAGCAGCTCTCAGCCGAGGCGCGCGAGGAACTGGCGCTCGCGATCCGCGCCTGCGCCATCGTTGGCGTTGGCGTCGCGACCCCGGAAGAGATCGATCGGATCAACATCCTGCAAGCCACGTATCTGGCGATGCGCCGCGCTTTTGACAGCCTTTCCGAGCGCCCGGTCGCGGCCCTCATCGACGGCAATCAAGCGCCGGATTTGCCCTGCCCAATCGAGATGATCATCGACGGCGACGCCTATGTCGCCTCGATCTCGGCCGCTTCCATCATCGCCAAAGTCGAGCGCGACCGGATGATGGTCGAATTCTGCGCCCAATATCCCGGCTACGCCTTCGCCAGGCACAAAGGCTACGGCACGCCCGAGCATCAGCGCGCCTTGGCCGAACTCGGCCCCTGCCCGATCCACCGTCGCAGCTTCAAGCCGGTGCGCGAAGCCGCCGGCATCATCGCCGCTTGAAGCAGAGCGGCGTTTACAAGCCGAAGCGCCGGACTATGTTCCGCCCCATGACTGGGGACGCCGCCAAACCAATACGCGCCGATATTTCGGCGCTCGCCGTCTGGCTTGTGTGCGGGGCGCTCTATGCCGTCTTCATGTTCTTCGCCTTCACAACGCCAAGCGTATTGAAGGGCGAGCTTGGACTGCTCGAAAACACGCAAGCGCTCTTCCTCGCGATCGCGCTGGGGCTTGCGCTCTACATGGCGTTTCAGAAGAACGAGAAGTGGCTGCGCTGGTGGCTGATTTTCATCAGCCTCGGGCTCTTTTATCTCCTCACCGAAGAGACAAGCTGGGGCCAGCACTATTTCGACGGCCCGATGTTCGATTTCTTCTCGCGCTTCAACGATCAGGGCGAGAACAACATCCACAACTCAAGTTCGTGGTTCGATCAAAAGCCACGCGCGCTGCTGCTGCTCGGCATGATCCTCGGCACGATCGTGCATCCGCTGGTGAAGCGCTTCCGCGGCCGCGGCCTGTTCGACAATCCGTGGTGGCTGGCGCCGACGCTCGCATGCCTTGGCTGCGTCGTCTTCTCGCAAATCGGCGCCATTCCCGAACGCCTCGACGACCTGCACATGTTCGATATCTCGGCGCAGGCCTTCACCGGCGGCTATCGCTCCAGCGAGATGGAAGAAGTGTACATCTACATGTTCTTCATCGTGTACCTGCTCTCGCTCGGCTACCGGCGGAAACTGCGCAACGCCGCGGCTGCCTGAAAAATAAACATGGTTAACGGCCGCGGACTCTTGATTCGCGGTTGTCGTCAAGCGAGGATTCCCCTCATTCCGGGGGATCAATGGCGCGGCACTTCAAGGACAAGATCATCGAAGGCGATTGCATCGGGGAGCTAAAGAAGCTCGCCGATGGCAGCGTCGATCTGGTGTTCGCCGATCCGCCCTATTTCATGCAGCTCGGCGGCGCGCTGACGCGTCCGGATCAATCCAACGTCGATGGCGTCGATGACGAGTGGGACAAGTTCGAGGACTTCGCCGCCTACGACAACTTCACCCGCGCCTGGCTCACCGAAGCGCGCCGCGTGCTGAAACCAAACGGCGCGATCTGGGTGATCGGCTCCTATCACAACGTCTTCCGCCTCGGCGCAGCGATGCAGGATCTCGGCTTCTGGATTCTGAACGACATCGTCTGGCGCAAGACCAACCCGATGCCGAACTTCAAAGGCACCCGCTTCACCAACGCGCACGAAACCCTCATCTGGGCCGCGCGTTCAAAGGAAGCCAAATACACCTTCCACTATGACGCGCTGAAAATGCTCAACGACGAGCTGCAAATGCGTTCCGATTGGACGCTGCCGATCTGCACCGGCGGCGAGCGCCTGAAAAACCGCGAAGGCCGCAAGCTGCATTCAACGCAAAAGCCCGAAGCTCTGCTCCACCGCGTCGTGCTTGCCACCACCAAGCCCGGCGAAGTCATCCTCGATCCATTCTTCGGCACCGGCACCACGGGTGCGGCCGCCAAGCGCCTGGGCCGCCACTACATCGGCATTGAGCGCGACGCCGAATATGCCGAAGGCGCCCGCGCAAGATTGAAGAAAATTAAACCGGTTTCGATCGAAGACTTGGCCGTAACCAAATCCAAGAAAGAGGAGCCGCGCGTGCCATTCGGCCAAGTCATCGAAGCCGGCATGATCCATCCCGGCGCCTGGCTGGTCGCGGCCAACGGCAAACGCGCACGCGTGCGCGCCGACGGCTCACTCGCGCTTGGCGACGCAACCGGTTCCATCCACCGCATCGGCGCCCTCGCCTCGGATGCGCCCGCCTGCAACGGCTGGACCTTCTGGAGCCTGGAAACCAAGCAAGGCCCCAAGCCCATCGACCTCTTCCGCCGCGAAATCCGCCGCCAAATGGCGATGGCGCCTACCGTTTAATGGCGAGATGGCTCCCGCCTTCGACAAGCTCAGGCTGACGCTACCGAGAAGTCGCGCGATGCTTACAATGGCGTCACCCTAGGCTTGTCGAAGGGCGGCGCCACGCACCAATACGTGCGCAATTGATTGACCCCCGCCCGCTCATGAGCGCAAAAATACGCGCCATGGCGGATAAGCAAGAGCTCCTGAACGTCGAAGCAGCTTTGGCGAAAGCCGAGCTGATGGCCGCGCTCTCGGACGCCACGCGCGCGCGCCTCGCCAAGCAAGGCGTGCCGTGCACCGTCGAACCCGGCAAGCTTCTCTTCGCTAAAGGTGACAAGGGCGATGCGCTTTACGTCTTGCTCGAAGGCGAAGTCGAAGTGCGCTCCTCCACCGAAGGCGGCAAGGACGTGCGCATGGCGTCGTTGAAGCCGCCCGCGCTCATCGGCGAAATGGCCGTGCTCGACGGCGGCACCCGCTCGGCCGACATCGCCGCCATCCGCAAATCGCGTTTCCTGCGCATCCATCGCGACCAGGCCATTGCTGCGCTGGAGTCCGAACCTAAAGCGCTCCTCAAACTCCTCGCCGAAATGAGCCGCCGCCTCCGCACCGCCGACGCCGCCATTGAAGACGCCCACACGCTTGACCTCGGCGGCCGCCTCGCCATGCGCATCCTCGAGGAAGCCGGCGACAGCGCCTCGGTCACGCTCACCCAAACCGAAATCGCCCGCCGCATCGGCGCCAGCCGCGAGAAGGTCAACCGCAAGCTCCACGAATGGGTCGACGAAGGCTGGATCAGCATGGGGCGCGCCGGCATCAAAATCCTCGCGCGCGACCAACTGAAAGCGCTCATCCAGGAAGCCCGCGCGCACTGAGCCTCGCCCTCCGTTCGCAGGTTGGAGCGCGGGCCTCCGGCCCGCATCCACTCCCAAAAATCGCGCGATGGCGGCGACGCTTGAATTGGCGTCATCCTGAGCCTGTCGAAGGGCGACGCCACGCGCCAACGCCTAACGCGCCTTCGCCGAGCTCAGGCTGACGCTGGTGGGTGGCGGACGATTGGCGGCGACGCTTGAATTGGCGTCACCCTGAGCCTGTCGAAGGGCGACGCCACGCACCGCCTTTGATGCGCGCCAAGCGCTGAATCTCAACCCAATCGCCGCGAATGAGCGCTTCTTTCTTGGCGCGCGACCAACCCTTCACCTGCTTTTCGAAAAGCGATGGCGTCATCAATATTGGCGAACTCATCCGACCATACGTATTCAAACGGTTTGCGCTTCGCGGTGTAGCCAATCTTGCCATGGTAATGCTGATCGAGCCGCTGCTCGATGTTCGACGTTACGCCCGTGTAGTAAGAGCCATCGGCACAGCGCAGAAGGTAAACCCACGAAGCCATAGCCAGCAGCCTGCCGCGCCCGCCCGCCTTCGACAAGCTCAGGCTGACGCTGGTGAGGCAGTTGACCTGGAGGGTACACCAAACGCCGGCGCGCGCGCTGAGGTTGGTGGGAGCTGGACGATTGGCTGCGGCGCCTACCATGGCGTCATGCTGAGCCTGTCGAAGCACGGCGCCACGCACCAACGGCTGACGCATCTTCCGCCGCCTTCGACAAGCTCAGGCTGACGCCGGTGGGCGGCTAGTCCCGTCGAATGCCTACCGTCAACGCCGGCGCGCAAATTGGCGTCATGCTGAGCTTGTCGAAGCACGACGCCACGCACCAACGGCTGACGCATCTCCCGCCGCCTTCGACAAGCTCAGGCTGACGCTGGTGGGGGCAGTGGGGCAGTTCACAAGCCAACGCCAAAATTGGCATCATGCTGAGCTTGTCGAAGCACGGCGCCACGCCCAGATGATTGACTTGCGCGCCATCGTCCCGATGTTCAGCAGATATGCCATCACGCCGCGCATTTTTGGGAACCGCGTCCGCCGCCCTGCTCGCCGCTTGCGCGGAGCAAACGCCGCGAGCCAATCGCGCCGCCGTGTCGCTTCTCAACGTCTCCTACGATCCAACGCGCGAACTCTACGCCGAGATCAACCCCGCCTTCGCGCGCTTCTGGCAAGCCGAGCACGGCCCCGTCAGCATCGCCATGTCGCATGGCGCATCCCTGGCGCAGGCGCGCGCCGTGATCGATGGCGAACCCGCGCAAGTCGTCACGCTCGCAACGCCCTACGACATCGACGTCATCGCCGAGCGCGGGCTCATCAACCGCAATTGGCAAGCGCGCCTGCCCAATAACAGCGCGCCTTACACCTCGATCATCGTGTTCGTGGTGCGCCAAGGTAATCCAAAGCGCATCAGCGATTGGCCCGATCTCATCAGCGACGACGTCGCCGTGATCTCGCCCGATCCGAAAACCTCAGGCGGCGCGCGCTGGGCGTACCTCGCGGCGTGGGCCTTCGCGCAGCGCCGCACGCGGATAGAACCACGCGTCTTCGTGCAGCGCCTGTTCGCAAACGCCGCCGAACTCGCCACCGGCGCCCGCGCCGCCACCGAGAGTTTCCACGGCGGCGCCGGCGACGTGCTGCTCGCCTGGGAAAACGAAGCCCACAATCTCGTCGCCCAGGGCGGCTTTCAGATCGTCACGCCCTCGCTCAGCATTCGCGCCGAGCCGGCGGTTGCGGTCGTCGACGCCAACACGCGCGCGTCCAACGTCCGCGCCGCCGCCGACGCCTACCTTGAGTTCCTTTACACGCTCGACGCCCAGGAAATCATCGCCCGCAACTTCTACCGCCCGTTCGATGCCGGCGTGCTGCAGCACAATGAATCGCGCTTTCCAAGCGTCCCCCTCGTCACCGTCGAGGACGCGTTCCTGAGTTGGCACGACGCTTACCAAACCCATTTCCGCGACGGCGGCGTCTTCGATCAGATCCGCGCCGCCCCGTAAGTTCGCGCGCGACACTAGCGCGCTTGCCCGATCCTGGCCTTCGCGTTACCGCGCCAACAGCAGATTGGGACATTCTACATGATCAAACGGCGCACTTTGCTCGCGGCGACCTTGGCCGCCCCCGCACTTTCCGCATGTGCGACCACAGACATGCGCAGCGCGTTGCCGCCGCTGCCACACGACACGCAATCCTACGCCAAACCCGACGAAGCGCGCGTTTTGCACGTCTCGCTCGATGTGCGCGCCGACTTCGAACGCAAAGTCATCGCCGGCGCCTGCACGCTCACCATCGCCGCTCGCGACGATGCGCGCGAGATCGTGCTCGACGTGAAAGGCCTCAACATCGGCATCGTCACCGGCAACGGCCGTTCGCTGCCGTTCACGATCGGCGAAAGCGACGAAACCCGCGGCGCGCCGATGACAATCCAGCTCAACGGCGCCCGCCAGATCACGATCGTCTATGAATCATCGCCCGGCGCCGACGCGCTGCAATGGCTGACGCCCGCGCAGACCGCGAGCGGCAAGCCGTTCCTGTTCAGCCAGGGCCAGGCCATCCTCACGCGCACCTGGGCGCCGACACAGGATAGTCCCGGCATCCGCCAAACCTACGACGTGCGCTTGGTCGTGCCCGAAGGTTTGAAAGCTGTGATGAGCGCCGAGATGCTGACGCCAGATGGCGAGCCGGCCGAAGGCGGCCGCGCCTTCCGCTTCCGCATGACCCATCCGGTGCCGATCTATCTCATGTCGCTCGCCGTCGGCGATCTCGTGTTCGGCGCCGTCGGCCCGCGCACCGGCGTCTGGGCCGAACCGTCAGTGCTCGAGCGCGGCCTCTACGAATGCGGCGACATGGAAGCGATGGTCCGCACCGCCGAAGCGCTCTACGGCCCGTATCGCTGGGGCCGCTACGACGTGCTGATCTTGCCGCCATCCTTCCCGTTCGGCGGCATGGAAAATCCACGTCTCACCTTCCTCACCCCAACCTTCCTCGCCGGCGACCGCTCACTCGTGTCCTTGATCGCGCACGAACTGGCGCACTCATGGTCAGGCAATCTGGTCACCAACGCCGTCTGGAACGATGGCTGGCTCAACGAAGGCTTCACCTCATATTTCGAAAACCGCATCACTGAAGCGCTCTACGGCGAAGATCGCGCCAAGATGGCGCAAGTGCTGGACTGGGCCGGCATCCAGGACGCGATCCGCACGCTGCCGCCCGCCCTGCAATGCCTGCACGTGCCGACTGACGAAGAAGGCGAAGGCGACACCGGCGCGATTGTGTATGACAAAGGCGCGCTCTTCTTGCGCACCATCGAGCGCATCATGGGCCGCCAGCGTTTCGACGCGTACCTGCGCTCGTATTTCGATCGCTTCGCCTTCCAGCCGATGACGACGCAAAAATTCCTCGCCGACTTGCGCGAACGCGCCGTGCGCGGCGATGCGGCGCTCGAACAGCAATTGCAGCTTGATGCGTGGGCCTACCAACCTGGCCTGCCGTCAAACGTGCAAGAGCCGCATGCGCCCGCGTTCGATCGCGTCGACGCGGCCGTCACCACATTCAACGCCGGCGGCGCGCCGGACGCATCGCAGTGGCAAGGCTGGGCGACGCAAGAGCGCCAGCGCTTCCTGCAAAAGCTGCCGCGCACATTGCCCCGCGCGCGCCTGGATGCGCTCGAAACCGCGCTGCAGCTCAACGAACTCGGCAACAACGAAGTGTTGTTCAACTGGCTCGAACTGGTTGTGAACAATCGCTACGAGCCCGGCGTCGCCTCGCTGTCGCATTTCTTGACCAGCCAGGGCCGCGGCAAGTTCGTGCGTCCGCTCTATCGCGCGCTCTGGGCCCAAGGCGATTGGGGCCGCCCCATCGCGCGCCGCCTCTACGCCGAAGCCCGCCCAATGTACCACAACCTCGTCACCAATTCTGTCGACCGCATCGTCACCGCTTAACGCTTCCCGGACGCAACCCCGGCGAAAGCCGGGGTGCGATCCGGGACCCAGAGCCGCCAGTCCCGCGTGAAGCACCCATTCCCGGGACGATGCGCAAGCATCGGGCCCGGGACCCATAACCACGCCTGCGAGCCGTTCGCCCCCAAAGCGATCACAACATCATCAGCTAACAGGCGTGTTTATGGGACCTGAGATCTTCGCTGCGCGAAGCCCTGGGAGGGCTAATTGGGCCGCCAAAGGATGCCGTCTTCCGGCCAACCTCCGAACCAAAAACCTACTAAGCCTGACAGAACCCCAAACGCACAGAACGCGACGAAATAGTTGAAGCATCGGCGCGTGGCGGCATCGGACCGATCCAAAATCCAATCGCCATGTTCGTTCTTCGGAGTTCGCTTAATAAGCATTCGGATCATCGCAAGCGCGCCAAAGCATCCGATCAAAAAACCAGCGATTGCGCCCAGACCAATCATGTTCATGACGACCACGCTACCAAATGAGAACGACCGCCGCCGACAGAGCGTGCGGTCCAAAGTACGTTAGCGCCTCACTGAGACTCCAGCCGAAATACATCATCGGCACCACTGTCACTGCACCCCAAAAAGTACTGTGCGGCGGGAAATCTATGGTACGGTGTTCCATCGCTGGCATTCGCCTCAGGCGCCGGCGACAGAGGGCATCTCGTAAAGCTCCCGCCTGTAACGGGACGCTGCGATGCCTAGCCCAGATTTCTTACCACCGCGGCGTTCGCCGCCGCCGCGCCATAAGCCGCCGGACGCGTGGTGGCTCGCGACGGGTTTCATCGTCGCCGCTTGGATTGTCGGCGCAATCGCGCTCATCGTGGTCAGTCAGTAGCGCGACGCCACGCACCCCGTGACCACCGTCACTGCGCGCCCACGCACACACGCTTACCTTCATCTCACCAAAACAACAACGCGAAGACGACCACCGCAATCAGCACCAAGTTTGCAAGCCTGGCGCTAGCCGCAATGCTCCTCCTTCCTGGCGCGCTGGCTACATTGAACCAGGCTGCATGAGATCGTCGCCTAAGAGCCTTAGGCGGCGATCACTCAAGCAAGGACGTGGAGCGCTCCCCTCCGCGTCCTTCGCTTTTTCAGGGCCGCCACGGCGTAAAGCGCGGACGCCAACGCGGCACGTTCGCTGAATACACGGGATACTCGTCCGGGAAATCGTGCGTGAGCCGCGGCTCTTCAAAATAGATCACGAACACCATGAACGCGAACGCGATGGTGATGGCGTACGCAATAAGCGCCGCCGACGCGAAGAGCAGCGCCTGACCAAAGATCAGAGACGTCACCGCGACATACATCGGGTTGCGCACGAACGCATAAGCGCCGCTCACCACCAGCGTCTTTGTCGGCGCGAGCGGCGCGGGCGTGCCGGCGCCCTTGAGCGCGAAACGCACGAAGCACTCAATCAACACCGCCGCCGCCAGCGCGATGATCACACCGCCCGCGATCGAAACGCCGGCGCTTGCGCCTTCGCCGAACCGCCAGTGCGTAATCATCCAGGGGATGACGCCCGCCACCATGAACGGCGCCACGACAAAGAACGCAGCCGAGCCGATCAGCGCCTCGTTGCGGTTCATCTCGCTCATGCTTTGGCCGAGGCCGACGCCGCTTCGCGCCGCGCCATGCTCTCAGCCGGCCACTCGGCCTTCATGTCGTAGAAAATATCAAATGCGCGCTGGCCTTCCGGAATCCGCACCCAGGGCGCCTTGCTCTTGGTGAAGATATGCGCGTCCGGTTCGATCGCGTGCGGCGCATCCAGCGTCGATACGCGCACGAACCGCAAATACGGCCGCCGCCCATAATCGCTCCACACAGCGACTTCGCATTTCGCACACCGATAGACATCATGCCCGCGCCCGCTCGGGCTCGGCATCTCGTACTTCGCCGGCTCGCCGCTCAGCATCTCGATCCGCGCCGTTTCAATCAGCGCGTTGATCGCGAACGCGCCGCCCGTCTGCTTCTGACAATCGAAGCAATGGCAGCAATGCGTGAACATCGGTCGCGACATGAGCCTGAAACGCACCGCGCCGCACGAACATCCGCCTTCAAATGTTTCGCTCATTTGCGTCGTCCTGCTCCCCGCCCCCTTGTGGGGCGGGGTTGGGGGTAACGGCGGCAGCTTCAAGCCACAATCGCGATTGCATGCAACAGCGTGGTTTCAAAACGCTAGAGCTGACGCCCCACCCCTGCCCCTCCCCACAAGGGGGAGGGGTTATCGTTTCGCCGCCTTCTTAAACACCGTCGGCAGCGCGCTCGCATCGCCCCACCAGCCATCGTTCGGCGGCGCGGTCACGGCGCTATATACATCGAGCGTCAGCGCGAAGTGCGTGAAAACGTGTTCGATCGCGCCGACCTTCTTCCAATCGCCCGCGACCGGCGCATGCCTTAGCACCTCCGCACGCGACCACTTCTTCGCGCGCCATTCCGTCGACGGCAGCGCCGCCATGCCGCCGAGCAAACCCTTGTCCGGGCGCCGCGCCAGCCAGAGCGCCCCGTCGCGCTCGATCCGGAACGCTGCGCCGTAGCGTCGCGGGCGCTCGGCCTTCGCCCGCTTCCGTGGGTATGTTTCCGGCGCTCCGGTCGCATACGCCGCGCAGTCCTTGATCCACGGACACGCCTCGCACTTGGGTGAACGCGGCGCACACACCGTCGCGCCAAGGTCCATCAACGCTTGCGCCCAATCGCCCGGGCGATCGGCGGTCACCAGCGCACCAGCCAGCGCGCGCAGTTCCGCCTTCGCCTCCGGCAACGGCGTCGCGACCGCATAGAGCCGCGACATCACCCGCTCGACATTGCCGTCGACGACATTGGTCGCTTCATCGAACGCGATCGCCGCGATCGCCGCCGCCGTATATGGGCCGACGCCTGGCAACTCGCGCCAGCCGGCCTCACTCTCCGGCGCGCCCGCCGCCGCCATCTGTTGCGCGGCCGCGTGGAGATTTCGCGCCCGCGAATAATAGCCAAGCCCCGCCCAGGCCCCGAGCACCTCATCGCGCGGCGCCGCCGCCAACGCCTCAACCGTCGGCCAACGCTCCAGGAATCGTGTGAAATACGGGGCGACGGCGGCCACCGTCGTCTGCTGCAGCATGATCTCGGAGAGCCAAACCCTGTAACTTTCCGGCCGGCCTTCACGCAGCCGCCAGGGCAGATCGCGGCCCGCGCGATCGTACCATTTCAACAACGATTTCCGCAACTTATCCCGAGTTGCCGACCCCTTATCCACAGACCTAGATCGTTTTTGAGCGAGCGCGGGCATGGGACGTCTTTACCCTTTGTTCATGGGATTACGATTCGCTCAACGGTCCATGTCACTACGCGACCGCTTCCGTGCGGCCGAGGATGCGTTCCTTGGCCCCAAAGCCGCCGGCCCCACCGAGGGTCAGGCGTCGCAAACGCTGTCGGCGAACCGCGGTCGCCAGAGCGTGGCCCCGCCGCCGACCACCAACAAGGCCCTCGCCGCGGTCCTAAAGCCGCTCCTGAAGGACACCGGCCTCGGCCTCAACGAGATGAAGCGCCGCTGGCGGGAGATCGCCGGCGAGAGCTTTGCCCGCGCAACCCCCGTCAAATTGGCCGCCGGAACACTGACCATCCATGTTCCCAGCGCCCTTGCCCCCTTCCTCCAGCAGCAGACGCCGCTCCTCGTCGAGCGCCTGCGCACCGCCGGCGCCAAGGTCAAAGCCATCCGCGTCGACCACCGCGCGCCTGCCCGTCCGGCCATCCAACCCTCCAACGTCCGCCCCCTCCAAAAGCCGCTCAGCCAGGCTGAAGAGGCCGCTCTGGCGAAAACCCTCGACTCCGCCGCTGACGATGGCCTGAGATCGGCCCTGCTGCGTTTGGGCCGCGCGGTGAAGCAGGGCTAGAGGTTTCCTCCGCTTCAAAAAAACTCTATGCCTCCCGGCCAATCTGGAGGTTACGCATGGTCGTGTTTGGACGCCGGAATTTGCTTTTGGGCGGGGGCGCGCTTGCCGCTCTGAGCGTCGCCGGCTGCAATGGCGGCTCGGGCGGCACAAGCGGCCTGACGCCTGACGACATGTCGATCGGCAACCCGGATTCCGGCGTAACCCTGATCGAATACGGCTCCTCGATGTGCAGCCACTGCCGCGAGTTTGAAGAAGCCGTCTTCGAGCAGCTCAAGACCAATTACATCGACACCGGCAAGATCCACTTCGTCTTCCGTGAAGTTCTCGCGCCCGTCGATCCGCAACGCGTGATCCCGACGATCGCGCTGGCCGAATACCAGGTGGCGCGCTGCAACAACGCAACGCCGGAGCAATATTTCAGCCGCCTCGGCGTGATGTTCGAACAACAGCCGGCGATGTTCCAGGCCGGCTCGCGTCAGGGCATTGAAGCCAAGCTGGTTGAGATCGGCGCCGCCGCCGGTCTCTCGCGCGACGTCGTGATGGCGTGCATCGCCGATCCGGCGGGCGCCGAACGCATGCAGCGCCTCGGCGAACTCGCCACGCGCGACGGCGTCAGCGGCACGCCGATGTTCTTCCTCAACGGCACAAAGCTCGAGGGCCCGGAGATCATGACCTATGACGGCATGGCCGCGGCGCTTGACGCAGCCATCGCGGCTCGCGGCTAGTCAGGAGAGGCGCGGCTCCCGTGCACATCACAGAGCTGCGCCTCCTCGGCTTCAAAAGCTTCGTTGATCCGGCGCGCGCGCCGATCGAGCAAGGCCTGACCGGCGTCGTCGGTCCGAACGGCTGCGGCAAATCCAATCTCCTGGAAGCGGTCCGCTGGGTCATGGGCGCCACCAGCGCCAAGTCCATGCGCGCCGCCGACATGGACGATGTGATCTTCTCCGGCAGCGCCGGACGCCCCGCGCGCGAGCACGCCGAAGTCACCGTCGTCCTGCACGCCGCGCGCGGCCGCGCGCCGGCGCCGTTTCACAACGAAGACGTGCTCGAAATCACCCGCCGCATCCGCCGCGGCCTCGGCTCCACCTATCGCATCAACGGCAAGGAAGTGCGCGCCAAGGACGTGCAACTTCTCTTCGCCGACGCCGCGACCGGCGCCAACTCGCCTGCCCTCGTGCGCCAGGGCCAGATCAACGAACTCATCTCCGCCAAGCCGCAGAACCGGCGCCGCATCCTCGAAGACGCCGCCGGCATCGCCGGCCTCCACGCACGCCGTCACGAAGCGGATCTGAAACTCAAAGCCGCCGAAACCAATCTCACCCGCCTCGACGAAGTCCTGGCCGAGATCGAAAGCCAAGCCGCGAGCTTGAGAAAGCAAGCACGCCAAGCCGAACGCTATCGTGGCCTGGCGCAGACATTGCGCGAAACCGAAGCCTTGCTCCTGCACCGCCGCTGGACCGAAGCCCGCCAGCGCCAGGCTGAATCCCAGGCCAACCTGCGCGAAGCCGAACGCGCCGTCGCCGCCGCCGCCAGCGAAGCCAGCGCCGCCGAACGCGGCGCATCAGAGGCGCGCGAAGGCCTCGCCCCATTGCGCGAACAGGAAATGATCGCCGCCGCCGTACTGCGCCGCCTCGAAGGCGTACGCGTCGGCCTCGAACGCGATCTGGCCGAAGCGCAGGGCGTGATCGAACGCTGCGATCAGGACGCACAGCGCAATCGCGACGAAGCCGAACGCCTCGACGCTTTGAAGCAGGACGCACAATCGTCCCTGACGCGCCTGACGGAAGAGTCCGCCGCACTCGGCGCCGGTGACGGCGGCAAGTCGCAGGCAGCGCTAAAAGCCGCGCAAGATGCCGAGACCGCCGCGATCGCCAAGCGCGCCAAAGCGGAAGCAGAGCTTGAAGCGCTCGCCGCCGCGTCGGCAGCCGCAAAAGCCCGCGCCCAGGCCTTCACCGACGCCGCCGCAGGCGCGCGTGAGCGCCTCACCCGCCTCGAAGAGCGCAAACGCGCGCTCGACGCGCAGATCAAATCGCTTCCACCAACCCCCAATCTCGAAACGCGCGCCGCCGCCGCGAAATCCGCCGCCGACGCCGCGCGGAAAGCCAGCGAAAAACTCCGTGCCGATCTCGCCCAGGCGGAAGCAGCGCTCAAGCGCGCCGAAGCCGCCGACGAAGCCGCGTTCACGCCGCACCGCGCCGCCGAAAAAGCGCTGCAGGAACTCGACGCCGAAGTGCGCGCCCTCGACAAGCTCGCGCCAAAAGACGCCGCCAAGTTTCCGCCCGTACTCGCGTCGATCGATGTCGAACCGGGCTATGAACGCGCGCTTGCCGCCGCGCTCGGCGACGACATCGACGCATCGACCAATGCGGACGCCCCCGCGCGCTGGGCCGGCGCCGAAGCGCCCACGCCCAACCTCCCCGCCAATGCGCACTCGCTGACGCGTTTCGTCAAAGCGCCGGCGCAACTCGCGGCGCGCCTGACGCTCATCGGCGTTGTTGACGCCAAGGACGGCGCAAAGCTTGCCGCGCAGCTGCCGCCAGGCGCTCGCCTCGTCTCACGCGAAGGCGATCTGTGGCGTTGGGACGGTTTCGTGCGCCGCGCCGACGCCCCGCAACCGGCCGCCGTTCGTCTCGAACACAAGAACCGCCTCGCCGCGGCCCGCAAGGAACTCGAAGCCGCCGCAGCCAACGCCGCCAAAGCCAAAGCCGCGTGGGAAGCCGCAAAAGCCGGACGCCAAACCGCCGACGCAAGAGCGAAAACGCTGCGCGCCGAAGCGCCAAAACTTGCCGCCGCCGAAGCCGCCGCGCAGCGCGAGTCTGAGCGCCTCGAAGCCGAACGCGCGCGCAACGCCGAACGCAGCGCCGATCTCAGCGCTCAAGCCCAATCACTCGCCGCCGAAATCAGCGACGCAAGCGCCGCCGCCGGCGCGGCAAAAGGCGCAGCCGGCGAAGCGCCTGTGAAGATCGACGAAGCCGCCATCGCCGCCGCGCGCAGCGTCGTCGAAGCCGCGCGCCTCGCCGCCGCCGAAGCCGCCGCGGCCACCCAAAGCATCGTCCGCGACAAAGCCCAGCGCGACGCGCGCCGCAAAGCCGTCGATGCCGAGACCATGCAATGGCGCGCCCGCGTCGATAGCGCCGACGCGCGCCTGACATCGCTCTCCAAAGAACTCGACGACATCGAAAAGCGCCGCGACGCCGCCAAGGCCGCGCCCACAACCGCGCGCCAAAAACTCGAAACCCTAATGGACGAAGCCGGCAGCGCCGAACAACGCCGCGTCGAAGCCAGCGATAAAGTCGCCGAAGCCGAAACCGCCGCGCGCATCGCCGGCGATCGCGCCCGCTCTCTCGAACAAGCCCACGCCGACGCCCGCGAAAAGCGCGCCAGCGCCGATGCGCACGCGCAAGCCAACGCCGCGCGCGTCGCCGACATCGCCGCCTCCGCGCAAGAGCAAGCCGGCGTCACGCCCGACAAGCTCGCCGACATCGCCGGCGCCCTCCTCAATAGCGCGCTCGGCGCGGCGCCGATTTCAGAAGTCGAGCGCCGCCTGGAGCGTCTCAAAGCCGAACGCGAAGCGGCGGGCCCGGTAAACCTGCGCGCGCAAGAAGAGCTGCAGGAAGCCCAGGAACGCATCGACACGCTGGCGCGCGAGAAGGAAGACGTCGCCCAAGCCGTCGCCAAGCTCCGCCGCGCCATCACCACGCTCAACAATGAAGGCCGCCAGCGTCTGCTGCGCGCGTTCGAGGAAGTCGACGCGCACTTCGCGCAACTCTTCGCCACCTTGTTCGAAGGCGGCCGCGCCAACCTGAAGCTCACCGAAAGCGAAGACCCGCTCGAGGCCGGCCTCGAAATCTTCGCCGAGCCTCCGGGCAAGCGCCTCACCAATCTTTCGCTGCTCTCCGGCGGCGAACAAGCGCTGACCGCCACCGCGCTCATCTTCGCCGTCTTCCTCGCCAATCCCGCCCCGCTCTGCGTGCTGGACGAAGTCGACGCCCCGCTCGACGACGCCAATGTCGACCGCTTCTGCCGCATGCTCGAAGAAATGAAGCGCCTCACGACGACGCGCTTCATCGTCATCACCCACAATCCGGTGAGCATGTCGCGCATGGATCGCCTCTACGGCGTCACCATGCAGGAACAAGGCGTCAGCCAACTCGTCAGCGTCGATCTCGGCCGCGCACAGGCGTTGGCGGCGGAATAACCCACTGCCTACAGGTGGAGATTACCGCGCGCGCGGCTTGCGCTTCACCGGCGCGTCATCCGTCTCGAACATCGGATTCGAGTCGAACTGACCGGCGAACGGCGCATCCATCAGATAATCCGGCAGACGCGCCGAAAGCGCCTTCTGGTTGGAGATCGAGATGATCTGCTGTTCCTTGGTCATACCGCGCAGCTTATCAGCGTCAATATCGCCGATGAGTTCGGAGCTTTCCTTCGCCATCAGATGGTTCGCAACGCCGAACAGCTGGAACGCGCCGGCATTGTTGAAGATCGTGCGCCAATCCTTCGGATAAAGCCGCTGCAACTGCGACAAGTCCTGGAAGAACGGCCACACCTGCAAACCATAGCCTCGCAGCAGCGTCATCGACTGACGCAGCGGCCCGAATTCACCAAGCTGCGCGCACTCATCCAACAGGAAGAGCGTCGAGCGTTTCGGCCGGCGCTTACGGCCCATGACGGTCAGCATCAGCGCGCCGACCCACAGCCGCAGCAGCGCGCCATGGCTTTCCAGTTTGTCCGGCGGGATGACGATGTAGATCGTCATCGGATCGCCGCGGCGCACCGCGTCGAGCGAGATCGTGGATTTCGACAGCGAACGCAGCGCCGAATCCGAGTTCACGACTTTGAGATAGCTCTGCGCCGTCGAGAGAATGCCCGAACGCGTTTGCTCGGTGATCGGCAGGAACGAAGAGATGTTCTGCTTTGAAAGCCGGTTCAGATTTTCGTGGCCCTCAATCAGCGCCGCGAGATTGTAAACCGCGTCATCGCTCATCAGGATTTCGCGCACTCTGCCGAAATGGCGCTCGGCCTTCGGCGCGGTCTCGGCGACAGCCGCGATCACGCCCGCCATCAGTGAGCGGCCCCAATTGTCCCAGAAGGGCTCCTTGTGGAAGCCGACATCACCCGCCAGCAGCGAGGCGAGCATTTCGGCATCCGCGTCCAGCAGCGCGCCCGGGCGGTTGAAGAGATCGAACGGGTTGAGCGCATCGGTGCGCTTCGACACCGCGCCGAACGGGTCGAGCAGACGGACTTCCTGGCCCATCTCCTTCCGGCGGCGCGCGGTCGTGTGCCAGGTCTCGCCCTTAGGATCGATGACGATCACCGAGCCCTCAAAGCGGAGCAGGTTCGGGATGATAACGCCCCGGCCCTTGCCGGCGCCCGTGGGGGCGATGGTCAGCAGGTGGCGGTCCTCGCCGAAGGTGATCGGGATTTCGCCCTCGATTGCAACTTCAGCGCGAGGCGCGCCGAAGCCCATGGGCTCGCTTTTGCCGTGGTCCGATTGCCAGCCGAGCAGTAGGTCCATGACCTCCGGGCGCAATCCCTGCCCCGAAGCCTCGGCGGGCTTCTTCTTGGGACGGGTCGTGCGCTGCCTGGTCATAGCCACCTTCTCCGCGGTCGCTGAGGGAGCGCGACCGTGAATCAATCGTAAACATCAATATGGGCCGGACCCGCACCGGATTGCGGCGGAACTCGCCTAAATGGTGAACGGCCCGGTGGGAGGCTTCTCTCCCGCCCGGGCTCTACTCAGCCTGGAAAATAATCCCGGCGCAACGGCTTGACGCCGTGACGTGCAGAACTACCCCAAAAAGTTACTCACCGGCCGTTGCCGACCGGTGAGTAGTTGTTTTTATTCAATTTTTGGCGTTTCGCCCTAGCGGACGCCCTGCATGCCTTTTTGCAGGAACGGCGCGAGCAGCAGCAGCACGCCGGCCGAAACCAGGCCTGCGATGCCGATGGTCTGGAAGACGCCGAGATAGGTGTTCAGCGAGACTTCCGGGTTCAGCACTTGGCCGCCGACAGTCTCCGTCGACGCGAATTGCGCGATGATGCCGCCGGCATATTGCGCCATCGCCGACGACATGAACCACACGCCCATCATCAGACCGACCATCTTCTGCGGCGACAGCTTGGTGATCATCGAAAGACCAACCGGCGAGATGCAAAGCTCACCGACGGAATGGATGAAATAGGTCAGCGCCAACCAGAACAACGCGACCTGGAAAGCCTCGTTGTGGAAACGTGCGCCAAACACCAGCGCCAGGAAGCCGATGCCCACCAGCGCCAGCGCGATGACGAACTTGAACGGCACGGACGGCTCGAGCTTTTTCGAGCCCAACCAGTTCCACATCAGGCTGAACAGCGGCGCCATCAACACGATGAAAATCGGGTTGAAGGCCTGCGCCTGGCCGGCCGGCATCTCGTAGCTGCCGATCATGCGGTCCGTGTTGCGTTCGGCGAACAGCGTGAGCGAAGAGCCCGCCTGCTCGAACAAGGTCCAGAACACGACCGAGAAGAAGCAGAGGATCACCGCCACGATAAGCTTGGATCTGGCTTCTTTTTCGAGCCCGGCCAGCGCCCAGATCGGCAGACCGAACATGGCGAGGATATAAGCCCCGAACATGACCTTGCCGAGCAGCGGCTGGGCCAGGATGTAGCCGATCACGCCGCCCGCGGCATCGCCCTCTGAACTGCCAAGCGAAGCGGCCTGCATCGCATTGTCCATCAGGAACCAGATCACCGGCACCGCCAGCAGCGAGCAGATCAGGATAAGCACGCCGCGTTTCGGCGCGTCAGCAGGCGGGTTGCCAAAGTCTTTCAGCGAATTGCTGGCGATCTGGAAGCGCAGCGCCGCCAGAAGCATGCCGAAGCCCGCCAACGCGAAGCCCCACATGTAGCCGTATGTGACCGCAATCCAGGGCGCCAGGAGCTGCGAGAAAATCGAGCCCAGGTTGATGCCCATGTAGAAAATGGTGAAGCCGGCGTCGCGGCGGCGGTCGGATTGCGAATAAAGCTCGCCGACGATCGTTGAAATGTTCGGCTTGAAATAGCCGTTGCCGACGATGACGAGGCCCAGCGACACAAACAGCAGCATCACGTTCAGCGGATTGCGCTCGGCGCCGAACTGGTACGCGTCGTCCGCGATATTGCCGGCGAGCGCGCCCGTCGCGCCTTGCAGCGTGATGGAACTGTCCTCATTGCCTTGGATTGCAAATTGCTGGCCGTCGGCGACCACATATTGCGTGCCGTCGACGATCTCGATCGCGTAACGTTGGCCGTTGATGTTGACGAACGGCTCCGCCCGCTCACCGCCGGTGAAAGCGAGCATGAGATAGCCCACCGACATCAGCACGGCGCCGAGTTTAATGGCGTTCTTGTTGCCGAGATAACGGTCGGCGATGAAGCCGCCGATCAGCGGCGTCAGGTAAACGAGTGAGGTGAATGCGCCATAGAGGCCGTTGGCGACACGGTCCGCGAACACAAAGTGCTGGACCAGATAAAGGATCAGCAGCGCCCGCATGCCGTAATAACCGAAGCGCTCCCAGGCCTCGGTCGTGAAGAGAAGCGCAAGTTGGCGCGGATGCCCAAACCAGGTCTTCTCGCCGCCGCCGCCGGCGGTTTCCGTTGTGCTCATTCCCCCTGCTCCGTCTTTTCTGTTTGCGCCCTCGCGCGATTGGCAAGGACCCTTGCCTAAGGTTCACCCTTTAGACAAGCACGGCGTTCACCGGCCCATCAAGCGCGGCGCGTCGGGCGGAGATCAGGGGCCAGCACCCACCAGAAGGTCTGGCCGGGATTTGAATCGAGCCAAAAGCCCAGCCGCCGCAAGGTGCGCACCGAGGCGGTATTCTGCGCATCGCAGCCCGCGAGGATGGTTTCAGCGCCCGCGTCCTCGAACAGCCAGTCGATCACGGCGTTCACCGCCTCGACCGCATAGCCCTGACGCCGGCGGCTGCGCGCGATGCCATAGCCGATCTCGAATTCGCTTTGTGAGCGCGGCGAAGGCTCAAAGCGCACGTCGCCGATGACAACGCCTTCCTGGCGGTGAATGGCGATGGCGCGCGTCGGCGCCGGCGCCGGGCCCACGTGCGAGATCGAGCGCGCCACCAGGCCAAGGCTGGCCTGGCACCAATCGGTCGGCGCATCGGCGCCGATGACATGCGCGAACGCATTCGGCCCCACGCGCGCCGCGTTCGCCATTTCCGGGGTCACCGGTTCCAGGCGGAGGCGCGCGGTATAGAGCGGGTGGTCGAGGACGTTCATAGCTGGACCATACTTTTGCCCGCCCTCGCAGCGCCCGCAAAGGAAAACCCGCAGCAGGCCATCGTTCAGCTCGGGTTCGCCTCGGGCGGCGTTTCCGGTTGCGCCGCCGCGGGCGCCGCACTCGCCTGCGGCGCGTACGTGTTCGCCCGCGCCTGCATCTCGCTCAAAAAGCGCTTGCGGGCGGCGCGATAACGCATGCGCTCGGTGATGCGGTCCCAGGTCCGGCACAGCCACCACCACACCGGATACGTCAAGAACGCGAACATCACCGCAAGCCAGATCGACCCGGTGCCGCCTTCGCCGTGACGCGTTTCAAAGTTTGAGATCAGCCAGAAGATCACCGCCACCGCGAGTGACATCACCGCCGCTTTCCAAAGCGGCCCGAAGAATGGCGTGTGGCCGAGATAGTCGCGCAAGCCGGCCTCGAACTCGCCGCGCTCACCACTCGACACGTTAAACACCACAATATTGTAGGGCCCTCGATCGCGCTTGCCCTTACCCTGCCCGCGCACAACGACAACACGCTGCGTCTCGCGCACGCCCAGTTCTGTATCTTCGAAATCGTACTTCTGCTCTTTGCCGTCCGTCAGCTTCACGAACAGGCGCATGCGGTTGGTGATGTGTCCTGGCTCAACGTGGCGCCGGTCCGCGCCTTCGATCACGACGGTCTCGGACGTGAGTTGCACATCGATGACGTCGCCGGCGGTCACCATCAGCTTGTCGGCCATTATCCCCTCCGCGAGAGCGCGCGATGGAGCGCCGAAGCGGCCATCCGGTCAAGAGGAACGCTTGCGCGCACGCGCCGGGCGCGGCAGCAAGGACACGCAATGCCCGAACCGCGCCTGTTGATAGATCAAGAATTACGCGCCGGCGCCGAGATTGCGCTGGACGAGCCCCAAGCGCGCCATGTCGGCACGGTGCTGCGCCTTGGCGTCGGCGATCACTTACGCCCCTTCAACGCCCGCGACGGCGAATGGCGCGCGCGCGTCACCGTGCGCGAAAAGCGCGGCATGCGCGTCGTCCTCGACTCATTGCTGCGCGAGGCAAAACTCTCGCCGGATCTGGATCTGCTGTTTGCGCCAGTGAAGCGTCACGCCACCGATCTCATCGTCGAGAAAGCAACCGAACTCGGCGTGCGCCGCATCAGGCCCGTCATCACCCTACGCACCATCGCCGAAACCGTCCGCGTCGATCGCTTGGAAAGCATTGCCCGCGAAGCCGCCGAACAAACCGAACGCTTCGACGCGCCGGAGATTTTCGAAGCGGCGCCGCTGGCGCGCGCGCTCGATCGATGGGACGCAGCACGCCCGCTCATCTTCGCCGACGAAAGCGGCGAAGCCGCTCCGATTGGCGAAGCTCTTTCTTGGACCGCCGGCGCCCCCGCCGGCATGCCAAGGCCAAGCACGGCCAACGCCGAACCCAGCTCAAACAAAGATGCCGGCGAGGGCGCCGGCGGTCCAAGAAAGCTTGCCCTCCTCATCGGCCCCGAAGGCGGCTTCACGCCCGAGGAGCGGCGCATGTTACGGACGATGGAATTTGTCATTCCGGTTTCGCTCGGTCCACGTATCCTGCGCGCCGAAACCGCCGCGATCGCTGCGTTAAGCGTAATCCAGTCCGTATGGGGCGACTGGCGCGGGGCGTAACCGCTTGCGGTTGGCCCGCGAAGCCTTACATGGCCGCAAAGAGCCTGCGACCGGGAGGAAAGCTTGGCCGATACCACAGAAAGATCTCCCGTGCTCACGGGCTTTGCCGACCTTGTCGCGCACCTTGAAAAAGGTCCGCGTCCCGATCGCAGCACCTGGCGCATCGGCACCGAGCACGAGAAGTTCGCCTTCTATCGCGATACGCTAAAGCCCGTCCCTTATGAGGGCGAGCACGGCATCGGCGCGCTTCTGAACAAGCTCGCCGACAAATTCGGTTGGGAGCGCATTTACGAAGGCGAGAACGTCATCGCCTTGAAGCAAGGCCTGGCCTCGATCTCACTCGAACCCGGCGGCCAGTTCGAACTCTCCGGCGCGCCGCTCGAACACCTGCATCAAACCTGCGCCGAAACCGGCTCGCACCTCAGCCAATTGCGCGACGTGTGCAGCGACATGAACATCGCTTTTCTCGGCCTCGGCTTCCAGCCGCTCTGGGCGCTGGATGACATCCCGATCATGCCGAAGGGCCGCTACAAGATCATGCGCGACTACATGCAGAAGGTCGGCCGCCTCGGCCGCCAGATGATGTTCCGCTCGTGTACGGTGCAAACCAATCTCGACTTCGCCTCCGAAGCGGACATGGTCAAAAAATTCCGCGTTGGTCTCGCGCTGCAACCGATCGCCACCGCACTCTTCGCCGCCTCGCCCTTCGCCGAAGGCCGCTTGAACGGCTTTCTCTCCTATCGCGGCCATGTCTGGACCGACACCGATCCCGACCGCACCGGCATGCTGCCCTTCGTGTTCGAACAAGGCATGAGCTTCGAGCGCTACGCCGACTACGCGCTCGATGTGCCCATGTACTTCGTCTATCGCGACGGCAAATATATCGACGCGTCCGGCCAAAGCTTCCGCGCCTTCATGGAAGGCAAACTGCCCGCGCTCCCCGGCGAATTGCCGACGCTGAAAGATTGGGAAGACCACCTCACCACCATCTTCCCCGAAGTGCGCTTGAAGACGTACCTCGAAATGCGCGGCGCCGACGCCGGCCCGTGGTCACGTCTCTGCGCGCTGCCCGCCTTCTGGGCCGGCATCTATTATGACGACGCGGCGCTCGAAGCCGCGTGGTCGCTGGTGAAGAGCTGGACCGCGGAAGATCGCGAGAGCCTGCGCCGCGGCGTCTCCGTCATGGGCCTTCGCGCGCCCATTCGCGGCAACAAAGCCCAGGACATCGCGCAAGCTGCGCTCGCCATCGCGCGCCAGGGCCTGAAATCGCGCGCCCGCACCGATAATGCCGGCCAGGACGAAACCCACTTCCTCGCCGAACTCGACGACATCGCCGCCAGCGGCATCACCCCCGCCGAACGCCTCATCGAACGCTACAAAACCGAATGGGGCCGCGACGTGAAGCGCGCGTTCGAGGCGTGCGCTTACTAGCATCCGTCATCCTGGGGCTTGGCGTCAGCCAAGACCCGGGATCCAGGGGCAACCGCACAGCTCTACGACCTCTGAATCCCGGGCCGCGCTCCGCACGACCCAGGATGACGAACATCAGTGTCAGAAGCGGCGTCACCCTGAGCCTGTCGAAGGGCGACGCCACGCTCGGTCGTCGCTCAAGCCGCCTCATCCGCCAGCAATTCACCCCGGCTCATCGCGTTGAGCTTTGCATAAAGCCCACGCGCCGCGATGAGTTCGGCGTGCTTGCCCTGCTCGACAACGCGTCCCTCGTTGAACACCAGGATGCGATCGGCTTCGCGCACGGTTGAAAGCCGGTGCGCGATGACGATGGTCGTGCGTCCCTGCTTCAGCTCCGCCATCGCCGCCTGCACCTCGCGTTCCGTAGCCACGTCAAGCGAGGACGTCGCTTCGTCGAGGATAAGGATCGGCGCGCCCGCCAGAAACGCCCGCGCCAACGCGACACGCTGACGTTCGCCGCCTGAGAGCTTCACGCCGCGCTCGCCGACTTCCGTCTCGTAGCCCGCGGGAAGCTTATCGATGAACTCATGCGCGCGTGCGCGCTTTGCTGCATCGATGATCTCTTCCATCGTGGCGTCCGGCCGCGCGTAAGCGATATTCTCGCGCAACGAGCGGTGAAACAGCGCCGGATCTTGCGGCACGAGCGCTATGCTCTGGCGCAAGCTGCCTTGCGTCACCGTGCGCACGTCCTGGCCGTCGATGCGGATCGCGCCGCCATCGACGTCATAAAGCCGCTGCACCAGCTTCACGAACGTCGACTTACCCGAACCCGTCGGCCCGACCAACGCCACCGTCTCGCCCGCCGCGATCTCCAAAGAGAAATCGCTGTAGAGCTTATCGGCGGCCTTCTTGTAGCCGAACGACACGTCGTCAAAAACGATCCGACCCGCCCCCGGCGCAAACACCGCCGCATCCGCAGCGTCGGCCACGCCAGGAATCTCCAGTGCGTACGCAACGACGTCTTCCAGATCAGCGATGCCCTTCTGCAAATTCTGCACGTTCTCGCCGAGCATCCGCAAATAGCCGGACACCAGCAGGAACGAGGTAATCGCAAACACCGCGTCACCCGCGCTCGCGCGCCCGCGGCTCCATTCCAGCAGCACCAGCCCGAGCAGACCCGCCTGCAGCACCCAAAGCAATATGTTCTGCACCACCCACGCATTGGTGAAGCGGCCCCAGGTCGTGTTCGCTTCCTTGGTCCAACTCTGCACAACGCCATCGAAGCGCGCCTGCTCGCGCGTCTCCGCGCCAAACGCCTTCACCGTCGCGTTCGACGCAACCGCATCCGCCAGCGCCGCGCCAATCGCGGTGTCGGCCCTGATGTAGCGCTTCAACGGCTCAGCCACGTAATAGCGGCTCGAAAAATACGCCACCGCGATGAACGTCAGGATCGTCACGCCCGTGAATGCGCCAATCACCGGCCATTGCATGAACGTCAGCACCGTTACGCCAATCAGCACCGCGATCGCCGGGATCAGGAACCACACCAACGTGTCGGAGATCACGTCATACGCATTCATCGCCCGCGATACGCGCCGCACCGTCGCGCCGGCGAAATTATCGGCGTGCCAGTCGGCGGAGAAACGCTGCACGTCGCGGAAACCGTCCGTGACGATCCGCTCCATGTTCTTGGAGGCGAACGGGATATGAAAGCGCACGCCGGTATTGCGCGCCGTGTAAAACACCAGCGCCAGCGACACGATAATGACGTAACCCCAGGTCGCGGCGCGCACGCCTTCTGCCGATGGCCCCGCCGCAAGCGCATCCACCAGATGCTTGGAGGCGAACGGCATCGCCAGATCGACAATGATCGAAAGCCCGAACAACAGCGCGACCATCGCCAGCTTTCCCGGCTGGCTCGACCAATGCTTCCACATGAACGCGGTCACTTGCACGAAGCTCGCCTTGCGGCCCCGCTCTGACTCGTCGTCGATATCGTATGCGTCACTCATGAGAGTCCCGATGAAGGATCGCAGCCGCGCTGGGCGCGATTCTGCTGTAGATTAAGTGGGTTCGAAGTGCTGGAAGCGAACCGTTGAAAGACGCAAAATCACCCGCAACACGGCTCGGCGAACAAGGTTTCCGCTGGCGATTGCGAAAGACCGCAATCGGTTTCTGGATTTAGAGCCGAGCCGAGCTAGCGCTCTCTCAAAGCTCAACGGCGACCGTTCGCGGCGACGTATTTATTTAAAGCGGGTGGTCATTCAACAAACTCCGACGGCGCTCACATAGCCTCTGTGTCGCCTTGCGTAAAGGCAAAGCCACGCCCATTACGCCGATGTGAGCGAATCCAAACCCGCCGATGCGTTGAAGCAACATTGCCTTGGACCGCTGGCGTCCCCGCCGGCGGAGTCATTCAACACGCACCTTGGTTGGCGTTCGCGCGGATACCTTGCGCCGCGCGACAGCGCTCAACCGATCCAACACAAGAGCTTGCGGGCCACCGCCGGCGAGGACGCCGGCGGTCCAAGATGAAACCCACCGACGCACTCTCCAAACATTGGACCGACGCGCTGCCTGTCGCGTGGAAACCGTACGCGCAACTCTCGCGCCTCGATCGCCCCATCGGCTGGCAATTGCTCTTGCTGCCCTGCTTCATGGGCATGGCGGTCGCGCGCACCGGCTACGGCTTTTACTGGGAAGACGCGCGCTTTGCGCTCGCTTTCATCCTCGGCGCCATCGCCATGCGCGGCGCCGGCTGCACCTATAACGACATTCTCGACAAGGACATCGACGCCCAAGTCGAACGCACCCGCCTGCGCCCACTGCCATCCGGCGCAGTGTCCACAAAGGCCGCATGGGCGTGGCTCCTCGCACAATGCGCCATCGGCCTCATCGCGCTTCTGATGCTGCCGCCGCTCGCGCAAATCGTCTCGCTGATCGCCATTCCGCTCGTCGCGCTCTACCCGCTGATGAAGCGGATCACCTGGTGGCCGCAAGCTTGGCTGGGCATCGTCTTCTCGTGGGGCGCACTCGTCGGCGCCGCCGCCTCCACCTACGAGACCGGCATCGTCCCGCAAGAAGCCTTCGCCCTCTACGCGGGCTGCATCCTCTGGACCATCGCCTACGACACCATCTACGCCCTGCAAGACCGCGAAGACGACGCCCTCGTCGGCGTCCGCTCCACGGCGCGGCTTTTCGCGGACAAATGGCGCACATGGACGAGCGTCTTCTACATCGCCGCGCTCGCCTTCTGGGCGATCGCCGGCGCGATGTCAGGCGCCGGCGCATGGGTGGCGCTGCCGCTCAGCCTCATCGGCGCGCTGATGATCTGGCCGATGCTGACAGGCGTCGACGACAAACGTCCGGAAACGGCGCTTGCGGGCTTCAAGTTCAACGCCATCATAGGCGCGGCTGTCTTGTTGGCGTTTGCGCTCGAACCCATCTGCCGCACGATAAGGCCGTCGCTGGGAGTGTGAGATGGGCGAAGCGGAAGAACATCTCAGCAAAGTCTGCAAGCGCTTCGCCCGCGTGATCCCAAAGCACGAGCCCTATCCGACGACATTCGAAAAGAAGAAAGACCCCTATCGCTCGCTCGTGCGCTCGGTCGTCTATCAACAGCTCTCGGGCAAAGCCGCCGGCACCATTCACGGCCGCATGATCGCGCTTTTCCCGGACAAGGACCACCCCGATCCCGAAGACCTGATCGAAGCTTCACCCGAAATGCTGCGCACCGCCGGCCTCTCGCGCCAGAAGATCGCCGCCATCAAGGACGTCGCGCAAAAGCGCCTCGACGGAATCATTCCCGAAGCCCGCAAACTTTCGCGCATGGGCAACGAAGAAATCATCGAGCGCCTCACCGCCGCGCGCGGCGTCGGCCGCTGGACGGTCGAGATGTATTTGATGTTCACGCTCGGCCGCCCCGACGTGCTCCCAATCGACGATCTCGGCGTCCGCAAAGGCGCCGAAAAACTCTACCGCCGCGAATTCACCCCAAAGACCCTCGGCGCCTACGGTGAACGCTGGGCCCCCTTCCGCAGCGCCGCCGCCTGGCACCTCTGGCGCTTCATCGACACCCAAACGCCAGAGCAAAGCAAGATTTGAGTCCTCGTCCCCTCTCCCGGTTAGGGAGAGGGTGTCAGTGAGCAAAGCGAACGACGGGTGAGGTTTACCGGCGTTGGCAGGACGTGGCGTCACAAGCTGCCGACTACAGCAAACCTCATCCGGCGCTGCGCGCCACCTTCTCCTTAACCAGGAGAAGGAACCCGCAATCATCCCGAGCACAATTTCAGAAACGTTCGGTCCTCGCGCAGAATAAACCGCTCCGCTTTCGCGAACTCGTAATTCTCTCGGCCGGCCGGATCATCGGTCAGCCGCGCGCGGTAGTCTTCATAAGCCGCCAAACTCTGAATGTTGTACAACCCATAAGCGAGCGTGGCCGAGCCCTCGTGCGGCGCGAAATAGCCGATCAGATCGGCCCCGCAGCGGGGAATAGCTTCGCCCCACACGCGCGCATACCGCTCAAATTGCGCCTTTTTGAACGGATCGATTTCGTAACGAATACAGCATGTCAGCATGGGAGGGGTCCTTTGCCGCCAGCCCTAGCGGATTGCTGACATCCCATGGTTCGATTATGGTCGAACCATCCCTATATGAGCTTTCGATGAGAGACGGCCCCAATATCGCAGCTATCGCCGCCATGGTCGGCGATCCCGCCCGCGCCAACATGCTGACGGCGCTGTTGAACGGCGACGCCTTCACCGCAAGCGAACTCTCACTCGAAGCCGGCGTCACAAAACAAACCGCAAGCTCACATCTTTCAAAGCTCGTCGATGGCGGCTTGGTCGCTGTCGAAGCGCAAGGTCGCCATCGCTACTATCGTCTGGCCGACGCTGACGTCGCCGGTTTGCTCGAAACTTTAATGGGCGTCGCCGCGCGCGCTAAGGCGCTGCGCACGCGCCCCGGCCCGAAGGAACCAGCGCTGCGTCACGCACGCGTCTGCTACGATCACCTCGCCGGCGATCTCGGCGTTGCGCTCTACGATGCGTTCGCGAAAAACAAATGGATGAACCCCGGCCCGGAAAAAACCTTCGCGCTCACCAAGCTCGGGCGCGTCAAAGTGCAAACCTTCGGCGTCGATCTCGAAGAGCTTGAGAACGGCGCCCGCCCGCTCTGCCGCTCATGCCTCGATTGGAGCGTCCGCCGCCACCACATCGCCGGCGCGCTCGGCGCGGCCATCCTCGATGAGATCTTCGATCGCGGCTGGGCAACCCAAAAGCGCGGCAGCCGCGTGCTCGAATTCACCCGCGTCGGCGAAGCCGGCTTGAAACGTGTGTTCATGATTCCGGAAGCGGTTAGCTGAACACCCATTCCCGGGGCGATGCGCAGCATCGAGCCCGGGACCCATAACCCCAAATGCCCAACGATGAAGCGCCAGCGGCGACCAATCGTGTTTATGGGTTCCGGGCCTGCGGCTGCGCCGCATCCCGGGAGTGGGTGGAGGGGTGAAACTGGAATGATCTTGCGCTAAGCTCCGCCCATGCCCGCCGTCGCCCGCATCGATCCCAAAGATGTGTTCACGCCCGAAGAATGGGCGCGCTTCTCCAAGCGCTCATCGTGGCTGGGCCTCGCCTGCGTTGCGGGCGCGTGGGGCCTGATCTTCGCCGCGGGCGCCATGTTCGTGCTCTGGCCGAACCCGCTGACGTACATTTTCGCCGTGATGCTGATCGGCGCGCGCCAGCTCGGCCTCGCCATTTTGATGCACGACGCCGCGCACGGCGCGCTGCATTCCAGCATGAAGATCAACAATTGGGTCGGCGAATGGCTCTGCGCGGCGCCGACGGGCGCGCGCCTCGCCGCCTATCGCGACTATCATTTGAAGCACCACAAATACACCGAACAACCCGAAGATCCCGACCTCCCGCTGTCAGCGCCGTTCCCAATCACGCGCGCATCCTTGTTTCGCAAGATCGTGCGCGATCTGACGGGACAAACCTTCCTCAAGCAACGGCGCGCGCAACTCTTCGGCAATCTGCAGAAGGGGCAAGTCGTCAATCCAACAACGGCTCACTTCCTGATCTTCAACGCGCTGCTGCTCGCCGGCCTCACCGCCGCCGGCTATTGGTGGACATATTTCGCGCTTTGGATCATGCCGATGGCGACATGGCTGCCGCTGGTCACGCGCCTGCGCAACATCGCCGAACACGCCTGCGTCAAAGTAAAGGACGACCCGTTCACACACGCGCGCACCACGCTCGCCAACGCCGCCGAGCGCCTCCTCATCGCGCCCTATTGGGTCCACTTCCACGGCGAGCACCACGTCTTCATGCACGTCCCCTGCTATCGTCTCGAAGGGCTGCATAAATTACTGATGGACAAAGGCTACTGGTCCCGCATGCACATCTCACGCAGCTACGTAAGCGTGCTGAGCGAAGCGTCGAATAAACAACAACCCGTTCCTGCCTAGACACCCATTCCCGGATGCGCGAAGCGCAGTCCGGGACCCATAAACACTTCTGGTGCTCTTAGTGCGCGCGGTGATCACAACGGCCGATTTCCAAACACGCGAGTTTATGGGCCCCGGACTTGGCCTGCGGCCAATCCGGGGATGGGTGGTGTGATGATTGCAAACGTTCCAAAGTTCATCCGCGAAAACACGCGCGTCCTCGCGCCGAGCCATGTGCCGGAGCTTGCACTTTATCTCGCCGACGACGCCGTAAGCCTCTGGCAGCTCACCGAAGAGCAACTCGGCGAACTCGGCCTGCCGCCGCCGTTCTGGGCCTTCGCCTGGGCCGGCGGACAAGCGCTCGCGCGCTACATCCTCGATCATCCCGAAACCGTGCGCGGCAAGAGCGTCATGGATGTCGCCTCCGGCTCAGGTCTCGTCGCCATCGCCGCGATGAAAGCCGGCGCTGCGTCGGCGTTCGCGATCGACATCGACGCCTTCGCCTCCCACGCCGCGATCCTCAACGCCGAACTAAATGGTGTTATCGTCGAAACCAGCGGCGACGATCCCGTCGGCCAACCAACAGACACGCAAGTCATCCTCGTCGGCGATCTCTTCTACGATCGCGATCTCGCCCCGCGCGTGCTCACTTGGTTGGTCGAGCAACAAGCCGCCGGCAAAACCGTCCTCATCGGCGACCCCGGCCGCACCTACCTGCCGCGCGACCACCTCGAACAAATCGCCTCCTACGACATCCCCGTCACCCGCGCGCTCGAAGACGCGGAAGTGAAGCGCGCGGCCGTTTGGAAGCTGCGGTGATTAGATGAAAGTCCACCGACAGTAGAAGAGCGTCACCCTGAGCCTGTCGAAGGGCGACGCTTCGCTCCGTCCTTCGACTTAGCCAACTATTGAAGACCCGCCCAATCGCCACGCATCATCGCTTCCTTCTTCGCGCGCGACCAGCCCTTCATCCAAGCATCGTAGGATATAAACCCACGAAGGCATGGCGTAGGCACTGTGCCACGCGCCGCGCTTCGACAAGCTCAGCGTGACGCGAATTGGATACCTGAAGGCGCGTCATCCCCGGATTTGATCCGGGGCTGTCGAAGCACGACGCCCCGCAGCGCCTACTCCATTGGACAAACGCTCATCCGCTCTTCTTCCGGCACGCGCGACTTCGCGTCGTCGCAAACAGCACCCCACAGCGTCTGCACTTCCGCGCCAAGCGCATCCGCGCGCGACTGGATCTCCTCCAGCGTCGGGGCAACCGTATTCGGCTCGGCGATCCAAACCGGCTCATACGCGGAGCCGCACGCGACTTCCGTGAACAGCCCCTTCGCGCAGAGCTGCGACCGTTGAATGTTGTAGCTCCAAACCGCTTCACGCAGCCGCCGCGCCAAGTCGCGCGTTTCGGTGACTTCCGGCTCCGCCGAACCGGGCCGCTCAACCGTCTGATCGCTCACTTGCGAGAGCATCGCGCCATAGCGGCCGATCTCGATGTTCAACGTCGCGGGATCGGGCCCTGCCGGCGCCGCCGGCACATCTTGCTTCTCGCCGGTCTGTCCGCACGCGGCCAAAGCCAGCGCCAATACGATCGCAGGTAATTTCATGAACACGCCTCCAACGCCCGCTATAGCGGCGCGAAGGGACACAGTGCTTTTGTTTTTTGTAAGATTAGGCGCCGATTAGTCTTGGAGCACCGGCGCGAGCGCGTTGTAGCCCGCAGCGAAATCGTAATCGCTATCTTCAGCTTTGCGGAACAAGGCTATCGCGGCGGCTGCCAGGCCTGTGCCTGCTGCCGCCGCGAACATCGCCCATGCGACGCTTGAGATGAAACCCGCGTCGATCAAAACCACCCAACCCTGCCTTCGAGGCATTCTTTGTTGGGCAGATAATGCCTAGTCCGAGTGAACACGCGGTTTCTGAAAGCAAAACAAAAGGTTGAAATGGCGATTGGGTGCGGCCTAGAGCAATGGCGAGGGAGACCACCTGATGCTGCGCTTGGAGATCGCCGCGCTTTACGCGGGCATAAACATTCTCATTCTGCTGGTGCTGGCAGTGCTAGTGGTGAGCGGTCGCCGCAAGCACAAGATCACGTTGGGCGACGGCGGCAACGAGGTGTTTTCACGTTCTGTTAGGGCGCACGCCAACGCCGCCGAATACATTCCCGCGGGCCTCGTCGGCATCGTTTTGCTGGCGCTTTTCGATCCCGCGACGCCAATTTGGCTTCTCCACGCCTCCGGAATTTCTTTGACGCTCGGAAGAATTTTGCACGGCTGGGGCCTCAACACCGGCACGCTCAACTTCGGCCGCATGTTCGGCATGGTGCTGACCTGGCTCTCCTACGCCCTGATCGGCGGCGGTCTGCTCTATGCCGGGCTCGCCCAGCAGCTCTGAGTATTATATTACCGCAAACGCCAATTGCCCCCGCAAGCCGGGAGGGCCATGTTGCGGCCATGGCCTTTGATGCTGATTCACACGCCGCCCTTGCGGCCCTGATCGATTACGCGAAACAAGCCGGCGCCGACGCCTCCGAAGCTTCCCTGGCGGTCCGCGAAAGCATCTCCGCCGAAGTCCGCATGGGCGAACTTGAAGGCATGGAGCGCGAGGAAGCCCGCTCGGTGGCGCTGCGCGCTTTCATCGGCAAACAGCAAGCCGCCGCCTCCTCCACCGACCTCTCCGCCAAGGGCCTCAAGGACCTGGCCGAACGCACCGTCGCGATGGCAAAGCACGCGCCAGAGGACAAGTTCGCCGGCCTCCTCGACGCCCGCTACCACGCCAAGGGCGCACCGCCCGATCTCGACCAATACGATTCCGCGCGCCCGAGCCCCGAGGACTTGCTCGATCTCGCCAAACGCTGCGAAGCCGCTTCACTCGCCATTCCGGGCATCGCCAATTCCAGCGGCGGCGGCGCCTCCAGCGAGCACTCGAACTTCGTGTACGCGACTTCGACCGGCTTTGAAGCCACCGAGCGCGGCACCTCCTATTCGCTCGGAACCCAGCCCGTCGCCGAAAAGGACGACGAGATGGAGCGCGACTACGAATGGCGCACCAAACGCTTCTTCGCCGATCTCCCGTCCGCCGAAGACATCGGCCGCATCGCCGGTGAGCGCACGGCGCGCCGCCTCGGCGGACGAAAGATCGCCAGCCAAAGAGCCCCGGTGATTTTCGAGAACCGCCTCGCCGGCCGCATCATCGGGCCGCTTTTCTCGGCGATGTCGGGCAGCGCCGTCGCGCGCGGCGTTTCGTTCCTCAAGGACAAAATGGGACAGCGGATTTTCGCTGACGGCTTCCGCATCCACGAAGATCCGTTCGTGAAGCGCGCGCCTGGCAGCCGCTGGTTCGACGGTGAAGGCGGCGCGGTCGCCCCCGCCACGCTCATCGATGACGGCGTGCTGACGATGTGGCTGCTGAATTCATCCGCCGCGCGCCAGCTCAACCTCGAACCCAACGGCCACGCCACCGCCGGTCACGGCGGCCCGCCCGGGATCGGCACGTCGAACCTTTTCGTCAAACCCGGCGCGGAAGATTTGCCGACGATGATGAAGAACGCCGGCAAAGGCGTCTTCGTCACCGACATGTTCTCTCCCTCCCTCAACCCCAACACGGCCGACTGGTCCGTCGGCGTCGCGGGCTATTGGTTCGAGAACGGCGGGATCGCCCACCCGGTGAGCGAAATCACCGTCGCCGGCAATCTGCTCGACATCTTCAAACGCCTGCGCTGCGGCTCCGACGTCGACAATCGCGGCTCCCTCGAAATTTCCAGCTTGATCGTGGATGACCTTGCAATCGGCGGCGTCTGAACTCGAACTGCTGGAAGCAAGTGTGCGCGAAGCGGGCGCGATGGCGCGCGAGCTGTCGTTGAAGCCGCTCGACATCCAATCCAAAGGCGAAGCCGGCCCCGTCACCAACGTCGACAAGGCAGTCGACGCCATGTTGGAGATCAAGTTTCTATCCAAGCGCCCCGACTACGGCTGGCTGTCGGAAGAAACGCCGGACAATCCCGACTATCGCATCGGCAAGGAACGCACCTTCGTCCTCGATCCGATCGACGGCACCGCCTCGCTCATCGGCAAGACCCCGCAATGGACGATCAGCGCCGGCCTCCTCGACGGCACGCGCGCCTATGCCGGCGTCATCTACAATCCGATGACCGATGAGATGTTCACCGGCATTGTCGGCCACGGCGCCTGGTTCAACGGCCGCCCGATGAAAGTCGCCGACATCGCCAATCTCGATGGCGCGCGCATGATCGGCCAGAAGAGCCGCTACGCCGACAAACGCTGGGCCACGCCCTGGCCGAAGATGGACATCATCGAGCGTCATTCGATCGCCTATCGCCTGGCGCTCGTCGCCGCTGGCATGGGCGATGCGACCTTGCTGTTCGGCTGGAAGCACGAATGGGACATCGCCGCGGGAGTCGCCATCGTTGAAGCCGCGGGCGGCGTCGTCACCGACCTCTGGGGCGAAAAGCTCCAGTTCAACAATGAAGATCCGCGCGTGCCCGGCGTCGCCGCCGCTGGCGCGAGCCTGCACGCTTTGCTAATCGAGCGCACCAATTCACTCCCGCACCCGCGCGAACAAGCGACCGGCTAAAGGCACATGAGCGACCCGACACGCCAACTTCTCCACCTCGTCATTGGCGGCGAGATGAAAGACCTCGATCGTCCTGAGTTCATCGATTTGAAGGCCGTCGATTTCATCGGCGCCTACCCAAACTACCGCGCCGCCTACGACGCCTGGAAGGGCGCGGCCCAACGCACCATCGATAACGCACGCATGCGCTACTTCATCATCCACGCCCACCGCCTCCTCGACCCAGGGACCGATCCCGAAGGCGAGATGTGATGCGCCTGCCTTGGACCGCCGGCGCCTCGCCGGCAAAACGGCCCGTGCGCGGCGCCGCCCTTCGACAAGCTCAGGGTGACGCCATCTCAAACACGCGCCTATGCCAAAGTAGCGTCATCCCCGGATTTAGTCCGGGGCTGTCGAAGCAGACGCGGGCCACGAACACATGAAGGCTGGCGCCATCCTCGCCCGGCTCTGGCGCCAATACATCTGGCGCTACAAAACCGACCTGCTCGCCATGGCGCCGATCCTGGTGCTCGTCGCCGCGACAGCTGCGTCCTACGCCTGGATTCTCAAATTCTCGACCGACACGATCGCGACCGGCGATCTCAACGAGATCGCCTTGGTGCCGGTTGTCGTCATCGGCATCGTCGCCGTCCGCGCCGCCGGCATGTGGGCGCAAGCGATCATGACCCAGGGCCTGTCGCTCAAAATCCTGCGTGACCTGCAGATCGCCATGTTCGCCAAACTGATGAGCGTCGATTTCGCGCGCTTCCAGCGCGAAGACATCGGCCGCCTTGTCTCGCGCTTCACCAACGACATCACCATTGTCGGCTACGCCCTGGTGCGCGCCGCGCAGACCTCGATCCGCGATACGCTGACATTGATCGGCTCGATCGGCATGATGTTCTATCTGGACTGGGTTCTGGCCTCGGTCGTCATCGGCGTCTTTGCCCTCGCGGCGCGCCCACTCGGCGCCATCGCCCAACGCGCCCGCAAACAAACCAGCATCGCGCAGGAGCAAATCGGCCACGTCACCTCATTGCTCGGTGAAATCTTCGGCGCGTCGCGCTTTGTAAAAACCTACAGCCTCGAACAGCGTGAGACCGACCGCGCCAACGCCTCGTTCGAAGAGCAACGCCGTCTCGGCATGAAGCTCTCGCACAACCGCGCGCGCAGCGAGCCTCTGCTTGAAATGCTTGGCGGCATCGCCTTGGCCGGCATTCTCTACCTCGCGGGCCTCCGCATCGCCGCCGACCAGATGACGCTCGGCGATCTCATCGGCATGATCGGCGCCGTCGGCGTCGCCACGCCCGCCGCGCGCTCGATCAGCGGCTTCAACACCATGCTGAACGAAGCGCTCGCCGCCGTGACGCGCATCTTCACGCTCATCGACGAGCCGGTGACGATCAACGACAAACCCAACGCCAGGCCACTGCAGGTCCAATCCGGCCGCATCGAGTTCGCCAACGTTGGCTTCAGCTACGGCGAGGCGCCCGCCGTCGAGAACGTCAGCTTCACCGTCGAACCCGGCGAAACCATTGCCCTCGTCGGCCCCTCCGGCTCGGGCAAATCCACCATCTTCAACCTGCTGCCGCGTCTCTACGATGTCAGCCAGGGCGCGGTGCGCGTTGACGGCCAGGACGTGCGCGACGTCACCGTCGTCTCCCTCCGCAACGCGATCTCGCTCGTCGCCCAGGAAGCGGCGCTCTTCAACGACACCATCCGCAACAATATCGCGCTTGGCCGCGCCGGCGCCTCGCACGCCGAAATCGAGGAAGCCGCCCGCAACGCCGCCGCGCACGATTTCATCATGGCGCTCCCGAACGGCTACGACACGCTGGCTGGCGAACGCGGCGGCAATCTCTCCGGCGGCGAGCGCCAACGCATCGCCCTTGCCCGCGCCTTCCTGCGCGACGCCCCGATCCTGCTCTTGGACGAAGCCACCAGCGCCCTCGACGCGCAAAGCGAAGCCCAAGTACAGGACGCGCTAAAGCGTCTCTCCAAGGGCCGCACCGTGCTCGTCATCGCGCACCGCCTCGCCACCGTCCGCGACGCCGACCGCATCCTCGCCCTCGAAGGCGGACGCATCGTCGAAGTCGGCCGCCACGACGAACTCGTCGCCAAAGGCGGTCTCTACGCACGCCTCTCGCGCCTGCAATTCCAAAGCGCCGAACAAGCAGGCTAAGCGCTTTCCGCACAGCAGTCAGAATTGGCGTCATGCTGAGCTTGTCGAAGCACGGCGCCACGCACCAGCAGCGAGACACGCGCCTCCTTCGACAAGCTCAGGATGACGCGACTTAGGCATTGGCGCTTGAGCAGTGCCAACAACCCAACGTCCAAATTGGCGTCAAACGGCCGATCAAATTGGCGTCATGCTGAGCCTGTCGAAGCACGGCGCCACGCACCGTCCACTTGGACCGCGGGTCTTCAGACCCGCATGATCGCCGCCCGTACAAATGCGGGTCTGAAGACCCGCAGTCCAAGATATTACTCGTCCAGCACCGCACGCACTTTGCGCGCCAGATCATCGATCGAATAGGGCTTCGTCAGCAGACGCGCGTCCGCGTCCACGACGCCGTTATGAACGATGGCGTTCTGCGTGTAGCCGGTCGTGTAGAGGACCTTGAGTTCGGGATACTTCGCCTTGGCCTCATCGGACAATCTGCGGCCGCTCATCCCCGGCATCACGATATCCGTGAACATCAACGTCACGGCCGGCTTCGCCTCAAGCTTTCGCAGCGCTTCTTCGCCGCTCGACGCGTGCACCACCGTGTAACCAAGCTCGCGCAGCGACGCGACGCTGAGATTGCGCACGCGCTCCTCATCCTCGACCACGAGAATGATCGTGCCCGCATCGCCCACCGGCAATTCGCCGGCCGCCCGTTGCGGCGCATCGGCAGTGTTCTCTTCCATCTGCGTGCGCGGCAAATAGAGTTTCACCGTCGTGCCGACGCCGACCTCCGAATAAATCGCAACGTGCCCGCCGCTCTGCTTCAAGAAGCCGTGCACATGCGCAAGGCCGAGCCCCGTACCCTTGCCGACTTCCTTGGTTGTAAAGAACGGCTCGAACACCCGCGCCCGCACGTCCGCCGGCATGCCTTCACCGGTATCGGTGATCGCGATCAGGACATGCTGGCCGGGCGTCACCTCCGCATTCGCGGCGGCATAGGCCGCATCGAGATGCGCGTTGGCCGTCTCGATCGTCAACTTGCCGCCGCCCGGCATCGCGTCGCGGGCGTTGACGCATACATTGAGGATCGCGTTCTCAAGCTCGTTCTGATCGCAATGCGCACGCCACACGCCGCCGCCAAGCACCACTTCAAGCGAAATGCTCTCTCCGAGCGTCCGACGCAACAAGTCCGACATGCCCCCGACAACGCGGTTCGGGTCGATCACTTGCGGCTGCAGCGGCTGGCGACGCGCGAACGCCAGCAACCGGCTCGTCAACGTCGCCGCGCGGCGCGCGCCGTCCATGGCCGCTTCGATAAACCGGTCGATATCCGTCTCACCGCGCGCCATCCGCCGCTGCGCCAATTGCAGCGCGCTGATGATGACAGCCAGCATGTTGTTGAAATCGTGCGCCACCCCGCCAGTCAGCTGGCCGATCGCCTCCATCTTCTGCATCTGACGGACCTTCGATTCCGCCTGCTCGCGCGCCCCCATCTCCTGCAACACGCGCTCATGCGCCGAGCGCGCATCGTCGCGCGAGGCGCGCAACTCGGACATCGCATTGCGCACCGTCACCACCAACAGCGCCCCGATGCCCAGGAGCAGCATGCCCGCGACAAGCACCACAAATCTCAGGCGCTGGGCGCTGCGATCCACCGCCGCCATCGATTCGATCACGATCGTTTGCTCGCGCGCCTCGGCCGTCGTGATCAACGTGCGAAATTCGTCCATCACCTCCTTGCCGCGATTGGAGCGCACGATCTCCATGGCGACATTGCCGCGACCGGCTCGGCGCAAATCAATCGTCTGCTGCAACTCATCGCGCTTGGCGCTCACCAGTTCGCGCAGGCGTCGAACCTCGGCGGCATGCGCGGGATCATCGCCCGCGAAGCGCTCGAGATTGGCAAGCTCACGATCGATATCCGCGCGACCAGAGAAGTACGGCGCGAGATAATCCTCATCGCCGGTCAGCAGATAGCCGCGCTGACTCGTCTCCGAATCCTGCATGCCGCGCATCAGCAGGCGCAGGCTGGAGCGATGCGCGATGGACTCTCGCACCGCCGCATTGAGTTCAACGCCCTGATTGGTCTGCCAGAGCGCCCCCGCAACCGTAACGACAAGCAACGCAAACGCCGCCGCGAGCGCCGCGACGTACGTCGCCGCAGCCGGCAAACGCTGCCCGAGCACGTTAACTGTCACTGCCGCCGCCCCGGTAATTCACGCTACGTTGTTTCCGAGTTCCCCGGTTCCCGCAACGCCTTTCATTCGCGGCGCAGCACCTTGTCGGTCAGGATATTGGCCCACCATTGACCGGTGAACGCCGATTTGACCCGCTCGAAATCGTAGTCCTCGTCCACCCATTGGATGAACGGTTTGCCGCTTCCCTTGGTCTCTTCCAGGTACGTCTGAAAGAAGAAGTCGATCATGCCGGTCTTGCCCTGCTTCACGTGCAGGTACTTCAGCGACAATTGTTCCACCGCATCGCGAATGGGCAGTCCCATCTTGAAGTGCTTGTAGAGCACCGCCGCAACGCCCGCGCGGTCCGCGCCTGACTTGCAATGCAGCAGCGCCGGATAGTCGATGGTCTCGAATATCTGTTTGCAGCGATGAATCGCCTCGACGCTCGGCGGCTCGCGCGAGCGCAGGCGAAGATCGATCAACGTGATGCCGTGCCGTTCGCAGGCTTCCTTCTCCAGCGCGTAGTAGCCTGTGTCCGATTTCCCGCGCGCGTTGATGATGGTTTTGAAGCCCTGCGCCGCGTAGCCCGCGATCTGTTCCGGCGACGGCTGGTTCGAGCGCGCCATCACCCCGGGCTCGATCCAATGGAAGTTCTGATAGAGGTTCCGCAGGAAGCCGTGATCCGCCCAGATCAGGTCATGCCGCGCCGCCCGGCGCCCTTCGGGCGTCGAGAGATCAAAAGCCGGGAATTTGACCGGTGTGGGCATGAGTTCTGTTGACGGCTCGCTGGGGCTTCTGGCGTGCGACGGGGGACGCCCCCTATAAGGGGCGCTGGCCCCGTTCGGAAGCGGTGTGCTGCCCACAGGTCCAAGCGTTGAAGTCCTTACTCGGCAATCCGGTTTTCCAGTTCATCCTGGGGCGTCTGATCGGCAGCTATATGCTGTTCGTGGGCGTCACCACGCGCTGGCAGCGGGTCAACGAGGCCGCCGTGCTGCCCTTCTGGGAGCCGGACGGCGGCAAAGCCATCGGTTGCATCTGGCATGGCCGCTTTCCGCTCATCCACAAGATGTGGTCGTTCAAGCGCGGGGTGCCCAAGGCCAAGATGCTGATCTCGCAGTCCCGTGAGGGCGGCATCGTGGCGCACACCTCGCGCACAGTGGGCGCCGAGGTTGTTCGGGGCTCCGAAGCCAAGAAGGGCAGTTCCAAACCCAAACGCGGCGTCGAAGCCATGCGCGACATGGCCCGTCACATCGAAGGCGGCGGCGTCATGGCGATGACCCCCGACGGCCCCCGCGGCCCGCGCATGCGCGCCAAGCGCGGCCCGATCGTGCTGGCGAAAATCGCCGGCGCGCCGTTACTGCCCCTCGCATGGGCGACGTCGAACCGGATCATGTTCGAAAAAAGCTGGGATCAATTCGTGTTGCCGCTCCCCTTCGGCAAAGGTGCGCTGATCTGGGGCAACCCGATCGCGCCGCCCGCACCCGATGCGAACGACGCCGAAGTCGAAGCCGTGCGCCTTGCGTTCGAAACCGAGATGAACCGCATCGCCGCCGAAGCCGATCGCATCGCGGGCGTGCCCGTCATTGAGCCGGCGCCACCGCGCGCCGAAGCCATGATGGAAGCGGCGGAAACGGCGGCGCAGCCCACGTGAGTTTCTCGCCCGTCCTTGGTTTGTATCGCGCCGCAAGTTCGGTGCTTGGCGCGTTCGCGGGGCTCTACCTCAACGACCGCGCCAAGCGCGGCAAGGAAGATCCCGCCCGCCTCGGCGAACGCTTCGGCCGCTACACAAGAACACGCCCCGCCGGCGCGCTGGTTTGGCTGCATGCGGCCAGCGTCGGCGAAAGCGGCGTCGCGCTTGCGCTGATCGAAGCGCTCGCGGCGCGCGCCCCCGCGCTCTCGTTCGCGCTCACCACCGGCACGCGCACCTCCGCCGACCTCGTTGCCCGCCGCGCGCTCCCGCGCACCACGCACCTCTACGCACCGCTCGACCGCCGCGATTGCGTCCGCCGTTTCCTCGACCATTGGCGCCCGGATGCCGGCGTGTTCGTCGAAAGCGAACTCTGGCCCAACCTCATTCTCGAAGCCGAAGCACGCGGCGTGAAACTCGCGCTCGTCAACGCACGCATGAGCCCCAAGACTCTGCGCCGCTGGAGCAAGTGGCGCACAGCAGGCCGGCGTCTCGTCGGCGCCTTCTCCTACGTCTCCGCCGCCGACGCGCGCACCAAGGAAGCGCTCGCCGATCTGCGTCCCGCGCCCATGGGCGCATCCGGCAATCTCAAGCTTGCAGCGCCTCCGCCGCGCGTCGACGCCGCCGCGCGCGCCGCGCTTGCCGCCGCCATCGGCGCGCGTCCGGTTTGGCTGGCGGCGTCCACGCACCAGGGCGAAGACGAAATCGCGCTCGCCGCGCACGACATTCTGCGCCGCGATTTTCCAGACGCGCTCCTCGTCCTCGCCCCGCGCCACCCCGAACGCGGCGAAGACGTCGCGCGCCTCGCCGCCAACGCGCCTTTGCGCTCGCGCGGCGCAGCTCCCGGCAACGCGCCCGCTTATGTCGCCGACACGCTCGGCGAACTCGGCACGCTCTACGATCTCGCGCCCGTGTCGCTGGTCGCTGGCAGTCTTTTGCCGCAGCTCAAAGGCCACAACCCGATCGAGCCCGCCAAGCTCGGCTCCGCCATCATCACCGGCCCCTACGTCGAAAGCTTCCAGGACCTGTTCGACACGCTGTTTGCCGCCGGCGGCGCCGCAAGCGTCCGCGACGCGCAAAGCCTCGCCGCCGAAATCAGCCGCCTCTGGCGCGACGAACCCGCGCGCGCGCGCCAACTTGAGGCCGCGCGCAGCGTCATCGCTCAGGGCGCCGACGCCTTCGACCGCACCCTCGACGCTGTCCTCGCGCTCTTGCCCGCGCCACAACAGAGCCCGGCCAATGCGTCCGCCTGAGTTCTGGAAAGCAAAAGACCAGATCGAAAGCCGCGACGCGGCCGTGGTTCTGCGCGCATTGCTGACGCCGGTGTCATGGGCCTACGCCGCCATCGCCGCACACCGCGCGCGCACCACCATCTCGCGCCACGCGCCGGTGCCGGTCATTTGCATCGGCAACTTCACAGTCGGCGGCGCCGGCAAGACTCCCATCAGCCGCGCCATCCGCGCCAAGCTCGGCCCGCACGCGCACACGCTTTCGCGCGGCTACGGCGGACGCGCCCTTGGGCCTCTGCGCGTCACCTCCGACATGGAGGCGGCCGAAGTCGGCGACGAACCCTTGCTGCACGCCGCCGACGGCGCCGCCTGGGTCGCGCGCGATCGCTACGCCGGCGCACTCGCGGCAGCGCAGGCCGGCGCCCATGTCATCATCATGGACGACGGCTTCCAAAATCCCGCGCTCGGCAAGGACCTCAGCATCGTCGCTGTCGATCCCGCTTACGGCGTCGGCAACGGCCAGGTGTTTCCCGCCGGCCCCTTGCGCGAGCGCCTCGCTGACGGCCTCGCGCGCGCCGACGCCATCGTCATGCTCCACAACACCTGGAGCGCGGACACGCCCGATCACCCCGAATGGCTCACGGGTTTCCGCAAACCGGTGCTGCACGCCTCGATCTCCCCAACCGGCGAAGCGCCCAAGGGCAAGCTCATCGCCTTCGCCGGCCTCGCGCGGCCGGAAAAATTCTTCGACACGCTCGAAGCCGTCGGCGCCGACATCACCGACGTCGTTCCCTTCGGCGACCACCATCTCTTCACCGAAGACGACATGCGCCTGCTCACCCAAATGGCCGAAGAACACGGCGCTCAACTCATCACGACCGAAAAAGACGCCGCCCGCCTCTCACCCGATTGGCGCGCGCGTGTGGCCGTCTTGCCAGTCGCGGCCCGATTTGCCGACGAAGCCGCGCTCGACGCCTTGCTTGCGCCGGTGCAATCACGGATTACGGCGGCGCATGGCGAAGCCTAAACCACTCGACCTCGGCTTTAAGCTCGAAGCGTTCGCCTTCAACACCTATGTTGGCGCGCTGCGCTCGCTCGGCCTTGAGCGCGCATCGCGCTGGGGCGGCGCTGTCGTGTCCACCATCGGCCCCGTTAACTCCGCCTGGAAAACTGCGATCCGCAACATCCGCATGTCGTTCCCGAACGAGAGCGACGCGTTCCACAAGGAAGTGCGCAAGGAATCCTTCGTCGAACTCGGTCGCATGACCGGCGAATTTCCGCACATGCCAGAATATCTCGACCTCTACCGCAAGGGCGTCGTCGAATTTCATGGCAAGGAGATCATCGAAGCCACGCGCGGCAAGGGCGCCGTCTTCATCGGCGGCCATTTCTCGAACTGGGAAATCACCTCGCTCTGCCTGGCGCAGGTCGATCCCGACTCGCACTTCACCTATCGCCCCGCCAACAACGCCATCATCGACAAATACATCGTCGAGACCCGCGCCCAGTTCGGCCTCACGCTGCAAGCGGCAAAAGGCAAGGAAGGCGGCATGGGCCTGCTGCGCTCACTGAAACGCGGCCGCTCCATCGCGCTGATGAACGACCAGAAATACAATGCCGGGCTCTCGGTCCCGTTCTTCGGGCACAATTGCATGACCGCCGACGGTCCGACCCGCCTCGCGCTCAAATTCAAAGTCCCGCTCATCCCGATCACCGGCCGGCGCATCGAGGGCACGCGCTTCATCGCCACCGCCTACCCGCCGCTGGCGCTGAATTACGACGAGCCCGACAACGAACAGAGCGTGCTCGACGGCGTCAAACGCGTGAACGAATTCATGGAAGCGCGCGTGCGCGAAGCCCCCGGCCAATGGTTCTGGTCGCACCGCCGCTGGCCCAAGAGCGCCTGGGTCGAAGCGGGTGTGATGTGAACCCGCTTCCGATCCACCGCTTCGAAATCACCTCACCGCTGAAACGTCAGGACGCCGTCGCCGCGCTTGGTGCGCATCTGGTGCAGACGAATTTCTTCCGCCTCCGCATCCCAAACAGCGCCAACGACAAACGCTTCCAGGGCGTTGTCACCGACACCGGCTTCTCGATCTCGCGGGTGCTCGGCTACAACAACGTCTTCGCCCCCCAATCGGCCGGGACCATCCAAGGCGCCGGAATCGGCTCGCAAATCGGCGTTACGATGAAACCGCACCTGTTGGTTGTCGCATTTTACTTGGCCGTCCTCGCGTTCGGCGCCATCGGGATCATTGTCGGCGGCGGCGACTTCGGCATGGTCGCTTTGGTGGCGCTCATATTGTACGTGCTGGTGATGTTCGGCTTCTGGTTTGAAGCCAACAAACAGGAGCGCACGCTCCGCGAAATCTTTAGGGCGCTCTGACTTGGGAGGGTTGCACATGTGGCGCGCACTTTTGGCGGCATCGCTTTTGGCCGGATGCGCCACCGTTGACCGCGTCGAGCAGCGCCTTGGCCTCGACGATGGCCGCCCGCCGCCGCCGGACACCGGGCTGGAAGCCGTCATGAACGCCGCCCCGCTCGGATGCCCGAACGGGCGCACGCTCGAAGGCGCCAATCACGAAGCCTTCGGCCCCCAGCACGGCGTCGTCGGCACCGACATCGCGCTGACGCCGCTCGCCAGCGATCGCACCCGCGCCGTCCGCGTGCGCCGCCTCGTCGTCGAACCCGGCGGCGTCATCGCCTGGCACGCGCATGATCAGGTGCAGGGCAGCGCCCTGGTCGTCTCCGGCGAGATGACCGAAATCCGCAACACCTGCATGGACCCGATCCGCTACCGCGCCGGCGACGTCGCCATCGAAGACGCGCAAACCGCCCACGGCTGGCGCAACGACGGCGACGAAACCGCAATCATCCTCACCGCCCACGTCGTGGCAAGAAACTAGCTTCTTGGAGCGCCGGCGCCCTCGCCGGCATACGGCGCCTAGGTCAGCACCACGACCGCGGCTTTCAGCGCGCTGACGTCAAACGGACCTAACTCGCGGAACGAAGCCGTTTTTCGCGGATTTTGGGTTGGATTGAGCATAGGCGCAGATAAGCTCGCTTTGAGGCGCCGAGAGGCGGCATTACGAGCGACCTTGGTGGGCGACGCAGGGGACCGGGCGCTGGAACGACACGTTCGTGGGGTCGAGCCAGCGCGCGGCAGCCAGTTCGTTCTCGGATGCTTCACAATACCCAAGCGCGCCCAGCACTTCGGCATACGTGTGACGCACGAAGCCAGCGCGCGGCGCGCGTGCGACCGCCGATACGCAATCCGCCAAGCCCTCTTGGGCGCGGCCGAGCTTGAATAGGATGTAGCAATGATTGTTAAGCGCCACCGCTTGGTCCGGCGCGAGTTCGACTGCGCGCGTGCTCATGATGAGCGCTGCTTGATAATCCTCGACATCGCTCAGTACAACGGTGCGGTTGACATAGCTCACCCAATCGGTCGCCGGCAGCGCGATGAATTCCTGTATCGCTGGCGCAAACTCTTCGGCGTTACCTCCCCTCAGCACCGGCAGGATCGACGCGTAGATCAGATCCGACTGCGCGTATGGCGGGAAGTAAGTCTGCGGCGGCATTGGCAGGCTCGGGTCGCGGTGCAGCATGCGATAGGCGATGCGTGCCTCGACCAGGGCCTCGGCGTTGCGGCCTACGTGCGAATACGCGCGGGCGCGGTTCGAGTGGTAGATGACGTCGGAGATGATGCTTTGTCCGGGCGGCACGGCTTCGTCGTAATAGCGCACGGCGCCGGCGTAGTCGCCGCGTTGCAGCGCTTCAGTGCCGAGGTTGATCAGCGGCAGCGCGCGCCATTGCGAGCCCGGCGGCGAGGCGCGCAAGCATGCGGCCCAATCGGGCGCCGCCACGCCGTTCGAGATGCACTGCGGCGGCAGCCGGACTTCCTGCGCGAACGCAGCCGAACTGAACGCGAACGCAGCGATAAAGACGAGTGACCGCAACATCAGTGTGCTCCGAGCAATTCCGCCCGCGCCGCCGCCAAGCCCTCTATCGCGACACTCGGATCAAGCTGCTGCGTGTTGCGCAGCTTCATGCGCCAGCAGAGGTGCGGACCAGTGGCGCGGCCGCTTGCGCCCACCGCGCCAATCACCTGCCCCTGCTCCAGCGTGTCGCCGACATGAACATCGACGCGGCTCATATGCAGATACATCGTGATGAGGCCCTGCCCGTGATCGATGAACACGAGCCCGCCTTCATAATGCATGTCGGGCTCCGCCAGCGTCACGACGCCAGCCGCGGGCGCGCGGATCGGCGTGCCCTCGGGCACGGCAATGTCGTAACCAAAGTGCGGCGTTGACGGCGTGCCGTTCAAGACACGCTGATTGCCCCACGTGCCCGAAACCCGCCCGCCCTCAACCGGCCGGATAAAGCCATCGAGAAAGCCCTCGATGTTCGCCGCACTCTGAAAGCCCGCCTGCTTCAACGCCGTCTCGCGCTGAATGCGCGCCAGCACCGCCGGATCGGTCGGCGTCACCGTCTGCTGCGGCAAGCCGTCGACGCGCTGAATGTCGAACGCCCGCGGCGCGACATCAAAACTCTGCGATACGCTCTCGCCGCCGGCGCGCGCTTGGATCTGCGTCGTCGCGCCATGCTCGCGCGTGAAGCCGACAACGATCCACCCATCGGCGTCCGCGTTGCCAGTCGCCGCGCCATCGACGGAGACCGCCGCATTCGGCAACGTCCGGCAAAGCGCGATGCCGCCTTGCGTGAACGCGCCCGCGCAATTCAGCGAAAGCGTTTGCGGCGGCGGCGGATTCACAGGTCCGATCGCTTCGACTGGTTGCTCAACCGTCGCCGGCGCCTCCTCCGGCGCAGCCGGCGCTTCGCCCGCAGCGCACGCCGCCAGCAACAGCGCGAACAGTCCCGCCAGCGCTCTCACGATTTTTTCTCCGCGTGAACCTGCTTCCAGCGCGCCGTCGCCTCAGCCGGGCCGCGATACGCCTCCTGCAAATCGACGCTCCAATACCGCAATGCATCCAGCGTGATCGGCTCGTTCGTCACCGCGCAGCGCACATGCGTGCCCTGCCGCAGGATGGTGATTTCGTTATCGCCATAATGGACCTTCGCCTCAGGCCCGCCGGGATCATGCTTGTTCATACGAGTCTTTTAGCCCCTGAGGCGCCCGGGTCAAAGCACTCGCCACCTCCCGCCCCCTTGTGGGGCGGGGTTGGGGTAATGGCGCCAAACTTGGCCGGCCGGCGCGAAGCGGGTAGCAAAAACCCATGAGCTTGCTTTCCGCCCCTCTCTCGCTTGGCGAACTGATCGACCGGCTGACCATCCTCGAGATCAAGTCACGCCGCATCGCCTCGCCGACCAAGCGCGTCAAAATCCGCCGCGAGCTCGAAGGGCTCCGCCAGATCGCCGCGCCGTACGAAAAGCTCGCCGCGCTCATCGTGCTCAAACGCCGCCTGCGCGCGATCAACACCGTGCTCTGGTCTTTGGAAGAAGCCTCACGCCAACGCCTCCGCCGCGCGCCAAACGCGCCTGGCAAAGCGGCGGCGTTACTCACCCGCATCGCGCGCGGCAACGATCTGCGTCACCGCATCAAGCAACGCATCAGCCGCCTCGCCAAAGGCGGCCTCGTCGAACAGAAATCCTACTATTCGTAAAGCGCATCGCGCACGGCGCCGATCACATTTGACCAATCGCCAAAGCGCGCCTGCCGGAACAGGCGCATGTTCGGATACCAGGGCGTATCGCTCCGCGCCCGCAGCCAACGCCAATCGGCGCGGTATGGCAGCATGAGATAGACCGGCTTGCCCAACGCGCCCGCAAGATGCGCCACTCCGGTATCGATGCTGACAACGCAATCCAGGTTCTCGATCAACGCCGCAAGCTCGGCAAAATCGCCGATCGCCTTGCCGAACTGACGCACGCCGCCCGCCGCCGCGACCGCGCTCTCTTCCATCTGCACGCTCACGAAATCCGCGTCCGCCGCAAGCAATTGCCCAAGCGCCACGTCGTCCAAACTGCGCCAGGCCTGCATCGCCACCCGCGAAACGCCAGACCATGCAACGCCAACACGCCGCCGCTGCGCCGGCCCAAGCACATCACGCCAACGCGCAACACGCTCCGCCTCCGCAAAAAGATAAGGTATCGGCGCGGGGATAGTATCGACCCGCATATCAAGAGCCAGCATCAAACTCGCGAGCGGAACATGCATATCCGCATCCGGCGCGGGCGCCTTCGACGACGCCAATTCCGCAACGCCATCCAGGCTCCGCATCAAACCAAGCGTCTGCGGCCGCTCCTGCAACACCACTCTGGCGCCGCGCCGCGCCAGTTCGGGGATAAAGCGGCAGAACTGAAAAAGATCGCCAAACCCCTGCTCGCCCTGAACAAGGATCGTCTTGCCATCTACCGGCTCATCGCCCGTCCAGAGCGGCGCCGCCGATTGCGGCGTCAAGCGCGGATGCAGACGGTGACGCACCTCATAGAGCGGCAATCCGCGCTCAAAATCGCCGTCGCCAAGCAACATCTCGCACTTGCCATAGAGCGCCGCCGCATCGTTCGGGCTCAACGCCAACACCCGGTCATACGCTTCGCGCGCCAAATCGCTCAGTCCCGCGACGTTCAGCACATAAGCCCGCCGCGCCATGTATTCTGCGTTCTCCGGCGCGCTTGCGAGCGCCACTTCGATCTCAGGCAACGCCTCATCGAAACGCCCGACATTTGCGAGCGCCGGCGCCCGCATCGCACGAAACGGCACGCTGTCCGGCGCCGACGCCAACGCTCGATCAATCGCCGCAAGCGCCTCCGGCCATCGTTCAAGCGCGCCCAACGCCCCACCGCGCCGCGCATGCACGTCAGCACGATCGAGCCGCACCAAATCGAGCGCCGCCAACGCTTCTTCGTACCGTCCCAAAGCCGCCAGCGACGACCCTTGCATCAGCAACGCTTCCGCGTCGCCGGGGCGCAACTTCAAAAACGCGCCCGCAATCTCCACGCACTCGCTGTGGCGTCCCAGCGCCGAGAGCACCGCCGCCCGATTGAACGCAATTCCCGCATCCGACGGCGACAATCTATGCGCCCGCTCGAACATCGCCGCGGCGCCAGGCAAATCGCCCTTCGCATGCAGCACGCCGGCCATCAGGTTCAACGCATCGGCATCTTCCGGCGCGCGCTTCAACACCGCGCCCAACGCCGCTTCCGCCCCGGCAAGATCGCCGCGCTGAAACAGCGCAAACGCCTCCGCCACACTTCTCATCGCGTCACGACATCGGAGCCGGCCACGTCGTTCGAACTGACCGCAAGCGGTGGAAACACGCAATACGCATTCACCGGCGCCCGCTGCAGCGCGACATTGATCATGCCGTCCAGCGTATAAGGCTTCAGCATCCGGTTCTGCCCGAACATCATGATCTCGGTCTTGCCGCTCAGCGGAAAACACAACTGCAACAACTTCGCCGCGCCCTGCGGCGAGAGCGCGTACGCAAGCGTGCCCCAAGCCTGAAAGCACAGAAGCGGCGCGGGCGCAGGCGCCGCCATGCGCGCGAAATTATCGAAATACCCGGCGCTCTTCTTGGCGCTCTCATCGAAATTGAGCAGCACCTTCAAACCATCAGCGCTTTGCGCGGCGATCGTCGCGTTTGTGTTGTAGCCAAGGAACACAACGTCCCAGCCCGGCGCCAATTGCGCGAGCGCGCCAGCAGCTTGCGCCGCGAAATCCCCGCGCAAACACGCATCATCCTCGCACACGAACACCGGTGTCTGCGTTTGCGCCGCCTCGGCCCAGAGCTTGTGATGCGAAAGCGCATTGCCGATCGCGCCCGCCGAAAAGTTCGCCGCATCCGCCGCAATCAAATTCCGCCCCGCCAAGTCCGCGCGATCCGCCGCCGCGCCGACCACAGCCTCGACAAACGCAATCTCAACCCCCGGCCGCTCATTCCAAGCCAGAAATTGCACACGCCGGTCGGCGCGGGACGGCAGATTGATCACGCTCAGGCGCATGGCGCCTTACTGACCAAGACTTGCCCCGCACGCAAGCGCGCACGCCCATTGGCCTTGCTAGAAGAGCGACCCCTGATCCCCACCAGGCTTGCCTTTACCGCGTGGCTTCGCGCCGCCATCGCCCGGCGGGTCGATCACGGCCTTCTTCTGATCGTCGTTGAATGTGAGGCTCACCACATCGCCCGCATTCAAATCCTTCGCCGCGCGCACCAGCGAACCATCCTCGCGCTGCACCATCACAAACCCGCGCGCCAGCACGCTCTTGTGCGACAGCGATTCCAGCATGCGCGCCGCGCCATCCAAATGCTTCTTATGCCCCTCAAGCGTACGCTTCATCGAAGGCGCCAAGCGTGCGCTCGTGCGCGCCAGATGTTCGCGCCGCCGCACAATGTCCTGCGCCAGCGCCTCCGGCCGCAACCGCGCCGCAACCCGATCCAGTTTCGATTGCGCCGCGCGTGTATTCGCCACCAACGCCGCGTTCAACCGTTCGGCCGCGCGGTCATAACGCTGCTGCGGAATCTGAAACAACGTTTCCAGACGCGGCAGCTTCGCCGCCGCCGCACGCAATTCCGTACGCCGCCGCTCCAGACCACGCACAAGCCCGTTCTTCAACCGACCATCCGCGCTGGTCACCCGCTCGATCAATTCCGACCGGACCGGCACGGCTTTCTCCGCGGCCGCCGTCGGCGTCGGCGCGCGATGATCCGACGCGTAGTCAATCAGCGTCGTATCCGTCTCGTGCCCGACAGCGCTGATCAGCGGGATCTCGCTCGCCGCCGCCGCGCGCACCACGATCTCTTCGTTGAACGCCCACAAATCCTCGATCGAGCCACCGCCCCGCGCCACGATCAGCACGTCCGGCCGGTCGCGTCCTTGCACGGCGTTGAAGCCCTTGATCGCGCGCGACACCTGCCCCGCCGCTTCCGGCCCCTGCACCAACACCGGCCACACGATCACGCGACACGGAAACCGCTCGCGCAAGCGATGCAGAATATCGCGGATCACCGCGCCGGTCGGCGACGTCACCACGCCAATCGTCTTCGGCAGATACGGGATCGGCTTCTTGCGCTCGCGCGCAAACAGCCCTTCGCCCTGCAATTTCAGTTTCAGCTTCTCAAGCTGCGCCAGCAGCGCGCCGACACCGGCCGGCGCCATGCGCTCACAGATCAGCTGATATTGCGAGCGCCCCGGATAGGTCGAAAGCCGCCCCTCAGCGACAACTTCCAAGCCCTCCTCGGGCTTGAACGAAAGCTGCTGCACGTTCGCCTTCCACATCACCGTGGAAATCGTCGCGCCCTCATCCTTCAAGTCGACATAGAGGTGCCCGGATTTCGCAATCAGCACGCGGCCCAATTCGCCGCGCACCCGCACGCGGTCAAAGTTGGTTTCCATTGTCCGCTTCACCGCCTGCGCGAGTTCGCTAACCGTGATCTCGGGCAGGTTGGATTGGGCGGTAACTGCCGCAGCGTCTGACATCACTTTCATATAAGGCGACTCGCGCCCGCCCGCCCCAGATGGTTAAACACTTCCTGGCTTGGGGGAGCCGGGGGTATTTCGCATGGCGTTCGACGCCAACGACCTGTCGCCACACGAACATTTCGTGGTGGATCGGACCAACGCCGGGGAAATCGCCGATTTCAGCCAGATGGGCGGCCCCGGCGGCGCCAAACCTGCCGTTCGGGCAGGCTTCCTGCGCAAGCTCCTGCTCCGGCTCGATCCAAGTTGGACCATCCGCACGCCAGGCGTCCGCATCAAGGGCGCACGCATCGAGGGCGTCCTCGACCTTACCGATTGTTCAGGCGAAGGCCTTCCCGCGCTGGCGCTGACCGAATGCGAAATCCCCGACCTTGTCGATCTCAGCCACGCGCGGTTGGCGCGCGTCTCGTTCGACGGCAGCCGCATGTCCCGGCTCGTTGCGATCGAGACCGAGATCGCGGGCGAACTCAATCTTTGCAACGTCGCGCCGTTCGACACGCCGGGGCGCGACACGCTCACGGCGAAACTGCGCGGCGTGCGTGTCGATGGCGACGTCCTGGCGCGCGACGCGAAATTCGCACGCGCCGCCGATAGCGATGATGACGCTTTGATGCTTCAAGGCGCCGAGATCAAAGGCAACCTGCTGCTCGACGGTTCGTTCGATGCGCTCGGTTGCATCTGGCTGATGAGCGCCAACATCGAAGGCGGCTTTGCCTGCGAAGGCGCCACCATCTTGAACCGCAGCGAAGACACAAGCGGCCAGGCCATCAATGCCGACGGCGCCCGGTTCGGCTCGGTGCTGCTGCGCAAAGTCAAGATCGAAGGCGAAGTGCGCTTCTGCGGCGCCCGCATCGCGCGCGACCTCGACGTCAGCGAAGGCGCCTCGTTTCGCAATGAGCTGGGCGTTGCGCTGATGCTCTCGAACGCCGAAATCGGCGGACAAGTGTTCGGCGACACCGTGAAGATCGCCGGAATGCTATGGCTGCAGGGCGCTTCGATCGCGCGCAACCTGGATCTGCGCGGCGCTGAACTGGCGCATCGCACCACGCTCAGCGGCAACGCTTATGGGCGCGCGATTGACGCAACCAGCGTAAGCGTGGGCGGCGGCGCCATGTTGCAAGGCGCCAACGTCAAAGGCGAAGTCTTCCTCGCCGACGCCCGCATCGCCGGCTATCTCGCCTTCGGCGGCGGCCGCTACATCAATCCCGGCCATTGGGCCATCCGCGCGCCCAACGCGCGTGTCGGCAGCAACCTCACCTTCACGCTTCCCGAAAATGGCTTTGCCCCGCACGGCCAGAAAACAGTCATCGAAGGCGGCTGCAAACTCGATCGCACCCGCATCGGCGGCAGGCTCGCTTGGTCGGCGCTCGAATTGCGCGGCCCCGGCCCGGATGGCGCCAAAGGCGCGGTGTTCTCCATTGCCGACGTCGCCATCGACGGCGCCATCGAAGCGCGCGCGCTGACAACCCAACAAGACACCTTCATCGACGCTGTTGGCGCAAGCTGCGCCGCGCTCGACGATGACGTGAAATCCGGCTGGGGCGCCGAAACCGCGCGCCTCGGCCTCGACGGCTTCGCCTATGGCCGCATCGATAGCGACGGCGAAAAGTGGCGCGCGCGCCTCAACTGGCTCAAGCGCTCGCGCCGCAACGGTGAAAAGTTCTCGCCGCAGCCATTCACCCACGCCGCCAACACCTACGCCCGCATGGGCCGGCGCGAAGACGCGCGCCGCATCCAACTCGCCCAGCACGATCTGCATACGCTTTCAGGATCAGCAGGCCCGTTCACCTGGGCGCTGTCCTCGCTCTTCGGCGTCACCGCCGGTTACGGCCTGGCGCCCATCCGCGTGGTGCGCGCACTGGCGCTCTTCCTGGCGCTCGGCGTGTTCGGCGTGCTGTCGATGAACGCCCAAGGCGCGCTCGTCACGCCACAAGGCCGCGCCTGCAACGGCGCCGTCGAGCCCACGCTCTACGCGCTCGATGTCGCTCTGCCGGTTATCGACCTCGGCCAAGAGAGCCGCTGCGCACCCGGCCGCACCGCACGCGCCGAACTTTCCCAGGGCATGGCCGTTTCCGACACCAGCGATTGGCGCTGGTTCGAAGGCGTCGCGCTCTGGCGCTGGGCGCACGCGCTCTACGCCATGCTCGGCGCCATCCTCACCGGCCTCGCCATCGTAACCTTCTCCGGCATCATGAAGCCCAAGGACGAGTAACGGAGCGTGGCGTCGCCCTTCGACACCCCGGACTAAATCCGGGGGTGACGCCAAGTCAGGCGCCAGCATCAAAGTAGCGTCACCCTGAGCGCGTCGAAGGGCGACGCGGCCCACGGATTGCAAACGCCCGCCCTATCGCGCCATATCTCCGGCATGAGCTTCGACGGCGCCGACCACATCACCGCCAGCCTTGAAATCGCGGCCGAGCGCGCCGGCGATCTCACCGCCGACATCTACGCGCGCCTCTTCCGCGACTTTCCCGAAACGCAACCGCTCTTCGTCCTGGACCGCACCGGCGCCGTGCGCGGCAACATGCTCTCGCACGCTTTCAACACCATTCTCGATTTCATTGGCGAGCGCCGCTACGCGCACAATTTCATCGCCAGCGAGATCATCACCCACATCGGCTACGAAGTGCCACCGGACGCCTTCGCGCAATTCTTCGCCGTGATGCGTGACGAACTCCGCGCCGCCTGCGCTTCGGAATGGTCTCCCGAAATGGAAGACGCCTGGCGCCGCCTCCTCATCGACCTCCAACGCTACGTCGCCCGCCCCACCCATATGGCCTGACCGATCGACCTCCCGAGAGAAGGCGTCACGCTGAGCTTGTCAAAGGGCGACGTCACCAGCACTGGCAAGCACACCCGGCGCCCCCGCGCTTGACCCGCGCGACCTCAGGTTCCAATCCACTTCCCCATGAAGATTCTGATCGTCGGGTCGGGCGGGCGCGAGCACGCTTTGGGCTGGAAGCTGAAGCAGAGCCCGCTTGTTTCGGAGCTGATTTCGGTTCCCGGCAATCCTGGCCTCGCAAGACTCGGCCGTTGCGTCGCGCACAAGGTCACTGACGTTGCCGAAATCGCCGCACTGGCATTGCGCGAGAGCGTCGATCTTGTCGTCATCGGCCCTGAATCCACCGCTGCCGCCGGTCTGGCCGATGCGCTCGCGCATGTCGGCGTGCCCTGCTTCGGGCCCACCCGCGCCGCCGCCGAACTCGAAGCGTCAAAAGCCTTCATGAAAGACTTCTGCGAGCGCCACGCGGTGCCGACCGCGGGCTACAAGGTCTTCGACGACGCCATCTACGCCAAAGCCTATCTCGGCGATCGCGAACCACCGTTCGTCATCAAGGCCGACGGCCTCGCCGCCGGCAAAGGCGTCATCATCGCCGAAACCCGCCGCGAAGCCGACGAAGCGATCGATCAGATTCTCTTCCTCCGCAAATTCGGCACCGCCGGTCAGCGCATCGTCATCGAGGATTTTCTGCCCGGCGAGGAAGCCAGCTTCTTTGCGATCTGCGACGGCGAGACCGCCGTGCCGCTGCTCGCCGCGCAAGATCACAAGCGCGCTTACGATCTCGACAAGGGCCCCAACACCGGCGGCATGGGCGCCTACTCGCCCGCGCCCGTGTTCACCGACGCCGTTCGCGATCAAACCATGGAGCAGATCATCCTGCCGACATTGCGCGGCATGAAAGCCGAAGGCCGCCCCTTCGTCGGCGTCCTCTTCGCCGGTCTGATGATCACGCCAGCCGGCCCCAAGCTCATCGAGTTCAACGTGCGTTTTGGCGATCCCGAATGCCAAACACTGATGCGCCGCATGAAAAGCGATCTGGCGCCGGTCCTGTTGCTCGCCGCGCAAGGTCAGCTCGCGGGCGCGCCGAAGATCGTGTGGGACGAGCGCCCCGCCGTCACCGTCGTCTATGCCGCGCAGGGCTACCCGGACGAGCCGCTCACCGGCTCCATCATCCGCGGCCTCGCCAACGCCGAACAAGTCCCCGATGTCGAAATCTTCCACGCCGGCACGCGCGAGGATGAGGAAGGCAATCTCCGCGCCGCCGGCGGCCGCGTCCTCAACGTCACCGCCACCGGCGCCACGCTCCGCGACGCCGTCGACCGCGCTTATGAAGCCGTCAACAAGATCGACTGGCCCGGCGGCTTCTGCCGCCGCGACATCGCCTGGCGCGCGTTGAATTAGCAACGCATGGGCCGCTACGAGTTCATCGCGGCCTACATCATGGCGAGCCAACGCAACGGCACACTCTATGTTGGCGTGACCAGTGACCTGCTCCAACGCGGCCTCGCACACCGCGAAGGGCGCATGGACGGCTTCACGAAACGATACGGATGCAAGCTGCTCGTGTGGTGGGAACAGCACAGCGACATGCTGACCGCGATCGCCAGGGAAAAGGAACTCAAACGCTTCGGACGGAAGCAAAAGCTGGCGTTGATCGAATCCGAAAACCCAACATGGCGCGACCTATACGAAGACTTCCTCCTACCGCGACACCTCAGGCAAGACGTTAATTCCGTCATCCTGGGCACGCGCAGCGTGACCGGGATCCAGAAGGGACGAGGCGCGATGGTTGCCCTGGATCCCGGCCGCGCTTCGCACGTCCAGGATGACGAAGAACGCGCAACTTGCACTAAGACTTCCTCTCGCCGCGGCATCTCAGGCGAGACGACTAACCCCGTCATCCTGGGCACGCGCAGCGTGACCGGGATCCAGGAGGGACGAGGCGCACTGGTTACCCCTGGATCCCGGCCGCGCTTCGCACGTCCAGGATGACGGACGGCCCTTGTCGTCATTCCGAGGCAATGCGAAGCATTGAACCCAGAATGACGAGACAAACGAATGACTGAGCCAGCCGAAGACCCGCATGCAAACTTCAAAGGCACCAAGCCCGTCGAAGAGCGCCACAAACTCGACGACGCTGCGCTCGACGCATGGATGCACGCCAATGTCGAAGGCTATGCCGGCCCGCTGACCATCAATCAGTTCAAAGGCGGCCAATCGAACCCGACCTACCAACTCGTCACGCCGTCGCGCAAATACGTCCTGCGCAAAAAGCCCGGCGGCAAACTCCTGCCCTCGGCGCACGCCGTCGATCGCGAATTTCGCGTCATGTCGGCGCTTCACCCGACGGGCTTTCCCGTCGCGAAGCAATACGCGCTCTGCACCGACGACAGCGTCCTTGGCGCGATGTTCTACGTCATGGAAATGGTCGAAGGCCGCGTGCTCTGGAACGGCGCGTTGCCGGAGATGAGCAAGCAAGATCGCCGCGCCACCTACGAAAACAAAATCGCGACGCTCGCCAAACTCCACAACACCGATCACGTCGCTATCGGCCTCGGCGACTACGGCAAGCCGGGAAATTATTTCGGCCGCCAGATCGACCGCTGGTCGAAGCAATACAAACTCAGCGAAACCGAAACCATCGACGAGATGAATCGTCTCATCGAATGGCTGCCGCAGACCATTCCCGCCGGCGAACGCACCGGCATCGTCCACGGCGATTATCGCCTCGACAACATGGTGCTGCACGAAAGCGAACCACGCGTCATCGCCGTGCTCGACTGGGAACTCTCAACGCTCGGCGATCCGCTCGGCGATTTCACTTACTACCTGATGAACTGGGTCATGCCACATGACGGCCGCTCCGGCCTCGGCGGCGTCGATCTCGCCCCGCTCGGCATCCCGACACTCGACGAAACCGTAAAGCTCTATTGCGCGCAGACCGGCCGCGACAGCATCGCCGAACTTGACTGGTACTTCTCCTACAACGCCTTCCGCCTCGCCTGCATTCTGCAGGGCATCGCAGGGCGCGTGCGCGACGGCACCGCCGCCAGCGCCCACGCCGCGCAGATGATCCAGCGCATCCGTCCGCTCGCGGCAGCATCGTTCCACTACGCGCAAAAAGCCGGCCTCAAGTAGGCGCCGCCGCTGGCAGGTTGGAGCGCGGGCTTCCAGCCCGCATTTGGCGTTCGTTGCACTTGGCCAAAACCGTCATCCTGGGCACGCGCAGCGTGACCGGGATCCAGAGGCCACAAGCTGCGCAGCCAACCCTGGATCCCGGCCGTGCTCCGCACGTCCAGGATGACGAGACAAGCGAATGCAGTTGACGACGTCGCAATCGATGCGGATCAAGCAGGCATTATTCGAGGGGATTCTCATGGTGCAGCGCGCAATGACGTTCGCGGGGGCGGTCGCCGCTCTGGCTCTCTTGTCCGGTTCAGGTTTCGCGCAGGAAGCCGCCCAAGCGCGCGCCGCCACCATCATCCACGCCGGACGCCTGCTTGCCGACGCCTCAAACGGCCGCGTGCTCACCGAACAATCCATCCTCGTCGGCGCCGACGGCAACATCATCGCGATCCGGCCGGGCTACATCACGCAGGACGGCGCAACCATCGTCGATCAGCGCAATCGCTTCGTCATGGCCGGCCTCATCGACAGCCACGTCCATCTGACGCACGAATTGGGGCCCAACCAACTCCTCGATGAAGTTCAGCTGACCGCATCGGACGCCGCCCTGCAGGGCGCGGGCTATGCGCGCGTCACGCTGATGGCGGGCTTCACCACGGTCGCCGATCTCGGCGCGCCAAACGATTCCATCTTCGCACTGCGCCGCGCCATCGCCGAGCGCCGCATCACCGGTCCGCGCATCATCGCGTCAGGCGCCTCCGTCACCCCCGATGGCGGCCACGGCGACGCCAACGGTTTTGCGCCTGACGTCCTCAACGTGCTGCGCAGCCCGTCAGCCTGCTCAGGCGCTGACGCGTGCCGCCGCGCTGTGCGCCGCCAAATCCAGGCCGGCGCCGATCTCATCAAGATCACCGCCACCGGCGGCGTGCTTTCCAACACCGCGGCCGGCGTCGAACAACAATTCAACGACGCTGAACTGCAAGCCATCGTCGAAGCCGCGCACGCCATGGGCCGGCGCGTCACCGCGCACGCACACGGCGCCGGCGGCATCAACGCCGCGCTCCGCGCCGGCGTCGATTCCATCGAACACGGCTCCTACACCGACGCGGAATCTCTCCGCCTCTTCCGCCGCAACGGCGCTTATCTCGTGCCCACCATCCTCGCCGGCGTGACGGTCGAGGAAATGGCCGAACGCGGCGGCGTGCTGACGCCGAACCAGGCCGCCAAGGCCCGCGAAGTCGGCACCCGCATGCGCCAATCGATCCAGAACGCGCGCCGCGCCGGCGTCCGTGTCGCCTTCGGCACCGATAGCGGCGTCTCCGCCCACGGCGGCAACGCCCGCGAATTCCAATTCCTCGTCGAAGGCGGCTACACCCCGATGCAGGCGCTCGCCATCGGCACCGTCAACGCCGCCGCGCACCTGCAACTGGAAAACGTCGCCGGCCGCATCGCCCCCGGCTATTCCGCCGACATCATCGCCGTCGACGGCGACCCCACCCGCGACGTCACCACGCTCATGCAAGTCCCGTTCGTGATGGCGCGCGGCACGGTTGCCAAGGACGAGTAAGCTCCCCACCGGGCGTTTTCCAGCCGAAGCAAACTTAGACTCGTCATTCTGGGACGCGCCCCAGCGCGGCCCGGAATCCAGGGGCAAACGCGAGACTGTCTGACGCCCAGTGGATTGCGGGCTGTGCATTGCCCCGGAATGACTATGGACCTTGCTGTGGCGCCGGTTCTCACCTTTCGCAAAGCAGGCTAAGCACCGCCCCATGCTTCGCGTATTCTCCAAAGGCGGATCGACGGTCGCGTGCGCGGACGCGTCCGCCATCTGGTACGATCTCGAATCCCCCGACGAAGGCGAGGAAGCCGACGTCGAAGCCTCACTCGGCATCGACGTGCCGACGCCCGCCGAGCGCTCGGCCTTCGAAGAATCCGCGCGCTATTACGAAGAGGGCGACGCGCTCCACTTGACCGCAACCCTGCTTGGCCGCCGCGACGAAGGCCCGCTCGTCGCCGGCGCCGTCACCTTCATCCTCGCCAAGGGCAAGCTCGTCACCGTGCGCCAGGTGCGCCCGCGCGCGTTCGACATCGGCCAGGGCCGCGCCTCCGCCCGCATCGGCTCGGCCCAGAACGGCGCCGACGTCCTGCACGCGCTGATCGAAGGCGCCGCCGAACGCCTGGCCGACGTTCTCGCCGAGGCCACCCGCGACGCCAACGCGCTTTCCATGGTGGTGTTCGCAAAAGGCAGCACGCCGGACTTGAACGAGTCTTTACGCGAACTCGGCCGCATCGGCGCCCTCGCCGCCATCGCGCACGATTCACTCGCCAGCATGCAGCGTATGCTGGTGTACGCCCGCGCCACCAAGAACAAATACAATCTCGACGCCGCCCGCGTCTCCGCGCTCGCACGCGACGTCAGCGAACTCGAGCGTATCGCCGAAACGCTGCAGCCGCGCCTCTCCTTCCTGCAGGACGCCATGCTCGGCCTCATCAACGCCTCGCAGACGAACGTCCTGAAAGCCCTCTCGCTCGCGACCATCGCCTTCGTGCCGCCGACTCTGATCGCCTCGATCTTCGGCATGAATTTCGACGCCATGACATGGTTTCGCGAATCGTGGGGTCCATGGGTTGGCGTCGCGCTGATGTTCGCCGCTCCGGCGATTTTGTTCGGCATCGCCAAGTGGCGCCGCTGGTTCTGAGGCGCGCCGCCTCACTCATGCCCCAACTCCCCCATACCGCACGGGCGCACAGGAGCTATGGAGCATCCCCGATGAAATACGTGGTTTTGGCCGCCGCCGCTTTGACCCTTGCCGGTTGCGGCACGCAAATGGGTGACCGCATGGCCTCCGGCGCCGCCATCGGCGCGGGCACGGGCGCTGTCTTCGGCGGCGTTGGCGCGCTTCCGGGCGCCGTGGTTGGCGCGGCCGTCGGCGGCCTCACCTCGCCCGATCAGGTCAATCTCGGCGATCCGCCGTGGAACGACGAAGACACAGACGGCGACAATTGATTGCACGCGGAGCCTTGCGCGCTTAATCAGCGCGCGGGGCGCCTGTCTGTTCTGCGGGAGTGCCTGAAGGACTGATCATGGCTGCGTTGGAATTCACCCGTCGCTACGCGATGGCGCATCGCCTGTTGGCGACCAAGAGCCCCAAATGCGCGATCCCGCATGGGCACAACGAATTCGTCACCGTCCGGCTCGACCCGGCCTCGACATTCAAATTCTCCGACACAAATTCCGCCGCGCCGTTCGAGCTCGTGAAGAAACGCTGGCACGCCTGGATCGACGATCAGGTCGATCACGCGCTGCATCTTGGCGAAAGCGATCCGCTCATCGACTACTTCCGTGAGCGCGAACCAAATCTGCTAAAGCAGATCATGACCTTCCAGGGCGATCCCACCACCGAAGCGCTCGCCGCCTGTTTCTTCCTCAAGCTCTCCGCCTTCATCGCCGACGACAAACTCCCCTTCACCGTCCGCGAAGTGCGCATCGAAGAAACACCCACCAACACCGTCATCATCACGCGCGAAACCTTCGACCCCGCGACCTGCGGTCTGCGCGCCAATGCCTGGCCCTGGCGCGCCGACGACAGCATCAACGATCTCTGATCGCGTCGTTGCCGGTCCGAGTACAATGTGAATCCAATCAATTCACATGAGCAGCCATTGTAACGGCTGGCGCGCCGCACCATGTGGGTTGCGTCAGACAATCTCTGACGTCTTTCAGAAAATCAAAATCATGTCGAATGAGCCCAACAAGGCGCCGAACGCGCCTGCGAGCAATCTTGCGGATCAAGCAAACACGACCGCAAACCAGGCAAAGCCCGAGGCGATCGTGACGCCGGCGCCTGCCGTCGCGCCAGTCGAGACCAAGAAGAGCTAAGCGAAATGCCGGGAGATTTCACACGAGATCTTCCGGCGTTGCGACGCACGCTCACTTTGAAAGCACAATCCATGAAATCCGCCTCGATCCGTCCGTTGCCCTGGGTGTTTGCCATCTTCGGCGCGGCATCGTGGTTTGCCGTTTGGGCGGCATATTCACGCCTGGTGCTTGCTTGAGTTTCGAACGCATCAACCCGACGCTCATCACCCTGATGTGGATGGCGTTCGGCGCCATCGCACTGATAGCGGTCGCCAACTCCTGACGCGTCAGCGCTTTGCCTGTGAAAAGCCGGCGCCCCCAACCAGGAACGCGCAGCACCGCCAGGCAAGCAGCGCGCCTGCCAGCTGAGCGATCACGAAGGCGGGCGCATCATCGGGCCGGATGCCCGCGAACGTATCGCTGAACGCGCGGGCGACCGTGATCGCAGGGTTCGCGAATGACGTCGAGGCCGTCCACCAATAACCAGCGGCTATGGTCAGCGCGACGGCGGCGGGGATAGCGCTTTCGCGCACCTTTGAAACGAGCAAAATCACAGCAACGAGCGCGAAGCTCGCGACGCCTTCGGAAAACACCTGGCTCAAGCCGCTGCGCGCCGTCGATCCCACCTGCAGAAGCGGCAAACCAAACATGGCGTGAGCCAGCATCGCGCCAAGGACGCAGCCGCAGATTTGCACGATGACGTAGAAGGCGCCGTCAAGCGGCCGGATGGCGCGGCGGAGCGTCATGACCAACGTCACCACGGGATTAAAGTGCGCGCCGGAAATCGGCGCGAGCGCGGTGATCAATACGAAGAGCATGGCCGCCGTCGCGCCGGCATTGGCCAGGAGCGCCACCGCGTCGTTTCCATTCGATAAGCGCGCCGCCATCACACCTGAGCCGATGACGACGCCTGCCAACATACATGAACCCAGGAGTTCGGCCGCCAGGCGCCGCGGGAGATCGCTCACAGCGCGCGCACCATCAACATCGCCGACGCCGGACATAAGCCGCTGAATTGCCGCGACGCCGCGATCGCCGCCGGCGCCGATGATCGTTCCGCAAGCGTCCAACCCAAGCGTTCAAAGAACGGCGCGGCGTCTGTTGTGAGCAGCCACAGCCGCTCCACGCCTTGCTGCCGCGCGCGCTCCAGAAGCGCGCCAATCATGCGGGCGCCGAAGCCCCGCCCCCGGGCCTCCCGCTTCACAACAACGGAGCGCATGAGACCATCGCGTTCCACACTAAATCCGCCCCAGGCAATTTCATCCATACAGAAATAGCGAAACGGTTCGAACAACAGGTCTTCAACTGGCAGCTTCGCAGCCTGCAACGCCGCGACAAACGCCTCGAAGTCCGGCGCGCCGGGCTCGATGCTACGCAACATTGCCGTTTCGATCCCCGGAGCGGCCGATAGTGTTCAGGCGCGCTTGCAGCGAAAGACGATCCAAACCCTCGAACGGCAGATTCACAAAGAGCCCGATGCGGTTCTGCAACGCGCCATAAGCATTGGCGAACGTGCGCGCGATATCGGTGGCCGAACCGCTCGCCAACGGCGGATCGGGCACGCCCCAATGCGCCGTCATCGGTTGCCCCGGCCAGATCGGGCAGACCTCTCCGGCGGCGTTGTCGCAAACGGTGAACACGAAATCGAGCGGCGGCGAATCCGGCTTGGCAAACTCATCCCAACTCTTCGAGCGAAAAACACTGGTGTCGTAGTTCAGGCGCTTCAACAGCGCCAGCGTCTCGGGATGCACCTCGCCTTTCGGCATTGAACCCGCCGAATACGCAACAAACTTGCCGCCGCCGTCGCGATTGAGGATCGCCTCGGCCATCACGGAACGCGCCGAGTTTCCCGTGCAGAGAAACAGCACGTTGTAGGGGCGACGCACTGTCATGCGACAGATTCGGGCGCGCGCGGACCGCAGCACGCGGCAGGCTTCGTCGCGGCGTGTGACTCGGGCGCGGCGCTTTCGACTCCGCCGCCATACGTGATCGACTCGCCCGTTGTCAGAAAGGTTTCCCAAGCAACGCCTTGCGGATCGTTGATCCAGGACTTCTCGGATTTTGCGTAACAACAGGTCGTGGCGCCCTCTTCAAACACAGGCGCATCGGCCGACTTCAAGCGCGCATAGACCTCGCTCAGTTCTTCCGGCGACTCCACCTGGATGCCCAGATGACGAACACCGCCGCCGTCCTGACGCGTCGAGATGGCGAAGTTCACGCGCGGATCATCGAGCATCCACTTGGCGTAGTCGTTCTTGAGGACAGTGGGCTCAACGGCGAACAGATTAGAATAGAACCTGATCGATTGATCGAGGTCGTTGACGCCGACATGCACATGGAGGCGCTTCATGACGCTTTCCTTCTGGCTGACGCCGCGGGAGCGCAGCTTGCGCCGCCGCAGCAATTCTCGGTGAGAAAGCCGACAAGGCCATTCATGACGGCGAAGTCGGCCGAATAGATGAGCGAACGGCTCTCGCGGCGCTGCTCGATCAACCCAGCGCGGGTCAGATGCGCCAGGTGAAACGACAGCGACGAAGCGGGCATATCAAGCTTGTCCGCAATCGCGCCCGCCGGACGCCCCTGAGGGCCCGCCTGCACCAGCAGCCGGTAAATCGCCAGGCGATGTTCGTTAGCCAGCGCCCCAAGGGCTTCGACAGCTTGTGGACTTTTCATTTCGATATTTCCAGTAACATCGAAATAATAATACGTCAAGATCGCGCCGCACACCGCTCCTCCTTGGACCGCCAGCGGGACGCCGGCGAGGCGTTGACTGGTAGGCGACGCGAGACCTCGCGCGTCCGTCATCCTGGGGCTCGCAAAGCGAGACCCGGGATCCAGAAGTCACAAAGCGCGTCTGTCACCCTGGATCCCGGGATCGCACTCACGCGCGACCCTAGGGTGACGTCATCGCCGTTATCAGCGCACCAGTCGCCGCACTCACGCTTACGTTCGAGCCGCCAAGACACCCCTTGCCGCCGCGCCCCGCGCTCCGGCGCCGCACGCGCGCGTGCTAACCTTGCGGCGACTCAAGGAGCCCGCATGCCGTCCTTCCTCTTTTCCCCGCATGTCGCGCCGATCATCATGCTCGTCGCCTCAAACGTGTTCATGACGTTCGCCTGGTACGGACACCTCAAGTTCAAATCGACGCCGCTTCTGATCGCGATCGTGATCTCATGGGGCATCGCCTTCGTCGAATATTGCCTCGCCGTGCCCGCGAACCGCATCGGCTCAGCCGCCTATTCGACAGCGGAACTCAAGACCATGCAGGAAGTCATCACGCTCTGCGTCTTCGTCGTGTTCTCGACACTCTTCCTGCGCGAGCAGCTAAGCTGGAACCACTTCGTCGGCTTCATCCTCATCGCCGCCGGCGCCGCGTTCGTGTTCCTGGGCAAGCCGGCCTAGGAGCGCCGGTTGCGGCGGCCATGAATGACTTTCAGAATGACGATCTTGTCGCTCGAAATTCGATAGAGAGCGAAATAAGGCGTGCGTGCAATATCAAGGCGATAGACGTGGCGGGGCCGTGCGACGCCTTGAGCTGAAAATTGGTTCAGGTCGTCAACGCGTTTTCTGATGCGATCAAGCACGCGCTTTGCCCCCGCGGGGCTATGGCGTGAGATATCGGCAACAATGCGTTCGAGGTCGCTTTGCGCGCGCAGCGACCACTCGATTACCACCCGAACTTGCGCCGCATCTCTTCCATGACTTGCTCGTGCGGAATCGTCTCACCGCGATCGGCCTCGGCCAGTGCTTCCGCGAGACTGGCGCGATCTTCTTCGCTCAAGTCGTTGAGCCAATCGTCGTCATACTTATCTTCAAGCATCCAGGAGGCCCACTCCTCCGACGTCTTGCCATTCTCGGCGGCATGATCGGCCAGCTTTTCCAGAGTTGCATCGGAAATGGTGATGGTAAGCGTCTTCATGCCAACCAATATAGCATTTCAACCGACTCAAAGCAAAAACCACACCAGCCAAGGCATCGCGATCGCAAACGCCATCGCGGCTTCAACGCCGACGCTCATGCGGTTGAACTTGGTGTCGGCGCCGTCGCGCCACATCGAAATTGCGCGCCCCGTTGCGGCCCCGCCCCAACCCGCCGCGATCACGAACGCCGCGCCCGTCGCGCACACGCCGATCACGTACTCGCCGCCAAGCAGGTAAAACCCGGTCAGCAACAACGCCGCCGCGTGCAGCGCCAGGAACACGCCGCCGAACGTCGCGCGAAACTCCGCTTGGCCGCCGCCTTGTTCGTCAGCCTTGAGGCGCACGAACTTCGCCGCCCATTCAGGGTCGATCAGCGCGCGCGCGCCAAGACCAGCGCCGATCATCAGCGCCAGCGCACTTACGCCCCAGGCAAAAAGCATCAACGCATGCCGGGCAGGCTCACGCCATCATCTTTCGAGCGCTTGCCTGTCCAGCCATACTTGCCGAGTTCCTGCATCGCGATCGAACGCGCATGCACTTCATCCGGACCGTCAGCCAAACGCAGCGTGCGAATGCCGGCGTATGATTTGGCGAGGCCGAAATCCTGGCACACGCCGGCGCCGCCATGCGCCTGGATCGCGTCGTCGATGATCTTCAGCGCCATGCGCGGCGCCGAAAGCTTGATCATCGCGATCTCGTTCTTCGCGACTTTGTTGCCGGCGACGTCCATCATGTACGCAGCCTTGAGGCACAGCAGCCGGTTCATCTCGATATCGGTCCGCGCCTCGGCGATGCGCTGCTCCCAGACCGAGTGCTCGGCGATCGTCTTACCGAACGCCACCCGCGTCGTGATCCGCTTGCACAGCGCCTCAAGCGCCGCCTCCGCCGCACCGATCGTGCGCATGCAATGGTGAATACGCCCCGGACCCAAACGCCCCTGCGCGATCTCAAACCCGCGCCCTTCGCCGAGCAACAAGTTCGACGCCGGCACGCGCACATCCTTCAACTCGATTTCCATGTGCCCATGCGGCGCGTCATCATATCCAAACACGTAGAGCGGTCGCAGAATGTTCACGCCCTTCGCATCGAGCGGCACCAAAATCTGGCTCTGCTGGCTGTGCTTGGGATTATCCGGATTGGTCTTGCCCATCAGGATCGCGACCTTGCAGCGCGGATCACCGGCGCCCGACGACCACCACTTGCGGCCGTTGATCACGTAATCATTCCCGTCGCGCTTGATCTCGCACTGAATATTGGTCGCGTCAGACGAAGCGACGGCCGGCTCCGTCATCAGGAATGCCGAGCGGATTTCACCGTTCATCAGCGATGTCAGCCACTGATCTTTCTGCTCGCGCGTGCCGTAGCGCTCCAGCACTTCCATGTTGCCGGTGTCGGGCGCCGAGCAATTGAACACTTCGGATGCAAACCCGACGCGCCCCATAATCTCAGCGAGCGGCGCATATTCGAGGTTGGTGAGTTGCTCGCCTTCAAAGTTGAACGTGTCATCAACCTTGGGATGGCCGCTCGACGGCGGCATGAAGAAATTCCACAGGCCCTCTTTCCTGGCCTTCACCTTCAGGTCTTCCACAACCTGAATGACTTTCCACCGCCCGCCTTCCTTCTGCTGCGCCTCATAAGCCGGCACGGCCGGGACGATATGGTCGTCCATGAACTTGCTGACGCGGCCCATCCACTCTTTGGTCTTCGGCGAATGTTCGAAATGCATGGGAGGTCCTCCGGCGCGCTGGCGGCTTGTTGGGCGGCACGCTAAAGCCGGGGCGTGACGGGGGCAATGCGCGCTATGGACCTTGCCGCAAGGATACTGGAGCACGGGCCTGTGCGGCTGGAGCCGTTCGAGCCGCATCACCGCGCCGGACTGACGGCCGTCGCCGGGGCCGACCCCGACCTGTTCCGACACATCCCGTTTCCTGTCGCCAGGCAAGGCTACGGTGCGTGGTTCGAATTTCTGCGGGCCGATCAAGCCGCGGGCCGCTCCATCCCGCACGCCGTATTCTGGAACGGCGAACTCATCGGCCAGAGCTGCTACCTCAACATTCGCCCGCGCGAAGCCGGCGTTGAAATCGGCTCCACCTGGTACGCCCGCGCCGCGCAAGGCGGCATCGTCAACCCAACCTGCAAACTGCTGCTCATCGGCAACGCCTTCGACCAAGGCGCCGAGCGCGTCGAACTCAAGACCGATGCGCTCAACGAACACTCACGCGCGGCGATGTTGAAGATGGGCGCGCGGTTTGAAGGCATCCACCGCAAACACATGCGCCGCGCCGACGGCAGCCTGCGCGACACCGCCTGGTTCTCAGTGATCCGCGAAGAGTGGCCGGAAGTGAAGGCGGGGCTGGAAAAGCGGCTCCTGGTCTTAGGCTGATACTTGCGGAGGAGACGCGCGTGCCACTGATCGCTGCCGCTCCAGGAATGCACAATCGTTGCTCCCAATATGGACCGCCGGCGCCCTCTGCTGCGCTATGACCCAGTTCGCTCTCCTCCTTCTCGTCCTCGTCACCGCCACCGTGTCCGGCGTTTTCGGCATGGCGGGTGGCCTCATGCTGATGGGCGGGCTGACACTCGCCATGCCTGTCTCCGCCGCGATGGTCACGCATGGGGCGTTGCAGTTCGTATCGAACGGTTGGCGCGCGTTTCTGCATCGGGCCCACATCGATTGGCGGATCATCGTGCTCTACGGCGCGGGCTCGGCGATCGCGGCGGGGCTGCTGGCGTCAGTCACCTATGATCCAACCAAGGCGTGGGTCTATCTGATGCTCGGTCTGGTGCCCGGCCTCGCATGGCTGCCGAAGCGCGCGTTTCATCTCGATGCCGCCAAGCCCGCCCATGCGGTGGCGTGCGGGCTGACGGTGACCGGCCTCAACGTCATCGCCGGCGTCTCCGGCCCGCTGCTCGACGTCTTCTTCGTCCGCACCGGCCTGCCGCGCCACGCCATCGTCGCGACGAAGGCCGCAACGCAGGCGTTCAGTCACACAGTCAAGATGGTGTTCTACGGCGTGCCGCTGATCACCGCCGTTGAAACAGGCCTGCCGCCCTGGTGGTTCTTCCTGGTCGCCGCGCCCCTGGCGATGATCGGCGCATGGCTGGGCGGCAAAGTGCTCGACCGGATGAGCGACGTGAACTTCTTGAAGTACACGCGCTGGATCGTAACGGCGCTCGGCGCCGTGTATCTCATCCAAGCAGCAGTCCTGTTCGCCACGAGCTAAGCGCTTCCCGGACGCGACCCCGGCGAAGGCCGGGGTGCGAGCCGGGTCCCGGGCTCTCGGCTCCGCCTCGCCCCGGGAATGGGTGATGCTAGACGTCCCCGCCCTCACTCACCGCCACGCCCTCTTCCACATCCAGCAAATCCGAAGGCTTGCACTCCAGCACTTCGCAAATCTTCGCCAGCGTTTCGAACCGCACGCCCTTCACCTTGCCGGTGCGCAGCAGCGACAGGTTCGCTTCCGTAATGCCCACGCGCTCGGCCAAGTCTTTCGACTTCATCTTGCGGCGCGCAAGCATCACATCGAGGGTGACCACGATCCGCAGCATCACACGATCTGATCGTTCTCGGCTTTGAGCGCAGCCACCGCCGCATCAAGCACGCCGCCAATCATCATAACGGAAGCGGCAAATACCATCAGCGCGATGTCCAGCGGATCGAAGCGCCATGTGAACGGCGCCCCGCCCAGCAAAGAGATCACGAGCGGAGCAACAAGCAGCTTCAAGAAGAACGCCGCAAGCGCCCAGATACCCGCGAGTTGAAACGCGGCGCTGGCTTTGTCGGAGACGAACCGGCCTTCATGATATTCGACGAGTGCAGGCTGCAGCATAACGACAGCGGCAGCCGCCGCCATGGCAGGCGCATAGCTCAGAAGCTTGATCAAGACCGCGGACGGCGCGCCGACTTCAACCGCCCATGGCGCAGGTTCGAATGATACGAGGTACACCTCACCGATCAACGGCAATCCGATCGCCGCCGCGAGCATTGGGATCAGCACCGCGCCCATCACGCGCATCTGCCCGGCTTGCGCGCGCGCCTTTTGAATACGGATATCTGCTTTACTCATCAGACGATCTCATCGTTCTCTTGTTTGATTTTCGCAGCCGCTTCGAGCACGCGCCCAAGCACCGCCACGAACGCCGCGAAGCCGATAAGGCCAAGATCGAACGGCTCCATATGCCATTCGAAGCCGCGACCCTCTTGCGTGATCCATGCATAGATCGTGGGCGAGCCGACGATCTTGAAACCAAGCGCCCAGAGCGCGCCTTCGGCGGCTTTGCGCACGCCGGCGCTGGCTTTCAGCGTGAAGAACTGCCCCTTGCCGTATTCGTCCAGCACCTTGCTGAGGTCGAGCAGCGCGCCGGCCATGAAGAAGCTCGGCAACGCCAGCACCCAGAACAGCCCGAACGCCCGCAGCACCGCGAGCGCGCCCGGCAGATCAAACGTGACCTCGTGGTTGGCGAGCGCCGCCAAAGCGGGCGACGCGCCTTCGGCCACGGCGGCCATCGCAATCAGGACGGCGCCAACGACGGCTGCCGTAGCGGCGCCTCCGGCAAGTTGCTGCGCGCGCTGGAGCGGCGCGAGTGCGGCTTCAGTCATTCGGGAACACCCTCAAGTAAGACGATAATCAATTATCGTATTACAATAATTCTGTCAAGCGGCAAAGCGCGATGGTTAAGGCCCTGGCAACCAGGGCGCCGGTCCCATGGAGAACCAGAGATTCGGAACGGCAAATAATGCCCATCATCACGCACATCCTGCTCTACGCGGCCTACGCGATGGTCTCACTCACCGTGGGGCTCGCGCTGAACCAGGTCGGCGGCCAGGACCTGGGCTCGTCGATCCTGGGCGGCATCGCACTCTTCTCGGCATGCGCCGTGACGCACGCGGGCATCTCCGCGAGCGCGGCGGCCGGCCGGATTGGTCAGGCCGAAAAGAAGATCAAGATCGACATGGATCGCCTGCGCGTCGCGCATCGCGAAGTCGCGGCCGACATCGACGCCGTGCAGACGCGCCTCGACCAAATGGAAACACAGATCGCGTTCGGCGCGCCGCCGCAGCAACCGCAAATTGCCGCGTCCACTTCAAGCAATGCGCCGATCGAACTGAAGCTGATCGATCAAATCGTCGATAAGCTCGGCGCCGCCATGGATGCGCGCCTCGGCACGCTACAAAGCGCCGGCAACATCACGGCAATCAACCCGACCGCCGCGCGCGGACCGATGGATCTCGTGCGCGAAGCCCTGATGGAGAACCGCGTCGAGCTGCACCTGCAACCAATCGTGCAATTGCCGCAGCGCAAGACCGCATTCTACGAAGGCTTCACCCGCCTCAAGGACGCCAGCGGACGCCTCATTCTCCCGACGGAATTTATTCCGGCGGCCGAGCAGGCCGGCCTCATGGGCACGATCGACAACGTCCTGCTGTTCCGCTGCGTGCAGATCGTGCGCAAATTGATGAAGCAGGATCGCCGCATTGGAATTTTCTGCAATCTTGCGCCCGCTGCCTTGGCGGACGAGCACTTCTTCCCGCAGTTCCTCGACTTCATGCGCGAGAACCGCGACCTGGCAGGCAGCGTGATTTTTGAAATCCCGCAGGATTCCTACGAAAACCGCACGTCGATCGAAGCGCGCGCCATGGCAAAGCTTGTCGACCTCGGCTTCCGTTTCTCCATCGACCGCGTCACCAACACCGAAATCGACCTGCCTGACCTTGAACGCTCCGGCGTGCGCTACGTGAAAGTGGCGGCCGGCATCTTGACCGATCAGATCGTCAATCGCGGCATGCGCCCGCGCTCGGCGATTACGCGCGAGATTTCCGCATCGGATATTGCGGCGGTGTTCCAGCGCTACGGCATCGACTTGATCGCCGAACGCATCGAGTCGGAGGATTCTGTGCTCGAAGTGCTCGACCTCGACGTGCCCTACGCACAGGGTCACCTCTTCGGCGCGCCGCGCGCGATCAAAGAGAGCCTGATGGAGGAGACCGCGCCGCCACGCGAGTTCTTCCTCAAGCACGCGGGCCGCGTCAGCTAGGCAGCTTCCAGTTCGGCTGGAAATTTGTCGATCCGGGTTTGACGGCGACTTCGGCGAGCACCTCGCCATCCGGGTGCCGCGCCAGCACACCGCGATCTCCGTCCTCGTAGTAGATCACTTCGCCGAGCAGAGCGTAGCGTCGCGAGACACCGTCCTCTGTTACGTGAACCGTTTTCGGCACAGGGTCGACGTTCGCATCAAACGGCGTGATGATGCCGTGTACGTAGCCCGCCTTCGGAATTTCGTCGGCGGTCCGCACCCCATAGCCAGAAGATAAATTCACGCGAAGGCTTGCAAGCTTCGCTAGCTGCGTGATCACATCACCTCGCAATCGCGCGCTTTCTTGATTTCGCGCGCTCTGCTCGGCCCGATGCGCTTCCAGCGCCGCATACCACGGGCTGCGCGCCATAATCGCTTCGCGTTCGCGGTCGATCCCCGCATCGGATAGCACAATCTTGATCAGCCCATGCCGACGCAGATAGCGCAGCGTCAGCGTATGAACGTCACCGTCCTCTTCGTCCAAGCGATAGAACTTCTCGACTTCGGCATTCAGCTCCTCGTTCGGCTTGCCGGAGCCGATGTCCATAAACCCCTGTCGGCTCGCCATGCCTCGCCGTTCGAGCTCAGTCGTCGCCGACATGATCTCGCGCACGCGCAAGAATGCCGCAGCGCGCTTCGGCGAGTTGATGAGGGTATAGCCCGCCAAAATGTCATCCGCGTCGTTCTCCGACCAGCCATAGAGTGACACGTAAGATTCGATGCCGCCGTTGCTGACCGGCCCCTCGAACATCATCATCTTACCGATAGCGCGGCAGCGTGGCTCGATCTCTACGCGGCCAATTTCCTCGTGTATCTCATAGAACCAGTTGGAAATCGCATCGATCAGACTGATATCATCGCCTCGATCGCGCATCGTGACGACCATCCTGTCGAGCACATATTTCATGACATCAAGATTAGCACGCCCGCACCTGCACGCCAGCGCTTGCAATTTGCACAGGCGCTCTGCACCTAGCAGCCAATGACGAAACTCATCGCCATCACCGGTGGATCGGGCGCCGGCAAGACCACTGTCGCGCGCGCGCTTGCCCGGCGACTCGGGACCGGCGCAATCGTCATCGCCGAGGACGACTATTATCGCTGTTCATCGACGGTGTCCGGCTTCGATCCCGCCACGTACAATTTCGATCTGCCGTCCACCAAGGAGCACAGCCTGTTGCGCGATCATCTCGCGCTAGCCAAGAGCGGCGCGGCCTTCGATAAGCCGGTCTATGATCTTGTCACCCATCGCCGCACGCCAGAAGTGGAGCGCATCGTCCAAGCCGATTATGTCATCGTCGAAGGCATCCACCTGCTCGAAGCGGCGGAACTGCGCGATATCTTCGATGTCAGCGTCTTCATGCACGCCGACGAAGCGCTACGCCTCGGCCGGCGCATGGTGCGCGATATTGACGAACGCGGGCGCACGCCGCGTTCGGTGATGGCGCAATTTTTCAATCATGTGCGGCAAATGCACGAGACCTATGTCGAGCCGCAACGCGCACGCGCGGACATCGTGCTCGTCTGCCCTTACGATGCCGGCCCGGATCACGCGGACGCCAGCGCCGCCACTATCGCGGAGCGTCTGAAGTGACACGGATCATCAACAGCATCGATGACATCGCCGATCGCTACGACGCGGTGTTCTGCGACGTATGGGGCGTCCTGCACAATGGCCGCACCGCCTACCCCGCCGCCTGCGCGGCGCTGCAGCGGCTCAAGGCCCTCGGCACACACGTCATCCTGATCACCAACGTGCCGAAACCGCGCGGGCCGATACCCGGCCAACTCGATCGCGCCGGCGTGCCGCGCGATGCGTGGGACGCGATCGTCACCTCGGGCGACGCCATCCGCGCCGAACTGAGCGCGCGCGCGCCGGGGCCGATGTTCAAGATCGGGCCGGACGATTACGACAGCACGCTCTGGGAAGGCCTTGGTCTTGCGCAGGCGCCGTTAACCGAAGCGGCGTTCTTCGCCATCTCCGGGCTCAATCGCGACGACGAGACCCCCGCCGACTACGCCGAGACTCTCGGCGACGCGCGGGCGCGCGGCCTCGACCTCATCTGCGCCAACCCGGACATTGTAGTGCAGTACGGCGACCGCATGATCTGGTGCGCCGGCGCCATCGCGCGCGACTACGAAGCGATCGGCGGCAAGGTGATCATGGCCGGAAAACCGTACGCGCCAATCTACGATCTCGCGCGCAAAGAGATGGCCACACTCGCCGGGCGCGACATCGAGGCGCGCCGCATTTTGTGTATCGGCGACGGAGTCGTTACCGATATCCTGGGCGCCAACGCGCAAGGCCTCGACGTGCTCTTCATCGCCGCCGGCATTCACGGCGTCGCGCTGCAGACCAACGGCACGCTCGATCCGGCGAAAGTCGACGCCGCGCTGGCAGCCGAGAATGCACGCGCAACGTACGCCATGGCGGCGCTCGCCTAGTAGGTGCGCACGCCAAACTTATCGAACTGAGCGCCGATATTGCCATCGAAATCGCGGGCCTGATTCATATCCTCGGTGCCATCGCGATCGCCGCTGCGCCGGCGCGCCACGCCGCGCCCGAAAAGCGCGATCGGATTGCCTGACTCAACCGCCAACGCCGCATCGAACGACGCCTTCGCTTCGGCCCATTGGCTCTCGCGCAATTGCAGCACGCCGCGGCAAAGTTGACCTTCGACATAGTTCGGGTTGGCCGCGACAGCGGCGTCCGCGTCCCGACGCGCGCGCTCGAACTCGCGCCCCTCATTCAGATCGAGCCAGCACCGCCCGGCGCGCGCCTCGGCCAAATGGTCATCGGCGCGAATGGCGGCGCTATAATCATTGGCCGCGCCCTCGATATCGCCCAGCCGCTGCTTGGCGCGTGCGCGCCCCGCGAGCGCCACCGCGGAACGCGGTTCGTGGTCGAGCGCCGCATTGAAGAGCGTGATTGCTTCGGAGAACTCGCCGCGGCGAACCGCGATCTGCCCGAGCAATTGGTTGGCCTCGCCGAGTTGGTTCAGTTCAACGGCGCGCCGCAACACCGGCTCGGCAGCATCGAGTTGACCGCTCGCCAACAGGATCCGTCCGCGGCCAAGCAACGCCGCTGGATTTTCCTCGTCCAGCTCAAGCGCGGCGCCGTAGTCGCGCAACGCCGCCGTCACATCGCCCGCTTCATCCTGCGCATCGGCGCGTGTGCTGAAAGCCAGCGAGCGTTGCTCCGGCGTCAGCTCCTGGTTTTGCGTCGCGACCGTACATGCTTCGATCTTGGCCTCGGCTTCTTCCGCCGCCATGCACGCGCCGATATCATCCACCTCGGCGCTTTGGCGTCCGCAGGCGCCCAGCGCCACGGCCAACATCGCACCAGCGAGCCAAATCCCGCGCATCACCCGCCCTCCTCAAAGTCGGTCTGGACCGGCCGTCGGAGGCCTGCCTAGACTGCCTCCACATAACAGGGAGCGCGGCGATGGCCAATTTGTTCGATCTCTCAGGCAAGAGCGCCATCGTCACAGGCTCCTCGCGCGGCATCGGCAAGCAGATCGCGCTGCGACTGGCGGAACACGGCGCCAATGTCGTTGTGTCGTCGCGGAAAGCGGACGCCTGCGAAGCGGCCGTCGCGGAGATCAATGACACCGTGGGCCGGAAAGCGGCGATTTCGGTTGCCTGCAATATCGCCGCGAAGGAGGCGCTGCAAAATCTCGTCGATGAAACCAATCGCGCGTTCGGCAAGATTGACATCTGCATCTGCAACGCCGCGTCGAACCCCTACTTTGGGCCAATGAGCGGTATCAGCGACGATCAGTTCACGAAAATCCTGCAGAACAACATCATCTCCAACCATTGGCTGATCAACATGTGTGCGCCGCAAATGCGCGCGCGCAAGGATGGCGCGATCATCATCATCTCGTCGGTTGGCGGCTTGAAGGGCTCGCCTGTCATCGGCGCCTACGACATTTCAAAAGCCGCCGACATGCAGCTCGCACGCAATCTCGCGGTCGAGTTCGGCGCCGACAACGTGCGCGTCAACACCATTGCGCCTGGCCTGGTGCAAACCGACTTCGCCAAGGCGCTGTGGGAAAACCCCGATATCCTCAAGGCCTCCACCCAGCGCGCGGCGCTCAAACGGATCGGCCAGCCCGATGAGATCGCAGGCATGGCTGTCTTGTTGGCGTCGAAGGCGGGCGCATTCGTCACAGGCCAGACCATCATAATCGACGGCGGCGTGATGGCGTCCTGACGATCTTCGTTTGACGCCGCCGCTTCGGTCTTTAAATCCAAAAGCGAGACCTTGGGGACGATCATGAAGAAGCTCGGATTTGCCGCCGCGGCGCTATTGGCCGCGTGCGCCTCCTCCACCGCCACAACGGGCACAGCGACCGGCCCTGCGCCGCTCTCGCACGACGCGCTTGTCTCGCACGTGCGCGTGCTGGCCTCGGACGAGTACGAAGGGCGCTCGCCTGGCACACACGGCGAAGAGCTGACCGTCGCCTATATTTCGCGCGCCTTCGCCGCGGCGGGTCTGCAACCCGGAGTGAATGGCGACTGGGTGCAGGACGTCCCGCTTGCCACGGCGGAAGTCACCAACAACCCAACGCTGCGCGTCGGCTCAAGCGCCTACGCCTACGGCGCGGATTGGGTGGGCTGGACCAAGCGGCAAAACGCGCCGCGCATCGATCTCAGCAACGCCGAACTGGTGTTCGTAGGTTACGGCGTCACCGCGCCTGAAAATAACTGGGACGATTTCGCCGGCGTCGACGTGCGCGGCAAAGTCATCGTCATGCTGATCAACGATCCGGACTTCGACACCGGCGACGATCGCGGCTTCGGCGGCCGCCGCATGACCTATTACGGTCGCTGGACCTACAAGTTTGAAGAAGCGGCGCGCCGCGGCGCGGCCGGCGCATTGATCGTCCACGAAGACGCCGCGGCTGCCTATCCATGGCCGGTGGTGAATTCCTCCTGGACAGGCCCGCAGCACGATCTCGCCCGCGCCGACAACGGCGCCGACCGCGCGCAGGTCGAGGGCTGGATCACGAACCGCGTCGCGCGCGAACTCTTCACCCGCGCCGGTCTCGATTTCGATCGCGAACGCGCCCGTGCGCAGAACCGTGGCTTCACGCCGGTATCACTGCGCCAACGTGCATCGGTGACGCTGGAGACAACGATCGAGCGGCACGCATCGCGCAACGTGATCGGCGTTCTACCAGGCCGCGCACGTCCGCAAGAGGCGGTGCTCTACGGCGCGCACTGGGATCACCTCGGCCGCTGCACGGCCGTCGATGGCGACGATATCTGCAACGGCGCGCGCGACAACGCGACCGGCGTCGCCGGCCTTATCGAGCTTGCGCGCGAATATCAGCGCCACGGCGCGCCGGAGCGCAGCGTCGCCTTCATCGCCTTCACGGCGGAAGAGAGCGGTCTTCTAGGTTCGCAATATTACGGCGAGCATCAGATCTTCGAGCCGCGCAACACCGCGATGATGATCAACATGGATGGCCTGTCCACCGTCGGGCCATCACGCAATATGAGCGTCGTCGGGTTCGGGCAAAACGACCTGCAAGATACGCTCGCGACGGTTCTGCTCGGCCAAGACCGTACGATCTCGCCGGAAACCTATCCCGAGCGCGGCAGCTTTTATCGCTCCGACCACTTCAATCTGGCGCGTACCGGCGTTCCGGTTCTCTACGCTGGCGCCGGCGATGATCTCGTCAATGGCGGGCGCGAACGCTCACGCCAACTGGCGGAGGCCTACATCGCCAACGCCTATCACAAGCCGGATGACGAAATCAGCGACGACTGGGACATGAGCGGCGCGACGCAGGACCTGCAAGCGCTCTACGCCGTCGGACGCGGTGTCGCCGACAGCGACGCGTGGCCGCAATGGAATGAGAGCAGCGAATTCCGTGCGGCGCGAACGGCACAAGGTCGCTAAATTCCGACGCTGCGCAGAGCGCGCTTGCCGCCAGGACGGCCATCCACCAGCGTCAGCCTGAGCCTGTCGAAGGCGGCGTGAGTTCGCGTCCGACAATTGTGCGTGGCGCCGCCCTTCGACAAGCTCAGGGTGACGCCACTTCTGACGGACGTGATCAGAACGCGCCGATCACCGGCACGAGCGTCGATTTCAGCGCCTGGGCGCTGAACGGCTTCACGATGAAGCTGGAAGCGCCCGCCGCTTCGGCGCCTTCCGCATTGTCGTTGGCGACCATCACAAATGGCGTCCGCGCAATCCGTTCTTCGGCGCGCACGCGCTTTAGGAATTCCATGCCGGTCATCGGGCGCATGTGCGAGTCCGAGATCACCAGCGCATAATCCTTGTTGCGCATCTTCGCCAAGGCGGCGGCCCCGTCATTTGCTTCGTCGATGTTGGTGAAGCCGAGTTGGCGGAGCAGGTTTCGCATGATGCGGATCATGGTGTTGTAGTCATCCACGATCAAAATCGGCATCGTCATCGAAACGGACATCTGCGCCAGCCTTTCCCAAGACCGGCGCTTGTTATTAGCTGGAAGGCGCCACACCACCGAGCCGGGGTGCGGCGGCTCGGTGGTGAGACGTTTCCGGCTCGAGTGCGCCGTGTCGTGGAACAATCAGTAGCAAAGAGCTGAGAATTTTCGGTAAAACAGCGCTTAAGTATGAATGAAGATGAGGCCGCGCGTGCGCCTCATGCTTAGAGTTTGGAAACGGATAGCGCCGGATTTGGCGCAAACGCGAAAGACTTTGTGAACGAATGCCGCCTTCCGGCCCTTCCTCAACAATTCCTAATGATGCGCGCGGCGCCGCCATTGCGCTTGGAAATTTCGATGGCGTGCACGCCGGTCACCAAGCCGTGATTGAAAGCGCACGTGCGGTTGCGCACGCCCGGGAGGTTGCGCTCGGTGTGGCCGTGTTCGAACCGCACCCGCGCCGCTTCTTCAAACCCGACAGCGCACCCTTCCGGCTCCAAAGCCCGAAACAGCGCGCGCGCGTGTTGAGCCAACTCGGCGTCGAAGAAGTGTTCGAGATCGGCTTTGACGCCGGCATCGCAGGTTCAACCGACCGCGAATTCGCCGAACGCGTTCTGCGCGATCTCATCGGCATCACCCACGTCAGCGTCGGCGCCGATTTTCAGTTCGGCAAGGGCCGCTGCGGAAACGCGGCCAGTCTTGCCAAGCTCGGCGAAGAGCTTGGGTTCAGCGTGGACGCCGTTCAACCGGTGGGCGGCGCGCAAAAAGTGTCATCCAGCGCCATTCGCGACGCCCTTGCGCGCGGCGACATGGGCGAAGCCACCGAATTGCTGACGCGCCCGTGGGCGATCGAAGGTGAAGTGCTGCAGGGCTTCCAGCGCGGGCGCACGCTCGGCTTCCCGACCGCGAACGTATCGCTCGGCGATTACGTGCGCCCCAAACTCGGCGTCTATGCCGTGCGGGTGGATGTCGGCGATGACTCATTGCTGCCGGGGGTCGCGAGCGTCGGCGTGAACCCCACAGTCGGCGCCCTGCCGGAGCCCCTGCTTGAAGCGCATCTTTTCGATTTCAGCGGCGACCTCTACGGCAAGACCATCGAAGTCGAACTCATCGCGTTTCTCCGCGAGGAGGCGCGCTTCGACAGCCTCGGCGAATTGAAGCGTCAGATGACCCAGGACGTCATCGACGCCCGCCGCGCGCTGATCGGCGCCTAGCCGGCCGGCTTCGCCGTCGCCTTCACTTCGGCTTCGCCCGAGAGCACGACTTTGTCGCCAACACGGCACTCGCACTTCAGCTTCACGCGGCGTCCGCGCTCGACCAGTTCCAGCACTTCGATCGTTGTGTCGACCGTGTCGCCGATCATCACCGGCGCCCGGAAGCTGAGGTTCTGCGAAATGTAGATCGAACCCGGCCCCGGAAGGCGTGTTGCGATCACTGCGGAGACGAAGCTTGCGGTGAAGATGCCATGCGCGATGCAGCCGCCAAATGGCGTCGTGGCCGCATAGGAATCATCCAAGTGAATAGGATTGTGATCGCCGCTGATGTCGGCGAACGCCTTCACCTTTTCCCTGGTGACCTGATTGCGCGACGTCTCGCGCATGCCGATGCTTAGGTCTTCGAAATAGACAGTTTGAAACTCGGACATGGTGCTCCGTTCAGCGTCGCGCTTTGAAAAATTCTCTGAGAAGAGTGCCTGCGGCATCCGCTTCGACGCCGGCGGTGACCTCAGGCTTCCAATGACATTGCGGATGATCCCACACCCGCGCCCCGTGCGCGACGCCGCCGCTTTTGGGATCGCTCGCGCCATACACGACGCGCGCAATGCGGGCCTGACTGATGGCGCCCGCGCACATCGCGCACGGCTCCAGCGTAACATAGAGCGTAAGGTTGGGCGCGAGCCGGTAATTCTGGAGAGCCGCCGCCGCCTGGCGCAGCGCCACGATCTCCGCATGCGCGGTTGGATCGTGCGAGCCAATCGGGGCGTTGGCGCCTTCGCCGAGAACGCGCCCGTCAGCATCGACAATCACGCAGCCAATCGGCGCCTCGCCTGCTCCGGCGGCGCCGCGCGCCAACGCCAAAGCGCGCGCCATGTGCGCCACATCTTTCACGGCCGGCGCAGCTCCAACAGGTCCGCCACCACCTCGCCCTTGGCGATGGTCTCGAATGAGCCGGGCACGATCGCGTCGCGATACATTTTGCGCGCCTCGTCGTCGGAATGGTTCATTCGCGTTTCCATGGCCTTCTTCCAGGCGTCTTCGTTCGGCCATTGCGCGTAGGCGATATAGACGCCGTTGTCCTCTTTGTGCAGGCGCGATCCCCAGCCGCCGAACTCAGCGGCGATCCGCTCGGTGCCGCGACGCCAACCGGCCTCGAATTGCGTCTCCAGCCCTGGTACGACCTGCCACCTATAGATCACCGCGAACAATGCCGACCTCCTCCGCCCCCCCTTCTAACCCGGAAGCCGAACGCATCGCCAAGTTCCTGGCGCGCGCCGGCGTCTGTTCGCGACGGGATGCGGAACGGCTGATCGCCGAGGGACGGGTGAAACTCAACGGCAAGGTGCTAGATACCCCCGCCGTGAAGGTGACGGCGGCCGACAAGGTGACGGTTGACGGCCGCCCGATCGGCGCCGCCGAGCCCACACGCTTGTGGCGCTACCACAAGCCGTCAGGACTGGTGACGACGCACCGTGACCCCGCCGGGCGCAACACCGTGTTCGAGCATCTGCCGCCGGACATGCCGCGGGTGATTTCCGTCGGCCGGCTTGACCTCACATCCGAGGGGCTGCTGCTGCTGACCAATGACGGGGAACTGGCGCGCAAGCTTGAGCTGCCGGCGAACGGCTGGCTCCGCCGCTATCGCGCGCGCGCTTATGGCCGTGTCGCGCAGGAAGAACTGGACACGCTAAAAAACGGCATCACCGTCGATGGCGTCCGCTACGGCGCGATCGACGCAAAACTCGAACGCGGCGGCGGCGCCAATTCCTGGATTACAGTCGCCATCACCGAGGGCAAGAACCGTGAGGTGCGGCGCGTGCTTGATGCGCTTGGGCTCAAGGTGAACCGGCTTATCCGCACCTCGTACGGTCCGTTTCAGCTCGGCACGCTTGAACCCGGCGCGGTTGAAGAAATCCCGCGCCGCGTGATCAAGGACCAACTGGGCAAGGACTTCTGACGTCACGAGAGCGGTGACCAGCAAGCGTCAGCCTGAGCCTGTCGAAGGCGGCCTGAGCGCGCTCTGCCTGCTGGGCGGAGCGCTTCCCAATGCTTCCGCGCCGGACGCTAGTGGCCGCCCAAAAAGCCCGGGATCGCCGGAATATACAGCGGGAAGAAATTGTGCCCGTCTTCCCAGATCATACGCGCGCCCGCGATCAGAATAATGATGATGCCGAGCACCGCGATCCAGCGATAGCGATCGATCACGCGCGCGATCACCGAAGCCGCAACGCCCATCAGCACCACCGACAAGATGAGGCCGAACCACATGATCACTTCGTTGTGGCGCGACACAGCCGCGACAGCGAGCACGTTGTCCAGCGACATCGAAACGTCGGCGATGACGATCGTCAGCAATGCGCTGGCGAAGGTCTTGGGTTGCTTGCCGCCGGTGACGACGGCTTCGGCCGCGTGCTCCCCAGCAATAGGATCGCCAACTTGGATGGGCCGGTGCGCTTGAAGATCGGACCACATGCGCCACGCCACCCAAAAGAGCAGCAAGCCGCCGGCCAGAAGAAGACCTGGAATGTTCAGAAGGTGGATGGTGACGCTCGCGAATGCGATCCGCAGCACCAGGGCCATCACGATGCCCCAGAAGATCGCGCGCCGCTGCTGCACGGCGGGCAAAGCCGCCGCCGCCAAACCGACAGCGACCGCATTATCGCCTGCGAGCGCCAGATCGATGAGAATGACCTGAAAGAGCGCCGCGAAATTTGCGACTGCATGGTCCGGATTGAAAACGTCGACAATGCTGGCGATCAATCCGTCCACGGCGGCGTAGCTCCCTGTTTTCCCCTCACCCCGCGAGGGAAGCCCTTGTTCACGAAGGCTGACGCGAAGGTCAAGCGCTTGGCGGCGGGCCAATAGCGCGACATATGGCGTCTCAACCGGAGAGATTGAAGGATCGCGATGCGGATCGTCGGGGGCCAATTCAAGGGGCGCGCCATTGTGGCGCCGCAAGGTCGCGACACGCGCCCGACATCCGACCGCGCGCGGGAGAGCATTTTCAACGTGCTGGCGCACGCGGACTGGTCACCCGGGGTTGAAGGGCGGCGGGTTCTCGATCTTTTCGCCGGCTCTGGCGCGCTGGGATTTGAAGCGATGTCGCGCGGCGCCGCGTTTGCGCTTTTCGTTGAAACCGACACCGCCGCGCGCGGCGCCATCCGAGACAATATCGAGGCGCTGGGCTTGTTCGGAAACACGCGCATCCATCGGCGCGACGCAACGGACCTTGGGCCGAAGCCCGCTGGTCTTGGCGGGCCGTTTGAAATCGTCTTCCTGGATCCGCCGTACGGCAAAGGCCTGGGCGAGCGCGCCATGGATGGGTTGGGCAAAGGCGCTTGGATCGCGCCCGACGCCCTGATCATGCTCGAGGTCGGCGCTGACGAGACGCCGAACCTGCCTGCATTCGAAATCCTCGACGAGCGCAGCTACGGCGCCGCCAAGGTTTTCTTCCTCAGGCCGCGCGCTTAATTGGCGCGGCGCGGCGGGCCGGAAATGCCAATGGCGCGGCGCAGCGCATCCGCCTGCATCAAGCGGCCATCGCGCATCACCATGACGACGTTGCGGAGATCGCCGATATTGCGGCTTGGATCACCTTCGACGAGCGCCAGATCGGCGGCTTTGCCAACACGGATCGAACCGGTCTCTTCGCCAACGCCGAAAAGTTGCGCCGGCACGATCGTCGCCGCCGCCAATGCATCAGCGGGCGTGAAGCCCGCCGCCACGTAGAGCTCAAGTTCGCGCACCAATTCGAGACCCGAACCGTCAGTGCCCGCCACGATTGTGATGCGGCGGCGATGGAGTTCACCGACGAGGTTCTGCAGCGCCGCCTGCGCGCGCCGCATTTGCTCACGCGAGACCTCGGCGGAAGGGCCGAAGCTTGCGGCGCGGAAGCCCCGCTCAACCGCCGGCGGCATCGTGCCCATGAACGGCGCATAGGCGGCGGCGATCTCGCCCATGTTCGGCACATAACCGCCTTCGAACGTCACCAGAGTGGGATCGACAGCGATGTGGCGGCTGGCGAGTTCATCGAGATAGGCCCGCATTTCCGGTGAGCGCAGGTTGACGTCCGGCGCGTAGCGTGCGGTGCCATAAAAGCGCGGCAGGCCGTTCGAGTTCTGCACGACCTCGTCCGGCATCGCCTGCATCATCACGAAATTGATGTGGGTGATTTCATTATACCCGGCGCGAACGGCCTCAAGCGGGCGCATGCCGTGCGGGATGTGGCCCTGCACATGCAACCCAAGGCGATGCGCTTCGGCGGCGATCGGCGCGACAAGCGAAGAATCCAGCGTGCCGTAAAGCTTCACGCCAAAATAGCCGGCTTCGTGCGCATGGCGGACGGCGGCGACACCCTCTTCGGCATTGCGCGCAACCGACGCCATTTGCGCCGTGTTCGGACCCTCGCCGTCAATCAGCAACGAAGCGATAATGCGCGGGCCAAGCAATTGGCCGCTATTTATCCGCGCGCGCCGCGCGATCAGCTCCACATCGCGGTTGCCCGGATCGCGAATGTTGGTGATGCCTTGCGACAACAGCAGCGGGCCGGAATCGTCGCCGCTAAAGTGCTGGTGGCTATCCCACAGACCAGGCACCAAGGTGCGGCCCGCGCCCGGGATCACTTGTGCGTTCTCCGGCGCGCGAACATTGCGCCCGCCGACAGCGCTGATGCGGCCATCGGTGACGACAACATTCCGGTTGTTGCGGAAGCGGCGCGCCTCGGCGTCATAGATGCGAACGTTCTGGAAGTAGATTGGCGCGGTTGCGCGCGGGCCGATCTCGTTGACCAACGCAGTGGCGCGGCCCGAGAGCGCTTCGTCCTGCGCAGCGCTCAGCTCGTTGGCGACGCCTTCCCAGCCTTCGGGGATCCACGAAAGAAAACCGGCGAAGGCGAAGAAGCGATCGCCCTCGTACCAGACGGGGAACGGCGAAAGGCCAACGCCAACGATGGCATAGGCGGTCAGGTTCTTGCTCTGGCCGCCATTGGTGACGGTGCGGGTTGCAATCTGCACAATCTCGGCACGGCCGGACGGCAGCAATTGCATGGTGTGATCCGGGCGCGAGCGCAAATAGTCGACGAACGCAATGGTGCTGTCGATCGTGCCGCCAAACGCCGAATAGAACGCGCCCGCCGGCAACGCCGCCTCGCCGGTATCGACCGGTGAACGGAATTGGTAACGGCCATTGGCGGCGGTGAACGTTTCGCCGGCATCGCCGGACGGCGTCACGCCGCGAATAGTGAGGCTCTGCACCGCGCCGTCGGCGCCGACGCTCATTTGCTGATCGATCTCGGTAACAAAACCGCGCAGCAGGATGCTCTCGCGCGACCAGCGCACGCCATCGGCGGTCCAGCGTTGTGACGTCCCGTGACGACCAGCCGTTGAAATGATCGCCCAGGTCTCGGCGCTCGCGGGCGCACGCGCCAGTGCGGCGGTGACATCCTGCGCGCGGGTGGCGGGCGCGATGGCGAAACAGGCCGCCGCAAAGATAATGGCCAGTAGTCGCTTCATCACACTGCTCCCCAAAGTGTTACGGCGTCGGTGTCGGCGTTACACGCGGCCGCGTCTCGATCGAACGGCGCTGCAATTGCGGCGCGAGTTGCACGTCGTTGCGCAAATTGGTGCGGAACTGCGTCTGGCAGCGCTGCAGCAATTCCTGATCCGGCGCGGCGACGTCATGCTGCTCCTGCGCCTGACGCAGGCGATCGCACGCTTCACGCGTCCGCCCCGACCGATCGAGCGCGCGGACGAGCTGTTGCGCATCGGCCTCGATCGCACCGGCGGCGACGGAGTCAGGCGCGGCCTCGGCCACCTCTTCGCGCGCCGTATAGGCTTGCGAGAAGCGGGCGCTGGCGGCGCTGAAATCACCACGCGCTTCGGCAATCTGCCCAAGCTCCGACGCAACCGGCGCACGCAGCTGCGGCGCGGTGAGGTGCGGCAACGCTTGTTGCAGCTGTTGTTCGGCCACCGCGGTGTCGCCGTTGTTCTGCGCCTCCACGCCTTCGGACACTTGGGCGGCCGCCTCGGCTTCACCGGTGCGGTTCGCGCGCTGATACGAACGCGACAGCATGCGCCAAACCGCCGGATCGCGCGCACGCAAGGTCGTCGCTTGCTCAAGAGCGCGCTGGCCGAGCGGGTTGTTGTTCACTTCGCCGACCGAGCCGCAGAGCAGAAAAATCTGATCGCGCAGCGGATCTTCCGGGTGGGCGTTGGCGTACGCCCACAGCGTTTGCATCGCCCCATCACGCGTGGATTCGGTCGACATTTGCGCGACGGCGAGGCGGACGTCTTCGACAGGGTGCGCGGCCAACGCCACGAACGCGGCGCGATAGGCGGCGCTCGCGGTCGCGTCAAACGAGGCCTCGCTCACTGTGCCAGCCGGCTCCAGGTCTCTGGCGGCGTCGGTCGCCCCCGGCTGCGGCGCGCCTAAAGTTTCGCTCGAAGCAGTCTCCCCAAGCGCGCCGGATTCAAGAATGGTCGCGAGTTGGATAGCCTGCTCGGGCGTGAGCTGCCCCTCGGCCAACAAGCGCAACAACTCGGCGCGCAAGTCCGGCTGCGGCGGATCAGGACGCACGAAATCGTTCACCACCCAGGCGATGCCTGCGATAAGCGCGATGACGGTGAGCAGCGACACGATGCGGATGCGCGTGCCCAAGCGGCGCCGGCGGCGTTCGATCTCGCTTGTGTTGACCTCGCGGCCCGACAGCTTGGCGCTCAGCACTTCGACCAGCAGCTGCATTTGCGGCGCGTTGGCGCCGCCATTCCAGCGGGTGAAATCCTCAGCCTGGAAAGCGCCGAAGCCGAGCGGCAATTGCACCTGATCGAGCAGAACAGGAACGAGACGGCCCTCATCGCGGGCGCGGCCGGCTTCGTCGCGCACGAACGTCGAGTTGGCCGAAGCCTGCGTCCACAGCACAATCACGGCTTTGGCGCTCTTCAATTCCTTCTCGATGATCGCGGTGTAGTCCTGCCCCGCCGCGAGCGAACGATCCCACCAGATGTTGAAGCCGCGCGACTGCAGCGCCTCGGCGAGCGGACGGACGCGGTCGCGATCTTCGCTGGCGTAAGAAATGAAGATGTCCGCCATGCGCGCACCCCTGCCCGGCGCGTTCTCACGCCGGCCTTGTTGTCCCTTAGAGCCTATTAGGCCCTCCGGGGCGCGGCGGGAAGATGACCGTGGTCACGGATGCGTGGGTAGCGGAAAAATCCTAGTCCGCACTGGCGCTTAAATAGGCAGTGTCGGCGCGGGTCAGCCGCTAGGCCGTGCGGAAGGCGGCCTCGATATTGTTGCCGTCCGGGTCGAGGACGAAGGCCCCATAATAATTTGCGACACCCTCACGCGGCCCCGGCCTGCCATTGTCGCGCCCGCCCGCTTCGAGCGCGGCCTTGTAAAACTCATCCACCGCCTGCGTACTCGCGGCGCGAAACGCGACATGCATCTGATTGATGCCCGCGCGCGAACCCGCGACCCAATACGATGGAATGAGCGTGCCGATCCAAAGATAAGGATACGCCGACGGGCCTTTCCCGAGCAGGAACGAGCCTTCGAAATTGTCCGCCGTCATCAAGCCAAGCGGCTTGGCGATCGCATCATAGAAGCGGCGCGCTTTGGCGAGATCGGTGACGACGATGCCTGTGTGATCGAGCATGCAAGACAAGGCCTTCGCGCGGCGAACGGTTCCGCCGACCTTTGCTAAGGAACTTTGCGGATTTTAAGACGCATGACATTGTGTGCCCCGCTAACGACGAGGACAGACGATGGCGGGCGGAGTGTGCAATTGCGGCGCGGTGGCGTTTGAGATCACGGCGGAAATTTCCGACGTGTTCATCTGTCATTGCTCGATCTGCCGCCGGTTCACCGGCAGCAACGGCATTTCGGTCGTCGTTGTCGACAACGGCGCGTTCCGCTGGGTGCGCGGCGAAGACAAAATCACGAGATGGAAAAAGCCGGACGCCGATTGGCACAGCGCATTCTGCAGCGTGTGCGGCTCGTCACTCCCCGGCATAAACGACCCCGCCCGCACCTTCGTCCCGGTAGGATTGATCGCAAACGGTGGTGAAAACCTTCGCGTCGCGCATCACATCTTCGTCGATTCACGCGCCGCATGGGACGAAATCGGCGATGACGGCAAGCAACACCGCGCCGCCTTCGTGAAGGATTGAGGCCTCAGCGCTCGATGAACAGCGCGGCGGGATGTTCCAGCAAGCCCTTCACCCGCTGAATGAACGCTGCTGCGTCATAGCCATCGACCACACGGTGATCGAAGGACGAGCTGAGGTTCATCATCTTGCGGACGACGATCTGGCCGTTCTTCACCACTGGGCGTTCGACCAGCTTGTTCACCCCGATGATCGCCACTTCGGGGTGATTGATCACCGGCGTCGTCACGATGCCGCCAAGGGCGCCGAGCGAAGTGATGGTGATGGTCGAGCCCGAGAGTTCGTCCTTGCCGGCGCTGTTGTTACGCACGGCGGCGGCCAAGCGCGAGACTTCGAGAGCGCTATCCCAGACATCGCGCGCCTCGACGTGGCGCACGACGGGGACGATCAGGCCGTTATCGGTTTGGGTGGCGATGCCGATGTCGACGTTCTCGTGGCGATAGACGACGCCCTGCTCGTCATCGTAGCGGGCGTTGATCTGCGGGAAGTCCGGCAGCGCCAGCACCAAAGCGCGCATCAGGAACGGGAGCATGGTGAGCTTCGGCTGATCGTTGCGCTTGGTGGCGTTCAAATGCGCGCGGAGTTCTTCAAGCTCGGTGAGATCGGCTTCTTCGACATAGGCGAAGTGCGGGATGCGGCGCTTGGCGTCCTGCATCTTCTCCGCGATCTTGCGACGCAAGCCGATGACTTTGACCGGCTCGATGCCGTTCTTGGTCGCGAGCGCTGAACCCGCGCCACGGCGTGAGCCGCCTACAGCGGGGACGAGCACAGCATCCAAGTCTTCATGCGTGATGCGGCCATCAGGGCCGGTGCCGCGCACCTGGCCGAGATCAAGCCCGAGCTTCTGCGCCCGAGCGCGCACTGCGGGCGAAGCTTGCGCTTGTGACCACTCGCGAACTGAAGCGTCGCGCGCCGCGGGCTTCGCCACAGCTTGCGCCTTCGGTGCGGCACTTGTTGGCATCGCGGCGGCGGGCACGGCGGTGGCTTTTGGCGCTGCGCCTTGCATGGCGGCTTGCACTTGATCTTCCGACCACGTGGCGCCGGCCGGCGCTTTGATCTTTGGCTTCGGCGCAGGCGCTTTTGCTCCCCCGTTCGCGGGGGAGCTGTCAGCGGAGCTGACTGAGGGGGCAGGCGAGGCGCTAACGTTAGAAGGCTGCGCCGTTGCGCCCCCTCCGTCGCGAGCGTTGCTCGCGCCACCTCCCCCGCTCGCGGGGGAGGAAACGCCTTCGTCAGCTTCGGTTTCGAACACCACGATCGGCCCGCCGACCGGGGCCATATCGCCCGGTTCGCCGTTCAGCGACACGATCCTGCCGGCGACGGGAGATGTCATCTCCACCGTCGCTTTGTCCGTCATCACATCGACGAGCGGGGCGTCTTCCTTGACGACGTCGCCCACGCGCACGTGCCAAGCGACGATCTCGGCTTCGGCGGTGCCTTCGCCCACGTCAGGGAGTTTGAAAACGAACTGGCCCAAGTCAGGACTCCAATACGCGGCGCATGGCTTTGATGATGCGCGGCGGTGTCGGGAAGTACTCCCATTCCTGGGAGTGAGGATAGGGCGTGTCGTAGCCTGTCACACGTTCGATCGGCGCTTCCAGCTTGTAGAAGCAATGTTCTTGCACGAGAGCGCTGAGTTCGCCGCCGAAACCGGATGTGCGGGTCGCTTCGTGGACGATGACGCAGCGGCCGGTTTTTTCGACGGAGGCGACGATGGTCTCGATGTCGATCGGCACGAGCGTGCGCAGATCGATCACTTCGGCGTCAATGCCGGCTTCAGCAGCCGCGGCGAGCGCGACGTGAACCATGGTGCCGTAAGCGAGCACGGTGAGCGCTTCACCCTCCTTGACGACATTCGCCTTGCCGAGCGGAATTTTGTAATAGCCTTCCGGCACTTCGCTGGCCGCGTGCTTCGACCACGGCGAAACCTGGCGATCGTGGAAGCCGTCGAACGGGCCGTTATAGATGCGCTTCGGCTCCATGAAGATCACCGGGTCGTCGTCTTCAATCGCAGAAATCAGCAGACCCTTCGCGTCGTACGGCGTCGACGGGATCACCGTCTTCAAACCAGCGACGTGCGTGAACAGCGTCTCCGGCGATTGGCTGTGCGTTTGGCCGCCGCGAATGCCGCCGCCATAGGGCATGCGCACGGTGAGCGGCACCGTGAAGTCGCCCGCCGAGCGGTAGCGTATGCGCGAAGCTTCGTTCACGAGCTGATCGTAGCCCGGATACATATAATCGGCGAATTGGATCTCAACGACAGGGCGCAAGCCATAAACGGCCATGCCGATGGCGGTGGCGGTGATGCCATTCTCGCTGATCGGCGCATCGAAGCAGCGTTTGGCGCCGTACTTCTGCTGCAGGTGTTCGGTGACTTTGAACACGCCGCCGAAATAGCCAACGTCCTCGCCGAACGTCAGCACGTTCGGATCGCGTCCCATCATGGTGTCGAGCGCCGAGTTGAGCGCTTGGATCATGGTCATGCTGGGCATCAGGCGTCTCCGGCCACGCGTTTTGCTCCCCCGTTTACGGGGGAGCTGTCAGCACGCGTAGCGTGATGACTGAGGGGGCGGTGCGCCACGTCGTCGAACGTTTGCGCGGTCGCGCCCCCATCGTCATTGGCTGCGCCAATGACACTTCCCCCGTTCACGGGGGAAGAAAAAGTGCTGCGCCGGCGCATCACGCCCCCTCGTCGCGCTGTTGCGCCAAGTGCCAGGGGACGTCCTTGTACACGTCTTCGAACATCTCGGCACGCCTTTGCGGGGCTTCGGTGCTGAGCACGCCGACCTTCTCCGCTTCACGGCCGGTGGCGCGGACAAGCTCGACAGCTTCTTCCTGCGCCTGGCGGTGCTGCTCTTCCGACCATTCGCCGAGCGAGACCAAATGATCGCGCAAACGCTCAATCGGATCGCCGAGCGGCCAGCAGCGGCCTTCGTCAGCCGGGCGATAGCGCGAGGGATCGTCCGAGGTTGAGTGCGGACCGCCGCGATAGGTGAAGTGTTCGATCAGCGTCGGGCCGAGATTGGCGCGCGCGCGTTCGGCGGCCCACTTCGTCACAGCATAGACAGCGAGGAAGTCGTTCCCATCGACGCGCAGCGGCGGCATGCCATAGCCGACGCCGCGCGCGGCGAAAGTGGTGTTCTCGCCGCCGGCAATGCCCTGGAACGAGGAGATCGCCCACTGATTGTTGACGACGTTGATAATCACCGGCGCTTTGTAAACGGCGGCGAACGTCATCGCGGCGTGGAAATCGCCTTCGGCGGTTGACCCATCGCCCAGCCACGTCGCGGCGATACGGCCATCGTTCGAGTACGCTGAAGCCATCGCCCAGCCGACAGCTTGCGGCACTTGCGTGGCGAGGTTGCCGGAGATCGTGAAGAAGCCTTCCTTCTTCGACGAATACATGATCGGCAGCTGGCGGCCCTTAAGCGGATCCTGCGCGTTCGAATAGATTTGGTGCATCATATCGACGAGCGGATACTCGCGCGCGATTAGGATGCCCTGCTGGCGATACGACGGAAAACACATGTCGTCGCCGTTAAGCGCTATCGTTTGCGCCACCGCGATCGCCTCTTCGCCAAGGCACTGCATGTAGAAGCTGGTTTTGCCCTGGCGTTGTGCGCGGTGCATGCGCTCATCGAACGCGCGCGTCAGCAGCATGTATTTGAGGCCCCGGCGCAGCTCTTCCGGCGAAATGCTCGGCGTCCAGGGCCCAAGCGCGTTGCCCTCCATGTCGAGCACGCGGATGAGGCCATACGCGAAATCGCGCATCTCGACGGCGGATTCTTCAATGTCGGGCTTCGGCGTTGAACCAGGCTCAGGAAACGACCAGCCGCTGAAGTCGGGCTTGTCGCCCGGACGCGCGCGCGGTTTCGGAATGTGCAGATCGAGCGCGTTCGGCTTGCGGCTCATGTCGTCCATTACCCTTTTCTCGCGGCGGCTAGCTTTTCGCGAACGATGCGGTCGGCGGCGGCTTGCGGCGTGATGTTGTCGCTCTTGGCGATATCCAACACGCGCATGACGCGCGGAGCAATGGCGCGGACGCGGGCTTCGACGACATCGGCGGCTTCGCCCAGATATTCAGCCGAGACGTTGATGATGCCGCCGGCATTGACGACGTAGTCCGGCGCGTAAGTGACGCCGCGGTCGATGAGGCGCCGGCCATCGGCCTCGGTGGCGAGTTGGTTATTCGCCGCGCCGCAAATGATCGGCGCGCCCAGTTCGGGGATGGTCTTGGGGTTGAGGCCAGCGCCAAGGGCGCACGGCGAGAACACGTCGGCCTTCACCGCATGGATCTGATCCACGGGCGCGATCTCCGCGCCGAAAGCTTCGGCGCGCTGGAGGTTGGCTTTGTTCACGTCGGCGACGACTAGCTTGGCGCCCTCTTGAGACAAGAGCTTGCAGAGGTTGAAGCCGACATTGCCGACGCCCTGCACAGCGATGGTGCGCCCCTGCACAGAGCCGCCGAGCAACGCCTTGATCGAAACGAACGTGCCGAGCGCCGTCATCGGCGAAGGATCGCCGCCGGCCTGGCCGTGTTCCTTCGGAATGCCCGCGACATAGGACGTGCGCCCGGCAATGGCGCGCATATCGGAAACCGTGGCGCCGACATCCTCCGCGGTGATGTAGCGGCCCTGCAGCGCTTCGACGGCTTCGCCGAATTTCTGGAAGGCGTCGATGCGATCGGTGTTGATGCGATAGATCACCGCCTTGCCGCCGCCGAGCGGCAGGTCGGCCATCGCGTTCTTGTAGGTCATGCCGCGCGAGAGGCGCAGAGCATCAGTGAGCGCATCGTCGGCGCTGTCATAGTCCCAGATGCGGCAACCGCCGGCGGCTGGGCCAATCGCGGTGGAGTGAATAGCGATAATGCCGGCATAGCCCTGCGCTTCGCCGCCGACGAACACGACCTGCTCGTGGCCGTCGAACGAAGCATTGGTTTTCGGATCGATCATTGGATCGGCTCATCCAGCAGGAGTTGACGGGCAAAGCGGCCTGGAGGCGAGCCGAATGAAAGCACGCCGTCGTGGTACGCCTTCAAATTGAACGCGGCGCCTTGCTTTTGGCGGGCGGCGACGCGGGTTTCGAGATGCTCCTGGAACCCCACGAAATAGGTCGAGAGCTGGGTCACGGAAAGCTGCGCGCGGCGCCATTTGCCGGCGGCTTCCCGCTCTTCCTGGAACGCGGTCTGCGTGAGGAACGTCATCATCTGGTCCTGGGTCATGCCGTCGACATGGATCGCCTGATCGATGATGGCGTTGGTGATGGTGCGCAACTGAACCTTGAGCTGCGAGAGACGATAGAGCGGATCGTTGGCGCGGAAGCCGTTCTCGATCATCATCTCTTCGGCATAGACGGCCCAACCTTCAACGAACGATCCGGAACCCAGCACCGCGCGCAGCGTCGAGGGGTAGCGGTTCGAGTGATAGATCTGCACGTAGTGACCCGGCATCGCCTCGTGGACGCCAATGTCGAGAATGGCGCGGCTGTTGTATTCGCGCAGGAACGACGTCGCCTGCTCCTCGGACCAATCGTCCGGAATCGGCGAGATCGCGTAGAACGTGTCGAGATTGCGCTCAAGCGGACCCGGTGAATCGCAATACGCAACGGCGACGCCGCGCTGGAATTCCGGCATCATGATCACGCGCACCGGCCCTTCCGGCAGCGTGATGAGATCGCGCTCAATGAGGAAACGCCGCGCTTCTTCGGTTGCGGCCGTCGCGTCCTCCACCAGGCGGTTGCGCGCGGGGCGATCGGCGGCGGCGATATCCAGCGCCGCGCGGATGACGGCCTGCTGCTGCTCGGCCGTTGGCGTGTCCGGCGTTGCGGGGGCGCCAGGGTGGCCGGCAAGCGCGGTTTTCGAAACCCGGTACATCTCCTCGCGCACGCTGGCGACAGCGGCGTCGGCGCGGCGGCGAATGTCCTGGCGCGAAAGGTTGGAGAGCAGCGTGTAGCCAAGCTGCGTGTCGAACACTTCGGCGCCGGCGCGGAAATCGGCCTGCGCGGCAGGCACGAGCGTTTGCGTGATCCAGGTCTGGTGCTCATCGACAGCAGTGTTGAACGCCGCGATCGCGCGCTCGAGGCGGCGTTGCTTCGAGGCTGAGAGTTCGCCCTTGTGCGGTTCGATCATCCCCGAGACGATCGACTTCAAGCCTGGGTTCTGCGCGGCGTAGGTCGCCGCATGCGGCGCCGGCACGCGCGACGGCACGAGCGCCGCACGCGCTTGCTCCAGAAGCCGCGGCATCTTTTCGAGACGATAGATCGCGCTTTCGAGGCGCTGTGGCAGCGGCGCGAACTCGCGCGCCATCAAACCATAAAGCGCGCCGCCCGCGATCGACTGGTAGCCCATCGGGTTCCAGGCCCAGGTCTGCCAGGTTTCAGTTTGCCAGATTTGCGCACGCAGCGAATTGGCGAGCAGTTCGTAGTCGACCTGATTGGCGCGCGAGAGCTGCGACTTGTCGATGGCTTCAAGCTGGCGAAGCGTGTCGCGCGTGAACCGCAGCGAGGCGTTGCGGCCGGCGGCGCTGACGTCGTCGACATTGCGGTCAAAGCGGTGATCGCCAATGGCGGTCGCCGAGACCGGCGAAAAGCGCATCGAACGATCGAGCCAGCGATTGCCGAGCGCTTCAAAGGTGCGATCAGCGCGGCTTGCAGTTTGCGCGAGGGCGTCGGCGCCCATGAGCGGGACGAGCAGGCTTGATCCGAGTGCGAGGACGACCCGGCGGCGCGATGTATTCATGTGGACGCTTCGCTCCCTGAGAGACGAGTTTCGGGCGCGTGTCCAAGCACGCACCGCTTTGATTGCGGCGGGAAAATACTCAGGCGCGGATTCTTGGCAACAATCGCTTGATTGCCGGAAATTCGTTGCCCTATTCAATCCTGTACAGGGATCAAACAACCCTGTTTTTCGCTAACGGCAGAAATTCCTTGCTGTTGCGCTGCAGCAAAGGACGTCCGGGGCGCCTCAGCTGATCTGACGCCAGGAATAATCCGCGCCGATACGGCCGAAGGCATGATCCCAGGCAGTGCGCACCTCGTCCTCGCTCACATTGTGATCGCGGCCGTGGGCGACGAAATACACGTCGAACGCCACGCCCTGCGCGGACGGCCCGAACTGCCGCTCGACGACGTCGCTCAGTTGATCCTCAGCGCCGGTATAGATGCTGAACAGCGCCGAGTTCTGGCGCATGTCGGACACCAGGATGAGACGGCGCTGGCGCACCTCCGGACTGAAATCGTCGCTGCCGAGCCAGCGGTGCACGTATTCCACGATCGGGCTGGTGTTGGCTTCGGCAGGCTCACGCACATCTTCGATCACGCGCTCGGCGGCGCCGACGAAGCGCTGTTCGAAATCGCGCGTGGTGTAGCGGCGGCCGCGATAAAGATCGGACCAGAACGTCGGCTCACCAGGATTGCAGATCGAGAACAGCGGGTGGACCGAGTTCTCTGAATCCAGCGCAACGATCGAGAACTTTTCGTATCGATCCGTATCACGCTGTGCGTTCTCGACGAGCTGCGTCAGCGCTGAACCCATCGCCTGTGTCCAGCGATCAGTGCGATCGACGATGACGACGGTGTGGCCGGCGAGCTGACGATCCTTCGGGCAGAGCGTTGCAGCGTCAAGCTCTGCCGGCCGCAGCAGCCACACGCTGACACTCAGAGCCAGGACGCTGAACAGCACGCCCGCGGTAAAGCCCGCATAGCGCCGGTTGGCGGCCTCGCGATCGCGGCGCATCTAGCGTGACCTCCGGCGATGACGGAACGAAACCGCTTCGGCCTGCCCGACATCGTCGCCCGCACCGCTCTCGTCCACGAGTTCCACCGGCTCCAGCGGCACGGGGCGTTTGACATCGGCGAACTCGCCGCGAACCGCCACCGTAGCGTTGTTTTCGATGTTCTTGAGGAACGGCGTCAGTTCGTCATCGTAGAACGAATGGTACTCGGCTTCGAGTTGCGCGCGGGCGCCTGCAAGCTGACTCTTGCACATCGTGATGTTCGATGTGGCGCGACCGAACGCCGTGGTGAGCGTCTCGATAATTTCGGCCGATGACGGCGGTTCAGCATCGTCGAACGCGTCTTTATCGAAGTAGGCGGGCGCACGCGTGCTGCGCGCATCGCGATTGGCGTCGCGATAGACTTCGATGGCGTCCCGGCCCTGCGTAATGATCTCGGCTGCGGTGTAGTCCCAGATCGCCGCGTTATCCTGCGTGCGCGCGATGGCCTGACGCAGCGCGCTGACAGCGCTGGTGCTGGTGACGGCGACCTCGTTCAGCAAGCGGTCCGCGTCGCCCTTGGCGGCGTCGACATCGCCGGCAAGACGCTGCGCGATATCCTGCGAGCGTTCGCGCGCTTCCTCGACACGCCGATGGCGCGGTCCATAGCCCGGGTATGGATCATCCCAATTGGCGCCGCGATGAATCGCGAAGATGCCAATCAGGAGCGCGATGATGAACAGCAACAGCGATTCCAATTGCTGGAACGGCTGGAACGGCTGCGTCATCACCGAAGTCAGGATGTTGTCCGGCGCCGGCGCGTCGAGCGAGCTGTGCGAAAGTTCATACCGATAGTGCGCGATGTAAAACGCGAACAACAGCAGCAGCGCGCTGCCAACCGCGAGCGCGGGCACGGCCCAAATCCTGTGCATGTTTCCCCGCCCGTCGGCGCCGCGATAATTCAAATAGCGCCACGGGCCGGCGCCAATCAGCGAGCCGGTGAGCACCACCAGCACTGAAATCATCAACGCCGTCGTCCAACCTTGCACCAAGCCGCCGGGGCTGGCCTGGCCGATCATCCAGCCGTTCGCGACGACTTCGACGATGAACAGCAACGCGAGCCAAAAGACCTTGCGCCAGAACACGTTGTCGTAGCTCGGCTCGGTGTCGGTAAGCTGATGCTGGATGCGGAACGAACGATAATCGCGATAGGCGCGCGCATAATCGGTTTGCGCCGCATTGAGTTCGAGACCGAGCGCGGCCTGGGCGCGGGCCTTGCGCGCGCGGAAATTCGTAAGGATCGTTTGCGGCTCACCGGCAAGCGTTTCGAGATCCTGCGGCAGCGTCGTGAAGTCCTGACCCGAACCAACGCCCAGTATTTCGTTGGATTTCTGCGACAGCGCGCCTTCCACGCGGCTCACCACCATAGCTTCGACGGCGGAAAGACGCGTCTCGTCGGATGCGGGGATATTTTTTGCGCCGTCAGCCTCGCCGCGTGCGGTCAGCTTCAGGTCAGACTCAAGGTCGTCAGCGGTAAGCTTAGGAATGGCGCCCTCCATTCGCGTGTTACGTGCAGCGCCCGTGAACGCACGAACGGCGGCGCGAGTTCCACGACCTGTTAAGGGTAATTTCTGGGCAAGGGCTGCGTTGAAAGGTTTCGAAGCTGCAATGTGTGCGGCGGAAACATGGCGCCTCACGCGCACTGCGTGCGCCAATCCGGGATTATGTAAGCCAAAGCGCCGCAAGCGTTAACGCCGACGCCGCGCGCGTTAACGCTGAAAACCCGCATTACAGAAAAACAAGGGCTTTTGCCGAGGCGTGCACCTCGATTTAAGCGTGTTTTGCCAGACTGACCGATCGCAGAGGTCAGTATGTTCACTTCTAAGTTCACGCGCGCACGAGGCGGCAACGTCGCCATGATGTGGGCCTTGATGGGCACCGTCCTCGTTGGCCTGCTGGGTCTCACCGTCGACTTCACGCGCGCCGTCATGGTGCGCACGGAGTTGCAGAACGCCGCCGACAGCGCCGTTCTCGCCGCCGCACGCCAACCTGCGAACGTGACATTGGAAGATCGCGCCGCGCGCGCGCGCGCCTTCTTCGACGCCGAGGCGCCGCAATTTGCCGGCAACGCAACCGTCACGCTGACCGACATCGGCAATAACGGCTATCGCCTGCATGCGACAGCGCCGTTGCACACCACGCTGGCCCAACTGGTCGCGCCCGATGATTGGACCGTCGGCGTTGACGCCGAAGCGGTTCGCGGCGGCGTCAATCTTGAGGTCGCGCTTGTGCTCGACACCACGGGCTCGATGGCCGGCCAGCGCATCACCGATTTGCGCAACTCGGCCGGCGATCTGGTTGATCTCATCGTTCAAACCAACCAGACGCCCTACTACTCGAAAATGGCGCTTGTGACATGGGCGATGGGCGTCAATGCCGGCTCCTACGCGACGCAAGCGCGCGGCGCCATCACACCAGGCCGCGGCATCAGCGCCGCCGCCTGGGCAAACGGTACGGCCCGCGCCGTCAGCGCGGTGACAAAAGCCAATCCAGCCGTCTTCACCTCCGCCGGCCACACCTACGCGAACAACGAAGTCGTGTGGCTTGCCGGGATCAGCGGCTCGGGCAATTGGGCGAACAATCTTAATGGCCGCTGGTACACGATCGCCAACACCAACACCGGCGCGGGCACATTCCAGCTGCGCAATTCCAGCGGCAACATCGTTAGCACCTCCGGCTATAGCGGCTCCTATCCTGGCGGCGGAACGCTCACGCGCTGTCTTGAAGCCGCGTGCCAGGTGCGCGTCACGTCCAACAGCCACGGCCTCGCCAACAATGATTGGGTTTGGATTTCGGGCGTCAGCGGCATGACGCAGATCAACTCAACCACGGACACCGCATGGCAAGTCACGAACGTCGCCGCCAATGCTTACACGCTCGTCGGCTCGGTCGGCCCGAACTACGGCGCCTACACGAACAATGGCACGGGCTACTGCACGACGCTCGGCTGCCAATATTATCGCTTTACCAGCGCCGCGAACTCAACGCGGATTCTGACAATCACAACATGCGTATCCGAACGCATCGGCGGCAACGCCCTCACTGACACCGCGCCCGCGGGCGCGCCCGTCGGCTACAATTACGCGGGCACGTCGAATCCATGCGATGCGGCGACCGGCATCATCCCGCTGACCACAAACACGACAGCTCTGCACAACCGCATCAACAGCCTCACAGCAACCGGCTCCACCGCCGGTCAGATCGGCGCGGCCTGGGGTTGGTACGCGGTGTCGCCAAACTGGGGCGATATCTGGGGCGGCGCCTCAACGCCGGCCGCCTACAACACGCCGGAAACACAAAAGATCGTCGTGCTCATGACGGACGGCGCGTTCAATTCGCCGTTCTGCAACGGGGTCATCGCGCGCGATGCGCTCACCGGTTCGGGCTCATCCGCCGATCACACAAACTGCAACGCCACCAACGGTTCTTCCGCATCGCAAACAATCGCGATCTGCAACGCGATGAAGAACCGCAACATCATCGTCTATACGGTCGGCTTCCACATCGACAACGACGCAACGGCCATGTCGGTGTTCCGCCAGTGCGCCACCAATGACGATCACTTCTACCTTGCCGATGACCGCGCAACGCTCCAGGAGGCGTTCCGCAATATCGGCCAGTCCATCTCACAACTCAGGCTCACGCACTGACATTGGCTCACGCCGCCCAGCGGCTGATGTCCTGCTCGCGCGCGATCAGCGCCAGGCCGTAGGCGATCGAGACCAATTGATCGCCGGTCTCGATCTTGCCGGCGCCGAAGCGGCTCTCGAACTGCGCGCGCACCGCCGGGACAAACGATGAGCCGCCTGTCAGAAACACGCGGTCGATATCGGTTTCCCGCAGACCCGCGTCGCGCAAGGCGCGGTCAACACACGCGCCGATCTCCTCAAGCTCGGGCGCGATCCATTTCTCGAACTCGCTGCGTTTGATCTTGCGCTCGATATCGACGCCCGCTGCGTGAAACGAAAGCGTGCCCTCGTCCGCGCGCGACAATTCCGCCTTCACCTCGGACACGGCGCGGTTCATGGCGTACCCGGCGTCAGCGTCAAGAAAGGCGATGAAGGCGCGGATGCGATCGGGATCGAGGCTGCTGCGCACCAATTGCTGCAAGTCGCGATAGTCGCGGCTGTGGCGCATGATCGAGAGTTCGTTCCAGCGGCTGAATTTGGTGAAGTAGCCATTGGGCACTGGAAGGATTTTGTCCCAGCTTTTGTACTCGGAGCCCTTGCCGAACGCGCGCGCGACGACCTGGTCGACAATCCGATAGTCGAACGCGTCGCCGGCGACTCCAACGCCGGCATGCGCCAGCGGCGTGTAGTTCAAGCCATCAGGCCCACGCGAGAACCGCACGACCGAAAAATCGCTCGTGCCGCCGCCGAAATCGGCAACCAGGATCGTCGCCTCGGCATTGAGCCGCTGCGCGAAGAAGTACGCCGCGGCCACCGGCTCATAGACGTGATGGATTTCCTCGAACCCGACAGCCCGCAGCGCCGCTTCGTAACGCGTCCGCGCCAGCGCCTCATCCGGCCCCGCGCCCGCGAACTTCACGGGCCGGCCGATAACGACGCGCCTCGGAAACTCCATGCCGGCGTGCGCGCGCACGCGGCGCAAGAAGCTCGATAGCAAATCTTCGAACTTCAGCCGGCGATTATAGATCAGCGTGTCGGAGAAGAGCGGACTGGCGGCGAATGTCTTGAACGACTGGATGAAGCGGCATTCGCCCGCCAATTCGAGAAACTCATCAATCGCCCAAGGCCCGGCTTCGACATTCGTGCGCCGCGTCTGGCCTTCATGGGTTTCCCAGAAACAGAGCACCGAGCGAAACGCGTCGAACACATCCTGGCCGTGCGCGAAGTGCACCGCCTCGGCCTCGCCCTTGGCGTTGACCATCGTCGCGACGGTGTTCGTGGTGCCGAAATCGAGGCCGATCGATTGTGACATCCCGACCTCCCGCAAAAAATCTCACTCACGCGAAAACCATCCGGGCGGCGGCGCCTGGAGAGGCGGCGGCTCACCGCGCGGCGCCGTCCGCCGCACGTCCCCGATCACGAGACAGCAATTCGCAGAGAAAATGGCGCGCCCTAAGAGATTCGAACTCCTGACCCCCAGATTCGTAGTCTGGTGCTCTATCCAGCTGAGCTAAGGGCGCGCGAAGGCGGGGTGCATAGCGCCCGACCGGGGCGCTGGCAAGGCGGGTCGGGGTCAAAGCGCGGGTAGAAGCCGAAATTGGCCCGGGCGCCCCGCTCCCCGGCCCTACTTCTCCCCCTGCGGATAGATCGTTTCGCCGCGTTTCAGCATGGCGACGAAGGTCGCGATCTTCTTGGCGCGGCCGGCCGGCGTCTTCATGTTGTGGAGGCGGAAAGCCAGCGCGTAGCGGTTCTGGGCGCTCAGCGTTTTGAACGTGGCGCGGGCTTTGGGTTCGCCGTCGACAGCCGCCTGAAGGTCCGGCGGGATCGTCATCTCCTTGCCGCCCGCATACGCGCGCCTCCAACGGCCATCCGCTTTGGCCGCTTCGACTTCGCGCAGCCCATGCGCGGTCATGCGCTGTTCGCGGATGAGGCGGGCGACATTGTCGACGTTGATCTTGCTCCAGATGCTCTTCTTCGTTCGCGGCGTATAACGCTGCAGGAAGCTTTGGTCGTCGAAGCTCTTGCGCACGCCATCGATCCAGCCCCAGCAGAGCACGACATCGATCGCCTCCTTGGCGGTGATCGACGTCAAGCCCGATCCGGCTTTGTGGATCTTGATCCAGAGTTCATCTTCGCGGGCGTGGTTTTTGCTGAGCCATGTGTAGAAGGCGTCGGCGGTCTTGAAGCTGCGGACCTTGTTTGGATCAACGGGGATCGGCGCCATTTCAGATCACGTCGCGCCAGGCGCGGTGCGGACCAACGCTGTGCGCCGAATACACCCCGCGCGCGACGGCGCGGGCGAGGCAATCGGCGGCGAGCGCGCCAAGCCGCGCTATGGTGAGCGCGCGCGGCGCCGAGGTTTCACGCATGCCGGTTGAGAGCGCAAAAACAACATCGCCGTCGAACGGCGCGAACACGGGGCGGATCGCGCGCGCCAGGCCGGCGCTCGCCATTTGCGCAACGCGCTTGGCTTCGGCGGGCGTCAGCGCCGCATCCGTCGCGACGCACGCGATCGTGGTGTTGGCGCGCGGTTGCGGGTTGAACTTGGCGCCGCCCCAATCTTCCGCATCGAAGCTCTGCCCGCTCGGCGCAACAGCGCCGAACTCACCATCGATCTCGAACGGCTGCGCCCAGAATGTGCGCTGGTTCGGCATCGTGGTCGAGCCCCAACAATTCACGCAGGCAAGCGCCGCGACCGTGTAGCCATCCTGGGCGACAATGCTGGCGCTGCCCTGCCCGCCCTTCAACGCGCCCGCGACGGCGCCAGCGCCCGCGCCCGCATTGCCGAGCGCGACGGTCTTGCCGCGCGCGGCGTACGCCGCACGGCCGAGCGCATTGTAGGGCGGCGCATCACCCCAGTTCTTTGCGGCGCCATTGGCGAGATCATAGAGGATGGCGGCCGGGATCACCGGCGAGCGCGGCACGCCGGGAAGATCGACAAGCCCAAAGCCCTTGCCTTCGGCGCCCATCGCCGCCGCGACACCATCCGCGGCGGCAAGCCCATAAACCGAACCGCCACTCAGCACGAGCGCATCGATCGCATCGACCAGGTTTTCCGGCGCGAGCGCGTCGGTCTCGCGCGTGCCCGGGCCGCCGCCGCGCACATCGACCGCACATACCGCACGCATATCCGGAACGATCACGGTGACGCCCGTCAGCGCGCTCGCATCTTCGGCGCAACCTATGGACAAACCGGCCACATCACTCAATGAATTGCTGGGGCCGGGACGCGCCATGGCGTGGTCTTTCGCGTTGTTTGATCCACTCCTGGTAGGAAGCGTCCTGATGTTTGACAAGCTATCGTTGAAGCGCCTTGCCGCGCCGTTGTTCGCACTAGCGCTGGCGGCGTGCGCATCCGGCTCGATGCCCGGCGTGTCGCAACAGAGCCCACCGCGCGGCGAAGCGATGGCGACAGCAGCGAACCCGCACGCGGTCAACGCCGCCGTTGAGATCTTGCGCGAAGGCGGCAGCGCCGTTGACGCCGCGATCGCGGCTGAACTCGTGCTCGGTTTGGTGGAGCCGCAATCATCGGGCATTGGCGGCGGCGGCTTCATGCTCTTCTACGATGCGTCAAACGAAAACATTAGCGGCTACGACGGGCGCGAACTGGCGCCGGCGGGCGCATCGCCGGCCATGTTCCTCGACGCGCGCGGACGGCCCATTCCGTTCATGGACGCACAAGCCAGCGGGCGCTCAATCGGAACACCTCTGCTCATCTCGATGATGAAGCTTGCGCATGAGGACCATGGCCGCTTGCCGTGGGCGCGCTTGTTCGAGCCTGCGATCCGGCTCGCGGAAAACGGCTTTGTCATCTCGCCACGCCTCGCCGGTTTCATCACCTATGCCGGCGGCCCCGGCGGGCGCCTGCGCGCCGACTTCACGGCGCGCGCGTATTTCTTCGATCGGCAAGGCAATCCGCTGCAGGCGGGCGACACGCTGCGCAATCCGGACTACGCCGCGACACTGCGCGCGATCGCCGAACAAGGCCCACGCGCGATGAGCGAAGGCGCCATCGCGGAAGGCATCGTTGCCGCCGCACGCCGCAATCCGCGCGGCGGCAGTTTGGCGTTGTCCGATCTCAGCGCGGCGCAGGCGCGGCGGTTCGAGCCGGTCTGCGGCCCGTACCGCGCGCATCACGTCTGCTCCACCGCGCCGCCGGCCTCCGGCAACGCACTGATCGCTATTCTCGGCATGTACGAACGCGCCCGGCCGCGTCCCGAAGGCGTCAACAGCGCCGATGACTGGTCGGCATTTCTGTGGGCGAGCCGCCTCGCCTACGCTGATCGCGACCACTACATGGCCGACGATCAATTCGGACCCGTGCCAGCGCAGGAATTGATCTCGCCCGATTATCTCGGTGCGCGCGCCTTGCTCATCGACCCCGCGCATGCGCCCGCCGGCCGCATCAACCCGGGCGCACCGACAGGCACGCAAGGCATCTACGACATGTGGGGCACCGATCTTGGCGACGATCACGGCACCACGCATCTCGCCATCGTCGACGGCTGGGGCAATGCGGTGTCGATGACGGCCACGGTTGAGAGCCTGTTCGGCTCCCAGCGCATGACCAATGGCTTCTTCCTCAACAACCAGCTGACAGACTTTTCGTTTCAGCCGACGCTGAACGGACGCCCCGTCGCCAACGCCGTGGCGCCGGGAAAACGTCCGCGTTCATCGATGACGCCGGTGATCGTCACGGATCGCGATGGCGATCTGGAATTGGTGGTTGGTTCGCCTGGCGGCTCCTCGATCATCGCCTACACCGCGCGCACCACGATCGGCATTCTGGATTGGAATTTGCCGGTGCAGGAGGCGATCAACGTCGGCAACGCAACGGCGCGCACGGAAACGGTGGCGGCGGAAATCAACCGCTTTCCGCCCGGCATCGCCGAAGCACTCACCGCGCGCGGCTGGACCTTGCAGCAAACCAGCCTCGGCGAAGTCAGCGGCATTCACGCCATTCGCGTGACGCCGCGCGGGCTTGAAGGCGGCGCTGACCCGCGGCGCGAAGGCGCGGTTGGGCGCGTCCCCGCGCCGGCCGCCGCGCCCGCGCCTAGCTCAGGCCGAGCGTCGAGATAATCTCGCTCCGCACCTCCGCGGGCGCATTGAGAGTTTCAACCATCCGGCGCATCTGCCGCGCACTGGCGTTTTCGATGACGACCAGGCTGTCTTGTTCGTTGACGCCATCTTCTTCGACATCCTCCGGATCCTCCGGAACCTCGTCCGCGCCGCAGTTTCCAAGGTCCACACGCGAACCGCGCGCTTCGACAGTGACGACGCTGACGCCGTCGGCATGGCGGCGTGCGCGTAAATCGCCCGCCACGACATTTGCATTGGGAAGCAAATGGATATCGCCACAGCCGCGCACTTCGATCGCCACGGCGGCATTGTCGGCCGCAAAGGCGTAGGTCTGCGCGCCGCCGTCGCGCGGATGGAAAATGTAAAGGTCGTAGCGCGTCTCGGATTGCGCGCTGCCCGAGCACGCGGCCAGCAACAACACGGCGATAAGTACTGTACGCATAAGCGCCTCCTTGGCCTTACGCCTTAGCGGTTCAATGTTTCGTGCTTATTTCAGGCCGCGGGAAGCGTGATGCGGAACGTCGTGCCTTCCGCGCCGGTGCGTGTCAGCTCAAGTTCGCCGCCCATCGCGCGCGTAAGTTCGCGCGCAATGGCGAGACCAAGTCCGGTGCCCCCGGCCTCCGGCGCCGCAGAGACGAAGGGTTCAAACAAACGCTCGCGGAGATTTTCGCGGACGCCGGGACCATGATCGACCACATCGATCTCGCAACGCCCTTCAACGCGGGCGGCGCGAACAATGAGGGTCTTGTCGCGGCGCGGGTGGTCTTTCATGGCTTGAGCGGCGTTACGGATGAGATTGCCCAGAATGCGGTGCAGGTGATCGGGATCGGCGACACACGCCAGATCGGCTTCGATATCGGCGCGATATTCCACGCCCGTAAAACCGATCAGCGATTCAGCCGCCGCCTCCTCCACGGACTCACTCACATCCACGCGCCCCAGCACGGGCGGATCTTCGTCGGCGCGGCCGTATTTCAAAGTTGAAGACGCAAGGCCCGCGGCGCGGTCAATCGTCCGCTCCAGGCGCGGCGCAAGCTGGCGCACGGCCGGGTCTTCCGATTGCGCGAGGCGATCGGCCACCAATTGCGCCGTTGAAAGCATGTTGCGCAGATCATGACCAATGCGCGCGACAGCAGCGCCGAGCGCGGCGAGGCGCTCTTTCTGACGCAGCGAATTGCGCACCTGTTCAGCCATGTCCGCGGCCGCGCGTTGCGCCCGGCCGATTTCGTCGCCGCGCTGACTACGCGGGAAAGCGATCGAAACGTCTTCGGGCTTATCGCGAAAGCGTTCGATGGCTTCGGTGAGATCACGCATTGGACGCACGAACGCGGCGCTCAATGCGAAATAGATCAACGCGCCCGCGGCCATGAGGATCAGCATTGAGACGCGCGCGAAGCGCTCGGCAAAACGCGTCACCGCATCCTTCAATGGCGCCTCGTTCAAAACGATCTCGACGAATTCCCCGCTTTCAAAACGCGGTCGCGAGAGAACTCGCAACACGCGCCCGCGCGGCGCAAAGAACGTCTCAAGCGCCCACTTGAACCGCTGCCAGCCGCTGGCGCGCGTATAATCATAGAGCACGAGCACTTCGTCGTTGGCGGCGTTGGGGTCTTCGAGCAGCAGGATGCGCTCGCCTTCGCGCTGGATCGCGACGCGCTGAACCTGCGCATTCTCGAGCAAGTCGTATTCGAGCGTGTCGGTGATATTGAGATCAGGCGAGACTTCGAGCGCGATCGCGGCGATCTGGGCCAGATTGATGCGTTCGCGCAGCCACCCCTCGTGGAAGCCCGCCAGCGCCGGGGCGAAGACGAATATCTCCCCGGCGATCACCGCCAGCGCCGTCAGCCCAAGCAGCCGGCCGGCCAGGCTATCGACGAACTCCCGGGCGCGCCGCCAAGGGTCGCTCGTGCGCCGCGCCGGATCGTCAGGGGAGCTCATTCACCCAAGCCCTAGCCTAAGGGCGGGGTTTTTGTCAGGCGCGAGGTCCCGTTTCGGAACCAAACCGCGAATTCATTCGGCTGATCGGGCATGCGGCCGTACGCTGTGGATATCGTTGGCACGGGGAACTTTGGCCGCCAGCGACTGAGAGCTCTGCTGCACTCCCGCCTCCTCCCAGGAAGGAGCCTCTCCATGATACCTCCGATAACGCCGCGACAGCGGCACGCCCTCGTCTTCTTGGGGTCGCTTTGGGCCCTCGCGATCCTGTTTGTTGTCGCCAGAGCTTTTGTCCCGCCCTGATCCTTGACGCTTCCAAGGGCCTGGGGTAATCCCCGCCCCTTCATTTTCCGGCCCCACGCGGGCCCATTCAGCATTGAGGCGTCGTCGTGAGCACCAAGCGGACCTACCAGCCGAGCCGGCTCGTTCGTAAGCGTCGCCATGGCTTCCGCGCCCGTATGGCCACCAAGGGCGGCCAAAAGGTGCTGTCGCGCCGACGCGCCAAGGGCCGCAAGAAGCTCTCCGCTTAATTGAGGCAGTGGGCGTTTCGCGGTAGGCGGTAAGCCTGCTGCGCCCCTTTTGCCGCCCATTGCCCCATTGCCCACTGCCCATCCCATCCAAAAGCTGACCAAGCGCGCGCAATTCTTGTTCGTGCGGGCGGGGTTTCGCGCATCCAGACCCGCGGTGCTGGTAGAGGCGCGCCGACGCGAGGCGGAGGGGCCCATTGGGCTCGGCTTTACGGCCTCGAAAAAGGTTGGCGGCGCGGTCGAGCGCAACCGCGCGAAGCGTCGATTACGCGAGGCCGCTCGTCGCCTTCTGCCGGAACACGGCGTTTCCGGTGTCGATTATGTCTTGGTGGCGCGGCAACAGACCCCATCTGCCGCTTGGCCTGCTTTGCTTGACGATCTTGGAAACGCACTGATAAGGCTCCGCGCCGATCTGGAAGGCGCGAAACGCGCCAAAGCCTCCGCAAAATCAACCGAAAGCGACTGAAATCCGATGCAGAATCCAGGCGGCGGCATGGGTCCGAACGAGACCCGCAATGTGATCCTCGCGATCGTGTTGTCGATCGGGATCATGCTGGGCTTCGAGTTTCTCTATAACGGCCCGAACCGCGAGCGGATCGCCGAGCAACAGCGCGCGCAGGCCGAGCAGCAACAGCAACAAGAGCGCGAAGCCGCGCCAAGCGCCGCGGCGGACGCCAGCGCGCCCGCGGTCGCCCCGGCCACGGGCGGCCCCGTAACGCGCGAGCAGGCGCTCAGCGCCTCAACAGCGCGCGTCGCTATCGACACCCAAGAGGTCGACGGCTCAATCTCGCTCGAAGGCGCGCGGATCGACGATCTCAGCCTGCGCCAATATCGCCAAACGATCGACCCGACGAGTCCGGAAGTGACGCTGCTCTCGCCGATCAACACCGAGTTCGGGCACGACGCTTTCTTTGGCTGGGAAGCTCAATCGGGCGACGCAACCAGCACGCTCTCGGATTCGCGCAGCCAGTGGACGGCGGCCGAAGGCTCACGCCTGACGCCAACCACGCCGGTGACGCTGACCTTCAACGCCGGCGACGGCCGCGCCATCGAACGCACCATCGCCGTCGATGAGCATTTCATGTTCACGATCACCGATACGGTGCGCAACACGAGTGGCGCGCCGATCCAGGTGCGCCCGTTTGGCACGGTGCGCCGCGACGGCCTGCCGGATCACTACCGCAATCAGCCGATCGTTCACCAAGGCCTGATCGGCGCCTTCGGCCCGAACAACACGCGCCATCAGACCACCTTCAAGGACGCAGACAAGCACGCGCGTGATCGCGTGCGCGGCCGCGTCGGCGAAGACGAGCGCATCGATGAAGCGCAAGGCACGGGCGGCTGGCTCGGCGTCACCGAACACTATTGGCTGGCCGCGATCATCCCCGATCAAAGCGAGCGCGTGTCCGTCTATTTCGACAGCAACACCGAAGACGGCCGCAACGATTATCGCGCCGCCTATCGCGGCAACTGGCGCGAGGTGCCCGTCGGCGGCGAAATCACCTACACCCAGCGCTTCTTCGCCGGCGCCAAGCGCTACGAATTGCTCCGCGCCTATGAGCGCGGCGGCGATGAGACCGGCGGCGGCGCCGCGATCCCGCGCTTCGACGACGCGATCGACTGGGGCAATTTCTGGTTCCTGACCCGCCCGTTCTTCGCGATGCTGCACTATTTCGGTCAGGTCTTCGCCAGCTGGGGCATCGTCTTCAATTTCGGCCTGGCGATCTTGGCGTCCACTGTCGTCATCAAGGCGCTGATGTTTCCGCTCGTCTATCAATCGTTCAAGGCGATGGCGAAGATGCGCGGCCTGCAGCCGAAGATGAAGGAAGTGCAGGAACGCTACGCCGCCGACAAGCAGCGCCAGCAGCAGGAAATCCTCAAGCTATACCAGACCGAGAAGATCAATCCGGTTGCGGGTTGCGTGCCCATCCTGCTGCAAATCCCGGTGTTCTTCGCCCTCTACAAGACACTGACCGTGACCATCGAAATGCGTCACGAGCCGTTCGTCGGTTGGATTCACGATCTCTCAGCGCAGGATCCAACCTCGCTTTTCAATCTGTTTGGTTTGCTGCCGTACAGCGTGCCGGCCTTCCTGATGATTGGCCTGTGGCCGATCTTCTACGGCATCTCGATGATGGCGCTGCAGGCGCTGTCGCCGCCGCCAACCGATCCGGTGCAAGCGCAAATCTTCCGCTTCCTGCCGATCCTGTTCACCGTGATGTTCGCCGCGTTCCCTGCAGGCCTCGTGATCTACTGGACCTGGTCCAACACGCTCTCGATCCTCCAGCAATACGTGATCATGCGCAGGCAAGGCGTGGAAACGCAGTTGGATAAGTTTTTGGCCAAGAGATTTGGGCGAGAACCGACAGCAACGAGTTAGTCCTCGTCATCCTGGACACGCGGAACGCGTGATCCGGGATCCAGGGGATCGTAGAGTGAGCGTGTTAGCCCTGGATCCCGGGTCTCGCTAACGCTCGGCCCAGGATGACGGTTTGAGATGACCGCGCAAGAACAAGAAGAACGCCTCGAAGCCGGCAGATTGCTGTTCGCCGGACCGATCGAGTTCGAGCGCGGTGTCGCCGGCATGGAGCATTTGCCTGACGCGAGCTTGCCCGAAATTGCGTTCGCGGGGCGCTCGAACGTCGGCAAGTCATCACTGATCAACGCGCTCACCGGCCGCAACAAGCTCGCACGCGCATCGACAGAGCCGGGCCGCACGCGCGAGCTCAACTTCTTCCGCATGGGCGATCGCCTGCGCCTCGTCGACCTTCCCGGCTACGGCTACGCCAAGGCCCCCAAGGCCGAGATCGGCCGCTGGACGACGCTGACGCGCGACTATCTTCGCGGACGCCCAACGCTGCAGCGCGTGATTCTGCTGATCGATGGCCGCCACGGCCTCAAGGCGGATGACAAGACTGTCATGGACGCGCTCGACACCTCGGCTGTGATCTATCAAGTCGTGCTCACCAAGGCTGACAAAGTGAAGCCAAGCGAAATCGCGGAGACGCTTGCCGCAACGCGCGCCGCACTCGCCAAACGCCCCGCCGCGCACCCGGAGATTATCGCAACGTCCAGCGAAAAAGGCCTGGGGATTGAGCTTCTGCGCGCTGAAATCGCGGCCTTGGCCTGACGCGCGTTACCGCTTAGGAACCGCGGGTGAGCAAGCTTCCCCCTAAAGACCGCATGGCGGCGCTGGAAGAAGGTTTGACCGCCGCGAAGACACTCGCGGAGGCCCTTCCCTACATTCAGATCTACGATCGCGAGATCGTTGTGGTGAAATATGGCGGCCACGCCATGGGCGATACGGAAACTGCCCGCAAATTCGCCGCAGACGTCGTCCTTTTGAAACTCGTGGGCTTGCATCCTGTCGTCGTTCACGGCGGCGGGCCGCAGATCAGCCGCATGCTCGACCGGGCAGGCGTGAAATCGCAATTCGTGGACGGGCTCCGTGTGACCGACGCCGAGACAATGGAAGTCGCGGAGATGGTGCTGTCAGGCAGCGTCAACAAGGAACTCGCGCACTTAATCACGTCCGCGGGGCGCGAAGCCGACGTGCGCGGCGTTGGCCTCTCCGGCAAAGATGCGCGGCTGATCACGTGCGAGAAAGCCGTGCGCACGCGCAAAGATCCCGACAGCATGATCGAACAGGTCGTCGATCTCGGCTATGTCGGCGAACCCAGCGATGTCGATCCGACTTTGATCCAAGCTCTGATCAACGCGCCGGAAGACTACATTCCAGTCGTTGCGCCGATCGGCGTCGCGGAAGATGGCCGCACCTACAACATCAACGCTGACACCGCCGCCGGCGCGATCGCCAAGGCGCTTTCCGCGAAACGTTTCTTGCTGCTCTCGGATATTCCGGGCGTGCTCGACAAGGACGGCAACCTCATCCGCGAGATGAGCGTCGCCGACGCGCGCAAACTGATAGACGACGGAACCGCCACTGGCGGCATGATCCCGAAACTCGAAACCTGCATCGCCGCCCTCGACCAGGGCGTCGAAGCAGCTGTCATTCTCGACGGGCGCACGCCGCACGTCCTGCTCATGGAATTGTTCACCGAACATGGCGCTGGCACGCTTATTCAGTAAACGCGTCGCACTCGCCGCGTTGGCGGCGGTTGGTGGCGTTGCAGCGCTCGCGTTCGCGGGTAGCGCCGTCGCGCAGCAGCAGCGCGCGCCGAACGGCTGGCAAATCTGCAACGAGACGACATACGTGCTCGAAGCGGCAACCGGCCGCCCGGATGGCCGCGCGATCCAGGTGCAAGGCTGGACGCGCCTGCGCCCCGGCGAATGCCGTGTCGCCATCGGCGCGCCGCTCGCGCGTGGTACGCACTACCTCTACGCCCGCACCTCCTCCGCTCACCGTGGCGGGCGCCAGCAATGGACGGGCGATGCGCGCCTCTGCGTCGACCCTACGCGCCAATTCCAGATCGAAAATCCGCCGCGCTGCAGCGACAGCTACGAAGAGCGCCGCTTCCGCCGCGTGCAAATCAACAAGCGCGACAGCTGGCGCACGTCGTTCTCGGAAGCCAATCAATATTCGCAATCACGCTCACGCCAATTGGGACTCCAACGTCTGTTGGAAGATGCGGGCTTTGACGTGCGCGAAGGCCGCGGCGGCGTCGATCCGCGCCGCATCGCCAGCGCCATAGCCCAGTTTCGCACCACCGCGCGCCTCGCGCCCAGCGCGAGCCAGGATCAACTGATCGACGCCCTTGAAACAGCAGCACGCCGCCGCGCCGGACAAGTCGGCTTGACGCTCTGCAACCGCACGCGCGGACGCGTATGGACGGCGATTGCGCGCCGTCGCGGCGAAGGCTGGGAAAGCCGCGGTTGGTGGGCGCTGGCGCCTGCCGGGTGCGTGCGCACCATCGATGAAGTGCTCATCCAGGAAGTCTATTACGTTTACGCTTCACTGGATTCGCCGAACGGCCCGCGTTACCTCGCGGCCGGCGGCGAGCCGTTCTGCACCAGCCCCGCGCGCTTCGCGATCCTTGGCCGGGAGCACTGCGATACGCGTTACTATCAAACCGCGCTGTTCACACGCATCGGCGCGCGCAATCGCGACGGTCTGGTCGTCGACTTTGAAGAGCGCGATTTCCTCGAAGCGGGCGTCATGCCGAGGCAATTGACGCCGGCGGCGGATGATGCGGCCGACGCGACAGGCGCGACGGCGCCAAGGCGCGGCTTCGATCCGCCAAGCGCGCCCGCCGCGCCAACCCAGAACCGCGAAGAATGAGCTTCGCGGGCATCCGCACCTGGGTGTTCGATCTCGACAACACACTCTACCCCGCCCGCGCGCTCTACGATGAGATCGGCGAGCGGATGACGCGCTACATCGAGCGCGCCACCGGGTTCGACACAGCGGGCGCGCTCGAAATCCGCGAGCGCTATTTCCATCAATACGGCGCGACAGTCGTTGGCCTCATGCGCCACCACGATATCGACGCGCGCGACTTTCTGCTGGACGTACACGAAGCGGATCACTCGGTGCTCGAACCCGACGCCGAGCTACGTGCGCTGATCGGGAGCCTCCCGGGCCGGCGCATCATTTTCACCAATGGCGGCGGCGGCCACGCCCAACGCGTGCTCGCGAGCCTCAAACTCGATGATCTGTTCGATACCGTGTTCGACATCGAAACGGCGGCCCTGACGCCAAAGCCGCAGCGCGCCTGCTACGAACGGCTATTGACGCATTGCGGCTTCGATGCGCGGGGCGCACTCCTGATCGAAGACACGCTCCACAATCTCGAACCCGCGCACGACATGGGATTTCAAACGGCGCTCGTCGGCGTGGTCCATCCGGCGCCGCGCCCACCCTACCTCGATCACTGGGCGCCGCACGTCAAGGCGCTGCTGCGCTTGGCATTGGACGGTCAAACGCGCTAGCTCTGGCGCCATGATGCAGATCGACGAAATCAAATCCGAAATCGAAGCCGGCTGGGAAAAGCGCGCCGAGCTTTCGCCGTCGCAAAAGAGCGGCAAGATCGGCGAGGCCGTTTACGAGGCGCTGACCCTGCTTGATCGCGGTGAAGCCCGCGTTGCGACGCGCGATTCTAACGGCCTCTGGACAACCCATGATTGGCTGAAGAAGGCGGTCCTGCTGTCCTTCCGTCTCTCGCCAAACATGCTGTTTCGCGAAGACAATGTCTCGATAGCAGCGCTTCCGAACCACTGGGACAAAGTCCTTCTCAAGACCGCGGCATGGGGCGCTGGCGAATTCGAAGAAGCAGGCTTCCGCAGCGTGCCTGGCGCTGTCGTTCGGCGCGGCAGCTTCATCGGAAAAAACGTCGTGCTGATGCCGTCCTTCGTGAACATCGGCGCCTATGTCGATGAAGGCACGATGGTCGACACCTGGGCGACAGTCGGCTCGTGCGCGCAGATCGGCAAGAACGTGCATATCTCCGGCGGCGCCGGCATCGGCGGCGTGCTTGAGCCGCTGCAGGCCAATCCAACCATCATCGAGGACGGGTGCTTCATCGGCGCACGCTCGGAAGTGGCCGAAGGCGTGATCGTGCGCGAGGGCGCCGTGCTGGCGATGGGCACGTTCATCAGCCAATCGACCAAGATCATCGACCGCGCCACCGGCGAACAATTTCGCGGCGAAGTACCGGCCTACTCAGTCGTCGTCCCCGGCGCGCTGCCCGATCCCAAAGGCGGCCCGAGCCTCGCGTGCGTCGTGATCGTCAAACGTGTCGATGCACAAACGCGCGCGAAGACCGGGGTGAACGAGTTGTTGCGCGATTAGTGCGCGTGCTCCTCGCGGCCGGCGCGGAGTTCAACCGTGATTTGCGACCCGTCCGCGCCAAGCTGCGTCCAGGTATCGCCGATGTTCTTATCGGTCTGGATTTGCGTGCATTGCGGCGCCTGCCCGCTCGGCGGAATGAGACAGAGCTGATCGCCCTCGGCGGTGTAGCGACCAGCCATGTGAGAGCCGCCCGGCGCAACGCCGCTGAATGTGCCGTCAGCATTGAAGTGGTAATGCGCCACGGCGCCGCTCGCATAGGTCACGACGATGGTGTTGCCATAGGTATTTTGCATCGTGTCCGCGAAAGCGGGCGCCGCGAACATGGCTGCGCCGACGGCGATCGCTGCGATAAACGTCTTCATTCATTCCTCCCTTGTTGATCGAATTATGCTGCGGCGGCTTTGGTGATGGCAAGCGGCTTGCCGTAACTGAGGCGCCGCCACACCCACTCAAGAGGCCCCATCCGGAACTTCGAAAGCCAAAGCGGCGACCAGACAAGCTGCGCCGCCCAAACGCCGGCGACGATCATCAGCAGCGTTTCGCGATTGACCTCGCCATAGAGGCCCAGGCCGCGCCCGCCATAGAAAATCGCGGTCATGATGAGGCTTTGCGCGATGTAGTTGGTGAACGCCATCTGGCCGACAGGCGCCAGCGCATTGGTGACAAAGCCCAGCACGCCGGACTTCACGCAGAGAATGAGCAGGCTCGCATACATGAGCGTGATCAGGATCGAGAGCGCCGGATTGAGCAGCGCCCCGCGCGACTGCATGTGCATGAAATCGAAGCCGGCGGCGTAGTTGATCTGCGCCTGGTACGCCACTGCCGCAAGCGCCGCCGCGCCCACCACAACGACGAGCCAATACACCCAGGCGCGCGCATTGCCGCTAAAGAAGCCCCATTTGAACAGCGCCAGGCCAATCATCATGACCGCGATCGTGCGCGGCACGGTGTTCGTCAGCTCATGAACGATGAAATAGGACCAGACGTCGAAATTGGCGCTCAGTGACTCTGCAAACGAACCGCCAAAGCCGGCGATCGTCGCTGCAAGCGTCGGCGCCTCTGGCGTCCAGACTTGTGTGCGCACTTCCGCCAAGACTTCCGCCGGCGCGAATGAAATCGCCGCGCCGACGAGAAACGCGAATGCACACAAAACTGCGTAGAGCACGCCGCCGACCATCATCAATGTCCGCGCCCTCCACGAGCGCGCGAACATGACGACCAGTCCTGAAACGGCATAGACCAGGAGAATATCGCCATACCAAATCGCGGCGCCGTGAATGACGCCAAACAACAGCATCCAGCCCAAACGGCGGCGCAGCACCTTGCCGCGCTCCGGATCGCTGCGCTCACCGCCAACCAGAAAGAGGCTGGCGCCGAACAGCAACGAGAACAGGGTGATGAACTTCACCTCGAAAAACACATGCGGCACAAACCAGGTCCAGGCATTGGTTTGATCGATTGCGAGCGGCTGCAGGGTCGGGTTGATCGCGGTCTGCCAAGGCGCTGAAAAGAAAGGCGCGTTCACAACCAGGATGCCAAGGATCGCGAGCCCGCGCAGGACATCCAGCGTTTTGATCCGCCGGGCGGCTTCAATCGGCGCAATTTCAGCTGGCGCGACATCGCTCATGGCGTTCCCCCTTTTGCACCGCCGCGCACGCGGTTAGAGCAGGTGCATGGACGCCCGCACTCTTACTGACCCGCTCCCGCTCGCCCAAGCCCTAATACGACGGCCTTCTGTTACGCCCGACGAGGCCGGCGTCATGGATCTGGCGCAGACGACGCTGGAAGTGCTCGGGTTCCGCGTGAAGCGCTATAAATTCGGGCTGGTGGACAATCTCTACGCGCGCCTCGGCGGCGCCGCGCCAAACTTGTGTTTCGCCGGACACCTCGATGTCGTGCCGCCAGGCGCCGGCTGGGCCAGCGATCCGTTCGCCGCGCAAGTGCGCGACGGCCGGCTCTATGGCCGCGGCGCCACCGACATGAAAACCGCCATCGCCGCAATGATCGCCGCGACAGAGAACTTTCTACGCAACGGCGCACCGAAAGGTTCGATTTCGTTTCTGCTGACGTGCGACGAAGAAGGTCCCGCCGTCGACGGCACCAAGCGCGTACTGGAAGCGCTCACGCTTGAAGGCGAGAAGATCGATCACTGCCTCGTGGGCGAGCCAACGAGCGAGGATCGCGTCGGCGATACGATCAAGAACGGCCGGCGCGGCAGCCTGAACGTCGTCATCACCATGGACGGCAAGCAGGGACACGTCGCTTACCCCCGACGCGCACACAATCCCGTATCGCCGCTGGTGGACACATTGGCTGCGCTAAAAGCGCGGCGCCTCGATGATGGCGCGCCGGGCTTCGATCCCTCGAACCTGGAAGTCACCAGCATCGACGTCGGCAACGCCCCTCACAACGTCATCCCGCAACGCGCCGTCGCGAAGCTCAACATCCGCTTCAACACCAATCACACGGCGGAAACACTGCTCGCCTGGATCGACGAAACAGCCAGCGCCGAGGCCGCAAAGGCCGGCACGACCTACTCGCGCACGATCAGTTCACAGAGCCTGGCGTTTTACACCAATCCAGGCCCATTCACCGATCTGATCCGTGAGAGCGTGAAGGAAGCCTTCGGCATCAATCCTGTACTGGCGACCACAGGCGGCACGTCAGACGCGCGTTTCTTCCGCCTCTACTGCCCCGTCGCCGAACTCGGACTGCGCAACGAAACCGCTCACATGGTCGATGAGCATTGCGCCGTGGAAGACGTGCGCAAACTGGCGCATTGCTATGAGGCGGTGTTGCAAAAATATTTTGCCGGTTAACTTCCACCCATTCCCGGGGCGATGCGCAGCATCGAGCCCGGGACCCATAGACACGTTTGTCGGAATGTAAGCGCTAGGCAGTTGGGATTATGGGCCCCGGACTGCTCGCTTCGCTCGCATCCGGGGATGGGTGCGGCCTAATAATCGACGCGCGTCAGGCACAAGCCATCCGGGGGCGCGACCGGTCCACAGTGCGCACGGTCCTTGGCGCCAAGCGCCGCGGCGACATCGTCGGCCGTCATCTTTCCGAGTCCGACTTCCACCAGCGTGCCAACCATCGAGCGCACCTGGCGATGCAGGAAGCTCTGGGCGACGAAATGGAACGCGACCTTATCGCCGCGGCGTTCAGCGTTGACGGCGTCGAGCGTCTTGATCGGGCTCTTGGCCTGGCAGCGGCCATCGCGGAAGGTGGTGAAATCGTGCTTGCCAATAAGATGCACGGCGGCGCGGTTCATGGCGTCGACATCCAGAGGCAAGCCGATACGCCAGGCCTTGCCACGCTCAAGCGCCAATGGCGCGCGCCGATTCACGATAGTGTACGTATAATAACGGCGCACAGCATCGAAGCGCGCATGGAAATCCGGAGCAACCGCCTCCGCGTGCAGCACAGAGATGGGATGCGGGCGGATATGCGCGTTCAGAGCCTCCGAAAGCCTGAACCCCTCGAACGGCTTTTCGATATCGACGTGCGCGACCTGGCCCGTGGCGTGCACGCCCGAATCCGTGCGGCCTGCGCCGATAACTTCACTGCGCACGCCCACGAGCTTTTCAACCGCGTCCTCCAACGCGCCCTGGACGCTCGGCGCATCAGGCAAACGCTGCCAGCCTTGATAGGGGCCGCCGTCGTACTCGATCGTGAGTTTATAGCGCATGCGGGCGCTTAGGAGCGCCGGTACTCGAGCAATTGGCAAGCGCGGGAATCACCGGCCCCCGGCGCTCCGCCGGTGACGCCAAGAATCTTCATCGACACGTCGCCGGGCGTCGTCGGCTCCCAGACGACGACATAAGTCGGCGCGCCCTCGGTGCAGAGCCCGGGCGAGCCTGCCGCATCGCTGACGCGATAGACTAGAACCTGCGGCTCCTCGACGGCGAGCCCAAGCAACGCGCGCAGCGTCTGACCGCCGACCATGGTCGCCGGCGAAATCGCGCCGGTGACGGCGGCGTTGACATTGAGGCCGTTGCCGCCGCGCAGCGACAAACGCTCTTGAATGTCGGCGTCGGCGGCGTCTGGAAGTTCTTGCGTCACGGACACGGTGAGTTCGCCCGCGACCGCGCGCGCTGCATCATTCGATGCGGCGAAGGTGCGCGACGGTTCGCTTTCCGGCGCCGGCGCATCAAGCTGCGGGCCGGAGTCAGCCGCATCCGTGCTGGAGGATTGCTGATTGCAGCCAGCCACAGCCAGCGCCAAAGCAACCAGGACAACGCGTAACATCATACAACACCCTCTTACGCGTTACTTAGCCGCCGCGCGGGCCGGGCTCAAGCAAGCCGCGCGCCCACGGGAACCGCCTGACCACGCAAAAACGCTTGTGCGGCAAGCGGGCCACGCCCTTCGCGCTGGACTGTGAGCAAACGCACAGCGCCCTCTCCACAGGCGACAAGCAGATTGTCATCCAAGACTTCACCGGGCGCGCCCGCCCCCTGGCCAAGCCGGGAGAGCAGCGCCTTCACCCGCGCGCCTTCGAATTCAAACCAGGCGCCTGGGGCGGGCGAGAGACCTCGGATCATGAAATCGACTTCGCGTGCCGGACGGCTCCAATCGATCCGCGCTTCCGCCGGCGTAATCTTGTGGGCGTAGGTGACGCCTTCCTCGGACTGCGGCGTCTCGATGATTTCGCTTCGCTCAAGTCTTTCCAACGTGTCGCGCATCAACACGGCGCCGAGCGTTGAGAGGCGGTCGTGAAGCGTCTGCGTGGTGTCATCGAACGCGATCGGCGTTTCAACGCTCGCAAGCACGGCGCCGGTGTCGAGCCCCTCTTCCATGCGCATCACTTGCACGCCGGTGCGGCTATCGCCCGCCATGATCGCGCGCTGAATCGGAGCGGCGCCGCGCCAGCGTGGCAGCAACGAGCCATGCAAGTTGAGCGCGCCGCGCTTTGGCGCATCGAGAATCGCCTTCGGCAAAATGAGCCCGTAGGCGACCACGATCGCAAGATCGAGGTTGAGCGCGGCGAACGCTTCCTGCTCCGGCGGCTTCTTCAAACTCTTCGGCGTGCGCACTTCGATGCCACGCGACGCCGCGAAGGCATGCACGGGCGTCGGCCGCTCCTGCTTGCCACGTCCCGCTGGACGCGGCGGCTGCGAATAGACGCACGCAATCTCGTGCCCGGCGGCGATCAGCGCCTCAAGCGTCGGCAAGCCGAACGCAGGTGAACCCATGAAGGCGAGGCGAAGCGTCATTGGGTCCGTATGCCCATATTCCGATGCACCGTCATCCTAGCCCCTTTCCGTCATCCTGGGGCTCGCGTAGCGAGAATCGGGATCCAGGGGACAAACACTGTAGTCTTGAGATTCCTGGATCCCGGCCGCGCTCCACGCGTCCAGGATGACGGAACTGGCGATGCCAAGTTCCGTTTTTCCAATGTGAGTACAGACGCCTGCCCCACTTCGCCCACGCCGGCGACCGACCCCTTCTCGCTCACGCCCGCGCAATGGTGGTGCGTTCTGCGCGGTGTCATGGCGACCGCCGAGCGCGCCAATCTGGCGCTGATCTCAGCGGGCGTTGCGTTTTTTGGGCTGATGGCGGTGATCCCAGGGATCGCGGCCGTCGTCGCGTTCGTCGGCATTTTTGGCGATCCCTCTTGGATCGGCGACCAGATAACCGCGCTCGGCGGCGTCGCACCCGACGCGGTAGTCACAATCATCCACGATCAGGTGATGCGCTTGCTCAGTCAAAGCGGCGACACCTTGGCATGGGGCGCGCTGTTCAACCTGGTGCTGGCCTTGTGGAGCGCGCTGCAGGGCACGCGCTGGGTGCTGATGGCGCTCACCGCCGTAAACCGCCGCGCGGAGAAGCGCCGCGCGTTGGGGCGCTACATCGCGGCCGGCATGTTCACGCTCTACGGCCTTGGGCTCAGCGTTTTTGCGATCATGCTGATGGGCGTCGCGCCAGTGGCGCTGGCGTTCATCAATGCCGATAGCGGCGCGGAGATTTTATTGTTGGCGTTGCGCTGGCCGGTGTTGGGCGGCGCGGCGGTGGCGGTGACGCTGATCCTCTACCGCTGGGGACCGAGACGGCGGCCGCCCCCGTGGAAGTGGTTGTGGCCGGGCGCGATCATCACGCCAATCATGTGGCTGCTGGCTTCGAGCGCGCTCACTTTCGCGCTACGCGAGTTTCCGGGCTTTGGCGCGGCCTACGGCTCGCTCGCGAGCGTGGTGGCGTTGCTGCTCTGGCTTTATGTAACAGCGCTGGTGTTCTTACTCGGCGGCGCGCTCAACGCGGAACTGGAATTTTTCGCGCAGGGAAAACCAGCGGCGCCGGTCTCCCCTGATGAAACAATCGAGCCACGCACGGCTTCGGATGGTGGCCCGAAACAAGTCACGGCGCGCTAGTTGCTCCCCCGTTTACGGGGGAGCTGTCAGCGAAGCTGACTGAGGGGGCGCAGCGCGACGGCTGACGGACTTTCCCCCTCCGGCTCGCTCACGCTCGCCACCGCCCCCGCTTGCGGGGGGGGATTTCAGCAAACCATGCCGGTCTCACGCTGCATGCCGGAAAGGACCGTGCGCAGAGCTTCCGCGAGTTCGCAGGCGGCCGCGTGCGCTTCGGCGCGATCCGCTTCCGGCAGCGCATCCAACAATTCGCGGCACACGTCCGAGTGCTCAACGTCGGCGTATTCGTGCACCTGGAAGAACTTCAGCGTGGCTTCCTCGCTGACGTCGTAACGCTCGACGAGACCTTCGATCTTGGTCTTCGCGATCGCCGGCAGCTGGCTCTCATACGCGTAAAGCGCACCGAGGCCCGACGCGTACGACTTGCGCGAGAGAGTGCGAAACGCGTCGATCAAAACTTGCGTTTCCGGGTTCACCGCAACAGCGCGCACCTCAGCTTCGCCCGCGCCCATACCGGCGGCGAAATCAAGCCACAGCTTTGCGTGATCGTCCTTGCCTTCGGCGACGCCTTCTTCTTCGGCGAGGTTTTCGGCCAGCAAGCGGCGCCCTTGTGCGCTCGGGCAATTGGCATGCACGGCGCTGACGGCGCGCGGGAAGGCTTCGACGTGATGGAAGTATTGGCGGGCGTAGGCGCGCAGCGCGTCCTTCGTCAGCGCGCCTTCTTCCCAGGCCTGATAGAACGGATGCGACAGCATCGAACGCTCGGCGATGGCCGCGTCAATCGCCGCAGATGTGCAGACATAACCGCGAAACGCTTCTGTCATGGAGACCCCCGGGAAGAGGCGCGAGGAGCGCGCCGTCAAATCGGGCCGCAGAATAGAGTTTTTGGCGTGAGGCGAAAGGCCTGCGCGGCGAAAAACCGCGAATTACAGGCGGTGTTCCTTATTCTCTTCGGCGAGTTTCTTGGCCTTCTTCAATTTAGCCAGCGCCTTCTCTTTTTTCAGGCGCGACAGATGGTCGATGAACAATACGCCTTCGAGATGATCCATCTCGTGCTGGATGCAGACAGCGTAAAGCCCTTCGCAATCCTCTTCGATCTGCTTGCCGTTGTAATCCATATAACGAAGCCGAACGCGCGCGGGGCGCTCGACGTCGTCGTAAATCTCCGGGACTGAGAGGCAGCCTTCCTCGTACGCGAACATCTCTTCGGAACGCGACAGGATTTCCGGGTTCACAAAGTAGCGCGGCTTTTTCGGTTCGCCGTCCGGCGCGAGGTCCATCACGATAATGCGCAGCGGCTCGCCGATTTGAATGGCGGCAAGACCAATGCCGGGCGCGTCGTACATCGTCTCCAGCATGTCATCCATCAGCCGGCGATGCTCGTCCGTCACCGGACCTTCGACGGGCTTGGATTTCTCTTTCAGACGCGCATCGGGCGCGATGAGGATGGAACGCAGTGCCATGGCCCCTGAGGTATGAAGCGCCGCGCGGCCCGTCAAGCAAACGCCCGCTCCGGGCGCAGTCAAAACCTACTAAATGCTAGGCGTTATGCGCGCAAAAGGCCGCTCGGCGCGGGGTGACGACGGCGTCTCTCACGCATTGGCGCCGCCCGGCAGCAGCACCCACGCGCCCGCGATCCCCTCGCCGTCAATCCGGCGCGCCCAAATCTGACCGGCGTTGGAAATCAACAATTGCGCATCGGAGACATCCTCAAGACGCCAACCCGCGAATGCGCCGCCGCGATACAGCGCATCGAAGATCTCGCAAAGCTCAGCGTCCCGCACGTCTCGCGCTCGCTTCATTGTTTCTTGCCAAAACGTTTCTTCGCATCAGACGGCTGCCGGGATTGGGCAGCCGTACGCCAAGGATTCAACGCGTACGCATCCAGCGCGATGACGACACGCAAAAAAAGCGCGCGCTAGTTCGTTCGGCCTATGCGACAGAAATGTGCACCGGCCGGAAGGCTAACCAACTCTTTATGCTGTTTATGGAATCCTCGGCGCTCCAAAAAAGAGACCTGCCGCAATGCAAACCGTCCTGATGCGCTGGCGCGACGAAGCTGGCGCCTTTGATTGCGAAACGCACTCGAACGCTGATTTTGTTCTCTATTTCGGACCGAACGCGACAATCAGCGATGATCGCTTTCAGAGCGCTCTACGCACCTTGTATCCCGGCGCGCGCATTGTCGGGTGCACCACGGGCACCGCGATCTGCGGCATAGATTTGTGCGATGACGCAGCGTTCGCCCTGGCCTGCTCGCTCGATCACGGAACGGTCAAACTGGCGCAGTCAGACATCTCCCGCGAAAGTTCGCATGACGCAGGGGCAGCGCTTGCCAGGGATCTGGACGGCCCCGATCTCGCCGGCGTGCTGTTGTTTTGCGACAGCCTCAATGTCGATGGCATCGCCTTGCTTGAGGGCGTCCGCTCGCGCCTGCCGAACGGCGTTGTGATCGCGGGCGGCCTTGCCTCCGACGGCTCCGCATTTGAACGCACGATTGTTGGCGCCGATTGCGCTCCGCGCGAACGATTTGTCGCCGCGCTTGGCCTTTACGGCGCCGGCATGGTGATCAATCAGGGTTGCGCCCACGGCTGGGACGTTTTCGGCCCGCCGCGACGCATCACCAAGGCGGCCGGACTCGAACTCTTCGAACTCGACGGCAAACCGGCGCTCGATCTTTATGAGCGTTACCTTGGCCCGGACGCGGCGGAATTGCCGGCGGCGGCGCTGCGGTTTCCGTTGCTGATCGAAAATCCGGACAACGCCAGCGAACAGGTCGTCCGGACCGTTCTGGACGTTGATTACCAAAAACGCTCCATGACGTTCGCCTCCCCTATCCCGGAGGGCTGGAGCGCACGCCTGATGCGCGGGGCCATCGATCATTTGACAGAGGGCGCGCGCGTCGCGGCCGGGCAGGCCGCGGGCCGATCGCTCAACAATGACGGCGGATTGGCGCTGCTGATCAGCTGCGTCGGCCGGCGCGTGGTCATGGGCCAGGAAACAGCGGACGAAGTCGAGGCGGTCTCCAGCCAGTTCTTCTCGGGCCTGTTACAGGCCGGCTTCTACTCGCATGGCGAAATTTCCACCTCTTCGAGCGATCAGCGATGCGGTCTTCACAACCAGACGATGACGGTCGTGACGATCCAGGAGGCCGCGTAGTCGCGATGCATCGGCTGTTGAAGCGCCAGCTCAATCAAGCCCGCAATCCGGACGGCAGCGGCGTGTCCTACGAGCGGCTGCTCAAGCTGGTGAACGACGCTTATCGCGAGAACGAAGCCAACCGCGCGCGCGCCGATCGGGCCAATGAGGTCATGGCCGACGAGCTATCGGAAATGCTCGCCATCAAGGAACGCGCGACCAGCTTGGAGACCGCCAAGCGCGTGGCCGAATCCGCGAACCTGGCGAAGTCGCAGTTCATCGCCAACATGAGCCACGAACTGCGGACGCCGCTGAACGCAATCATCGGCTACACCGAAATGCTGATCGAGGAAGCCGTCGCGGAGGGACGCGAGCGTCAGCTCAGCGACCACGAGAACATCCTTCGCTCCGCCCAGGGCCTGCTGCGCCTGATCAACGAAGTGCTCGATCTCTCAAAGATCGAATCCGGAAAACTCAACATCGAGATTGAAGAGTTTCACGTCGGCGAAGTGGTGTTCGACGCCATCGCCGACGTGCGTCCGGCCGCGGCCGCGAACGGAACGGAGCTGATTGTCGAGATCGCCGATAGCGACATGACGCTGCGCTCCGACCCCTATCGTCTCAGTCAATGCCTGCGCAACCTATTGTCCAATGCCGTGAAGTTCACCGCGGACGGACGCGTTACCCTGCGCGTCTGGCGCGAGGAGCAGGCAAGCGGTTCGTTTTTCAACATCGTCATAACCGATACTGGTATCGGCATGTCCCCCGAGCAATTGGCGCGCGTGCTTTCGCCGTTCGAGCAAGGCGACGGCTCCATCACTCGCAAGTACGGCGGAACCGGCCTCGGACTAACAATCACGCAGCAGATCGCAAGACTGCTCGGTGGCGACATCATCATCGAGTCCGAACTCAACCACGGAACGAGCGCCAAGCTGATGTTGCGCGCCGACCTCGATCGGCTCCGCTCCGCCGCCTAGTCTTTCGCGGACTCTGGATCACAGGCCACGCCGCGGGTTAGATCGGCGCACGCCACGCTGTATCGCTCCGGAAGCCCGATCCGCGCGCGCGAGCGGACGATCCGGCCGATCGCTGAGGCTGTTGAATCGGCATTCGGCGCTTGTGAACCGCGCGAGCGGCGCACCATTGCCCCAAATCTCGCCGCATCTCATCGGCTTGCCGCCGTGCGCAACCTTGCTAGGTTCGTCCAGCGGGAGAGGCAAATATGAAAAATATGAAACGAGTCGTCGGTCTGGCCGCGGCCGTCTTCTGCTACGCGCTGAGTGCCGATGCTCAACTGCCGGCGATGCAAAACGGCGTAGAACGCGGCAAACCCGAATTAGTAGCGCCGACGGAGGAAATTCCGACTGTCGACGAAATGATGGAGCGCATGAGACACGTCGAGCGCATGCGCGACGGATTTGTCACCGGCGATGTCGTTTTAACGAATGCTGAGACCGTTCGAAGAGGAGATGTCATTGCGTCGGTTTCCGTGCGACCGGCGCGCGTCGGCCGGCTCGACAATGACCTAATGCGAGGAAACGCCGTCCAGGATTTGTTGAGCTCGGGCCCCATCGATCGCGGAACAGTGGTCTTGCCCGCTGGGACACCTGTTTATCATACCACGATGCAGTACGACATAATGTATGGCGGCATGACTACAAATTCCCTCCGCTACGACGCTTGGTGTGGTGTGGCGCAGAGCACGTCGGGACAGAGTGCTTACTGCGCGTTGTCCAACGGGCAATCATATCGCGTCGCCGAGCCACGCCCGTCGCCATACATGCCAACGACAATGACTGACCCAGTGATAGCCTCGGCCTTCTCAGTAACCGAAGACCCAGAGGTGGCGCGCGAGCTTCCCCAACTCGAGCTTGTTTATACATTCATGGAGTTTGATGAAACGGATTTGGACGTGCGACGCAGCCTACGTGTGAATGGCAGCGACGTTCGCGGAGCGCAGACCATGAACGTGTCGCTCCGGCGGGACGGAAGCGCTCTGCTGCCGATCGCGGGCGGTCACGTGCGAGTTATCGGCTCCCGCGCTGCCAGCGTCGAGCAGGTTGCACCAGACACAGCCGCGCAGGAGGCGCGACTACGCCAACTTGCGGAACGAATGGTCGCAGACATGAGAGCCCGCGCCGCGGCTAACAGCAGCGCGCGCGTTGAACAGAGTAACGAGTAAGGCTTTGATGGCATGATTGTGCCTTCGGCGAAGCCGCGCCGGTTCAATCGACGCTGAGCAACCTGACGTCCGCTCCTGGCGAAAAACGGTCACCGGCCGCGAGTGGCGAAATCCACATTCCGCCTATGCTTGTTTGCATTTGCCTGAGCGGCCATAGCTCGCAACGATGAATGCTCAGCAGCTTTTCGGTTTGTCCGGGGTCGCCGCGATTGCGGGCGGCTTGCTTCGGATTTTCGCGGCCTTTCCGCTGATCAGCGATCCGGTCACGCATCATCGAGTCCGAACTCAACCACGGAACGAGCGCCAAGCTGATGTTGCGCGCCGACCTCGATCGGCTCCGCTCCGCCGCCTAGTCTTTCGCGGGCTCTGGATCACAGGCCACACCGCGGGCAAATAAGCATTTTTGAGATCACGAAGGCCGAAGAAGCAGTCGCTCGCCGACTTTTCTTTGTTGAGAGTGCGGTATAGCATAGCGCGACCTGAACAACAGGGTTTGGCGACGACAGCTTGTGGGGAGACACATGCGGTTGACGTGGGTGACAGCGGTTTTCGTCCTTTTGGGTTTGGGCGCGGCACACGCGCAGACACCGGAACGTGTAGCTTCGCGGCTGTTGATTGAGCAGATGGGCGGCCCCCTGGGAATCGCAGAGGAGGCATCAGTCCCGCCGATGGCGCCTCTAGCCATCGACATTTTGAAGCATTTCGAAGGGTGGGTTCCGAACGCATACAACGACCCGGTTGGCTATTGTACGATCGGATACGGACACCTCATTGCGCTGAACAGGTGCGAGCAAATTCAACTTGGCTCATTTGCGGCCGGCCTCTCCGAAGCAGACGGCGCCTTACTGCTTGAGGGCGACACTCTGGGGGCGCGCGCTGCCGTCCAAGAGCTAGTGATTGTCGCGCTTACTGACGAGCAGTTCGGGGCTCTCTCCGACTTTGTGTACAATGTAGGGAGACGAAACTTCGAGCGCTCCACTTTGTTGGAATTGCTCAACATGGGTGAGTACGCACTCGCCGCAGCGGAACTACGGCGCTGGGTGAGGGCGCGCGGCAGAATTCTTCCCGGCCTAGTCACAAGGCGCGCGTGCGAAGAGTCGCTTTTCGACGGTCGCTTGACGTACGACATCTACGGCCGTTTCGACCGTGCCGCGTGCGTTTCATTGGGAATAGCGGACGACGTTGGCCCACTAATCGACGTGGAATTAGGCGAAGACGCCAACTAGGAATTGCTTGGAGACGCTCGATGCAGAACCAAACGCACCGCCCTGTCGTCTTTGCCATTTTCTTTGTTGTGGCCATGGTCGCGTTGGTCATGCCGTCTCACGCGCAACCGTGGCAGCGTTGCGCGAGGGAGCACATGGAGGCTCAAAGTGCGGGCCAGCAAACTCTTGGCATTGCGGCGCCCGAGGCGGAAGTCCTGATCCGCGAGATCGCATCGGCCATCGGATTGCGCGTGGAGTCCACAACATTGGTGCCGTGCCATGTCGTTCGTCAGGTTGAGACGATCGCCACAGACGGCTCCATACCGGGCGTCCCAGCGGGTGAATACGTTTTCTATAACGAAACCTGGGTGCGCCAGGTCATCGGCACGGATCGAAACCAAGCAATCGCACTGTTCGGCCACGAACTCGGGCATTTGCTAAATCGGGACTTCTACCCCGGACGTAACACGCTTGCGCGAAACCAACGTGAGACCGACGCAGATCAGTTCGCCGGTTGCGCAGTGGCGGTCGCCGGTAACGGCGATTGGGCAGCGTTGGAGAGCCTGTTGACGAGATTGCGGGAAACGCGAGAAGGCACCTATCCAACGCGCGCGCGCAGCCTAGAGGCGGCGAGGCGCGGCTTCGATCTCTGCGCACATTCAGCGCCTACGCAATCGGCGTCGGCGACATCGCAAACACCTAGTTCGCGCGATCCGGCGGCGGCCGCTCTGCGAGCGTTAGATCAAATCAGCGACAGAGAATGGGGCGCTCCGACAGGCGCAGACATTCGGTCAGGTTATCTGTCCGAGGTTCCAATGGAATCACTGCGGGCGGCGGCCGGGCGCGATCCGCGCGCCCAATGGGCGCTGGGAGGAATGTACCAATATGGCGAACGAGGATTGCAGCAAGACCCGGTGGAGGCCGTCCGTTGGTACCGTCGCGGAGCCGCCCAAGGGTTCGCGCGCGCGCAAAACGCTCTCGGCAACGCATACATGGATGGACTTGGCGTGACGCGCGACTATGGCGAAGCGCTCCGCCTCTTCCGGCTCGCCGCTGCGCAAGGTGATGTGTACGGGCAAATTAACGTGGGCTTCTTATACGACCATGGGTTTGGCGTACCTCAGGACTATGGGGAAGCAGCTCGGCTATATCAGCTTGCAGTCGACCGGGGAAATGCGGTGGCTCAACACAACTTGGGCATCTTGTATCGCGATGGTCACGGCGTGCCGCAGAACTATTCCGAAGCGCTGCGACTCTTTCGGGCAGCTGCCAACCAGGGATATGCGAACGCTCAGTCCAGTCTTGGCAGGATGTACGCAAACGGGTGGGGTGTTGCGCAGGACTACGCTGAAGCGATCCGACTCTACCGGCTCGCGGTGACTCAAAACTATCCGGGAGCACAATTTGCTCTTGCTTTGATACATGAAAGGGGCACTGGAGTAAGGCAAGATTACGGGGAAGCAGCCCGGCTGTATCGGCTCGCGGCAGACCAAGGAAACACCCACGCCCAGGTCAACCTTGGTGTCTTGTACGAAACAGGTCAAGGAGTGCCCCAGGACTACGCTGAGGCGATCCGCCTCTATCGCCTCGCTGCCGATCAAGGAAATTCATTCGGACAAGCCAATCTCGGCAACATGTACGCCTACGGTTGGGGCGTTACCCAGGACGATGCTGAGGCCATTCGGCTCTATCGCCTCGCCGCCGATCAAGGCAACGAGAACGCGCAAAACGCATTGAATGAGCTGCTGAATCGTTAGCGCGAGGCTGCGCCCGCTCCGGTCGCCGTCAAGTCCGCCAATGCCCAAAATACATCCTGCGCCAGCACGAACTTGCGCTCAATATCGACTGGTACGATGCTTCTCGCTGGAAGGCGCTGACAATGGCGATTAAATCGGCGTATGAACCACGCCACTCTCTATCGCCTCTCCGGCGCCGCCGCGATCGCTGGCGGCGCATTGCGCATCGCGAGTTCCTTCCCACTCACGCAAGATCCCGCAAGCCTGGAATGGCTTTATGCCGGAATTGATATCCTGCTGCTGTTTGGCTTGATCGGCATTTATCTCCAGCGCGCGGAGCGCCTGGGATTTCTCGGGCTGACGAGCTTTGGCGTTGCGGTCGCCGCGCTTTCATTCATCGGCGGGCCGGATTCCGATCCGTTTGGATTCAGCACCTATGAACAAGGCGCGGCGGCGCTGGCGATTGCGCTGGTTGGGCTCAGCATGGCGTGGGTGCGGGCGGGCGAAAAACCGGTTTGGCCGGCGCTGGCGTGGTTCGCGAGCGTGGTTGCTGTGGGGCTGCTCGGCACACTTCAGCCTTTGGCGGCATACGGCATGCCGGCCGCCGGGGCGCTCTTTGGATTGGGCTTCGTCCTCGCCGGCCTGCCGCTGGTTGGCGTTAGCGTAGGACGCGCCGCTCGCTAGCGCCGTTCCGGTCCTCACGGTCGCGGCTTTCGCGAACCCGGATCACCATGCTGCGGGAATCCTCGGCGACGAGGTCGTGCGACGCGGCAGGCGCGTCGCCGGGCTCAAGCCCGGGAATTTCCACCGCGACGATCTCGCCATCGGCATTGCGCTCGACCGAGGAAACGCGCCCGATCACAGTCCCGTCCTCGCCGCGCACCTCCACGCCTTGGGCCGCGTGCGGGAATTGCTCCGCCGCGGCCACGCCGGGAAGACCAATCGCCAGAGCAAACACCAGGGTACGCAGCATCGCGGTTTCCGCCCTGTCTGGGCGGCCTCTTTTTGTGGTTGGACGGGGTGAGAACGCGCTTCCGCCGCACCCGTTCCCGGTTGCGTACCGCTTCCCCAAGGGCGATATGAGCGGCGCAGGCAGGCGGCGGACGGCCGCCCCGCCAACCCGGTCAGATCCGGAAGGAAGCAGCCGTAACGGGTTGCGTACGGGTCGCTGTCCTGTCTGCACTGAGCCCCGTGGGCGTCGCGCGCCTTTAGGCCGCCGCCGCCGCAGGCGGCGCCTCGGTCATATCGAGCGGCAGATACAGCGTGAACGTCGATCCGTGACCAAGCTTGCTTGAGACCTGCACGTCGCCGCCCATCGCGCGCGCGAGGCGGCGCGTGATGACAAGCCCAAGGCCGGCGCCATCGTGCGCCCGCGTCTTGGTGCTATCGATTTGCGTGAACGGACGAAACAACCGCGCCTGATTTTCGACGCTGATGCCGGGGCCGGTGTCTTTTACCGAAATGGCGACGCCGCGCAGGCGGCCGATACGGCACTCGCGCATATCGAGCGCGATGGCGCCGTTGTGCGTGAACTTGGCGGCGTTGGAGAGCAGATTCAGCACACATTGGCGGACGCGGGTTTCGTCCGACTTCATCACGGCGATTGTTGGCGCGAAATTGAGCTGACACGTCGTGCGCTGCTTGGAAGCGGTAGGTTTTACAGTATCAAGCGCGCCGCGCAGCAGCGACGGCAGATCGAACGATGTCGGCTTCAACTCAAGCTTGCCGGACTCGATGCGCGACAGATCGAGAATTTCACTGATCAAAGTCAGCAGATGCGTAGCCGAGCCGCGGATCTTGGCGAGGTCGGCGGCGCTGGCGCTAGTGTCGCCGCTTTCCAGATCTTCCTCGATGATTTCGGAATAGCCGATGACAGCGTTGAGCGGCGTGCGCAGCTCATGGCTCATATTGGCCAGGAACATCGACTTGGCCTTGTTCGCCGCGTGCGCGCGCTGGCTTGCGACTTCGAGCTGGGCGGTGCGTTCATTGACGCGCCGCTCCAGGTCTTCGGCGGCCTCCTCCGCCTTCTGACGCGCGCCGATCAGATCGCCAAAACTGCGGGCGCCGGCGCGCGCGGCGACGATCGCATTCACCCCCAGCACGCCAGCCATCGCCGTCAGAATGATCGCGTCCACGCCGCGCCCGAACGTGAACGCGTTCAGCATCAGACCCAGAATAATGACCGGCGCCGAGTAGAAGATCATCGTCCGCGTCATCACGTGTAGAGTGGCGCAAATCAGAGCCGATCCGGCGCAGAACAGCAGACCAATCACCGGCGCCGGTTGCGGCGCGAACGCCAGCGCCGCATATGGCGCGACATAGACGCCGGTTATGACAGCGAGGCTGGCGATATGGCGCTGCACCGCCTTTGACAGGCCCGCCTCGTCGAGGGTTTCCGCCTGCTCGGCGAGCCGGTTGAAGGCGCTCTGCGTGCGCAGGTCAATGATCACTCCGGCAATGGCTCCCAACGAACACAACGCCCACCACCATCCCGGCACCAGAATGGCGACCAGCACGGGGGTCAGGGCGACGGAGGCGTAACGGGTTGGCCCGTGGCGGGTCCAGGCGACCTCAGCGAATCGCCGGATCGTCATGATCCAGGTCCGGCGTGAGGGGGTTGCTGCAGTCATGAACCCAATCCGTCGCTGCCGTAGGGTCGCCTGTGGTAACCGGAAGATGGTAAATGGCTGACAAACGGCGTTGGACCAGGGGTCGTAATCCGCTGCAAAGGTCTTAGGTTTCTCACGTGAGCGAATCCCCACCCCCAGGCCTTTTCGGCGACGATACGACCGGTCCGGGCTATGTCGTTCTGGCGCGAAAATACCGGCCGAGAACCTTCGAGGACCTGATCGGCCAGGAAGCGATGGTGCGCACCATCGCCAATTCGTTCGCGCTGGGGCGCATTCCGCACGCGACGATGCTTACCGGCGTCCGCGGCGTCGGCAAGACCACGACCGCCCGCCTGCTCGCCCGCGCGCTCAACTACAAAAACGGCGACATCGATCGGCCCAGCATCGAACTCGACCCGCCAGGCGAGCATTGCCAGGCGATCATGGAGAGCCGCCATCCCGACGTGTTCGAGATGGACGCCGCCTCGCGCACCGGCATCAACGACATTCGCGAAATCCTGGACAGCGTCCGCTACGCGCCGGTGATGGCGCGCTTCAAGATTTACATCATCGACGAAGTTCACATGCTGTCGACACAGGCCTTCAACGGCCTGCTGAAGACGCTGGAAGAACCGCCGCCGCACGTGAAGTTCATGTTCGCGACGACGGAAATCCGCAAAGTGCCGGTGACGGTGCTCTCACGCTGCCAACGCTTCGATCTGAAGCGCATCGATAGCGAGCGCCTGGCGGAGCATTTGGGAAATATCTGCGCCAAGGAAGGCGTGAAAGTTGACGCCGATGGCTTGGCGCTGATTGCGCGCGCGGCTGAAGGCTCAGCGCGCGATGGCCTCTCGTTGCTCGATCAAGCTTTGGTGCAAAAGCCTGGCGAGAGCGTCACGGCGGCCGACGTGCGCGAGATGCTTGGCCTCGCCGATCGCGGGCGGGTGCTCGATCTCTTCGAGGCGATCTCGAAGGGCGATGCGAAAACGGCGATCAGCGAAGCGCGCTCGCAATATGATAGCGGCGCTGATCCGACATTGATCCTGCGCGATTTGTTGGACATCGGCCACGAAGCGGCGCGCGCGCAGGCGCTTGGCGCCGAAGCGAAGATCATCGGCGGCGCCGATTGGGTTGGCCGTGTGCGCGGGCTGGCGGCGGGCCTCTCGCCCGCCCAGCTATCGCGCCTCTGGCAGATGCTGCTCAAGGCGCTGGAGGAAGCCGGCAAGGCGCCCGATCCGATCGCCGCGGTTGAGATGGCGATGGTGCGGCTCTGCGCGGCCCAGAGCCTGCCGCCGCCGGAAGACGCGGCGCGAATGCTACGCGACGGTGTTTCCTCCCCCGTGAACGGGGGAGGTGTCGCGAGCAAAGCTCGCGACGGTGGGGGCGCGGGGACACAAATTTATTACGCCGAGGCGCACCGCCCCCACAGAAAGGCGTAGCCAGACAGCACCC